>NZ_JBOIRQ010000061.1:0-203 GCF_051413795.1 Staphylococcus caeli | reverse complement strand
TAAAGGCGATGAAAATATCGTTGTAACAGCAACAGATAAAGATGGAAACGTGTCAGGTGAAGCAACAACAACAGTTACGGATACAACAGCACCAGAAGCACCAACGGTGAATGACGTAACAAGTGACGACACACAAATTTCAGGCACAGCAGAACCAGGCTCAACAGTAACAGTAACGTTCCCAGATGGAACAACAGGTACAG
>NZ_JBOIRQ010000060.1:0-212 GCF_051413795.1 Staphylococcus caeli | reverse complement strand
TAGTTTAACACCTTATTTAAAAAAATAAAATTGAACGGTTTATTTAAGTATGCTTAATTTTTTATATAAGCACTTGACTAATCGTAGGAATAAGAGTTTGGGACATAAATCCCCATTCTTAAAATAAGAGGACAAATCCATCGTTAAGGATTTGTCCTCTTTATATTTAAAATCTTCCGATTTTGACCGTGCATGCTTGCCTGGGGTATGGC
>NZ_JBOIRQ010000059.1:0-214 GCF_051413795.1 Staphylococcus caeli | reverse complement strand
CCAGAAGCGAAGACAATAGTCGTAGATACAACAGCGCCAGAAGCACCAACGGCGGAAGAAGTAACAAGTGAATCAACGCAAATTAGCGGAACAGGTGAACCAGGTTCAACAATCAAAGTAACATTCCCAGAAGGAGTAACAGTGACAGGAACAGTAGATGAAACAGGAAACTATGTAGTCGAAATTCCAGCGGATGTGAACCTCAAAGGTGGAG
>NZ_JBOIRQ010000058.1:0-224 GCF_051413795.1 Staphylococcus caeli | reverse complement strand
TATAATTATAGAGATATTTGTGCTTTTTTGTATTCAAACATAAAAATAACGATTGATGATTTTACTCACCAACCGTTAAAAGTGTACAGCCGTTAAAAACCAATGCTACTTAAATGTGAGATTTTGAATTTTAGATATGATGAATTGTCAATTTAACTGCAACAGACTTACAGTGAAAATTTCATAAGGTGTACACCAATTAAGACACTTTCTTGGTCGATGAT
>NZ_JBOIRQ010000057.1:0-249 GCF_051413795.1 Staphylococcus caeli | reverse complement strand
TTGTTGGAATATCTATTGTGTAGTTGCCTTCATCATCAGCTGTTCCTGTACCTGTTGTTCCGTCTGGGAACGTTACTGTTACTGTTGAACCAGCTTCCGCTGTTCCTGATATTTGTGTGTCATCACTTGTTACATCATTCACCGTTGGTGCTTCCGGCGCTGTCGTATCCGTAACTGTTGTTGTTGCTTCACCTGACACATTTCCATCTTTATCTGTCGAAGTGACGTTTAACGTTTCTCCACCTTTAA
>NZ_JBOIRQ010000056.1:0-275 GCF_051413795.1 Staphylococcus caeli | reverse complement strand
CTGTTCCCATGCCGAACACAGAAGTTAAGCTCCTTAGCGCCGATGGTAGTCGGACTTACGTTCCGCAAGAGTAGGACGTTGCCAGGCAATTCCATTTGACCTTTGGGTCGTTTTTTTATGGAAGTTTTAAGAAAAAATTAAAAAAGTCTTGACTTTGATAGTCAAAACGAGTAAAATTAATTCTTTTGATTGAAGAAATGAACATTGAAAACTGAATTGCAATATGTCAACGTTAATTCCGAACGCAACATTAAATTGTTGGTTCAAAACAAGTG
>NZ_JBOIRQ010000055.1:0-300 GCF_051413795.1 Staphylococcus caeli | reverse complement strand
GCAACTACACAATAGATATTCCAACAAATGTTGATCTTAAAGGCGATGAAAATATCGTTGTAACAGCAACAGATAAAGATGGAAATGTGTCGGAAGAAGCAACAACAACAGTAACAGATACGACAGCACCAGAGGCACCAACGGTGAATGACGTAACAAGTGATGATACAACAATCAGTGGAACAGCAGAACCAGGTTCAACAGTAACGGTAACGTTCCCAGACGGAACAACAGGTACAGGAACAGCTGATGATGAAGGCAACTACACAATAGATATTCCAACAAATGTTGATCTTAAAG
>NZ_JBOIRQ010000054.1:0-332 GCF_051413795.1 Staphylococcus caeli | reverse complement strand
ATGATTGGGGTGAAGTCGTAACAAGGTAGCCGTATCGGAAGGTGCGGCTGGATCACCTCCTTTCTAAGGATATATTCGGAACATCTTCTCACGAAGATGCAGGAATAACATTGACATATTGTATTCAGTTTTGAGTGCTCATTAGAGTATTCAAAAGAAATGGGCCTATAGCTCAGCTGGTTAGAGCGCACGCCTGATAAGCGTGAGGTCGGTGGTTCGAGTCCACTTAGGCCCACCATTTTTTTGTACATTGAAAACTAGATAAGTAAGTAAAATTTATGATTTTACCAAGCAAAACCGAGTGAATTAGAGTTTTTAAACAAGCTTTGAAT
>NZ_JBOIRQ010000053.1:0-349 GCF_051413795.1 Staphylococcus caeli | reverse complement strand
TTTGACTTTCAACACGAACAAGTCGGTTGAAAACCCAAAATGTTATTAATCTGTGAGTGTTCTTTCGAACACTAGCGATTATTTCTTTTTTTTGAATTCAAAGCTTGTTTAAAAACTCTAATTCACTCGGTTTTGCTTGGTAAAATCATAAATTTTACTTACTTATCTAGTTTTCAATGTACAAAATGTTGCAATGAATACTCTAATGAGCATTCAAAACTGAATACAATATGTCAATGTTATTCCTGCATCTTCGTAAGAAGATGTTCCGAATATATCCTTAGAAAGGAGGTGATCCAGCCGCACCTTCCGATACGGCTACCTTGTTACGACTTCACCCCAATCATTT
>NZ_JBOIRQ010000052.1:0-384 GCF_051413795.1 Staphylococcus caeli | reverse complement strand
TCGTATCTGTAACTGTTGTTGTTGCTTCACCTGACACATTTCCATCTTTATCTGTTGCTGTTACAACGATATTTTCATCGCCTTTAAGATCTACATTCGTTGGAATATCTATTGTGTAGTTGCCTTCGTCGTCAGCTGTTCCTGTACCTGTTGTTCCGTCTGGGAACGTTACTGTTACTGTTGAACCAGCTTCCGCTGTTCCTGAAATTTGTGTGTCATCACTTGTTACATCATTCACCGTTGGTGCCTCTGGTGCTGTCGTATCTGTTACTGTTGTTGCTTCTTCCGACACGTTTCCATCTTTATCTGTTGCTGTTACAACGATATTTTCATCGCCTTTAAGATCTACATTCGTTGGAATATCTATTGTGTAGTTGCCTTCGT
>NZ_JBOIRQ010000051.1:0-413 GCF_051413795.1 Staphylococcus caeli | reverse complement strand
AAAAAAATGCCCATAAACGGCACTCTATTGTAAGATGTTAATAACCACAAAAACACATACAAGGGGTGCCGATATGAGCTATATACATCTTACTATAACTGAGCGAGCACGTATAGAGGTATTAAAAAATGAAAACTATTCTTTAAGAGACATTGCACGTATCTTAAACCGTTCGGTTTCAACTATAAGCCGAGAAGTACGTAGAAATAAAATTAATGATAACTATAGTGCTGAATCTGCTCAATCCAACTATAAATCTAAGAGAAAGCATTGTGGACGTCGAATTAAATTGAATTCCGATCTTAGGGAGAAAATCATTTATTATCTTAAACAACATTGGTCACCAGAGCAAATTGCTGGTCGCTTATTCTTAGGTGAACTTTCATTTAAAACGATTTATAGATGGATTAATA
>NZ_JBOIRQ010000050.1:0-435 GCF_051413795.1 Staphylococcus caeli | reverse complement strand
TGAGGTTCACATCCGCTGGAATTTCGACTACATAGTTTCCTGTTTCATCTACTGTTCCTGTCACTGTTACTCCTTCTGGGAAGGTTACTTTGATTGTTGAACCTGGTTCACCTGTTCCGCTAATTTGTGTTGATTCGCTTGTAACTTCACTAATAATTGGTATTTCTGGTGGAGTTGTATCTATAACAGTTGTCTTACCTTCTGATGATTCATTTCCTGCTCCATCTGTTGCTGTTACTACTAACTCTTCTCCACCTTTGAGGTTCACATTCTCTGGAATATCTACTGTGTAATTCCCTTGCTCATTCGCTGTTCCTGTTGCTGTTTCTCCTCCTGGGAACTTCACTTTTACTGTCGAGCCTGCTTCTGCTGCTCCACTTACTTGGCTATCTTCGCTTGTTACTCTATTCACCGTTGGTGCTTCTGGCGCTGTTG
>NZ_JBOIRQ010000049.1:0-437 GCF_051413795.1 Staphylococcus caeli | reverse complement strand
AATTCAAAGCTTGTTTAAAAACTCTAATTCACTCGGTTTTGCTTGGTAAAATCATAAATTTTACTTACTTATCTAGTTTTCAATGTACAAATTTTATGGTGGAGACTAGCGGGATCGAACCGCTGACCTCCTGCGTGCAAAGCAGGCGCTCTCCCATCTGAGCTAAGCCCCCATAATAGTATTATTATTAAAATCAATGGTGGGCCTAAGTGGACTCGAACCACCGACCTCACGCTTATCAGGCGTGCGCTCTAACCAGCTGAGCTATAGGCCCATTCTCGATGTGAATACTCTAATGAGCATTCAAAACTGAATACAATATGTCAATGTTATTCCTGCATCTTCATGAGAAGATGTTCCGAATATATCCTTAGAAAGGAGGTGATCCAGCCGCACCTTCCGATACGGCTACCTTGTTACGACTTCACCCCAATCAT
>NZ_JBOIRQ010000048.1:0-616 GCF_051413795.1 Staphylococcus caeli | reverse complement strand
GATGAATTGTCAATTTAACTGCAACAGACTTACAGTGAAAATTTCATAAGGTGTACACCAATTAAGACACTTTCTTGGTCGATGATTTATAGAACATAAAGCATAATCCAATTCTGCTTGAGTTATCTTTGCTAAATCTGTTTTTTTAGGAAAGAATTCTCTAAGTAGACCGTTGGAATTTTCGTTTGTTCCACGTTGCCAAGCAGAATAAGGGTCGGCAAAGTAAATATTGGTTTCAAATTGACTTTCAATGGTTTTATAACATGAAAACTCTTTTCCACGATCTACAGTAATCGTTTTAACTGTTCCATTTGGAAGCTTAGATATTAGTTGTTTAATCGCAATTTCCATAGATTTTGCAGAACGGTCGGGCATTATAAAACAATATAAATAACGAGACTTTCTTTCTACGAAAGTTGCAACACATCCTTTGCTTTTTCCTCTGCTCGATACAACAGTATCAGCTTCCCAATGACCAAATACGTTACGCTTTCTTACTTCCTTAGGTCGTTGTGAAATTAACTTGCCGACATTGAATTTACCTCTAGTTTCTTTAGAACGTTGTCTTTTTCCTTTTTGTCTAAGATACATTAAGACATTAAAATTAAGAAGTTTG
>NZ_JBOIRQ010000047.1:0-1154 GCF_051413795.1 Staphylococcus caeli | reverse complement strand
GGCTGTACACTTTTAACGGTTGGTGAGTAAAATCATCAATCGTTATTTTTATGTTTGAATACAAAAAAGCACAAATATCTCTATAATTATAAGCGACGAAACCATAATTAAGGAGAGATATCTGTGCCATATACTTATAATAAAACAAATTACCTTGGTTTAAAAGTAGATAGTATTTATTTTTCAAATGAATTACCTCAAGAAATATACTACAAGTGCATCAAAACACTATTTTATAAAGCTGTTTTAACCTACGATGCTATTGCTTGTGAATGTTGTGGTATTAAAAATGAAAATAATACTGTTATTAAAAATGGCAAGAGACACACATTAATTTATATGGGTGAAATCATTTATAAACCTGCTTACTTAGAACTAAATAAACAGCGATTTTATTGTAAGGCTTGTGGTGAAACTTTCACAGCTAAGTCATCTTTCGTTCAACCAAAATCTTCGATTTCAAATTTAGTAAAACTAGCCATTGCTGAAAAAGCTACTGAAGCACGCTCTGAGAAAGCAATCGCGCGTGATTTATTTATTTCACCTTCAACTGTTCATCGTCAAATGAAAATTATTGCTCAACAAGTTAAACCAAAAATATCAGATATACTGCCAAATCATTTGTCTTTTGATGAGTTTAAATCAACTAAAGATGTTGAAGGAGCTATGAGTTTTATATATTGTGACGGAAGTACACACGAAATATTAGATATTTTACCTGATCGACGAAAAGGTGAACTTGAAAAATATTTTAGTCGATTTCCTCTTAAAACACGGTCACGTGTTAAAACCATATCCATTGATATGTATAAACCGTATATAGAATTAATCAAAAAATTATTCCCAAATGCTAGAATCATTATTGATCGCTTTCATATTGTCCAAGCAATTAATAGGGAAATTAATCGTTGCCGTGTATCTGTAATGAATCACAAACGTAGTAATAACAGACCTGAATATAATAAATTAAAACGTTATTGGCGTCTATTTTTAAAGAACCCTAGTCAATTGAATTCTACTCTTTATCATCCATTTCGACTTTTTAAAAGTTGGCAAAGTACTTATAGTGCATTGCAGTATTTACTTTCTTTAGATGATAAATTAGAAGCAACATATCGTATGGGTCATCAAATACTAAATGCACTAAGAATGAA
>NZ_JBOIRQ010000046.1:0-1356 GCF_051413795.1 Staphylococcus caeli | reverse complement strand
TTACTGTCGAGCCTGCTTCTGCTGCTCCACTTACTTGGCTATCTTCGCTTGTTACTCTATTCACCGTTGGTGCTTCTGGCGCTGTTGTATCTACGACTATTGTCTTCGCTTCTGGCGATTCATTTCCTGCTTCATCTGTCGCTGTTACTACTAACTCTTCTCCACCTTTGAGGTTCACATCCGCTGGAATTTCGACTACATAGTTTCCTGTTTCATCTACTGTTCCTGTCACTGTTACTCCTTCTGGGAAGGTTACTTTTATTGTTGAACCTGGTTCACCTCTTCCGCTAATTTGCGTTGATTCACTTGTTACTTCTTCCGCCGTTGGTGCTTCTGGCGCTGTTGTATCTACGACTATTGTCTTCGCTTCTGGTGATTTATTTCCTGCTTCATCTGTTGCTATTACTACTAACTCTTCTCCACCTTTGAGGTTCACATCCGCTGGAATATCTACTGTGTAATTCCCTTGCTCATTCGCTGTTCCTGTTGCTGTTTCTCCTCCTGGGAATGTTACTTTTACTGTCGAGCCTGCTTCTGCTGTTCCACTTACTTGGCTATCTTCGCTTGTTACTCCATTCACCGTTGGTGCTTCTGGTGCTGTTGTATCTATGACTGTTACCATCACTTCTGGTGATTTATTTCCTGCTTCATCTGTTGCTGTTACTACTAACCCTTCTCCACCTTTGAGGTCCACATTCTCTGGAATTTCGACTACATAGTTTCCTGTTTCATCTACTTTTCCTGTCGCTATCACTCCTTCTGGGAATGTTACTGTTACCGTTGAATGAGACTCTGCTTTACCAGCAATTTGTATAGATTTACTTGTTACTTCACTCACTATTGGCGCTTCTGGCGCTGTTGTATCTACGACTGTTGTCTTACCTTCTGATGATTCATTTCCTGCTCCATCTGTTGCTGTTACTACTAACTCTTCTCCACCCTTGAGGTTCACATCCGCTGGAATATCTACTGTGTAATTCCCTTGCTCATTCGCTGTTCCTGTTGCTGTTTCTCCTCCTGGGAATGTTACTTTTACTGTCGAGCCTGCTTCTGCTGCTCCACTTACTTGGCTATCTTCGCTTGTTACTCTATTCACCGTTGGTGCTTCTGGCGCTGTTATATCTACGACTGTTGTCTTACCTTCTGATGATTCATTTCCTGCTCCATCTGTCGCCGTCGCTACTAACTCTTCTCCACCCTTGAGGTTTACACCAGCTGGAATGTCTATTGTGTAATTCCCTTGCTCATTCGCTGTTCCTGTTCCCGTTTCTCCTCCTGGGAATGTTACTTTTACTGTCGAGCCTGCTTCTGCTGCTCCACTTACTTGGCTATCTTCGCTTGTTACTCTATTCACCG
>NZ_JBOIRQ010000045.1:0-1569 GCF_051413795.1 Staphylococcus caeli | reverse complement strand
AAACATACTAAGATTAGCTATGAAGAAATCTATGACGATAGATTTTTTCATAGCTATTTTTTATAGTTATAGAGAGGAGTAGATCGTCCAGACCCTTGGATTTAAAATCCGTATTAAAAACTGATCAGCTTTACTCTCGCCTTTTGAAATTCGATTGTAGTATGTTGGGTTCTTGAAACCGTGTATAGGAAAGTGAAATGAGAAAGGTTAAGTAAAGTTTTCAAAACTTCTCAATTTATTATTTTAGGAGGTCATTTAAATCAATCATTTAGGTGTTGATATTAGTAAAAAGGAAAGTGTCATTGCACATTATTGTGACGGTGGTTTTGTAAATGAATTTATAATACAAAATAACCAAAATGGGTTTAATTATTTACTTAAATATTTGAATACATTATCGAATAGGTTCCTGATATTTGAGTCGACCGGTATTTATTCAAGAAGTATGGTTAGATTTTGTCAGACAAACAAGGTTAATTTCGTTGAAATTAACCCATTAGAAGCTAAGTTTAAAACAAGTTCATTACGATCATGGAAAACAGATAAATCGGATGCACATAAACTTGCAATGTTAGATACAAATATTGAGAATCATCGATCTTCAAATATATCTGCCGATATTTATTTTGAATTAAGAGAACGTGCTCGGTTTCATCTAGAAATGGAAAGCGAACAAACGCGATTAAAAGTAGAAATTGTTGAAGCATTACACCAAACTTTTCCTGGACTAGAAAAGCTATTTAAGAATCGTTATTCCATCATTGCGCTTAATATAGCTGCACAATTTCCACATCCTGAAATTGTGAAAAAACATTGTTTAGAAGCTCTTATTGCGAGTATTTTTAATTCCACAGATAAAGGTTTATCTGTAATGAAAGCAGAAAACTATGCAAAAAAATTAATAGCACTCGCAAATGAAAGTTATCCAATTGTAGAAGAACATTCATTTCTAATAAAAAAAGTGAAAATATTAATCCAACAACTTAAGCAATCTATCCTGCAAATGAAACAATTAGATGAAGAGATGATTCTACTAGCTAAACAACTTGATTGTTTTGAATCCATTTATTCTATTCCTGGAATTGGAGCGTTAACAGCAGCTATGATTATTGGAGAAATAGGAGATATTACTCAATTTAAATCGAATAAACAATTAAATGCTTATGTAGGTATTGATATCAAACGATATCAATCAGGACATACACAATATAGAGATACAATTAACAAACGAGGAAATAAAAAAGCTCGGAGACTATTATTTTGGGTTGTAATGAATATCATTCGGGGGCAGCGACATTATGATAACCACATTATTGATTATTACTATAAATTAAAAAAGCAGCCTAATGAGAAATCTCATAAGACTGCCTTGGTAGCTTGTATGAATCGTTTATTGAAAACAATTCACTACTTAGTTACCAACAATAAACAATATGACTATCAAATGTCCCCACATTAAAATAATCATAATTACAAATATAGTTTAACACCTTATTTAAAAAAATAAAATTGAACGGTTTATTTAAGTATGCTTAATTTTTTATATAAGCACTTGACTAATCGTAGGAA
>NZ_JBOIRQ010000044.1:0-1654 GCF_051413795.1 Staphylococcus caeli | reverse complement strand
AAATTGTTGGTTCAAAACAAGTGTTAGAGATAACACAAATTAGTATTTTATGAGCTAATCAAACATCATAATTCATTTATGGAGAGTTTGATCCTGGCTCAGGATGAACGCTGGCGGCGTGCCTAATACATGCAAGTCGAGCGAACAGATAAGGAGCTTGCTCCTTTGAAGTTAGCGGCGGACGGGTGAGTAACACGTGGGTAACCTACCTATAAGACTGGGATAACTTCGGGAAACCGGAGCTAATACCGGATAACATTTGGAACCGCATGGTTCTAAAGTGAAAGATGGTTTTGCTATCACTTATAGATGGACCCGCGCCGTATTAGCTAGTTGGTAAGGTAACGGCTTACCAAGGCGACGATACGTAGCCGACCTGAGAGGGTGATCGGCCACACTGGAACTGAGACACGGTCCAGACTCCTACGGGAGGCAGCAGTAGGGAATCTTCCGCAATGGGCGAAAGCCTGACGGAGCAACGCCGCGTGAGTGATGAAGGGTTTCGGCTCGTAAAACTCTGTTATTAGGGAAGAACAAATGTGTAAGTAACTGTGCACGTCTTGACGGTACCTAATCAGAAAGCCACGGCTAACTACGTGCCAGCAGCCGCGGTAATACGTAGGTGGCAAGCGTTATCCGGAATTATTGGGCGTAAAGCGCGCGTAGGCGGTTTCTTAAGTCTGATGTGAAAGCCCACGGCTCAACCGTGGAGGGTCATTGGAAACTGGGAAACTTGAGTGCAGAAGAGGAAAGTGGAATTCCATGTGTAGCGGTGAAATGCGCAGAGATATGGAGGAACACCAGTGGCGAAGGCGACTTTCTGGTCTGTAACTGACGCTGATGTGCGAAAGCGTGGGGATCAAACAGGATTAGATACCCTGGTAGTCCACGCCGTAAACGATGAGTGCTAAGTGTTAGGGGGTTTCCGCCCCTTAGTGCTGCAGCTAACGCATTAAGCACTCCGCCTGGGGAGTACGACCGCAAGGTTGAAACTCAAAGGAATTGACGGGGACCCGCACAAGCGGTGGAGCATGTGGTTTAATTCGAAGCAACGCGAAGAACCTTACCAAATCTTGACATCCTTTGAAAACTCTAGAGATAGAGCCTTCCCCTTCGGGGGACAAAGTGACAGGTGGTGCATGGTTGTCGTCAGCTCGTGTCGTGAGATGTTGGGTTAAGTCCCGCAACGAGCGCAACCCTTAAGCTTAGTTGCCATCATTAAGTTGGGCACTCTAAGTTGACTGCCGGTGACAAACCGGAGGAAGGTGGGGATGACGTCAAATCATCATGCCCCTTATGATTTGGGCTACACACGTGCTACAATGGACAATACAAAGGGCAGCTAAACCGCGAGGTCATGCAAATCCCATAAAGTTGTTCTCAGTTCGGATTGTAGTCTGCAACTCGACTACATGAAGCTGGAATCGCTAGTAATCGTAGATCAGCATGCTACGGTGAATACGTTCCCGGGTCTTGTACACACCGCCCGTCACACCACGAGAGTTTGTAACACCCGAAGCCGGTGGAGTAACCATTTATGGAGCTAGCCGTCGAAGGTGGGACAAATGATTGGGGTGAAGTCGTAACAAGGTAGCCGTATCGGAAGGTGCGGCTGGATCACCTCCTTTCTAAGGATATATTCGGAACATCTTCT
>NZ_JBOIRQ010000043.1:0-1730 GCF_051413795.1 Staphylococcus caeli | reverse complement strand
CAGGCTGGGACATAAATGTCTCTGACTAAACAGAAAACGATAATTTCTATTGAAATAATGTAGAAATTATCGTTTTCTTTATTTTTATCAAATAGTGTAGCTCGTTGAGCTACTATTTTTCTTACATTCAATGCCATTAGGACAAATCCTAATTCTCTTTTGACTTTGTCTATCCCTCGAACTGACACTCGAGTGAAACCCAAAATAGCCTTCATGAATCCAAAAACTGGTTCTACATCAATTTTTCTTTGATTGTAGATTTTTTTCGTTTTTGGTTCAGAAAGCATTTGATTAATTTGATATTTAAAGTATTCCCAGTTATAATTCTTCATTATTTTCTTATTTGATTTTGAATTTGACTTTATACATTGATTTTTCAGTGGACAACCTGAACAATCATCACATTCATATAATTTAAAATCTCGTTTGAATCCATATTTGTCATGTCGGTAAGCATATCTATTAAAACCCAATCGTTTATGATTTGGACAAATAAATTCATCATTGATTTCATCGTATTTCCAATTCTGAGTATTAAAAATGTCACTTTTAAATTTTTTAGTCTTATCTTTAATAAACATACCATAGGTAATAAGTGGTGTTCTGTTAAAATCATCTATAATAGCCATATAATTGGATTCACTACCATAACCAGCGTCAGCTACAATATATTCAGGTAAACGACCGTAGGTTTTTTTAATCATAGTTAAAAAAGGGATTATTGTTCTTGTATCTGTTGGGTTTTGATACACACCATATGATAAAACAAATTGAGAATTTGTCGCTATTTGTAAGTTATATCCTGGTTTAAGCTGTCCATTTTTCATATGATCATCTTTCATTCTCATGAAAGTCGCATCATAGTCTGTCTTAGAATAACTATTTCTATCTTGGAGTATCTCTTTTTGTGTTTTATATTTATACTTTCTTTCTGAATAATCATTAAATTTCTTTTTATGCCTTTTTATTTCAGTTCGCTTTTGGCGTGTTTTCTTTCTTTTCAGAGGACATTTTTCATGTTCAATACGATGATTTAAATCTTCAATTTCTTTATCTAAATGAGTGCCAATTAAATCTATTTCTTCTTGTGTTAATTCATGATTATTATCTATTTTAATATTTGGTATGATTTTAGTTTTCACTAATTCATGGTAGAGTGCTTTAGAATCTTCATTCATTGCTGATTCATAATTTTGAATACTCTTTTTCCATACAAATGTATATCTATTGGCATTAGCTTCTAGCTTTGTACCATCAATAAAAATACTTTTTTCATCTATAATATTTTGTTTCAGACATTGACTATGAAATTGAATAAATAATGACTCTAACAATGCATCTATTCTAGGGTTTACTCTAAAACGATTAATTGTTTTATATGACGGTGTTTGATTTTGTGATAACCACATCATTCTAATACTATCATTGAGCATTTTTTCTATTTTACGCCCAGAAAATACGGATTGCGTATAGGCATATAGAATAACTTTTAACATCATTTTAGGATGATATGACGTAGCACCTCGATGATGTTTGAATTCATCGAATTCACTTTCAGGGATTGTTTCAACGATTTCATTAACATATTGTGACATGTCATTTGCGGGAATAAGAATTGAAGTTTCCATTGGTAGTGTAAGTTGAGTCATGTTATAATTTTTATACATAAGGCACCTCGTTAATTTAGTTTAGTAGTGTTTATTAAATTATACGAAAGGGCCTTATTTTTT
>NZ_JBOIRQ010000042.1:0-2488 GCF_051413795.1 Staphylococcus caeli | reverse complement strand
TAAAAAATACATCAAGCAACAAAAACGAGTTGCTTGATGTATCGAAATATATTTATTTTTTATAGACCAACCGTTATTGACAAAGAGCCATATTAAATTAACAATTATGAAAGCAATAAAAAATCGTAAAAAAAAACTTCCCTAATGGAAGAATAAATGGAGCGGAAGATAGGACTTACACCTATACCTCATTCCGGGAAGGAATGTGTTCTGAGAGTTGAACTACTCCCGCAAAATAATATGGAGCGGAGGATAGGACTTACACCTACACCTCATTCCGGGAAGGAATGTGTTCTAAAAGTTGAACTACCCCCGCAAGGGATATAATAAATGGAGCGGAAGATAGGACTTACACCTATACCTCATTCCGGGAAGGAATGTGTTCTAAAAATTGAACTACTCCCGCATTAATTTGAAGGCGGCAACCGGATTTGAACCGGTGATAAAGGTTTTGCAGACCTCTGCCTTACCACTTGGCTATGCCGCCAATAAAAAACTGGGCTAGCTGGATTCGAACCAGCGCGTGATGGAGTCAAAGTCCATTGCCTTACCGCTTGGCTATAGCCCATTAATATAAAGGGCGGATGATGGGAATCGAACCCACGAGTGTCGGAACCACAATCCGATGCGTTAACCACTTCGCCACAACCGCCATGGCAGGGGCAGTAGGAATCGAACCCACATCAAAGGTTTTGGAGACCTCTATTCTACCGTTGAAATATGCCCCTATTAGATTATCAAATAAATGGTGGAGGGGGGCAGATTCGAACTGCCGAACCCGAAGGAGCGGATTTACAGTCCGCCGCGTTTAGCCACTTCGCTACCCCTCCAAAAGATGGTGCCGGCCAGAGGACTTGAACCCCCAACCTACTGATTACAAGTCAGTTGCTCTACCAGTTGAGCTAGGCCGGCTTGCTTAAAAATGGTTCAGGACAGAGTCGAACTGCCGACACATGGAGCTTCAATCCATTGCTCTACCAACTGAGCTACTGAACCATAATGAAAAATGGCGGTCCCGATGGGATTCGAACCCACGATCTCCTGCGTGACAGGCAGGCGTGTTAACCGCTACACTACGGGACCTTTAAAAATAATTGCGGGAGGCGGATTTGAACCACCGACCTTCGGGTTATGAGCCCGACGAGCTACCGAACTGCTCCATCCCGCGATAATAATATTAATGGCGGAGGAAGAGGGATTCGAACCCCCGCGAGCCGTTAAGCTCCTGTCGGTTTTCAAGACCGATCCCTTCAGCCGGACTTGGGTATTCCTCCAAAAATATTAGCTAAAAATAAATTATATTCAATTATTATAAAAATGGCGGAGGAAGAGGGATTCGAACCCCCGCGGGCCGTTAAGCCCCTGTCGGTTTTCAAGACCGATCCCTTCAGCCGGACTTGGGTATTCCTCCAAAATTATATGGACCTTGCAGGACTCGAACCTGCGACCGAACGGTTATGAGCCGTTAGCTCTAACCAACTGAGCTAAAGGTCCTAAATATAATTTACAACTAATAATTAGTGGCGGTGGAGGGGATCGAACCCCCGACCTCACGGGTATGAACCGTACGCTCTAGCCAGCTGAGCTACACCGCCGTTGTATTTTAGTTTGTATCAAATATGGTGGAGACTAGCGGGATCGAACCGCTGACCTCCTGCGTGCAAAGCAGGCGCTCTCCCATCTGAGCTAAGCCCCCATATATGTATTTCAGGAAATCGGGAAGACAGGATTCGAACCTGCGACCCCTTGGTCCCAAACCAAGTGCTCTACCAAGCTGAGCTACTTCCCGTAAATTAGTGCGCCCAATAGGGGTCGAACCTATAACCTCTTGATTCGTAGTCAAGTACTCTATCCAGTTGAGCTATGGGCGCATAATTTTCATAGGATGATGCCGAGGACCGGAATCGAACCGGTACGGTGATCTCTCACCGCAGGATTTTAAGTCCTGTGCGTCTGCCAGTTCCGCCACCCCGGCAAAAATAATGGAGCAGAAGACGGGATTCGAACCCGCGACCCCGACCTTGGCAAGGTCGTATTCTACCGCTGAACTACTTCTGCATATGCGGGTGAAGGGAGTCGAACCCCCACGCCGTAAGGCGCTAGATCCTAAGTCTAGTGCGTCTGCCAATTCCGCCACACCCGCGATATTTAAATAATGGTGAGCCATAGTGGGCTCGAACCACTGACCCTCTGATTAAAAGTCAGATGCTCTACCAACTGAGCTAATGGCTCATTTAAATGGTGCCGGCCAGAGGACTTGAACCCCCAACCTACTGATTACAAGTCAGTTGCTCTACCAGTTGAGCTAGGCCGGCTTAAAATGGTGGAGGATGACGGGTTCGAACCGCCGACCCTCTGCTTGTAAGGCAGATGCTCTCCCAGCTGAGCTAATCCTCCATATAAATTGCCTGGCAACGTCCTACTCTTGCGGAACGTAAGTCCGACTACCATCGGCGCTAAGGAGCTTAACTTCTGTGTTCGGCATGGG
>NZ_JBOIRQ010000041.1:0-3209 GCF_051413795.1 Staphylococcus caeli | reverse complement strand
AAAAAAGAAATAATCGCTAGTGTTCGAAAGAACACTCACAGATTAATAACATTTTGGGTTTTCAACCGACTTGTTCGTGTTGAAAGTCAAAAAAGATTAAGTTATTAAGGGCGCACGGTGGATGCCTTGGCACTAGAAGCCGATGAAGGACGTTACTAACGACGATATGCTTTGGGGAGCTGTAAGTAAGCTTTGATCCAGAGATTTCCGAATGGGGAAACCCAACACGAGTTATGTCGTGTTATCGATATGTGAATACATAGCATATCTGAAGGTAGACGCGGAGAACTGAAACATCTTAGTACCCGCAGGAAGAGAAAGAAAAATCGATTCCCTGAGTAGCGGCGAGCGAAACGGGAAGAGCCCAAACCAACGAGCTTGCTTGTTGGGGTTGTAGGACACTCTATACGGAGTTACAAAAGAACAGATTAGACGAATCATCTGGAAAGATGAATCAAAGAAGGTAATAATCCTGTAGTCGAAAATTTGTTCACTCTTGAGTGGATCCTGAGTACGACGGAACACGTGAAATTCCGTCGGAATCCGGGAGGACCATCTCCCAAGGCTAAATACTCTCTAGTGACCGATAGTGAACCAGTACCGTGAGGGAAAGGTGAAAAGTACCCCGGAAGGGGAGTGAAATAGAACTTGAAACCGTGTGCTTACAAGTAGTCAGAGCCCGTTAATGGGTGATGGCGTGCCTTTTGTAGAATGAACCGGCGAGTTACGATTTGATGCAAGGTTAAGCAGTGAATGTGGAGCCGCAGCGAAAGCGAGTCTGAATAGGGCGTTGAGTATTTGGTCGTAGACCCGAAACCAGGTGATCTACCCATGACCAGGTTGAAGTTCAGGTAACACTGAATGGAGGACCGAACCGACTTACGTTGAAAAGTGAGCGGATGAGTTGTGGGTAGCGGAGAAATTCCAATCGAACCTGGAGATAGCTGGTTCTCTCCGAAATAGCTTTAGGGCTAGCCTCAAGTGATGATTATTGGAGGTAGAGCACTGTTTGGACGAGGGGCCCTTATCGGGTTACCGAATTCAGACAAACTCCGAATGCCAATCAATTTAACTTGGGAGTCAGAATGCGGGTGATAAGGTCCGTATTCGAAAGGGAAACAGCCCAGACCACCAGCTAAGGTCCCAAAATATATGTTAAGTGGAAAAGGATGTGGCGTTGCCCAGACAACTAGGATGTTGGCTTAGAAGCAGCCATCATTTAAAGAGTGCGTAATAGCTCACTAGTCGAGTGACACTGCGCCGAAAATGTACCGGGGCTAAACATATTACCGAAGCTGTGGATTGTCCGTAGGACAATGGTAGGAGAGCGTTCTAAGGGCGTTGAAGCATGATCGCAAGGACATGTGGAGCGCTTAGAAGTGAGAATGCCGGTGTGAGTAGCGAAAGACGGGTGAGAATCCCGTCCACCGATTGACTAAGGTTTCCAGAGGAAGGCTCGTCCGCTCTGGGTTAGTCGGGTCCTAAGCTGAGGCCGATAGGCGTAGGCGATGGATAACAGGTTGATATTCCTGTACCACCATAATTCGTTTTAAGCGATGGGGGGACGCAGTAGGATAGGCGAAGCGTACTATTGGATTGTACGTCTAAGCAGTGAGATTGAGTGTTAGGCAAATCCGGCACTCTTAAGATCAAGCTGTGATAGGGAGAGGAAATTGTTTCCTCGAGTCGTTGATTTCACACTGCCAAGAAAAGCCTCTAGCTAGAATTGTGGTGCCCGTACCGCAAACCGACACAGGTAGTCAAGATGAGAATTCTAAGGTGAGCGAGCGAACTCTCGTTAAGGAACTCGGCAAAATGACCCCGTAACTTCGGGAGAAGGGGTGCTCTTTAGGGTTAACGCCCAGGAGAGCCGCAGTGAATAGGCCCAAGCGACTGTTTATCAAAAACACAGGTCTCTGCTAAACCGTAAGGTGATGTATAGGGGCTGACGCCTGCCCGGTGCTGGAAGGTTAAGAGGAGTGGTTAGCTTCTGCGAAGCTACGAATCGAAGCCCCAGTAAACGGCGGCCGTAACTATAACGGTCCTAAGGTAGCGAAATTCCTTGTCGGGTAAGTTCCGACCCGCACGAAAGGCGTAACGATTTGGGCACTGTCTCAACGAGAGACTCGGTGAAATCATAGTACCTGTGAAGATGCAGGTTACCCGCGACAGGACGGAAAGACCCCGTGGAGCTTTACTGTAGTCTGATATTGAAATTCGGCACAGCTTGTACAGGATAGGTAGGAGCCTGAGATACGTGAGCGCTAGCTTACGTGGAGGCGTTGGTGGGATACTACCCTCGCTGTGTTGGATTTCTAACCCGCACCATTTATCATGGTGGGAGACAGTGTCAGATGGGCAGTTTGACTGGGGCGGTCGCCTCCTAAAGAGTAACGGAGGCGCTCAAAGGTTTCCTCAGAATGGTTGGAAATCATTCATAGAGTGTAAAGGCATAAGGAAGCTTGACTGCGAGACTTACAAGTCGAGCAGGGTCGAAAGACGGACTTAGTGATCCGGTGGTTCCGCATGGAAGGGCCATCGCTCAACGGATAAAAGCTACCCCGGGGATAACAGGCTTATCTCCCCCAAGAGTTCACATCGACGGGGAGGTTTGGCACCTCGATGTCGGCTCATCGCATCCTGGGGCTGTAGTCGGTCCCAAGGGTTGGGCTGTTCGCCCATTAAAGCGGTACGCGAGCTGGGTTCAGAACGTCGTGAGACAGTTCGGTCCCTATCCGTCGTGGGCGTAGGAAATTTGAGAGGAGCTGTCCTTAGTACGAGAGGACCGGGATGGACATACCTCTGGTGTACCAGTTGTCGTGCCAACGGCATCGCTGGGTAGCTATGTATGGACGGGATAAGTGCTGAAAGCATCTAAGCATGAAGCCCCCCTCAAGATGAGATTTCCCAACTTCGGTTATAAGATCCCTCAAAGATGATGAGGTTAATAGGTTCGAGGTGGAAGCATAGCGATATGTGGAGCTGACGAATACTAATCGATCGAAGACTTAATCAAATTTAAATTGTTTTGTTTGGTTTATCAGATTTTACTTACTATCTAGTTTTGAATGTATAACTTTATACATTTCATTGTCTGGTGACAATGGCAAGGAGGTCACACCTGTTCCCATGCCGAACACAGAAGTTAAGCTCCTTAGCGCCGATGGTAGTCGGACTTACGTTCCGCAAGAGTAGGACGTTGCCAGGCA
>NZ_JBOIRQ010000040.1:0-5263 GCF_051413795.1 Staphylococcus caeli | reverse complement strand
TTATCTCTAACACTTGTTTTGAACCAACAATTTAATGTTGCGTTCGGAATTAACGTTGACATATTGCAATTCAGTTTTCAATGTTCATTAATCTGTTACAAGAATTTATTATAACATTAAGTTTTTGTTAAGTCAATAATAAATTTTCTTGTTCTTTATTAAGATTGTTGCGTTTTTTAACTCAACGATTAACATTGTATAACCTTCAAATAACTTTAACAAGTGTCAAATTTACACTTTTGTTATTTCATATTATACGTTGCTCTTTTTTTGCATGTCGTGTTTTGACGACTTTTATATAATATCAAGATTATTCAAGCCCGTCAATAATAATCAACAATCTTTTAAGTTAAATTTTACTTCACATATTACTAATTATTATTTATATGTACTAAACGTATATTTTGTGTAAACACGCGTGCATTACTTACATTGTTCTATAACCTAATTTAATCCATAGAACATGCTTTAATCGCCCATACTTTATAAATATCATTTACTCCGAAACTTTCAATATGTGAACTAGTCTAAATAATAAAAAAGACTTGCCTACAGACAAGTCTTTCTTAATATACTGTGCATTCACATCGATTATTACTTTTTATCTTGGCAATCTTTGCATAAACCATAAATTTCCATACGGTGATGCGTTACATTAAAATTTGTTACGTGTTGAGCTAATTGTTCAACCTCGTCAAGTTGTGGATAATGAAAATCAACTATCTTACCGCAATCTTCACAAATAACATGGTAATGATTCTGCGTATTAAAGTCGAAACGACTTGAAGCATCTCCATATGGTAATTCTTTAACTATCCCAACATCTTTAAATACACGTAAATTATTATATATAGTTGCAACACTTATATTTGGAAAATTAGGTGAAAGTGCTTGATAAATTTCATCAGCTGTAGGATGTGTGTGCGAAGCAATCATAAATTTTAAAATTGCTTGTCTTTGTGGTGTAATTCGTATGCCATTGTTTCTTAATGAAGCTATCGAATCTTCTAATTGATGTTCTACGCTTTCCATCTCTGCACTCATTTTCCTCACCATCTTTCTATTTAATAATAATTATTACTTAATATTAATATAACTGTTTCCGTGAGAAAATGTCAATGTTAATCACACAATACTCATCAATAGCCGCTATCAGGATCAACTTCATTCTCAATTAGATTACCTTTATTGAGAATGCTATCCAAATTCTTTTTGAAAATTTCAGTTACTTCCATTTTATTTTCACTTCCATTACCAGTGATGTGAGCAGTTATCGTAACGTTATCTAAGTGATATAGCTCATTATCTGGCGCAAGTGGTTCATTTTCAAAAACATCTAAACAGGCATGTCTGATTTGATTTTGTTTTAACGCATCTATCAATATACTTTCCTTTACAATAGTTCCTCTTCCAACATTGATGAATAATACACTTTCTTTCATCACTTCAAATTCACGACTCTCAAGTAAATGTATCGTTTCTTCTGTTTCAGGTAGTGTATTGACCACTATATCTGCTGTAGGTAATACATCATCCAACTCTTTCATTGCATATGTAGAAGTAAAATCTGGCGCAACATGACCGGTAGTATTTATACCAATTACTTCCATGCCCATAACGTTTGCAATTTTTGCAGTATAACTAGCAATTTTACCAGTACCTAAAAACAATATTGTTTTTCCGCTTACACGTGTACCAGTCAATGTTGAATCATAAAACTTATTTTTTTGATTTATATAAGAAGTCTTCATATTTTTATAGTCATTCAAAATGTATGCAAATATAAATTCTGACATTTGTTTCGCGTGAACACCTTTGCCGTTGGTAAGTTTAATATTGTTATTTTTGATATATTGTAATGGTAAATTATTAACACCAGTTGCATACCAAGCAATCCATTTGAGCTGTGGACAATCACTTAAAAAGCTTTCATCTAATTCACCATCATACCCAAACAATATATGCATAATTTGTTTATCTTCATCTGAAATATCTGATATTCCTTCTGTGAAAATAAATTCTACATTAGGAAAAGCTTCAATTAATTGTTTTTCCAATTCACCCATTCTCATTAAACTAACTGCTTTCATAATCGGTCACCCCAAAATTTCCTTAAGTTGTTCTATCTGAGTTTTCACTTTAACCTTTTCAATTACATCTATAACTTTACCAGTTTCGTCTAGCACAAAAGTTGTTCTCACTATACCCATTGATTCTTTACCAAATGATTTTTTTAATTGATAAACTCCGACTTCCTCAGAAAGTTTGTAATCTTGATCTACAAGTAAATCAAAATTCAAGTCTAATTTCTTACTAAAGTTTTGATGTTTCTTTTTACTGTCACCACTTATTCCATACACATTTACATTTAATGAATTAAACAGTTCTATATTATCTCTAAAATCACATGCCTCAGTTGTACAAGTAGGCGTGTTATCTCTAGGATAAAAATAGAGAATTGCTTTTTCACCTTTTATTGATTCATTAGTTATTACTTCTCCACTTTGGTTTTCTAATTCAAAAGTTAGAAATTGATCTCCTTTTTTCAACATTTTACCCACCCTATTTCTTTTTATTATTAATTTTATGATACGATAATAGACGAAAATATTAAATAAAAAGAGGTTGATAACGATGAAATTTACTGAAAGTGAAAAACTTCAGAAATTATCTGATGAATATATTCTAGGCGGTGTTAATTCGCCTTCTCGTTCTTACAAGGCAGTCGGTGGTGGTGCACCAGTGATGATGCGTTCTGGTCAAGGTGCATATTTATTTGATGTAGATGGTAATAAATATATTGACTATTTACAAGCATACGGCCCTATTATCACTGGTCATGCGCACCCTCACATTACAAAAGCCATTCAAGAGCAAGCCGCTCAAGGTATACTGTATGGAACACCTACTGAACTAGAGATTGAATTTGCTAAAAAATTACGTGATGCTATTCCTTCTTTAGAAAAAATAAGATTTGTAAACTCCGGTACAGAAGCTGTAATGACAACAATACGTGTCGCACGTGCTTATACAAAGCGTAATAAAATCATTAAATTTGCTGGTCAATATCATGGTCATTCTGACTTAGTGTTAGTTGCAGCTGGTAGCGGCCCATCACAACTTGGATCTCCTGATTCTGCAGGCGTCCCGCTTAGCGTTGCTCAAGAAGTGATCACTGTACCTTATAATGATATAGATGCTTATAAAGAAGCTATAAATTATTGGAGAGACGAAATTGCAGCTGTGCTCGTAGAACCAATCGTTGGGAATTTCGGTATGGTTAAACCTCAGCCTGGGTTCTTAGAGCAAGTCAATGAATTAACACATAATAATGGAAGTTTAGTTATTTATGATGAAGTTATCACAGCATTCCGTTTCCATTACGGTGGTGCTCAAGATTTATATCAAGTGTATCCAGACTTAACTGCCTTCGGAAAAATTATTGGCGGTGGCTTACCTATTGGAGGATACGGTGGCAAACAAGAAATCATGGAACAAGTTGCACCACTAGGCCCTGCATATCAAGCTGGTACTATGGCTGGTAACCCTCTTTCTATGAAAGGTGGTATTGCATTGTTAGAAGTATTAGAACAAGAAGGTGTCTATGAACAATTAGATGCATTGGGCCAACGTCTAGAAGAAGGTTTATTATCATTAATTAAAAAACATGATATTACTGCTACTGTTAATAGAGTATACGGTGCTTTAACCCTATACTTTACAGATGAAACAGTTGTACACTATGACCAAGCTGAAAATTCAGATGGTGAAGCATTTGCAAAATTCTTTAAACTAATGTTGAATCAAGGCATTAACTTAGCACCTTCTAAATTTGAAGCATGGTTCCTTACTACAGAACATACTGAAAATGATATCGATACTACACTTAAAGCAGTAGATTATGCCTTTAGTCAAATGAAATAAACTTGAATTTTACTTATATTAATTGTATAACAAATATAAATACAATTATTAAATATTAAGGAGCGGTACATTTGAAATTAGGAGCCCGTATTCTCAAAACAGGTATCGCCATAATACTTGCTTTGTTTATCGCTTCTCTCTTACCGAACGAAGCTGGATTGAAAGCAATCGCTGGTGTCAGTGCTGTAGTCGCGATGCAACCTAGCGTTTTCCGTTCAATCAAAACCGTTTCTGACCAAGCTATAGGTAATGTTTTTGGTGCTTTGCTTGCTGTCGGAATGGTTACGGTATTTGGAGATAACGTTGTTATTATGGGTGTGACTGTAGTACTATTAATCGCTATACTTTTCAAATTCAAATTAGCACATGTTGCTACATTGGCAAGTGTAACGGCATTAATTATTATGGGTCAGCACACAGGAGACTTTTATGTTTCTGCATTTTATAGATTTGTTTTAGTAATGATTGGTGTAATTAGTTCATCAGTTGTAAATTTATTATTCTTACCACCGAAATTCGAATCAAAAATATATTATAACTCTTTAAATATATGCTCTGATATCTTTGTATGGTTTAAATTAGTGCTTAACGATACTTCTGAATATCATCACATTAAAGAAGATAGAGGCGTGATTGGTGGACGTATTAAAAAGCTCGAGCAAACTTTTGTTTACTATGAGGAAGAACGTCCCTTTACTAAAAAACAAATTTACGCACAAAACCGTAAAAAAATTCTTTTCAAAGAAGTTGTTAGAAGTACGAGACATGCATATGAAGTTTTAAAAAAAATGAATAGATATCAAAATGATTTGCATAGTTTAAATCATGAATTACTATTACAAATAAAACTAGAAATCGACACACTAATTGCCTATCACGAACAAATATTTATTAGTCTATCCAAAAAAGCAAAATATGATGTTGGACAATTTGATAGTCAAATCGAAAATCCTCAAAAGAAAAATTTGATGGATGCATTCCAAAAAGAAATTATAAAAAACCCATATCAAACCGTTTATTCCTACGCCAATATGATGCAAATTATTGCTGCTATAGAAGAATACCGTTACACGCTTGAACACTTAGATAGATTACGCATCAGTTTCTTCTCGTATCATAATAACGATAATGAAATCGACATTTTGAATGAAGATTTCGACTTATAATTCAAAAACCACCACCCTGTGTTACAGCAACACGAGGTGGTGGTTTTATTTTTAATGACTGAATTAAATTCTATTGAAAAATATGGCTGTACACTTTTAACGGTTGGTGAGTAAAATCATCAATCGTTATTTTTATGTTTGAATACAAAAAAGCACAAATATCTCTATAATTA
>NZ_JBOIRQ010000039.1:0-5508 GCF_051413795.1 Staphylococcus caeli | reverse complement strand
GTGGTTATTAACATCTTACAATAGAGTGCCGTTTATGGGCATTTTTTTATGAAATTTTAAGAGTGTTGCACTTAATATTACAATCCGTCATTTTAAAAGTAAACATTGCGGTAAATAACTGGGAAAAGCAATGCCAAGTGAAATATGAATGTGTTATTATTAAGTTATTACCGAATTAAGGAGATTTACATATATGTTAAGTAAACACTGGAAATACATAATGATAAGTGCAGTTATTGTAAACTTGATATCAATCAAAGGATTCCCAATGGCAATAGGTGCATTATATTTACCAGTATTATTCAAAATTATAAAGCTGCAAGTTAATTTATCTCGTGGATTAGTTGATCAAGTGAATGCATCAACTTTCGTTAAAGGAAACCAAACGGGTATTATTATAAGTGTATTATGTTGTATTGTTATTACGGTATTGTTATTTAAGCCGTTAGGAGATTTCTATAATGGATTAGATGGCATTTTAGGATTATTGATTACAATTAGTCCAGTCACAATGATTATTGGTGCTATATTATTGATATTAACTGCAATTGGTATCATACAAGCGGCTAAAGCACAATTTAAAAATGTTAATATTACCAAGGCGAAATAACATCATAGCTTTTCAAAGAATCTCATAGTAATGAGGTTCTTTTTTTATGAATATTCAGGAAAAATGTGTATGTTTACAAGGTGAAGCAATAATTTATGAAAACGCTATATAATACAATTGCCCCTATAAAATAAATAATGCTATACTAATAGCGAACAATGATTAATGAAGGGGAGAATTATACAATGTCAGTTAGAATTGAACATGATACATTCGGTGAAATTGAAGTACCAGCAGACAAATACTGGGGTGCTCAAACAGAAAGAAGTAAACGTAATTTTCCAGTAGGTAAAGAGCGCATGCCGATTGAAGTAGTATATGGCTTTGCACAATTAAAAAGAGGTGCTGCTTTAGCCAATCATGAACTCGGCAAATTATCTGATGCGAAGAAAGATGCCATTGTTTATGCATGTGACCGTATATTAAATAAAGAATTAGATGAGCATTTCCCATTAGTTGTATGGCAAACAGGTAGCGGTACACAAAGTAATATGAACGTGAATGAAGTTGTAAGCTTTGTTGCCAACACATATTTGAAAGAACAAGGCAGTGATGAAACGATACATCCTAATGATGATGTGAATAAATCACAAAGTTCAAATGATACGTTCCCAACTGCAATGCACGTTGCATTGTATAATGAAGTAGAAACGAAACTTGAACCTGCATTAAAAGGCTTAAGAGATACCTTTAAACAAAAGGAAACGGCGTTTAACGATATTATTAAAATTGGCCGTACGCATTTACAAGATGCAACACCAATTCGTTTAGGACAAGAAATTAGCGGATGGCGTTACATGTTAGATAGATGTGAAACATTATTAGGCGAATCTAAAGCGCATATTTTAAATCTTGCTATTGGTGGTACTGCAGTAGGTACAGGTATTAATGCACATCCTGAATTTGGTGATAAGGTAGCTAAATTCATCGCTGAAAATACAGGCTATCCATTTGTATCGTCTGAAAATAAATTCCATGCTTTAACAGCACATGATGAAGTCGTGCAATTACATGGTTCATTAAAAGCATTAGCTACAGATTTAATGAAAATAGCGAATGACGTAAGATGGTTAGCATCTGGTCCGCGTGCGGGCTTAGCTGAACTATCTATTCCTGAAAATGAACCGGGCTCATCAATTATGCCGGGTAAAGTTAATCCAACACAATGTGAAATGTTGACAATGGTTGCCGTACAAGTCATGGGTAATGACACAGCAGTAGGTATCGGTAGTTCACAAGGTAATTTTGAATTAAATGTGTATAAACCAGTAATTTTATTAAATACATTACAATCTATTTACTTATTAGCAGATGGTATGGATACATTTAATAATAATTGTGCAGTAGGAATTGAACCAATTCCAGAAAACATTGATAATTATTTAAATCAATCACTTATGCTAGTAACTGCATTAAATCCACATATTGGATATGAAAAAGCAGCAAGTATTGCTAAAAAAGCACACCGTGAGGGTCTAACATTGAAAGAATCAGCAATTCAATCAGGCTATGTAACGGAAGAACAATTCGAGCAATGGATTAAACCAGAGGACATGGTTGAACCAAAATAAGACAAGATTAACCAGAAAAGCCAACACTTTGAGTAGTGTTGGCAGTTTTTTTATGCACGCTTTCCGCGGGCACTGCCTTAGCCTGTAGTCTTCGGCTAGTGCTATTCCCGCAGGAGTCGGCATAAATCACTGCCAATATAAAAAATATTATAATATATTTAAATTAAACAGTGGTGGTGTTTATTATGTATAACAAATCATTTGGTAAAAGAAATAGAAACAAACTAGGTTACGTTGCTATTTACTATATAACTTTTAGATAAAGTTTTTCATTTCAGGATTTACAGTAAAAGCTATATAAATAGAAATAAACAAACCCTTCGCATTAATTTACGAAGGGCTTGTCAACGTTCTAAAACCGGCACTTTATAAGTAGTGTTGGCTTTTCTTAAGATTTAAATTTCATCATCTAAACTGACGGAAATGAGTTCTTGTGTTAATGGGTGCACAAATTCAATTTTATAACTGTTTAATTCAAGTTGTCTTAAAGTCGAATTACCGTAAATTGGATCGCCAATAACAGGGTGTCCAATCTCAGCTAAATGCACACGAATCTGATGTGTTCTACCAGTGTCTAATTTCAAATCTAATTCACACACATCTTCTTTAATCATTTTAGAATTAAGAATATGTGTGATTGCCGTTTGACCAGTAGGTGATACACGACGCTTATTAGCATGGAACTTATCTTTACCAATTGGCATATCAATAGTTTGTGGTTTAATCGGTAAGAGACTGTGCACATTGGCTTTGTATATACGATCGATGTTGTTTTCTTCAAGCATGCGATCTAAAATCTTTTTCATAAGCGGATTTTTCGCAACGATGAGTAGTCCTACTGTTTCTTGATCTAATCTGTGAATTGGCTCTACATAATCACTTTTAACGGTATAAATGACATGATTCATTAATGTATTACTCTCTTTTAAATCATTTGGGTGCGTTTTTACACCTTTAGGTTTCATGACAATGGCTATGTCGTCATCTTCATAATAAATTTGAGCAAAACGATAACTTGGCAAGTAATTACTTGTTTCTTCAGGCGTAGGAATATACGCAATATCACCAGTATTCACTTTAGTCATCAATGTTGCAGCTTCATCATTGATTGTAATTGCTTTAGACATATTAAGATTGTGCAAATCTTTTTTAGGTAATTGCAATTGTTGGAAAATCTCTCTTAGCGTTAATTGATTATATTTATTAGGGATTTCAAATTTCATAATATCCTCCTCGATAGTCATTTATAATCATACCATAAACGGGTGGATAAAAATATTAGACAAATGTATTCTATTTTTTAACAGTGTATATCATTTTTTATCTATGGAAAAGTGAAATTCAATATTTTTAAATGTGCAATGAAGAAGGTATAATATAATTAAAGTAGTAAAAGGATGGACTGGTTATATGGAAAAACCGACAAGGCTTGCATTACTAAAAGAGATTGCAGAATTTTTAAATGAAGAAACAGAAACTTATAGTATGATGCATGGAGCTTTGAAATATTTAATTGAAGGTACTGCATTTACGACAGGTTGGATTTTCTTTATAGACGACGCTAGTCAACCTGAGCTCGTGTCACATGTAGACTTACCAGGTGCACTATCGAAAGATAATTGTAAATATATGTGTGAAGGTACATGCTGGTGTGTTCAAGCATATCAAAATAAAAGACTGACGAAGGCTTCCAATATTATCAATTGCTCTCGCATTAATCTGGCAAATCGAGCTTATCATGAAGAGACGGAAGGTATCACACATCATGCTACTGTACCATTACGCTCGGGTGATGAACAGTTTGGTCTTCTTAATGTCGCAACGCCATATCAAACAAGTTATAGTGAAGAAGATTTAGAATTGTTAGAGTCAGTAGCTTTTCAAATTGGATCGGCTATTAAACGTATTATTTTAACAGATCAAGAAAAAGAAGCGGCGCGCATCAATGAACGAAATCGATTAGCACGTGATTTACATGATTCTGTGAATCAGTTATTATTTTCAGTGAAATTGACCGCACATGCAGCACAAGGTATTACGAATGAAACAGTGTCGAAAAATGCATTTGAGTTAATTGAAAATACCAGTCAACAAGCTGTGAACGAAATGCGATCTTTAATATGGCAACTCAAGCCAGTAGGGCTAGAACATGGTATTGTACATGCGTTAAAAAAATATAGCGAGATATTACAAATTGAATTATCCGTTCAAGTTGAAGGATTAATCGATTTACCAAGTGTAGTTGAAGAAAATATTTATCGAATTATTCAAGAAGCGATGAATAATACAAAAAAACATGCAAATACAAATACAATTTATTTAAAACTTGCACAGCATGCATCTTCACTAATTGTGGATATAGAAGATTATGGTAGTGGATTTGATATAGGACAATCGCAACTTAAGGACTCACATGGAATTAATAATATGAAACAGCGTACTAAAATGATTAAAGGTCACCTTGATATTAAATCAGGTCAAGAGAAAGGGACTCATATTAATGTAACGGTACCATTGTAAGATAAGAAAGGGATGAAAATATGCATCGTATCATACTTGTTGATGATCACCATATAGTAAGACAAGGATTAGAATTTCTACTATCGACTGTAGAAGATTTAGAAGTAATAGGTGGATTTTCAGATGGCCAATCATTTTTAGAATACTTAACAGACAGTGAAGTAATGCCAGATATAGTATTACTCGATTTAGTTATGCCCGAAATGAATGGTATTGAAATTACAGAAATTTTAAAGAAAAAATATCCAGATATTAAAATATTAGTATTAACGAGCTATGTAGATGATGAACATGTTATTTCTGCCATAGATAAAGGTGCAGATGGATATGAAATGAAAGATGTGGAACCAGAACAACTCATACATACGATTAAACGGGTATTAGCAGGAGACAAAATGATACACCCACAGGCACAACATGTCATAGAAACAGTAAGTCAAAAACCGCATTTTACGAATAAATTATCTAAAAGAGAATCGGAAGTATTAATGGAAATGGCAAAAGGCAAAACGAATAAAGAAATTGCAGAAACGCTATTTGTTTCAGAAAAAACAATAAAAACACACGTGAGTCATATTTTCAGTAAATTACAAGTTACAGATCGTACGCAAGCAGCTATTTATGCTATGCAAAATAATCTATTATAAATATAACGCATAATCATATGATAAAATTCTAGTAGCAAAAAACATCTCTTATTTAAATTATTGCTTTTATATATGACGGATTGTAATATTAAGTGCAACACTCTTAAAATTTCATAAAAAAATGCCCATAAACGGCACTCTATTGTAAGATGTTAATAAC
>NZ_JBOIRQ010000038.1:0-7764 GCF_051413795.1 Staphylococcus caeli | reverse complement strand
TAAATCATCGACCAAGAAAGTGTCTTAATTGGTGTACACCTTATGAAATTTTCACTGTAAGTCTGTTGCAGTTAAATTGACAATTCATCAAATTAAAAAAATCCTTTGTAAAAAGTAAATTTCACAAAGGATTAAAACGTCTATTCATTTAAATCTGAACGTACTTCAGAATCATGTGACTTATCTAACTTAGCTTCGTCATTTTCTTCTGAAATTTGTTCCATTTCTTTTCCTAATTCTACAACATCACTAAAATCATCAACCATTTCATTATCTGGTTCAGCTGTATCATTGGATTCGAAATTTTGGTTTTCATTCTTAGCCAATTTAATCACCCCACACTTTTACTAAGCAAAACGTGCTGTGAAATAATGTCTCACATCTTCTGGTAATCCTTCAGCAGCCGCTTCATCTAAGATCACATTAACCATACGGTGTGCTTTTAAATCAGATGGTTCAAAGCTTGTTTTACCATTTTCTTCATAAAGTTTATGCACAACTTCTTTTTTATCGCTACCAGTAATTACTAGAATTACTTCACGTGATGAAAATAGTCCTTGATTCACACTTACGTCCAATTTACCATTTGTATCGATAGAAAGTACTTGTGTAATCAATTTTCCTTTATTTTCTTTTGTTTTAATCTTATCTTTAATGAAAGACTCTGTGTCTTCACCAAATGAAACGCTATATATTTGACCGCTTGGCACGCCAAGTGCTTCAAAATATGATTTATTATTATCATAGTCCAATACATTAATTTGACTAAAATCTACTGCATGTTTATCTACATTTTTCTTTAATTCATCCAATACCGGTGCATTTTCGCTTGAAAGATGTACACCAGCAATCGTTGTAGGATTGTTATTAAATTGTTTTCTTAAAATATCTGCAGCATATTCAGCTACAACTTGTTCATTTTCAAAAATTTTAAAGTTCATTGCCATAATCATTACACTCCTCTTCTTCTATTAAGAACCGTTCTAGCATTATTTTTATTATTACCCTTGTTAGTATAGCCCTAAACCATTTACTTTATATGAAATATTTATGATTTATTAGATTAACATTTACAACTTAGCTTAATTATACAAAGCTTTAGTATCATTTTCACTTATTTTAACAATTATTAATGTAATTCTGGGAAATTCTGTTGTCTTAAGGCTTCATAAATCAGCAATGATGCCGTATTTGATAAATTCAATGATCTAATATTATCATTCATCGGAATACGTAAAGCTGTATCTGCATATTGTTCCTTTACCCAATCCGGTAATCCAGTTGTCTCACGTCCAAATATAAAATAATGATCGTGTGTTACATCTGTAAAATCAAAATCAGAATAAGTCTTTTTACCAAATTTAGTTAATAAATAATACGTACCTTCTGTTGCTTCAAAAAATGCTTCGATGCTTTCGTGATAAGTAATATTTACTGTTTCCCAATAATCTAGCCCAGCACGTTTCAACATTTTATCATCCGTACTAAAGCCTAATGGTTTTATTAAATGTAAATGTGTATATGTGCCAGCACACGTTCTTGCAATACTACCTGTATTACCTGGTATTTGTGGTTGAAACAGTACAATGTGATTTGTCATGCGCTTACTCGCTCCTCATTTCAAGTCCTTTGATCATTTCGTTTTGGACTTCTTCTAATTCTTGATCATAATGTTGTTCTATAAATGCTCTTGCCGCTTCACCTTGAATTTGTCCAATAGCCCAATATGCCGTACCTCTTATCATTGGTCGAGGATCAGTTAATGCAACGTCTTGTAATTCAGGTATTGCTGCTTCTTCTTTAAAATGTGCCAATGCAACAATTGCATTACGTTGTATCGGCTTCTTCCCCCTCCAAGCACCTGCTAAATGTCCATAAGTATTTTTAAATTCCTTATTACTCATTTTCAATAATGGCACAAGCCTTGGCTTTAAAATTTCTGGTTCTAATATTATATCATCGTGTTGTGTATTTATACCTTTATTTCTCGGACAAACTTGCTGACAAGTATCACAACCATATAACCGGTTACCAATTTTATAGCGGTATTCATCAGCTAAATAACCTTTAGTCTGTGTTAAGAAACTAATACATTTCTGACTATTTAACTGACCATCGCCAACCAATGCACCTGTTGGACATCGATCTACACAAATTGTACAGTCACCACAACTATCTATAAGTGGATCATCGGGCGGGAATGGTATACTCACTAGCATTTCCCCTAAATAAGTCCAAGTACCTAATTCGGGATTAATAACAAAACCATTTCTCCCGGCATAACCTAAACCTGCGCGTTCTGCCACTGCTCGATCAGAAAGCACGCCCGTATCAACCATTGACTGTATCTCTACATCAGCTACTTTAGATTTCAAATATTCGCCTAATTTGTCTAGGCGCTTTCTCATAATTGTATGATAATCTTGCCCCCAAGATGCACGCGCAAACATACCTCTACGATCACCTCTTACACTTTTGGGCGCACCTTTAAGCTTATTGGGATAACCAACAGCAATTGCTATAATTGATCTAGCAGTCGGTAAGGATAATTTAGGTTCAGTTCTTAATTCAATATCAGATTCTTCAAATCCCGAAGCATAGCCCTTAGCATGATAATCTGCTAATTTTTGTTTTAACTCGTCAAAAGGGTCTGCCGTAGTAAACCCAATACTATCAATACCAATTGTATGTGCATAATCAATGACATCTTGTTTCAATTGGTTTACATCCATTTATTACACCCCACAATACAAACATACATTTTACAGTTTAACATATTCCAAAGCATTTGAGCGTCATTCAATCATGACTTTTGCTAAAAATACACTTTGAATTTCTTGGCAAAATATCATCTATTAAATGTAAAAATAATTTTGATAAAAGCGTAATTTTTTTTATCAATTAATGCATTTTCCATAAAGATAAACAATTTTAATGATAGTAATTTTAAAACACGTTTCAAGCCATTCACTTCAGGAATGATAGCTTAGAAACGTGTTGTATGACTGCCATTTATGCAATTTTATAATACACGACTTAAAAAGTTTTTAGTTCTTTCATGTTGTGGATGAACAAAAATATCTTCTGGTGTTCCCGATTCAACAATAACACCATCTGCCATAAATACGACCTTATCACTGACATCTCGAGCAAAATTCATTTCATGTGTAACGACCACCATAGTCATGCCCTCTTTTGCCAAATCTTTCATAACTTTTAAGACATCACCCACTACTTCAGGGTCTAGGGCAGAGGTTGGTTCATCAAATAGTAGTACTTCTGGATTCATCGCTAATGCTCTAGCAATCGCAACCCTTTGTTTTTGACCACCTGATAATTGCGATGGATACGATTCTGCTTTGTCTGCCAATCCAACTTTATCCAACAACACTTCGGCTTGCTTTCTCAAATTATTTTGTGTATCTTTTTTTAATAAACCTGGTGCAAGCATAATATTTTCAATCACTTTTTTATGAGGAAACAGATTAAAATTTTGAAAAACCATACCCATTTGCTGACGTAATTTTTCTAATTCTGTATCTTTACTTGTTAGACTATTATCTTTAAAAATAACATCGCCACTTGTCGGCGTTTCTAATAAATTCATACAACGCAATAACGTACTTTTACCACTACCTGAAGGCCCAATTATAGCAACAACTTCACCTTTGTTCACAGTAAAATGAATCCCTTTTAAAACTTCATTTTTATCAAACGACTTATATAGATTTTTAATATTAATCACTGACCTTCATTCTCCCTTCAAAGTAGTACATTATTCTAGATAATGTGAATGTAAGTATAAAGTATAATATCGCAGCCACAATGAGTGGTGTAAAAGGATCAAATGATGCCCCCTGAACAACTTGTGCATTGAACATAATTTCACTAACTCCAATGACAGATACAATTGAAGATTCTTTAATAACTGTTACAAATTCATTACCTAGAGCAGGTAAAATATTTTTTATAGCTTGCGGTAAAATAACACTCTTCATTGTCTGCCCATAGGTTAGACCTAAGCTGCGTGCTGCTTCTGACTGCCTTTTGTCTACCGCGTTTATACCTGCTCTGATAATTTCCGCGATATACGCTGAGCAATTAATTACTAGCGCAATCATCCCACAAATTAGCGCTGAAATATTTAAACCGAGCACTGCTGTTGTACCAAAATAAACTAAAAATACTTGCACCAATAATGGTGTACCTCTTAAAAATTCAATATATGCAGATGCAAGCCATCTCAATACTCGTACTTTGCTAAGTTTTAATAATGCAATAACTGCGCCAAATACAGTTCCTAATAATACCCCAACAATTGATATTAATATCGTATTTTGAATCCCTTTAATAAAGAAATTACCGTATTTAGTAAAGAAATTACCATCATCTTTTTTCATTGCTTCTGCTGCAGAATCTTTATAATCATCAATTAATTTTTTATCTTTTACATCTTTGATTGTTGCGTTTAATTTACTCATGAGTTTAGGTGAATGCTTAGGTGCAGCAATTGCAGTACTTTTGCTACCTTCATTAAATTTTACATTTTTGGCAAAAGTTAAGTCTTTATTTTGTTTTAAATATGCTTCAGCTACTGGTCCTTCAATAACCATTCCTTTTACTTTGCCGCTTTTTAGTGACATGATTACTTCCGGTACTCTTGTTAATGACTGAATATCTGCATTATCTATTTCAGTTTGTGCTAACTTTTCTTGCTGTGTCTGTTTTTGAACTCCTATTTTTTTATTTGCAAAATCATCTAAATCTTTTAATTTATCAGCATCAGATTTTTTTACTATCATTTTTTGTTGTACAGACATATATGGATTAGAAAAGTCTACTTCCTTTTCACGTTCGGGAGTAGGAGTCATTCCTGATATAATTAAATCAATTTTACCTGTTTTAATAGCCCCCAATAAACTATCAAATTGCATATTTACAATTTTTAATTTTAAATGATTATCCTTGGCTACTTTTTTAGCTAATTCAATATCTATCCCTGCATATTCCGATTTACCATTTACATTGTGTTCAAATTCATAAGGTGCATAATCAGCAGATAAACCGACTCTTAATTCACCACGTGCTTTTATTTTCTCCCATTGATCCTGTTCTGCTGCGTGGGCTTCAGGATTTATGTAACTTATAGTGCTACTTATGATTAAAATCATCATTAGTATTAACTTAAAAATATATTTCATAGAATAACTCCTCTCCACATGATTAATTATTATACATTTTTACGTAATAATATTCAAGTAAGATTTTTGAAATACACTTTATTCACTATATAATAGCTACATAAAATAGAATTTATGCAAATTTAGTGCATAAAAAAAAGAGACCTTTTATTCGGTCTCTTAATTTCTATTGCTTTGGTATTTCAAATTGATATATGTCGTCTGTATAACTATTCATGAATTTTTTACATAATTCATGAACAAAAAAGGCAGACACAAAAGGTATTATAAAATAGCCAAATACTAATAAAATTATATTCATTGTTGGGTCACCATCCATGCGATTAAATGCATTAATTGGGCCTACTAGACCTGTATAACCAAATCCAGCGGACATTGGTGTCCCTTGTATACCTATAAAATAAGCAACCAAACCGCAAATAATTCCATTAATCGTTAAAGGTATTGCAATAACTAAGTGTTTGAAATATACCGGAATCATCATTTTTGCTGCACCTATAATAAGGACTAAATTAACGCCAGCACCATTGACCCTAATTGAACCAAACAAGAATGTAACACAGGCTGCTACTATCCCCATATTTGCTGCACCACTACCTAAACCAGATAATCCTATTGCCGTGGCAATCGCTACAACTGATATTGGTGTTACCATTAATAAACTATAACTTACACAAATCAAGATAGACATTAACATAGGATTAAGCTCAGTAAATGAACTTACGACATGTCCAATACCTTTGGTAACGTTTGATACATATCCTAAAGTATAAACACCTACAATTCCACTTATCACAGGTATAACTACTGGTAAAATTATCATTTCTAATGAACCAAGTTTATTTTGTAATAATAAATATAAAAAACATGCAACAACAACTACCAATATAGTGTTGATGATATCGCCAATGCCATTTAATATAAAACCTTCAGGTGTGCTTTTAACAGCACCACTACCTAACATAGCAGATACACCAATCATCGTTGCTCCAGCTCCGTTAAATTTAAATTGATGTGCCGCCATTACACCAATAATAAATGCCATAAATGATTGTATTAATACTACAAGTTGATAAATAGTTTCCAATAATTGATTTCCGTCTTTAAAGAACTTCAATAGTTCTCCTAATAATGCATTTGGGATTAACGCAATTACAACACCAGCACCAACTGCTTGTAGTATATTGCCGAAAAATTGTTTCCCTCCAACATTATTTTGCTTTGATTTTCCCATTAAACTTTCCTCCAAATATAACATTAGACTAATGATATTACACTTTAGAATAAACTACAATCTAATTTTTAGCCTAGTTATAGACTACATATAGAAATGTTAAACAGTTCTTTAACTTAATCATTCATATACAAACTTCATAAGAAATTCTACAAATACAGAAGATTATTTCTAACCTATTTATAATCATAAATAAATATCAAAATATTAATTTTCTATATTAATAACTTTGTACTAAAACAAAAGTATATTTGTGAGAATCTTGTAAGCTGTAAATATTATCACGATGTCCACTCAGTGACCAAAATTTTAAAACTTAATGGAGTTTAATGGAGGGTATAAAAAAAGAAACCCCGCAACGACGGGATTTCTAAACTGTGTTGATGGCTCATGATGTTATTATAGTACCGGTGGTCGGGATCGAACCGACACTCCAAGAAGGAACGGGATTTTGAGTCCCGCGCGTCTGCCAATTCCGCCACACCGGCTTAATTGTTATCATTTAATAATTTCAAGATCAATTCATATGACTTTGAAATGGCATAAATATATTATATAACTTTCATCTTTTGTCGTCAATAGATTTTTGCGATAAAGCGCGTATTCATTGGTTTCTTAACTATAAATTAAGCTCAACTAATATTGAAATATGTCACTATTTCATTTTGAAAATTATGTACATTTAAAAATAGTATTTAGTAGTTCATAAATGAATATTCACCTCTGAACAACCTACATGAGACACTAATTTTATTTTAATAGCATTTAATCATTTATTACTTCATTTTCTCGTTCATGGATCATTTGGGTAATTTCGTTGTATTCATTCATTACTGCCACTTTAGGTGTATGACTGAGTAGTTCAGTTTCATTTAACTGCGCATAAGTCATGATAATTATGACATCTCCTACTTCAACAAGCCTAGATGCAGCACCATTCACGCATATCTTACCACTACCCCGTTCACCTTCAATAACATAAGTTTCAAAACGAGCACCATTGTTATTATTTACTATTGCTACCTTTTCATTCGCTAATATATCCACTGCTTCTAATATATCTTTATCAATCGTAATACTACCAACATAATTTAAATTAGACTCTGTAACTCGAGCTCTATGAATTTTTGCATGCATCATTGTTCTAATCATCAACTTTTTACTCCTATACTTATTCACTAAAGATTATATTCTACTTAACTGTTTAAAAATATCACAACCGCACTACCAATATTAAAGGCTGTACACTTTTAACGGTTGGTGAGTAAAATCATCAATCGTTATTTTTATGTTTGAATACAAAAAAGCACAAATATCTCTATAATTATA
>NZ_JBOIRQ010000037.1:0-8595 GCF_051413795.1 Staphylococcus caeli | reverse complement strand
GTTGAGTCATGTTATAATTTTTATACATAAGGCACCTCGTTAATTTAGTTTAGTAGTGTTTATTAAATTATACGAAAGGGCCTTATTTTTTTGAATAGCAAAATATATATTGTACCGATTTTGTAACGTGCTGACGCCTAGGGGAATAGTATGAGTGAGAGACTACTGGCTCGAGCCATACCCCAGGCAAGCATGCACGGTCAAAATCGGAAGATTTTAAATATAAAGAGGACAAATCCTTAACGATGGATTTGTCCTCTTATTTAAGAATGGGGATTTATGTCCCAAACTCTTAAATTTAGTGAAAGTAAAAAGCTATTCCTCTAAGAATTTTTTCACTTCTTCTTTATTTTTAGCTTTATCTATTTCTAATGCACTACCATCCATAGGCGTTTGAATATCCTGATACGTACCTTTAACTGGTAACGTTACAGAATCAACATTTTTATCACCACGTATACCAAAGTTTAATCCTGATTGTATCAACGCAGAATCTGGCATATTCGTATTTAAATAACCTCTTAAAATACCTGCCACTCTCGGTAATTTTGGAATTGTATCTATACTTACAAGTTCCTGTTTAAGTGATTGCATCACTTGCTGTTGCCTACGTACACGACCAAAGTCGCCTTCAGCATCATGTCTAAATCTAGCATATCCTAGTAACTCTTTACCATTTAAGCGATGATGTCCTTTTTTCAATGACACGCCAATATTTTCTGACATATCTTTTTCAACATCAATAGGAACACCATTAGGCTCTAGTTCATCTATCATTTTTTCAAAACCAGTAAAGTCTAAAATAGCATAATATTCTGGATCAATACCTAAATTTTCCTTTAGTGTTTGCCTCAACAACTCAGGTCCACCAATAGAATAGGCTGAATTAATTTTATGTTGACCATTACCTGGAATATCAGCATAAATATCACGCATCACAGACATCATTTTCATCTTTTTATGAATATAATCGTATTGCGCAATCATAATAGAATCTGTTCTAGAAATACCGCCTTGTTCTTTATCTGCACCTAAGACCATCACGGTAATTTTACCGTCATTTTTTACAGCACCATTAAACTTATGCTGTTTTAGCGTCTTACCTTGATCTTTAGCATACTTTATACCTGAGTTATAGCCATGTATTGAATAGCCAATAACAACTGCCAAGATTATGATAAAAAATAAAATAATAAATGGAAGTTTCCTAAATCGCTTCTTTTTCACCCTCCGCATTGGGGGCGTATTCGTATTACTACTTGTGTTTTCACTACTTCTAAGTTTGTCTTCGCTCATTTCTCTCAACCTTATACCTTCAAAATTGCACATCTATGTACTATAATTAACATATATTAAAGTTATATAAAAAGTGTATAAAAATCAAGTAATATCTTAATAAATGGTACTAAGGTCTAATACGGAAAGGAAGTTAATCATGAATATAAATAAAGCATACTTCGCTGGAGGTTGCTTCTGGTGCATGGTCAAACCCTTCGATACTTTTGAAGGCATCGAGAAAGTCACTTCAGGTTATATGGGAGGTCATGTGGAATACCCTTCATATGAACAAGTCAAGACTGGCAACACTGGCCATTTAGAAACAGTTGAAATAGAATATGATGTCGCTCTCTTTTCATATAATAAATTATTAGAAATTTTCTTTTCTGTTATAGATCCTTCTGATGCTGGTGGTCAATTTCAAGATAGAGGAGAACAATATAAAACGGCTATTTTCTATACAAACGAAGACCAAAAGTTAGTTGCCGAAGATTATATTGAAAAATTAAAGCATACAATCAATAAAGATAAAGCAATTGCTACACAAATTTTACCTGCTTCTAAATTCTATGAAGCCGAACCAGAGCATCAAGATTTTTATAAAAAAAATCCTGAACGCTATGCCAAAGAACAACAAGATCGCCAAAACTACCAAAATAATAATCATAACTAATAAACCGGAGCAGCTTATGCTGCATCCGGTTTATTTATTTCATAACGACAATACTTTTATTTTTGTTGTTTCATTTCTAAAGGTATTTTATGTTTCTTTTCAACTTTCTTCCCTTCAATTAAGTTCATCACTGTCTTAATGCTTTCTTCGCCCATCAAATGAGGTTGTTGGGCTACAGTAGCGAATAATTTTTGGTTATCTACTGATTTAATCGCATCTTCATTACCATCGAATCCAATAACTTTAATATCTTTATTTCCTACCGCTTCTACGGCACCTAATGCCATTTCATCATTTTGAGCAAAAATAGCTTTAATATCGGGATGAGCCTGAATAATGTTTTGTGTTACATTCAATCCTTCAGTTCGATTAAATTTAGCGCTTTGTTTTGAGACAACATCTAATGAGTCATCGGCAACATTATGGAACCCCTTACCCCGTTCTCGAGTAGCACTTGCTCCTGGAATACCTTCTAATTCAGCAACTTTAGTATCTTCGCCAAATTTCTCAGCGATTAATTTTCCTGCCATCTCGCCACCTTTAACATTATCTGAAGCAATAAATGACGCCACTTTTCCTTTAGCTACTTCTCTGTCTAATGTCACTACAGGTATATTTTGATCATTCGCAATTTGAATACTACCCGATATAGCATCAGAATCTGTAGGATTTACAATAAGATAATCTACATTCTGCTGTATTAAGTCATCAATGTCATTCGCTTGTTTAGCAGCATCATCTTGAGCATCTGCAAATTTAACTTTAACACCTTGTTTCTTAGCTTCTGCTTCAATACCATCTTTAATCTTTACAAAAAATGGATTATTCAGCGTAGAAATACTCACACCAATGACAATATCTTCTTTTTTCTTATCTGATTTGCCACTGTCATTTTGTTCCAAAGGTGATTCTAATGAACACCCTGTAAGAAAGAGTAACGTCGCAATTATTATCATCCATACTTTTTTCATTTAATCATCACCAATCACTATTTATTTTTTCTATCAATTAATACTGCAATAATAATTACAACACCTTTAACGACTTGTTGATAAAATGAAGAAACACCTAGTAAGTTTAAGCCATTATTTAAAACACCGATAATAAGTACGCCAATTAAAGTACCAAGTATACGTCCTTTACCACCTGTTAAAGATGTACCACCAAGCACTACAGCTGCAATAGCATCAAGTTCATAAGACATTCCCGCAGTTGGTTGTGCTGAGTTTAAACGAGACGTCAATATTGCACCTGCCATTGCGGACATCAAGCCAGCTAAACTATAAATCATAATTTTTAATTTATTAACTTTAATTCCTGATATAAAAGCAGCTTTCTCATTACCACCCATTGCATACGTTTGTCTGCCAAACACTGTTTTATGTAAAATAATATAAAGTATGATGAAAGTGATAAACATCGTTACAGCAGGTACAGGTATTCCTAAAAAATAACCTCTACCAAACAGTTGGAATGCATAGTTCCCATTTAAATTAGTAATAGGATTACCATCCGTTATAACCAATGTAACACCTCTAAATACGGTCATAGTAGCTAATGTTGCAATAAATGGTGCCATCTTACCTAAAGTGATTAAAAGGCCATTTATAGCACCTAAAATCGCTCCAAATATACAGCCAACTAATAATGCTATGATTGAATCCACACCTGAGATCATCATAATCGCAATCGCAGCACTCGATAAAGCCAATGTAGAACCGACAGATAGATCTATGCCACCAGTTAAAATAACAAAGGTCATACCAAATGCGATTAACCCATTAATCGATACTTGTCGTAATAAATTAAACAAATTTGATGGTTCCAAAAATGCACTATTTAATACACTTATTATAATTACCAATAAAATTAAACCAATAAATGGAATAATTTTTTCTAAATACGAGAATGATAAACTAGACTGTTTCATTGATTTTCCCTCCAGTAGCTAAAGTCATAATATTTTCTTCTGATATATCAGCTTTTTCTAAAACACCAGCTATATTACCTTCATGTACCACAGCAACTCTATCACTCATACCAATAATTTCAGGTAACTCTGATGAAATCATGATGATTGACATGCCCCGTTCTGTAAGTTCATGCATCAATTGATAGATTTCACGTTTGGCTCCAACATCAATACCTCTTGTCGGTTCATCTAATATTAATACATGTGGTGCTGTAGCAATCCATTTTGCAAGCACAACCTTTTGTTGGTTCCCTCCAGATAGGTCTATACAACTATCATCTTGTTTACCTTTGATATTTAAACGTTGAATCATTTTCTCCGTATAATCCTTCATCGTATGCTCTGTTAAAAATCCCGATTTCGAAAAACTTTTTAATGCTGGTAATGAAATATTTTCTAATATAGAATCTTGAAGCACTAGCCCCTCTTCTTTTCTATTTTCTGTAATAAATGCTAAGCCATGTTGAATAGCTCGATTAGGATTATCGATATGAATAACATGATCATTCAATGTCACCTGCATATCTCCTTTATCCAATCCGAAAAGTACACGCATAATTTCTGAGCGACCCGCTCCCATCAAACCACTGAATCCTAGTATTTCACCCTTATGTAAGTCAAAATGTATGTTTTTTAATTTATGCTCAGAGGAATGCAGCTTATTGACAGATAATACACATGCTCCCTGATTATATTGTCTTGTTGGATATTGATGCTCTAGATCTCTACCGATCATTGCTTTGATAATTTCAGACGGTGTTGTAGTTTCAGTTGTCGAAGTTAATATGGAGCGTCCATCTCTCATAACTGTAATGCGATCTGAAATATTAAAAATTTCCTCCATTCTATGTGAAATATAAACAAATGAAACACCTTCACTTTTTAACTTTCTGATTTGATTAAACAGAACGTCTATCTCTGTATTTGTCAAAGCAGCAGTCGGTTCATCCATGATAATCACTTTAGAGTCTTGCATAAGCGCTTTGCTAATTTCGAGCATTTGTTGCATACCAATAGATAAAGAGCCAGCCATCTGATTTAAGTCGACATCGATATTTAATTTTTGAAATAGTTCCTTTGCTTGTAATTTCATCGTATGTGTATCTATAATTCCTAAAAGCTTTGTTGGTTCTTTGCCTAAAAATAAATTTTCTAGAACCGTTAAATTAGGCCATATGTTTAATTCTTGTTGAATAAACGACACACCATTTATTTCAGCATCTTTAGTATTTTTAAAGTGAAGCGGCTCACCATTTTCAAAAATATTACCTTTATCCGCTTCATGAACGCCCGTTAGAATCTTCATCAACGTACTTTTACCTGCACCATTTTCTCCCATTAGCGCATGTACTTCAGCATCGCCAATTTCAAAATCCACACCCATAAGCACATTATTTTGTCCAAATGATTTGTGAATTTGCTTCATTTGTATCATCATTTAACCTCCTTTAAAATAAAACACCACTTGTTAATATTGCATTAGCATAAGGTGTTGCTTCGCCAGTTCGAATGACCGCTTTTACATTTTCACTATGCGTTTTTAAATCATGGTGTGACTTTGTTGTAATATTTATACTTTCAGCAACTAATTGTGAATATATTACTCTATTATCTGAAATCATTTCGTCAGCGATTGTAATGGATTCTATAACCATATGTTTTTTAATTAAATGAAAAACGTCTAAAAATGTAGGCTTCCCAAATTCCAAAGCAAGGTCTATCTTCTTAACACCTTGTGGAACAGGCAGACCACAATCTGCAATAATAATTTGATCAGTATGCCCTAAATCACTTAGTAATTTGGATATTTCACTATTTAGAATACCTGTTTTATACATTAAGCTATGCCCCCATATATATGTAACCCGTTACATATTTCGTATTATTTTCTAATACTTGCGCGTTTCCTAACTGAAAGAGCCACTTCATTATCAAGTTGTGTCTTCCTACTACCTCCTACATTCAGTAATTGCGAAACTGCTAATTCACCTAAATGGTACGCAGATTGATCGATAGTTGTAATTTGTGGAAAAGTCATCTCTGAAAAAGGAATATTATCGTATCCAATAACTTGTAAATCTGTTGGAACTATATAACCATATTGTTGAATACGCCCCAAAATCTTTATCGCTAATAAATCATTACTACAAATAATGCTATCCACTTGTTGTTGCTGAATACAGTCAAACAACTTATCATTATCATCAATAGATTGAGCGCTCATTCTTATAAACTTTATGTCATGTTCATTTAATACAGATTCCACACCTTCAATACGTTGATTAAATGCATTAATCGATAAATCCTCATGGATAATTAATACACTTTTACTATTGCCATCATGAATAATTTGGGCTTGGAGCTTGCCACCTTCAAAATGATTTGTAGCTATTCCCCCATGCTCATGATTAGTTCGGTCAATAAAGACAAATGGGATTTTCATAGGTTTTAATACATTTTCAATATCATGTTCATTTAATGCTGTCGTTATCAAACCTGCACAATTATATGATGCAAATGTTGATAGATAAGTTCTGACTTTGTCACTATCATTATCACTATTTCCAATCAATACTTGATAACCATACTTCACCGCAATATCCTCGACACCTCGTGCAATTAAAGTAAAAAATGGATTGCTAATATCCGGGAGCAACAAGCCGATTATCTTTGATTTTTGTTTAAATAACGTGCGTGCTGCTTCATTAGGTTGATAGTTTAATTGTTGAATTGCTTTTTCAATCTTTTCCTTAGTTTTTTCCTTCACATAACCATTGTTGTTAATCACCCTTGAAACTGTAGCAACAGAACATCCTGCTAATTGGGCAACCTCTTTAATTGTCGGCATAAAAACCACCTCACTATATGTAACCGTTTTCATATTACCATGAATTTTATTTGTTTGATAGTCTTTTTATATGAAAAAATTATTAATTAATCTGTATTATAATAAAATATAATCTACATACCGCGCATCAAAATTTGTTAAATCATACAGTTATACTTTTTAGTTTAAAAAAACTGGAACACGTATTTATGCCCCAGCTTAAATAACTCATTTTATTTTAAGATTTACTACTAAATATATTAAATAGTTGAATAACAATACCGATAATGATAATAATTAACGCACTATAAATTAATACCTCGACTGTACCTCCTTGAGTAAGGATAACGCCGCCTAATGCAGCACCCATTGCACTACCAAAATAATTTACAGAACTATTTAACGCAACTGAGGTGCTACCGTGTTCTCTATGATTCTGTAATAAAATATGTTGCTGAGGTGCTTGAGTAGCCCAACCCATAGCTCCCCAAAGCAAAAATGGTAGAAGTCCCAAAAGTGGTACTTTAATTAATATAGGTATCAGTCCTATACTGCAACCTAAAAATATTAAAATCACCAACATTAATATTTGAGTATTTTTAAATTTATCAATAGCTATACCTACCGTAAAACTACCTAGAACACCACCAATACCCCATGTAGTCAAAAATATAGCTATATTCTCTGATGAAAGTGATTTTTCAATAATTTCTGCAAGATAAGTATATAGTCCTAAACTAGCGATTGAAGCACAAATCGTTACAGAGATGACTTTTAAAACTTGAATGTCTAAAAATAATGCAAATCTTGTTGCAATACTTGGAGGAGCAGATATTTTAAAATTAGGTAATAAAATGAAAATACATATAAATGCTAATAGACTAAGCACTACAATGACAGCAATTGAGTAACGCCATCCCATGATACTAGATAATTGCAAACCCAAAGGTACTCCAATTACTGTTCCTATGCTCATACCTCCAACAACAAAAGCCAAGGCTTGTCCTTTATGTTTTGTATCAACCAAGTAACTACCTGCACTGACTGCCATTGGTGAAAAAATACCCGCGCCTAGCCCAGCTATACACCTTGATATGATATATGTAGAATAATTTGGAGCTGCAATAGTCATTAGATTAGCTAACCCAAAAATACATAAAGCAACCAACAATATATTTTTGACAGGATATTTAGCTAGAAGTGCTGAAAAAACAGGTGCAGATAACGCAAAGCACAAAGTAAAAACCGTAACACCTTGACCAATTTCTGCACTCGTCTTATTAAAACTTCTACTCATTTCTGGTAATAGCCCTGCTACAATATATGTATCCATGCCTAAAGCAAACATACCTAATGCTAAAACCCATATCTTTCTCATAAAACCAACTCCATCACTAATTTTTGGAAACTAAGACTTAAAATATTTAATTTATAAGCATCTTCATTAAATTTATAGATTAAGTGTAATATGATATACATATTAAGAGAATAATGAATGAGTTAAATGAGGTATTAAGTACTTGTTAAAAGGGAGATTACACATGAATATAGATTATATAGAGGATTACATAAAAGTTGCAGAATGTAGAAGTCTCAACCATGCTTCTAGTTTGCTTAATATTAGTACACCTGCGTTAAGCAAACGGATCAAACAAGTAGAAACATATTTTGGGTGCCATTTATTCTATAGAACATCTCGGGGGATTTTTCTGAATAAAAATGGTGAACTTGTTTTAGAAAAATTTTTATTAATGGACGGATTGTAATATTAAGTGCAACACTCTTAAAATTTCATAAAAAAATGCCCATAAACGGCACTCTATTGTAAGATGTTAATAACCACAA
>NZ_JBOIRQ010000036.1:0-9925 GCF_051413795.1 Staphylococcus caeli | reverse complement strand
TGGTTATTAACATCTTACAATAGAGTGCCGTTTATGGGCATTTTTTTTATGAAATTTTAAGAGTGTTGCACTTAATATTACAATCCGTCAAACAAAAAAAGCTAATTTGAATTACAATAAATATAGAAATGAATAAATCTATGGAGGGATTTTTTATGAATCGTACGATTAGACTTATTGCACCAGACTGGCAAGGTGGCGGGAGAGAGGCTTATTATCACGGAGCTCATTTATTGAGTTGGTTATTGCCGAATAACAATAATCAACAAGAATTTAAAATTGACGTAGCAGCACCTAATGAAAATGCTCTAGAGTTAGAAAATGGAGTCTACGGTCAGTCTCAAATTATAGATAATGTAAAACAAGCACGAGCAATTTTGAAAACAGAGCAACCAGAAAAAGTAATCACATTAGGTGGTAATTGCATGGTGTCGCAAGCGCCGTTCGATTACTTAAATGAGAAATATGGCGATGAATTTGGGGTCATTTGGATTGATACGCATCCAGATATATCGTATCCAAAAGATTTCACAAATGAACATGCGATGGTTGTGGCAAATTTATTGGGAGAAGGAGATAGTGAGTTATCAAACTTGATGAACAAGCCGTTGACGACCAATCAGTTCTTATATGTCGGACTTCAAAAGTTATTAGATTTTGAAGCAGAAAATCTTGAAAATTTAAAATTCGACTATAAAGTTCAAGGTACAGATAGTTACAATTATGAAGAAATACAGCGATGGATAGATGATAATAACTTTACCAAAATTGCAATTCACTTTGATATTGATGTATTAAATCCTAACGAATTTCGTTCAACTTATTTTGCCGAGCCTAATGTTGAGTCATTTCCAGCAGCTTCAGGTCAAATGTCACTGTCACGTTTAAATGAGATTCTTACAGGTATTTCACAAAATAATGATGTGGTTGGATTCACGGTAGCTGAGTATATGCCATGGGACGAAATTAATTTAAAAAATGCGCTTAAAGATTTAAATATTTTTCAATAAAAAAACGCCTCTGCTAAATTTCAATAGTAGAGGCATTTATTATACTTATTTTACTAATTCTTTGAAGTTTTCTAAGCGTTTCGCTTTTTCTTCATCACTAATGTTATGTTTTTTTACATAACGGTTATTTTCATGTGCTGCACATTCATGTGAGCATGCACCTAAATAACGAGCTTCATTTTCTTCTGATACAAGAATCTGTTTGTTACATTCAGGATTGCTACAGTTGATATAACGTTCACATGGCGTAGCATCAAACCATTCTTTACCGACCACTGTTTTATCTACGTGATTGACTTCAACGCTTATACGTTCATCAAACACATACATTTTTCCATCCCAGAATTCACCTTTTGTTTCAGGATCTTTGCCGTATGTTGCAATACCACCTTCAAGTTGACTTACATCTTCGAATCCTTCTTTTAAAAGGTAACCTGAGAATTTTTCACAGCGAATACCACCAGTACAGTAAGTAACGATTTTCTTATCCATAAATTGGTCTTTATTTTCTTTAATCCAATCAGGTAAGTCTCTGAATCTTGTAATATCAGGACGAACAGCACCACGGAAATGCCCTAAGTCATATTCATAGTCATTTCTTGCATCAATAACGACTGTATCGTCTGATAATAAAGCTTCTCTAAATTCTTTTGGTGATAAGTAGTTACCAGTAAGCTCTCTTGGGTTAACGTCATCTTCAAGGTCTAATGCAACAATTTCTTGTCTAGGACGTACATGCATTTTTTTGAATGCATGCCCTTCAGCTTCATCTATTTTGAAAGTAATGCCTTGGAATCTCGCGTCATTTTTTAAAGCTTCCATATATTTATCAGTCGCTTCGACAGTACCAGAAACTGTGCCATTGATGCCTTCCGTAGATACGAGAATACGTCCTTTAAGTTCTAAATCTTTACAAAAATCTAAATGCGCAGTAGCAAATAATTCGGGGTCTTCAATCGTTGTATATTTGTAATACAATAATACTCTATAATCCATAAATTACTCTCCTTTTAAATATATTTTTCATACCAATGTATATATCATATGCGTTAGTGTGTGTTTGATTTATTAATACGAATCACAAAAATACCATTATTACATTATAACAAAAAAGGGATATTATTCAATTTATAAATTTAGATATATTTAATAAAAATCATGTATCGTACAAATATATATGTAGAATAGTACTAAAAAATTTGTCTTAGAACTACATTCAATTTTTAAGTTTCAGAATATAAAATGATTCATAGAAAGGTACAGTTATTTGTAATATTTGGAAACAAACGATTGAAAGCACTATAATTAATAAAATAAAACATTATTAAGAGGTGAATCATAAATATGGAAACTGTGTATTTAGCCGGTGGATGTTTATGGGGTGTTCAAGCATTTGTAAAAACACTTCCAGGAGTGATACACACAGAAGCAGGAAGAGCTAATGGTACTACTAATACATTAGAAGGCGATTATGATGGCTATGTTGAAGTGGTTAAAACAGAATTTGATCCCAGTATAGTTACAGTTACAGATTTAATGTATTACTTATTTGAGATTATAGATCCATACAGTGTGAATAAACAAGGAGAAGATGTGGGTTTAAAATACAGAACAGGACTATACAGTGTAGACACAAGACATTTAAAAGAGGCACAACGATTCATTGAAAAATTTGAAAATCATCATTTGATTGCTACAGAAATATTACCATTAACCAATTATGTTAAAAGTGCTGACATACATCAAGATAGATTATCTCGCTTTCCGAATGATTATTGTCATATATCTACAAATTTACTTAATAAATATAAATAAAGCCCCCAGTTCTATACAATTCTCCGAATGGAGCGTTATAGAAGGGGGCTGTTTTGTGCGTATTTATTTAAAGAAACCTAAAATAAAGTCTACACCTTTAGCTAAAACATCAGCGATACTAACACCCATAGTTGCGCAGTCGTGAGCGATACCTGCGTTTACTGCGTTACTAATTGCTTCTACGATTCCTGCCATGTGAAACACTCCTTTTATTTTAGAAATTTAAAATTAAAACTTTCGCTTTAATTTATTAAGTACAATATACATTCAATAATTAATAAATTGAGTAAAAATGCCTAACTCATCATTTTTAATTCCTAAGTGTAATAATAGTTTTTTATATGAATTATTGGAAATAAATAGTTATTTTAATTTTTTGTAAATTTTTAAATATGATGCGACATGTTTTTGAAAAGTATGTAAAGTTTTGTATATAATGTGATTTATTCTTTATTATGACCATTATCCTAATAAAGAATCAGGAATAATTGTATTAATGATGTCAGATAGTTCTTCAGGTGTTTCCTGTTGGCCATTATTTACCCACTCTTGAATAATTCCAAAAATAGCATTACTGATAAACACCACAAAATAATGTTTTTCTTTTTCTGTGAAGTTAGACTTCTTAATGTAGGGGAAAACATTTTTTTCAGCATTATACTGCAATGTTCTTTTTAATTGATTTTGAATATCTGGAGAACCATTATTGGAAATAAGTAGTAATAGCAACTCGGCTTCGTTACTCCAAAAATGAATCATATGATAATACAATAAATGTCGCTCATGAGACAATAAATTTTTAACCCTTTTACTACCTTCTTTTGTGATTTCATACTGATATTGTTGTACTAAATCGAATTTATCTTTGTAATGTAAATAGAAGGTACCACGACTAATATTTGCAGTTTCACAAATATCTTTTACTGATATAGCATCATACTTTTTAACTTTTAATAGTGAAAGTAACGCTTTTCTGGTACTTCTTTTTGTTTTGAGTATACGTGCATCTGTTATCATTTCTTCTTTCAAGCTTATCACTCCAAATATTATTAGACATATTTTTTATTATGTTCATTAACGATCATTTTCCCGTTGCTTTTAAAAAATAGAGGGTTATAATCGCATTATGAATGATAATTGACACTGTGTCTAATAGGAGGGAGAATATGTCTGAACTAGTAGCAAAATTAACAGGCGCAACTAAATATTACGGCAAGAAAAAAATACTCGATAATATTGAAATCGAGCTACCTTATGGAAAAATATTAGGACTAATTGGCCCTAGTGGTTCAGGTAAGACAACTACAATTAAATGTTTAATGGGCATGGAAAAGTTAGATGGTGGTCATGCACAAATCTTTAATACTGAAATTCCTAATCGCAAAATTTTGAATGAAATAGGTTACATGGGACAAAGTGACGCATTATATGAATCGTTAACTGCCCGTGAAAATCTAGTTTTTTTCGGAAATTTAATGGGATTAAAAGGAGACGATTTAAAACAAGCCATTGAGCAGAATATGCAACTAGTCAATTTGGAAAGCAAATTGGACAATATTGTTAATACGTTTTCTGGTGGTATGAAACGTAGATTATCATTAGCTATTACTTTGTTATCTAATCCTGATTTTATTATATTAGATGAGCCGACAGTCGGTATTGATCCAAGTCTGAGAAAAGACATTTGGAAGCAATTGAACCAATTAACCGAAGCTAATAAATCAATCATTGTGACAACACATGTGATGGGAGAAGCTGAACGTTGTGATTATATTGCACTTATTGTTGAAGGTCGCTTATTCACAATGGGCACACCACAAGAACTGAAAGCTAAATTCGGGGTAGATTCAATAGAAGAAGTATTTATTAAAGCAGAAGCGGAGGTACAATCATGAGATTTAAAGCAGTCTTTATACGAGTAATTAAAGAATTATTACGAGATAAAAGAACACTGGCATTGATGTTATTTGCACCAATTTTAGTATTAACTTTGCTTTATTTCGTCTTTGATACCAATTCGGAAACTAATTTGAAAATTGGTATAGATGACAATGTGCCCAATAAAATTGTAAATGCTTTGCCATCTGATAAGGTAGATATTGAAAAAATAGATTCAGCAAACTCAATAAATAAAACTATTGTAGATTCAAATTTGGATAGCTATATTTCAAAAAATGGGACAGAATTAGAGGTAACCTATGCAAACGAGGATCCGAATAAGACAGCTTCAACTAAGCAATTACTTGGTAGTGCAATCCAAAAAAATAAAATGCAAGATATGATGAAAATTGTTGAAAAGATACCTGGAAATATGAAACAAGGGCAAGTACAACAGGATGATGCTACAAAGTTAGATAATCATTATTTATATGGTGATGTAGATAGCACTTATTTTGATAAAATGTTTCCAATTTTAATTGGCTTCTTCGTATTCCTCTTTGTTTTTCTGATTTCTGGCATTGGTTTGTTGAGAGAGCGTACGAACGGTACACTTGAACGTTTATTAGCGACTTCAGTGAAACGCAGTGAAATTGTGTTTGGATATTTAGCGGGTTACGGCTTGTTTGCAATTTTACAGACATTGCTAATTGTATTTTATGCGATTCTGATTTTAAATATTGAGGTTGCAGGTAATATTGGATGGGTATTATTGATAAACATTTTAATTGCACTCGCTGCTTTAGCAATGGGGATATTCGTATCGACATTCGCGAACTCTGAATTTCAAATGATACAGTTTATTCCAATCGTTGCAATTCCTCAAGTTTTCTTTTCAGGTATTATACCTTTAGAGAATATTGCAAATTGGGTCAGTGTTATTGGTTATTTATTTCCTTTAAGATATGCAGGTGATGCTTTGACAAATATTATGATTAAAGGACAAGGCTTTGAATTCATTTGGTTTGATATATGTATTCTCTTCGTCTTTATTTTCGTATTCACTGTTCTTAATATCATTGGATTGAAACGCTACAGAAAAGTATAAATCAAGAGCTAAACAGCAAGGCTTCTATAAAGTTTAGAAGCCTTGCTGTTTAATTTTACATTATAATTATGAAGAGATGATAAATAGGATTAATATTCTAAACGTTTAAACATTTTAAGACCGATGAAGTAGCAAATAGCTGAATATATGAGTGTTGTTAACAACATTAAACACAGTTTAATAAAAAAGTCATTTAGATTATAAGCTTCATCATAGCCATTTGGAAATAAGTATTTTAAGCCATGAATCATAGGTGATATGACCATGAACATGAGTAATACAATAACACCTAAAATATTAAATCCTGTGGATAATTTCATGGATAACATGATAGAAAAACATATAGCAATTAAAGTGATACAAAAAAGTCCTATAATACTTAGCAATGTACTAAAATTGGTTGCAGTTGAATTTGATAAAAACAAACCAGACGCATAATCAAAATTATGAATATAAGTGAAATATAAAAGTATAGATGAAATAAATAAAATTAAATAGTATATAGCATACATAGCTAGTAAAACAATTAATTTTGAATTATAGAGATACGCACGACTTGTATCCTTATAAAAAATGAGTCTGCCGGATTCGTATTCTTCGAAGAAAAGATAACTAACAAAATAGGTCATTAAAATTAAAGGAACTGCAAATTGCGATTGTGCAAGTAAAACTCCATAAAAGAATTCTAAACCCGAAAGAGCATTACTTTCTCCACCGATTTGCATAAAATTTGTTGGAAGAATGAGTGTTATTAGATATAAAAATGGATAAAGGGCTATCGCATAAAAAATCATTGCTGAAGTACGAGAAGATACATTTAAAAAATTATTTTTTACTAGCATTTCGTTACTCCTTTTCTAAATCATCAAAGTACTGATACAAATTATCTTGTGTGCTACTAGAGCTTACAAGTGTGTATTCTTGAACCAAATATTTGATGATATCATTATATTCATTAGAATTTTCGTTAATAATAACTTCGTTTTCTTTTATATCTGTGATTGTTGAGTATAAAGCTAATAGTTCTGAACGATGCTCAGGATATATAGATTCTTGAACTACGACTTTAATGAATTGTGCTTTGCTATAATCAATAGGTGTAAGTTTTCCGTTTTTCAAAAGGCAAATCTATCGCAAACTTCTTCTAACTCGTTCAATTGATGACTAGAAATAAGTAGCGCTATTCCTTTTTGGGAAACCCAAGTTCTTAAAGATTGAATTAATGTTTTGACTCCGTTTGGATCTAAACCAACAAAGGGTTCATCCATGATTGCTAATTCAGGTTCATCTAGCAAGCACATAGCTAAAGATAAACGTTGTTTCATACCAAAAGAGAAATCTTTTATTTTCTTATTATGTGTATGTGATAGTCCTACAAGTTCTAGCATATTATCGATATTATTTAAAAATTGAGTTTTATTATTAACCTTTAAATAATAAATTAAATTTTGCCTTGCCGAAAAATGTTTGAAATGTACCGTATCAATCATGATACCTACATTTTTTAATACATTGTGATTTTGGAAAATATTATTATTGTGCAAAGTAATTGTTCCAGAAGTCGGTCTTTTAGTCTTTGCTATCATTTTCATAAGGGTTGTTTTACCAGCACCATTCTTACCAATTAAACCTACAATTTCTCCTTTGTTTATATTTAAAGAAACGCCATCGATAATATTAAAGTCCGAACCTTTAAACTGTTTATATAGATTTTCTATTTTTAACATGATGTCCTCCTTTAGAATGTATGCATATTATAAAATTACGCTTTTTATTGTTAGTTCGCAATACACTAAATTAGTTATTTTATGAAATTATTATGTATTCCATTTACAATTAATTATATGTATAAATGGAATTTCAAACTTTAGAATTTCTGATGTTTTGAATTACAGAATTGACAACTAGTTTTGGTAAGCGTATGATATAAAACTGTATAAGGGGTGTACTATTTTAAAATTAACTTTGCATTAATATTCTAAAAGCATGAGTAATAAGATAAGGCTGATGATTTCAATTGCAAAGATTTTTTAATCTCTAACAGTACATAGGGTGTACAATATAAAAAGTAGAAAGGTCGAGTCAAATGTTTAATGAATTTAAATTTATTTTTAGAAATAAAATGCTTATTGTGGCACTTATTGCAATTGCAGCAATTCCGCTATTATATGTAGCATTATTTGTTGGGTCTATGTGGAGTCCATATGATAAAACGGACCAATTAAAAATTTCTATCGTTAATCAAGATGAAAATGCAAAATTGAATGGTGAAAAGGTCACAATTGGGAATGATGTTGTAGATAAATTAAAGGATAACGACAAATTTGATTTTCAAAATGTTTCGGAAAAAGAAGCATATAAGCAATTAGAAAAAGGGGAAAGTGTTGGTACAATTATTATTCCTAAGGATGCGTCCAAAAATGCGACAACATTATTAGATAAAAATCCTAAAAAAATAGAGTTGGAAACACAAGTTAATCCAGGTTCTAGCTATACAGGGAGCCAGTCAGCACAAAAAGCAATTGATACGGTTACCAATTCAATAAAAGACAATATTAGAAGTAACTACTTAGATCAATTATTTGCAAGTGGAAAGAAATCACAGTCAGGATTCCAAGATACGTCTAAAGCTTTAGGACAAATGTCAGATGCAGAGTCACAATTAATTGATGGTAACCAACAAGTGACAGATGGATTAAACCAATTAGCACCAGCAGTTGGACAACCAGCACAGCAGCTAATATCAGGCAATCAGCAAGTTACAGACGGTTTAAATCAATTGAAACAAAATAACGATCAGTTAAAAGATAAAATTGATAAGTCAGTCAAACAACAAAAAGGGGTAGCATTTGAAGGTGATAACGAGAAAGCCTTAAACAATGTGACGAAAATAAATGAAAATAATATTACAAAAGCCGATAAATATGGTGAAACGATTGTGCCATACATGGCGAGTGTAAGTTTATTTGTAGGTGCTGTTTCATTTAGTGCAATTTATCCACTCAGAAAAATGCTAAGTAATGACATCACATCGCTAAAACAAGTCTTTGGTAAATTACTTCTTTACATTGTGCAAGGGACGCTGTCTGCACTGTTAATGAGTAGCTGGGCAATTTTTGCACTTAATATGTCAATTGATGATATCGGTAAATTTATACTTGTAGGTTTACTATGGGCAATAGCGGCAATTACAATCACAACTTTCTTAAGTCTATTATTAGATAGAATTGGGTTATTTATATCTATGGTTTTACTTATTTTACAATTAAGTTCGAGTGAAGGTATGTTCCCGATTGAATTGTCAGCACAATTCTTTAGATGGATTCACCCATTCTCACCAATGTCTTATGCCATTCAAGGATATAGAGAAGCAATATTTACGCATGCTGGGCACTTTGATTTTGGATTTGTAGTAGCATTATTAGTAGGTATTATTGTAGTAATGATTATTTTACAATACCTTGTGTTACTATGGTTTAATAAGAGAGACAAGGTTCCTTTCTCATTAGAGTTTAAATAAGCGCAAAGTGGAGGTGCTCATTTTGGAAAGTGTAGATCGAACGATAGAAGAAGCAATTACTAAATTTCAGATTGTCATGTTGTATTTGAATAAAGAAATTGTTGAAATTGTGAAAGAAACAGGGCTAAGTAATTTATTGTCACGAGAACAGATTGAAGCCATGAGAATCATCAAGACTGAAGGAAAAGTGACGATTAATGAGCTCGCACAATTACAGAATATATTTAAAACAGCTGCCTCTAAGCGCATCGCTAAATTAGAAGAAATGGGTTATGTACAACGTGCACATTCTAGTAATAAGCGTATTAAATTAATTACCTTGAGTGATGAAGGTGAAATGTTTCTGAAAAAAGCAACTTCTGTTATGACAGAAGCTGTTAAGGAACGTTTGGGAGATAAATTTACTACGGAAGAAGTTCATAATTTCGTGGATCAACTTACAAAAATAGATAATGCTTTTAAAGCGAGTAAGTAAATACTGAGAAATAGAATTACAATATTAGAACAGGCTGGGACATAAATGTCTCTGACTAAACAGAAAACGATAATTTCTATTGAAATAATGTAGAAATTATCGTTTTCTTTATTTTTATC
>NZ_JBOIRQ010000035.1:0-13162 GCF_051413795.1 Staphylococcus caeli | reverse complement strand
CCTGTTCCCATGCCGAACACAGAAGTTAAGCTCCTTAGCGCCGATGGTAGTCGGACTTACGTTCCGCAAGAGTAGGACGTTGCCAGGCAATTTATATTATTCCACAGTAGCTCAGTGGTAGAGCTATCGGCTGTTAACCGATCGGTCGTAGGTTCGAGTCCTACCTGTGGAGCCATATGGCCCCGTGGTCAAGCGGTTAAGACACCGCCCTTTCACGGCGGTAACACGGGTTCGAGTCCCGTCGGGGTCATTACATATTGGAGAATTAGCTCAGCTGGGAGAGCATCTGCCTTACAAGCAGAGGGTCGGCGGTTCGAACCCGTCATTCTCCACCATTTTTAACTAAATAGCTTGGAGGGGTAGCGAAGTGGCTAAACGCGGCGGACTGTAAATCCGCTCCTTCGGGTTCGGCAGTTCGAATCTGCCCCCCTCCACCATTTATGGGCTATAGCCAAGCGGTAAGGCAATGGACTTTGACTCCATCACGCGCTGGTTCGAATCCAGCTAGCCCAGCCATTAGAGCCATTAGCTCAGTTGGTAGAGCATCTGACTTTTAATCAGAGGGTCAGTGGTTCGAGCCCACTATGGCTCACTTTTAAGTACTTCTCTTTATGAGAAGTACTTTTTTTGTGTTTTAATATAAAAAAATGTTTATACATTTATATGTACGAAAAGCATTGATTATCTGTGGTTTAAAGACTTTAATTGAATGATAAATCATTATTATGGTTTTATATGTAAAACTGCTATATAGAAGTATCTTTGATGATTAATGTTAACTTGAAATGTCAAACTTTTTAGATTATTCTAGTATCAGATAATAACAAAGGGGTTTTATAAATGAACAAAACAATTGAAATTATTGGCGCACCGTCTACTTTTGGACAAAGAAAATTAGGGGTAAATCTTGGTCCAGATGCAATTCGTTATGCAGGTATAGTAGCGCGTATTAGTGCAATAGGTCACGAAGTCAAAGATTCAGGGAATTTACAACTTCCTGAGTTAGATTTGAATAAGTTTAATTCAGAACAACAAGGTTTACGAAATTTACAGGAAATTGTGGAGACATCTACACGATTAAGCGATGCAGTTTCTGAAAGTATAGATAATAATCATTTTCCACTTATTTTAGGTGGAGATCATTCTATAGCAATTGGTTCAATATCAGGTATTAGTAAGCATTATGAAAATTTAGGGGTAATTTGGTATGATGCGCATGGTGATTTAAATGTACCTGAGGAGTCACCTTCTGGTAATATACACGGTATGCCATTACGTATCTTAGCAGGTGAAGGTGATGAACAATTAGTAAATATTTCAGGTTACACACCAAAAGTGAAACCAGAAAATATTGTATTAATTGGTATGAGAGATCTAGATGCTGGTGAACGTCGTTATATTAAAGAACATAATATCAAAACATATACAATGGCTGAAGTAGATAGATATGGTATAAAGCAAGTAATGGAAGAAACGATAGATTATTTGAAAGCTAAGAAGACGGATGGTGTACATTTATCGCTTGATGTGGATGCTTTAGATCCAATTGAAACACCAGGTACTGGGACAAGAGTATTGGGTGGATTAACTTATCGAGAAAGTCATTTTGCATTGGAATTATTACACAATTCAAAACTAATTACTTCAATGGACTTAGTTGAAGTGAATCCATTGATAGATCATAATAACGATACGGCGGAACAAGCTGTTGGTTTAGTAGGAAGTTTCTTTGGAGAAACATTATTATAATTAATTCTGTGAGTGGCTGTATCTTTGATAGACTTAATTTATGTTTGTAATCCATATCAATTGAAATACCTATCACGAATTTTATGGCAATAAACTTTTAACAATATTGTTTAAAAAGTGAGTCTGTGAAATCTATTTTGAAAATTAGATTTCATAGACTTTTCTTTTTATTTTATGTCCAAAAATTAAATACTAAATATGACAGTTAGTGTTATGATTGGTATAATATATAACATGGGAACAGATAACCGGAGGAGATGTTATGGATTTATCCAACTTTTTTGACAATTGGAGTACAGTAAAAATAATAACAAGTGTACTCGACTTACTCATAGTATGGTATGTACTTTATCTTCTCATTACAGTTTTTAAAGGTACCAAGGCGATTCAATTATTAAAAGGTATTGTTGTAATAGTAATTGGTCAACAAGTGAGTAAAATGCTGAATTTAACGGCGACATCCCGCTTATTTGATTTAGTTATCCAATGGGGTGTGCTAGCATTAATCGTGATTTTCCAACCAGAAATTAGACGCGCATTAGAACAATTAGGACGAGGCAGCCTATTTAAACGTTATTCAACGAATTTAAACAGTGATGAAGGTAAGTTGATAGCTGCAGTAACGAAAGCTGTACAATATATGGCGAAACGTCGTATTGGCGCATTGATTGTTTTTGAAAAGGAAACTGGATTGCAGGATTACATTGAAACGGGTATTGCAATGAATTCAGAGATATCACAAGAATTATTAACTAATGTATTTATACCTAACACACCGTTGCACGATGGTGCAATGATTATTCAAGAAAGTAAAATTGCTAGTGCAGCAAGTTACTTACCACTCTCTGATAGTGCGAAAATTGCTAAAAGCTTAGGAACAAGACATCGAGCAGCTGTAGGTATATCAGAAGTATCAGATGCCTTTACGGTTATCGTATCAGAAGAAACGGGTTCAATTTCTGTCACATTTGATGGGAAATTGAGAAAAGATATTTCTAATGAAGCTTTTGAAGAACTATTAGCTGAACACTGGTTTGGCACACACTTTCAACAGAAAGGTGTGAAATAATATGTTAGAAAGCAAATGGGGATTGAGATTAATTGCCCTTGTATTAGCAATAGTATTCTTTTTGTCAGCCAATAACATGTTCGGAAATATTTTTGATGCGGATAATTTAAGCCAAAAGTCTTCTGAAACAATTCAAGATATACCTGTTCAAGTTAAGTATAATAATAAAAATTTATATGCAAGTGATGTTCCAGATAAGGTGGATGTTGAAATATCAGGTCCACAATCACAAGTGTTAAAAGCTGAAAATGGGGAAGACATTAAAGCAGTTTTAGATTTAAGTGGTGAAAAGGCTGGTAAACACACTGCTCAATTTCAAGTTAATGGATTGAATAAAGATATTGATTATACTGTGAAACCTAAAGAAGCGACTGTCTCACTTGAAAAGAAAGTGAGTAAGACTTTAAAAGTTGAGCCAGATGTTAGTAACAATGACTTGAACGCTAACTATAAAGTGAGTGAACAAAGTGTTACACCAAATACGGTTAAAGTTACTGGTGGACAAAAACAAATTGATAAAATTGCTTATTTAAAAGCAACATACAAAAATAAGAGCAAAGTTTCTAAAGATACAACAGATGTTGCGAAAATTACAGCATTTGATAGAAATTTAAATAAAATTAATGTTTCAATACAACCAAATGAGGTAAATCTTAGTGTTAAAGTTGAAGACTATAGCAAAAAGGTGAAAGTGAAAACAAAAGCAGTTGGTTCACTACCTAATGGTCAAGAAGTTGATAATATTAAATTAAGTGATGAAGAAGTTGAAATTTATGGCAATAAAGATGACTTGGCAGACATAGATGATATTACTGCAAAAATAGATTTAGAAGGTGTGACAGAGTCAACTGAGAAAAAAGTGAAATTTCAAGTTCCAGACAAAGTTACAAAAGTAAGTCCAAGTGATACAACTGCAAAAATTACGATAAAATAGAGTTTTTTATTATAAAGGAGATATATATAATGGCAAAATATTTTGGTACAGACGGCGTAAGGGGCGTTGCAAATAAAGAATTAACGCCAGAACTTGCGTTTAAACTAGGACGCTATGGTGGCTATGTTTTAGCACATAATGAAGGTGAAAAGCATCCTAAAGTACTAGTAGGTAGAGATACGCGTGTGTCAGGTGAGATGTTAGAAGCTGCACTTATTGCAGGTCTTATTTCAATCGGAGCTGAAGTTATGCGTTTAGGCGTGATTTCTACGCCTGGTGTGGCATATTTAACGCGAGAAATGGAAGCCGAACTTGGTGTTATGATATCTGCTTCTCACAATCCTGTTCCGGATAATGGTATTAAATTCTTCGGTTCTGATGGGTTTAAGTTATCTGATGAACAAGAACAAGAAATCGAATTACTTTTAGATCAAGAGAATCCAGATTTACCAAGACCGGTTGGCGAAGACATTGTTCACTATTCTGATTATTTCGAAGGTGCACAAAAATATATCAGCTACTTGAAATCAACTGTCGATGTTGATTTAGATGGTATGAAAATCGCATTGGATGGCGCAAATGGCTCTACGTCTTCATTAGCACCATTTTTATTCGGTGATTTAGAGGCTGATACCGTAACAATTGGATGTAATCCTAATGGATATAACATTAATCAAGATGTAGGATCGACACATCCTGAAGCGCTTGCTAAAGTTGTTGAGGAATCAGAGTGTGACTTTGGTTTGGCCTTCGATGGTGATGGTGACAGATTAATCGCTGTAGATGAGAAAGGTAACATCGTTGATGGAGACCAAATTATGTTCATTATTGGACAGGCCATGAGTAAGAATCATGAACTCAATAATAATATGATTGTATCAACAGTTATGAGTAACTTAGGATTCTATAAAGCATTAGAAAATGAAGGGATTCAATCTAATAAGACTAAAGTTGGCGATCGTTATGTTGTTGAAGAAATGAGAAGAGGCAACTATAATTTAGGTGGCGAACAGTCAGGTCATATTGTTCTAATGGATTATAACACTACTGGTGACGGTTTGCTTACAGGAGTACAACTGGCAAGTATTATTAAAATGACTGGTAAAAGTTTAAGTCAATTAACAAGTCAGATGAAGAAATACCCACAGTCACTTGTAAACGTACGTGTTACTGATAAGTATCGTGTTGAAGAGAATATTGATGTTCAAGAAATTATGACGAAGGTAGAAGTGGAAATGAATGGTGAAGGTCGTATATTAGTAAGACCTTCTGGTACAGAACCACTTGTACGTGTCATGGTTGAGGCTGCAACGGATGAAGATGCGCAACGTTATGCAAATACGATTGCCGATGTTGTTCAAGAAAAAATGGGTCTAGATGAATAGAATCTGTTTTTACGGTTAATGATGAAAATCATTAGCCGTTTTTTATTTATAGTAAAATAAAAAAGTGGCTGAGATTAATCAATGTATTTGATAATCTCAGCTACTTTTAAATTATAAAACGTTATATTCTTTAACGATTTCTTGAGTTAAATTGTCATCTGTTTTTGCATATTCTTTTAAGAAAGCTTCTACACCATGTTTATTGATATAGTCATTTTTCTCAACTGTTTCTTGATCGTTTGTATCATCATATTTTAAAAGTAATGCAGCCGTTTTAACTAGCGCATCATGTTTTAAATTATTTTGATATAGGTAATTTAAAGGCTTGATGATTCTGTCTTGCGGTCCGATTTTACGTAGTGTACCACGACCAACGCGTGTCACTTCATCAGATAAGTTTGGATTTTTAAAGCGTTCAATAATTTTATCAACATATTGTGATTGTTCACTATCTGTAAAATTAAATTGTTGAGTAATATATTCACTTGTTTCTTTTAACACTTTTTTCAATCCATCGTTTATCTTTTCATCATTAACCGCATCTAAGACAGTAGGTTGGTCATAAAATCTACCAGCATATGCGAGGTAAGCATGACCAGTGTTCACTGTAAGCAACTTACGTTCGATATAAGGTGTTAAATCATCTACATATTTAATATGCTCTAATTCAGGACCAAACCAAGTATCTTTTTCAATAACCCATTCATAAAATGGCTCAACGACAACATCAAGTAGGTTATCGTTTGTTTGTAATGGTACTATACGGTCTACTGCAGAGTTAGCGAAATGAATATGATCATTAAGTGGTCCTGTTATATCTAAAATGGCTTCTTTTAATGTATTCGTCGCCATAATAGCATTTTCACACGCTACAATATTAACAGGTGTTTGCTTCTCTTTTAAATAGGGTGCAAATGATTTAGCGATAATAGGAAGAATATTAACGCCAACAGCAGTTGTAATCAAATCAGCTTCTAAAACAGCTTGCTTCAAACTGTCAGAAGGACCACCTGAATTAATCGCGTCAACATTGTGAACACGTGTTGTTGTCTTCGCTTCATCAGCCAAAATAACGTCATATTCATGTTGCGCGTCTAAAGCATCGATAATTTCAGCATTTACATCAGCAAATGTTACTTTTACATTGTTATCTGCAAGAATATATCCGATAAACCCTCTACCTATATTGCCTGCTCCAAAGTGTAATGCTTTCATTAAGCTTCAGCCTCCTCAAAGACTTGTTTGATTTCTTCAGCAGAAGATGCATTGATGATACGTTCTACATTTTCTTCTTCACTAAATGTTATCGCGATTTTAGAAAGTAAGTCTAAATGTTCGCCATCTTTACCAGCGATACCAACAACAACTTTAACTTCTTCGCCTTCCCAATCAACACCTTCAGGGATTTGAATTAACGTTAGTCCTGATTTTAGGACACTTGTTTTAGCTTCATCTGTACCATGAGGTATTGCTAAGCCGTTACCCATAAATGTAGATACAAGTTGTTCACGGTCTTTCATAGCTTGGATGTAGTCTTCTGTTACGGCACCACTTGCAACTAAAGCATTACCTGCTTTTTCAATTGCTTCGTTTTGATCTTTTAGTGATTGGTTGATAAAAATATTTTCATTACTGAATAATTCGCTCATTTTACGTCACTCCATATTTAATAATTTTTGTAATTGTGTCAGATAACTTTGCTTCAATAAATCTTGAAGTTGTTCTGGATAATGCATAAAGTCGTCGATATTGTCTAGATGTTCAACCATAATTCCAGAAAGATCGCTTACCATTGATGACAAGGCATCATCTGGTGGAATAAACATATTTAACAAATATCGAACAGTCAAATTGTCATTTTGATTACTTTTAAGCACTAACGGTTCATTTAAAATGGTGATTAATATTAAAGGTTTCTTTATTACGTCATGTTTTAAATGAGGTATCGCAATAGGATAAGGTTCGAGTACAAAGCTTTGTTTATCCATATGCGGCTTAATAAGTTCAGCGAATGACTGAGTTTCACTTATGACTTGTTGTGTTAATAGTGTGTCTGTAAGGTATTGCTGTAAATTTGAAACGGATGCATATTCGATGGCAACTGCATCGATCAGTTCTAGTCCTTTTTTGATAAATGTGAGTTTATCATCGGGATTTTCTATCATTCGATTTGCTGGTACAGGTTGCTCATTATTTGATTGGTATTGCTGTGTGTTTAAAAAGGCAGCAACATGATTTACATCAGCATCTGGCAATAGGGGATTCACTGTGATATACGCAGTTGGAATATCCAAATCTACCGTTGAAATAATTGCATCATATTGTGATGTGTCTAATGATTTTAAATCACCCACGGATGCTTGCGTTGTCTTCTGAATTTCACTGAATGTTTGTTGGAGTCGTGTAGCTAACAGTCTACTTGTACCAATACCACTACTACATACGACTAACACATTGTAAAAAGGTGTGCCTTGGCTTTGAATTGCACCACCAAAGTGCAATACGATAAAAGCAATTTCACTATCTGGAAAACTAAAATTTGGCCAGGTTTGTACTAAAGCACGTTGCACACTTTCAAACAGTCGTGGATATTTATCTTGAATCATTTCAGTTAATGGATTATAAGTCTCAATATTCGCATTTAATCTATTAATTGCTGGAATAATATGCAGTTTTAATCCTTCAGCCAATGTTTCAGTTTCTTTGAATGATTGTTGGGAAAAATGAGCAACGGATTGAATAAAAGTTTCAATTTTAGCTTCATCTTTACTGTCTTTAAACACTTCAACAGATTCTTTACGTTTGGCACCTCTAAGGTGAATCGTAATGAATGTGACTTCTGCCTGATTAAACTGCACACCATAAATGTGTTCCAGATGTAAGGCTAGTGCTTTTGCAACTTCATGTTCAAACGAATCTTTAACACTTTGATAAATATCATTATTTAATGAGACATATTGACCATTAAGCATACGATCAATACTGAGAACGATGTGTACAGTTAAAGTTAAATAACTGGATTCGGTCAATGAATAGGGAAGCTGATCCAAGTGATCCATTAAAATACGTTCGATTTGGAAGATTTTATCCATATCGACCATAGCTAATTGAGATTGATTAATGGATTGATAGACAAAGTGATTCTCGATAACTGAATAAACACTTGTACTATTTAAATTATTAACCATTAATTGACTTAGTAATTCACGTTTTTTTGATTCTGGTCCATGTAACTGTATACCTTCGCCACGCTTCTTCTGAAGGTTAAGTTGATATTGTGCCAATTCAAAATCCAGTTCGTCCAATAATTTTGTCAATGTCTGATTGGAAACGCCAATTTCTTGAGCAAGCCCATACTGTTTAATGGGGGTACTTGCTTGTATAAGCGCATATAAAATAATTACTTTTTGCTCTTCTTGTGACAAGTCTATTGTATTTTCATGTAATAGTGCATGCTTTAGTGAAACTAGAGATGCGTCACTAGCATCTATTTGTATACCTTTTTTCGTCACACGCTCTAGCTGAATGTCAAAAGTAGCTAAAAATGATTCAATAGATTTTAATTCTCTATGAATAGTACGAGAGGATACAGCTAGATGTTGAGCAATGTCATATATTGTGACATATTGACCGTGATACTTAATTAACATTTCGATAATTTCTTTTTCACGTGTACTCAAAAACATAGCCATACCCTCCCAGTATTGTTCTATATAGTGATATTATTTATGATTTAAGGTTTTCTAATAATTCATCATATCTTGGAGAATTCAAGAAATTGTCTACAGAGATATGAATTGCATTTGGAACTTGCTTGATCGCTCTGTCTGTAAGTTTCTTCTGAGTAATAACAAGTTTCGCATCACTTGGTAATTGGTTGATTGCAGTGTTCGTCACATCTACATCTTGAATACCAGCTTTTTTAAATTTATTACGTAACATACTTGCACCCATGGCACTTGAACCCATTCCAGCATCACAAGCAAAGATAACGTGGTTTACTTTACTGTAATTATGCGCGTCAACGTTTTCAGTATCGTAGTTATCAAGTAGGTCTTCATCTGTTTGTTCATCAGTATTTTGACTTGTACTAGCAGTTGCACCTGTAGTCGTTGCATCTGCATTACTATCTTTATTCCCTGTTAACTTAGAAGATACACTTGATTTTTTACCTTTTGTTGCTTCCATTTTTTCAGTAGCAGCTTCTAAATCTTCTGCTGGTTCTTTTGTGAATTTTAAAATAAGTGCTGCAACTATAAATGAAACAATTGCGGCTAATAGTACACCAATGACCATGTGTAAGAACTCACCTTTAGGCGCATTCAACATATAAACGATGAAAGAACCTGGTGAAGCAGGGCTCTTGAATCCGAAATCAAGAAGCGAATATGTTGCAACGCCTGTCATACCACCTAAAATAACTGCTACGAATAGTAACGGACGCATTAATACGTATGGGAAATAAATTTCGTGGATACCACCTAAGAAGTGAATAATACCAGCACCATACGAAGTTGCTTTAGCTGTACCTTTACCGAAAATCATGTAAGCAACTAAGATTCCTAGACCAGGTCCAGGGTTTGATTCAATTGTATAAAGAATAGATTGTCCAGCTGACGATGCTTGATCAGCACCAAGTGGCGTAAATACACCGTGATTAATTGCATTATTTAAGAATACAATTTTAGCAGGTTCAACAATAATACTTACAAGTGGCAGTAAATGAGCATGTACTAACGCTTCTACTGCAAGGGAAAGTATATGCATAATAAATTCCATAATTGGCGCTAAAATTTTAAAACCAACAATAGTCATAATGAAACCTAATATACCAGCTGAGAAGTTATTGAATAACATTTCGAAACCTTGTGGCGTTCTCGGTTGAATAAACTCATCTGTTTTCTTCATTAACCAACCAACAAGTGGTCCCATAATCATTGCACCTAATAACATTGGTGTATCAGGTAATGCAACGATAACACCCATAGTCGCAACGGCAGCAATGATACCACCACGCATTTCATGGATTAAACGTCCACCACTATATGCGATAAGCAATGGAATTAAGTATGAAATCATTGGGCCAGCTAATTGACTTAAATCTTTATTAGGCCACCAACCACCGTCGATGAATATGGCAGCGATGAAGCCCCATGCGATAAATGCACCGATATTCGGCATAATCATACTACTTAAAAATGAACCGAAAGCTTGAACCTTACGTCCAATTCCCTTATTTTCTTTAGTTTCTGTCTGTGACATAGTATTGCACCTCTTTTTCTCTTTTTATTTATATATTCATTGTATGGGTGGGTAAAGAAATAAACAATATAAAGTAATTTCAATTTTGTCACAGTCTTTTTGACAAGTTTGTGAATGCCTTTATATAGAAGGTAAATGTAATTTGCATAAGAAATATATTGAGGTGAAAATGTAAAGTCTCATTGCTTAATTTATTAAGTTAGTGAGACTTAAACCTGAGCTTCAGTTCAGGTAAACCTTTCAACTCTATTCATCCTTGCCATGGTAGGACTATGAAGTATCAATTAGAAGGTTTAATTGAAATCCCACGCACTTGTAAATTTATTGTTAATAAATTGTTTGCATTCCGTGTGAAGTACATTGTACAATTAGTAATATTGAAAGAGAGGAGGATAGGAATAGTAGTAGGTCAATTAAAGCGCCTGTACAAGTGATTTGAAATTTGTTTGTGATTTAAGATTTAAAACAGAAATCTTAATAGACATATTTGTGAAGACTTGTAGACGAGGAGGATAGTTATCGAACCATCGGCGGATGCTATCCCGGATGTGGCTCATTCGTGAACTTATTAAGGAAAACATCAGGGCAACTTGGTGCACAAAGTTAATAAGATAGCCAAAACTAAATAAATGAACATATGGTGAATGAGATAACCAAACGATTGAGTACTAGATTCAATTACTATTAATTAGAATAGGGATGAGTCTGTCTTGTAGCGTTTATATAATATTGAACAGGTTCAAATTCGCTAGACGTTCAATAGTCTCTTCGCCAAGTCAATTGGAGGAAAATGTAAATGTGTGGAATTGTAGGATATATTGGTCAAGATAATGCGAAAGAATTATTATTAAAAGGTTTAGAAAAATTAGAATATAGAGGTTATGACTCTGCTGGTGTTGCTGTAGTGAACGAAACAGGCACTTCAGTATTTAAAGCAAAAGGACGTATTGCTGAATTAAGAAAAGTAGCAGATAGTGAGTCTACTGATGGTAATGTGGGTATTGGACATACGCGTTGGGCAACTCACGGTGTACCAAACCATGAGAACTCTCACCCACATCAATCAACAACAGAACGTTTTACATTAGTGCATAACGGTGTAATCGAAAATTATGAAGAATTAAAAAATGAATATTTATCAGACGTAACGTTTATTTCTGAGACAGATACAGAAGTTATCGTACAACTGGTTGAATATTTCTCAAATACTGGATTAGCAACTGAAGCTGCGTTTACGAAAGTTGTATCATTATTAGATGGGTCATATGCATTAGGTTTAATTGATAACGAAGATAAAGATACGATTTATGTAGCGAAAAATAAATCACCATTACTTATTGGTGTTGGCGATGACTTTAATGTAATTGCTTCAGATGCGATTGCAATGCTACAAGTAACAAATCGTTATAAAGAAATTCATGACCATGAAATCGTTATTGTAAAACGCGATGAAGTAATTATCAAAGATCAAGAAGGTAAGGTTCAAGAAAGAGACGCATATACTGCACAAATTGATGCGGCAGATGCTGAAAAAGGCGTTTATGATCACTATATGTTAAAAGAAATTCACGAACAACCTGCAGTAATGCGTCGTATTATTCAAGAGTACCAAGATGAAGAAGGTAACTTGAAGATGGATCCAGAAGTAATTAAAGATGTTGCAGAAGCGGATCGTATTTATATTATTGCAGCAGGTACAAGCTACCATGCAGGTTTAGTCGGTAAAGAATTTATTGAAAAATGGGCGGGCGTGCCAACAGAAGTTCACGTTTCTTCAGAATTTGTGTATAACACACCATTACTTTCTGAAAAACCATTATTCATATACATTTCTCAATCAGGTGAAACTGCAGATAGTCGTGCCGTACTAGTAGAAACAAACCGTTTAGGTCACAAGTCTTTAACAATCACAAATGTAGCTGGTTCAACATTATCTCGTGAATCAAATCATACGTTATTGTTACATGCAGGACCTGAAATTGCCGTAGCATCAACAAAAGCTTATACAGCACAAATTGCAGTATTGTCTATCTTGTCACAAATTGTAGCTAAAGAGCACGGCAAAGATGTTGATGTAAGTTTATTACGCGAATTAGCTAAAGTTACAACTGCAATCGAGTCAATTGTTGATGATGCAGATATAATGGAGCAAATCGCAACTGATTTCTTAAGAACGACACGTAATGCATTCTTTATTGGTCGTACAGGCGATTACAATGTGAGTTTAGAAGGTGCATTAAAACTGAAAGAAATTTCATACATCCAAGCAGAAGGATTTGCTGGTGGTGAATTAAAACACGGTACAATTGCTTTAATCGAAGAAGGTACGCCAGTTATTGCACTTGCGACTCAAGAAAAAGTAAACTTATCTATCCGTGGTAATGTAAAAGAAGTTGTAGCACGTGGAGCGCATCCATGTATTATTTCAATGGACGGCTTAAACAAAGAGGGAGATTCATATGTGATTCCTCACGTTCATGAATTATTAACACCGCTTGTTTCAGTAGTTGCATTACAATTAATTTCTTACTATGCAGCGTTACACAGAGACTTAGATGTGGATAAACCACGTAACTTAGCAAAATCAGTAACAGTTGAATAATCGAGTATTGTTCTAATTTTAGGGTAGTTATAGGTATCAAATGACAATTTGATGCTTATACTACCCTTTTTTATATGACGGATTGTAATATTAAGTGCAACACTCTTAAAATTTCATAAAAAAATGCCCATAAACGGCACTCTATTGTAAGATGTTAATAA
>NZ_JBOIRQ010000034.1:0-13987 GCF_051413795.1 Staphylococcus caeli | reverse complement strand
AAAAAAGCTTGATATAAGCGCATTTTCAATTCAGTCATCTACTGCCTAATTGAAAAAGAGTCCGGAACGTTTATTTATGTCCCGGACTCTTTAATGTTGAAATTTTCATTTATAACTTTAAGATAGTGCACGTTAACTATATAAGAAAAATTGAGTTTTACTTTATAACGCTAATCAACATAAACGTCTTGATACGATTCATGTTTTTCAATCACATGTTTAGCGAATGGGCACGACGCAGTTACTTTTAAATTATTATCTCTAGCATAATCAACGACGGCACCAACTAATTTTGAGCCGATACCTTGTCCACCAAGTTCATCAGGAACACCTGTATGATCGATATCAATTTGGTTGTCACCTTGTTGTTGAAATGTAATTTGTGCTTGAGGATTATTTTCGTTGTCACCAATATAAAATTTGTTTTTTCCTTGCTTAATTTCAGCCATATTAACACCCCTGTTATTTCTTAATTACTTATTAAATATCACATTTTGAAAATATTAAACAACTTTGAGGTATATTAACAATTAAGAAAATTAAATAGTTTAGACAAAAGCATTGAAAAATATAGAAAATAAGTTTATAGTTTTAACGGAATAATTTCGATTTGGAGGGGCGTTTTTTGAAGAAAATAATATCGATTATATTGACATGTGTGATAGCAATTGTAGTAAGTGCATGTGGAAATATGAATAATGAAGAGAAAAAAGACGTCAGTTCTAATAATAAACTAAAAATTTATACGACAGCATTTGCTTTTCAAAGCTTTACAGCGCAAATTGGTGGCAAATACGTTGATGTTGCGTCTATTTACCCACCTGGGGCAGATTTACATTCTTTTGAACCAACTCAGAAAGAAATGGTAAATATTGCGAAGGGAGATTTATTCATTTATTCAAATAATGAAATGGATCTTGTGGCAAAAAAAATAGCAAGTTCCATTAATAATCCTCATTTAAAATTACCCGTAGCTGAAGGTATTAGTAGTGAGGACATACTTGAGAGTCATGAACATGAACATGAACACGAGCATGAACATGAAGGAGAAGCACATTCACATTCACATGAATCGGGAAGTGAAGATCCTCATGTGTGGTTGGATCCAGTCTTAAATAAAAAATTTGCGAAAGCCATAAAAGATGATTTGGTGAAAAAAGATCCTCGACACAAAGCATATTATGAAAAGAATTATAAAGTGTTAAGTGAGGATTTAGTACGCATTGATCAAGAAATGAAGCACATTACAAAGCATCCAAAACGAGATAAAGTCATTATTTCACATGATTCGATTGGTTATTTAGCGCATCGTTACGGTTTTGAACAAGAAGGTGTGAGTGGTATGAATAATGAAGAGCCAAGTCAAAGAGATTTAATGGATATTGTTCACCATATTGATGATACCAAGCAACCATACGTACTCTATGAACAAAATATCTCCTCTAAAGTAACAGATGTAATTCAAAAAGAATCTCACACAACACCATTAAGTTTCCATAATATGGCTACACTGTCAAAAGACGAAACGGATAATAGTAAGGTGACTTATCAATCTCTAATGAAACAAAATATGAAATCATTAAATAAAGCATTAAATGAATAAAAAGGGAACGTACATGTCTAAAACGCTGAAAATATTCGCTGGTGAACATGTGCGTTTTTTAATTTTGTAAGATTATCGTAAATAATGTGTGAATTTTCCATAAAAATTGTATAATAATATAAAAAATTAATGTTATAATGATGAAGTAATTACAACTAAAGGGATAGGGTGTATATATCATGAATAAATTAACAAAATTAGCTGCAATAAGTGGGACTGCTATTATCATGTTAGCGGCTTGCGGTGAAAAAGAAGAAACGAACACATTCAAGGGTGATCAAAGTGGTGTAGATATTACTACTAAACTTACTCATAAAGGTGACAAAGTTACTGAACAACAAACAGAATCTGTATTAAATTATAAAGATTATGGTGTAGAAAAAGAACAAGTTAAAGAATTATTAGATAAAGAAAGCGAAAAATATCAAAATATTGATGGTTTAGAAGAAAAAGTGAAATATACGGATGATAAAGCCGTTGAAACTATCAAAGTTGATATGGAGAAAGTTGATAAAGAGAAATTGAAAAAAATTGAATCGTCAGCATTTGCAAATGCAGATAAAGACAAAGACGTAAGCTATAAGAAAACAAAAGAAGCGCTAGAAAAAGCAGGATTTAAAGAAGATAAATAAAAAAGTGCAGTGAATTGAGATCAAGTTGTCATGTTTGATTTCAATACCTGCACCATAGGGCATTCGGGTTTCTAAATGTACTTTATTGAGTCATTTGGATTACTCGAATGCTTTTTTATCGCTTGAAATTTTCCGAAAATAAGTTATATATCGAAGCGAGTTGTCAACTTTTTAATCATATCTTATATAAGACACAGTAGTATTATAGTATTCTTCTAGTCCGCGAATACCATCAGCACCGCCTAAGCCTGATTCTCTCCAACCCGCATGGAAACCATTAACGACTTCTTCGGCTTCACAATTGGCATAGACTTCTCCAAACTTGAGTTTTTCTGTTGCTAACATAACCTCTTGTAAATTGTCAGAAAAGATAAATGAGGATAGACCTGCATTCGTATCATTAGCTTGATGAATAGCATCTTCAAAATTAGTATATGTCACGACGGGTAATACTGGTCCGAATATTTCTTCTTTAAAAGCGGCATCTTCAGGACTAATTTCATCTAAAATTGTAGGTGCATAAAAGAAACCAGAACGTTCGATTTTATGACCACCAGTAATTAATTTAGCGCCATTGTTAATAGCATTTTGTACTTTTTCATCAATACTATCAAGTTGTTGTTGATTAATGATTGCACCATAATCTGTAGATGCGTCAAATGGGTCGCCAACTTTTAATTGTTCCATTTGTTGTTTCAATTTTTGGATAAATGTATCATGTACTTCTTGATGTACAAAGATTCGTTCAGGACACGTGCAAACTTGACCGGCATTATTGATTCTTGCCGTGACAATATAATTAACGGCTTTGTCTAAATTTGCATTGGGTGTGATGATGACTGGTGCATTGCCACCTAGTTCTAGGTTCACTTTTTTAACTGTATTTGCACTTTCAGCATAAACAGATTTACCAGCACGCATACTACCTGTCAGTGAAATAAGTTGAATATCAGGATGTTGTGCAAGTTGCGTACCTACAGTTTCACCTCTACCAGGTACTATTTGGATTAAACCAGCTGGTATTGTTGAAGCGCGCAGTAATTCAGCAATCTTTAATGTAATTAAAGAGGTTGCTTCACTTGGCTTAATGACAGCGGAGCAACCAGTGATGACAGCAGGAATGATTTTTCTCATTAATACTAAAATTGGAGCATTCCAAGGGACGATACCAGCAGTAACACCAATCGCTTTCTTTGTAAGCATAATCGTTTCATTTTCACGATGATTTTGTAAGACTTCACCTTTATTGTTCATGCTTAAGCTCGTCATATAATCGATGAACTGAATAGCTTTGTCTATCTCACCTTTTGCTGAAGCTATAGTTTTACCTTGTTCTTTTACATAAAGTTCTGCTAATGTATCTTTATTTTGTTCTAGTAAGGGAATGAGTAGCTTTACGTGATCCGCACGTGTTGGTTCAGGTACTTTTTCCCATTCTAGTTGTGCTTGCTTTGATTTATCAATAGCATCATTGACTTCGCTTTCAGTCGCAAATGTAATTGTATCTATCTGTTCACCTGTTGCAGGATTAATAACGTCCATTGTGTCAGTAGATTGACTTGTTACAAATTCATTGTTTATAAATAATTGATTCATTCATGACACCTCCACAATATATGCATACCACTTAAGCGATGATGAAAAACGAAATTAGCATTTTAAAAATGAATAGACTGTTTTGTTGTAAACGTGGTTTGATTACGCTAATAGCGATAAAAAGCATAGGTATGGGTATTTATAGATTTGAGTATATTTTTTATACTTAATTATTGACACTTGTTAATTACAGCGTTATAATTTATCTCGAATTCGAAATATTTTTAAAAGGTTGGTGAATACATGAATCGTACAAAAGAATCTTTAAATACATTTGTTGGCTTAAATCGAACCTTAGATCATCTAATGAAAATTGTTAGAATAGACGTCCAACGTTATGGATTGAATGTTACAGAATTTGCTGTAATGGAATTGCTCTATAATAAAGGACCACAGCCTATTCAACGCATTGGTAATCGTGTGTTGATAGCAAGTAGTAGCATTACCTATGTAGTGGATAAATTAGAAGAAAAGGGCTGTGTTGTAAGGCAGCGTAATGAAAAAGATAAGCGTGTTACGAATGCATTATTAACAGACCAAGGTCGTGACATGATGGATACAATATTTCCAGCCCATGCATCAACATTAGAATCTACTTTTTCCGTACTTACAGATGAAGAAATAAGCGTGTTACAGCAAGCTTTTAAGAAATTAAGTGCTCAACCTATTGATTAGGATCGGCACTTAAATATTTTAACAAAAATTACTACGAAATCGAGATAAATATATATTAAGGAGTTTTTACTATGACAAATCCACAATTACTAGGCATTCATCACGTTACTGCAATGACAGACGACGCTGAAAGAAATTATAAATTTTTCACAGAAGTATTAGGTATGAGACTCGTTAAAAAAACGGTGAACCAAGATGATATCTATACGTATCATACATTTTTTGCAGATGACGAAGGGTCACCAGGAACAGACATGACATTTTTTGATTTTCCAAATAGTCCAAAAGGTACACCAGGTACGAATTCAATTACGCGCCCTGCATTTAGAGTGCCAAACGATGAAGCGTTAGTTTATTATGAACAACGATTTAATGAATACAATGTTAAACATGAGGGAATTCAAACGCTCTTCGGTACAAAAGTGTTGCCATTTGAAGAGGTTGATGGTCAAAGTTATCAACTGATATCTGATGAGCATAATGTAGGTGTAGCGCCAGGCAAACCCTGGAAAAATGGTCCAGTACCAATGGATAAAGCTATTTATGGACTAGGACCTATTGAAATTACAGTTAGCTATTTTGAAGATTTTATGAAAATACTAGAAGAAGTATTTGGCATGAAAACGATTATGACTGAAGAAAATGTAGCCATTTTAGAAGTCGGTGAAGGCGGTAATGGTGGACAAGTCATTTTAAGAAAAGATACTGAAAGCCCTGAATCAAGACAGGGATATGGTGAAGTACATCATGTTTCATTTAGACTAAAAGACCATGCAGCGATAAAGCAATGGCAGGAAAAATACCAAGCATTAGGTATTGGTAATTCTGGATTGGTGGATAGATTTTACTTTGAGGCATTATATGCACGCATTGGTCATATATTAATTGAAGTTTCCACTGATGGTCCTGGATTTATGGGCGATGAGCCTTATGAAACGTTAGGTGAAAGTTTGGCGCTGCCACCATTTTTAGAAGCGCAAAGAGCGTATATTGAATCAGAAATTAGACCTTTTGATACACGTAGATAAATTAAGACAGATAAGGTGATTACTATTACTACTAAATCATATCGTAATTATAATTCATTAAAAGGAGTCTGAATTAGGATGGAACATATTTTTAGAGCTGGTGAGGCTAATGCACCAACATTGATTTTATTACATGGTACAGGAGGCGACGAACGTGATTTATTACCATTAAGCGAGTTGCTTAACCCGAATTATAATGTGTTAAGCATACGAGGAGAGGTATCTGAAAATGGTATGAATCGATTCTTTAAACGTCATGGAGAAGGACAATATGATATAGAGGATTTGAAACTTCGTACAGACAGGCTAATTTCATTAATACAGCAAGCTGCTGAGCGATATCATTTTGATTTGTCAAAAGCGATACCAGTTGGATTTTCAAATGGTTCTAATATTGCAATAAGTATGATCTTACATTCAGATATTTCATTTAAAGCTGCATTGTTATATGCACCACTGTATCCCGTTGATATTGCAAATGATAAAGATTTAAGTGGCATGAAAGTATTATTATCAATGGGTGAACATGATCCAATCGTAACTATGCAAGATAGTAAGAACGTTATTGATATATTCAAACGTCGTGGTGCTGAGGTCACTCAAATTTGGGTAAATAGTCATGAATTAACGCAAGATGGTGTAGCAGCAGGACGAGATTTACTAAATGCAATGGATTAATCAATAAAATAAAAAGCCCCGCGTAATGATTCAATTAAAAAAGAAGCTGAGACATCTATTTGTCTCAGCTTCTTTTTTCAATCCTATAGTCATCCTTGTAAGGGGAGGACTACGAGATCTCTATTAGGAAATTTGATTTCTGTCGCACTTCCTAAATATAAAGGTTACACAGGGTTAAAAATTACATTAAACCGATAAGTTTCATCCATAGAGAGCCGATACCTAACCATACGATAAAGTAGAAGATAGCTAGGACTGCATTCATAGACCACCAGCGATTTTGTGATACATAACCGGCTGAATATAATATAGGTGCTGGACCACTACTGTAATGGGTTGTTGATGCCATTAAGTTACCAAAGAAACCGAGCATCAATGCACTGTAAAGTGGTGGTGCACCTGTTGCAATTGCTACGCCAAGTAATGCTGAATACATCGCACTTACATGTGCTGTCGAACTTGCAAATAAGTAATGTGAATAGAAGTAAAAGACGATTAGAATAACTAATACAATTGGCCAACTTAGCCCGCCTAAACTTCCAGAAATTGATTTACTAAGCCATGGAATAAAACCGAGTTCATTTAATTGATTGGCCATCATGACTAATATTGAGAACCAGACTAATGTATTCCAAGCGCCTGTTTCTTTCAGGACATCATTCCAAGTTAAGACGCCAGTAATAAGTAATAGCGACAGGGCGATAAAGGCCGTTAATGTGGCATTGATATTTAACGTGCTACCTAATACCCATAAGGCTAAGGCAATGACAAAAATACCAATCATGAATTTTTCACTTTTCGCCATGATACCCATTTCTTTTAATTCATTTTGAGCCCAAGATTTTGCATTTGGTGTTTCCTTGATTTCAGGAGGATACATTTTATAAATAATTAATGGTACGAGAATCAAAGATATAACACCAGGAATGAGTGCTGCTAAAAACCATTGCATCCAAGTAATATCGACACCTTGATGTTTTGCAAGTGACTGAGCAAGGGGATTGCCTGCCATTGCTGTTAGAAACATAGCTGCCGTTATTAAATTACCGTGAAATTCTGTGAAGATTAAAAATGCACCCATCTTACGTTGTGTACCATCTTCCGGTTTAGAGCCGAATGAACGAGACAACGCATTAATAATCGGGAACATAATGCCGCCAGCACGTGCAGTATTACTAGGTGTTGCTGGTGCAAGGATTAAATCTACGCCGATGAGTGAATAACCCAGTCCGAGCGTTTTCTTACCGAATAATTTCACAAATTGTAAAGCGATACGTCTGCCGAGGCCAGTCTTGACGAAACCTCTGGAAATGAAAAATGCCATAGCGATTAGCCAGATACTACTATTACCAAATCCTGCAACGGCGGTATCTATTTTGGCAGTACCCGTTAATACTGTTAATGTAAATCCAATCATGGCAACTGCGCCAATAGGGAGGGGGTGTGTGATACAACCAATGATCGTTGCTACAAAGATGGCGAACATGTGCCATGCTGCGCTATCTAAACCTTCTGGTCGAATAGGGGTTAGTAACCAGATGATGATGCCGACAACGATAGGAACGATGAACTTTTTGTAATTAATATTGTGATTCACAATTGAGGAACACCTTTCTTAACTTTCTATTTAGAAAAGATACATAGTAAAGTGGAATGAAATCCTATTACTTTATTATAATATTTTTCATAATCATTATAGTTATATGGGTTCCGCTTGTAAAGATAAGATGAACTACATTAGCATCACTTAGCGTTGGCAGATTTTTTTCGCAAGATACCTTTTATAAAAATTGGAATGAGCAAGATAAAGCCGAAAATACCCATGATTGGGAATACTCTACCAATCAGTGCAATAAATCCTATAAATGTTGCAGCAAATGTAACGATTGCCATAATGATAATCATGATGTAATAAGGTTTTGTATAAGGTTCTGTAAATCTCGAAGCAAATGCGTACATCAATCCGACAACAGTATTATAAATAACGAGTACCATGACAATTGACATAAATAGTCCAATGATTGGTGAAATATTTTTAGCTAATAGTAACGAAGGTAAAGCAACATTTGTGATTTCTGAAAATTGAGCAATCATACCTAGATTAAGCATGAGCAGTAAAAAGGTGATGATGATACCACCGATAATGCCACCCCAAATTGTGGATGTTTCAGATTTTAAACGGCCGCCCATGACTGAAAGGAAGCTAAATGCTGCAGCAATTTGTAAGCTGCCGTAATTGATGGCATCAAACCACCACCATTTATCAGAATGTCCTTCACTATTGGCATAGAGATTCGCAGCTTCGAAGTGTAAGTGACCTGTCGATAAATAATAACCGGCAACGATGGTTACAATGATTACTAAAAATGGTGTAACAACGCCTAATACCGTAATAAGACGGTCAAATTTTAAAAATAAAGTTAGTAAAATAATCATAACCAAGATTGCGGAGCTTAATACATAAGGTACGCCGAAACTTTCATGAATAGTCGAAACGCCACCAGCAGTCATAATCATAGCTAATGCAAATAAAAATAAAGTTAAGACAATATCAAATATTGTTGCGATTGACCGTGGAAGATAGTATTTAATAGATTCAGTATGATTATGCGAACGTAATTTGAAACCTGTATGTAGTACAAAAATGCCACCAATCGTAATAATCAAACCAGTAATAAGCACACCGAAAATGCTGAAGTAGCCATTACTTGTAAAAAATTGAAATATCTCTTGGCCAGTTGCAAATCCGGCACCTACAACGACGCCAACAAAAGCAAAGGCGACCGTTATAATTTCTTTTAAGTTTTTCATAAAACTTGAAATCCTTTCTTGGATATAAAATAGATGCAACACACTATCATTGCTGCACAATTAGTAAGTTTATCTGAAAAAAGTGAAAAGATAAATTAGAAAGGTATATTGTTTACACAATTGTTTACATGAAATATACAATTATCATGTATAGTATGTTCTTGAAGTAATTTGATTAAATATCATTAGAAGGGGTACACTGAGAAGTTCAAAGAACATATAAAAACCTACATGTTTTTACATGTCGATATGAATAGTGATATAGCACAAATGAGAGTCGTGCACAATATATGCCGTAGAGAGAGGGAACAAAGTGACTTTATTAAATTTACCGTTAATGTTACTGATTGTTATATTTTTAGCATTGGGCATTTTTAGCCAATGGTTAGCAACAAAGATTAAATGGCCGTCTATTGTCGTCATGGCAATTGTGGGGCTACTGGTAGGACCTATATTAGGATTAATAAATCCGCAACATAGTTTAGGTGAAGCGGTATTCAGCCCTATTGTCTCACTAGCGGTCGCAATTATATTATTCGAAGGTAGTAGCAATTTAGATTTTCGGGAATTGAAGGGTATCTCCAAAGCCGTCATCAGAATTATAACAGTAGGTGCGGTGATTGCTTGGATACTTGGGTCGATTGCGCTACATGTGATCTTAGGTTTTTCAATTACGATTTCTCTTGTGTTAGGTGGCTTGTTTTTAATCACAGGACCCACAGTGATTCAACCATTATTAAAACAAGCGAAAGTAAGGAAAAGTGTCGATTCAATTCTACGATGGGAAAGTATCATCTTAGATCCAATTGGACCGATGTTAGCACTGGGTGCATTTTATGTATTTCAAATCATTGAACAAGGCTTCGAATTTGGAATCATTTTAAGCTTTGTTCTTCGCTTGGTTATTGCAATTATCATTGGTTTTGGTGCATCATATTTATTTATGTGGTTGATTAAACGTGATGCGATTCCACAAAATTTAATGCCACCGATACAATTAGTGTTTATTTTATTAATATTTGCGCTATGCGATGAAATATTACGTGAATCTGGATTATTAGCGGTAACAATATTTGGTTTAATGATGGCTCGAATGAAGCGACATGATTTAATCTTTAAAGAGTCAGATCATTTTATTGAAAATGCGTCTTCTATCATGGTATCAACGGTCTTCATTTTAATTACGTCATCATTAACACTAAATGTTTTGGAAAGTGTCATATCTTGGAAATTGTTCATTTTCTGCGGTGTTATGATTATTTTAGTTAGACCATTGTCTATCATACTTTCTACAATAGGAACTGAAATATCTAAGCGTGAAAGGGCAATGGTTTCATTAATGGCTCCACGCGGAATTGTGGTATTAACAGTTGCACAATTTTTCGCAGGATTATTTATTAAAAAAGGAACACCAATGGCTGAATTTATCACGCCTGTCACTTTTGGGCTTGTCTTTATTACAGTTGTGATTTACGGTTTTAGCTTCGTTCCACTGAGTAAGGTGATGCGCCTTTCTAGCACTGAACCGCCAGGCGTTATCATCGTCGGGGAAAGTGAGTTTTCATTTCATTTAGGAGCGAAGTTAAGAGAACACCATATTCCTGTTATGACATTTAATTTATTTAGCAATACGTCTGATCGCGCTTATGATTTGGATTTTGAAGTGTTTGAAGGCAACTTACTTTCTAGTAGTGATCGTATCTATGCTGATATGACTCGATACAATAAATGTTTATTAATGACGCAATCATTTGTATTTAATAGCTTGGCTTTTAATGAATTGGTGCCAGAATTTGGTTTGAAAAATGTGAATATGATGCCAGTATCGTTTTCGGATGCACATGCGCGTAGCAATGTAGAAGGACCAATCAAAAATCATATTCTTTTTGATGATGATATGACAACACATTGGTTTAATCGGTTTATTGTAGAACATAATATTCTAGAAATAGAAGCGCACAATAGGGATCAATTAACAGAAAATGATATGGTACTCTATCATATTAGTGAACAACATGAGGTTACATTTAAACGCGGCAATCAAGCACTTACACACACAGACAATGGTGTGATTGGCTATTTAAAAGATGCCTATTTACATTTGAATATATAAAAATATCCCCCAACTGCAGCAAATTTTGCAATTGGGGGATTTTGTTAATTTACAAAGCGGTCATGCATGAGTTCTTTTAAGATGTTTATTTTTTCTTGTATTTCTTGTCCTGTATTTGTATCACGTATTTTTTTACGTTGTAGTTCTTTATCTACAACGCGGCGAATGGATAGTTCATCTGCACCATTTAGCAATACATGCTTTTTAGAATTGAAGTGTTGATGTGCCACAAGTTGCATACCGAATGAATTATATAGCAATGTGTAACCGGCGATACCAGTTGTAGATTGATATGCTTTAGAAAAACCACCATCAATGACAATCATTTTGCCGTCAGCTTTAATTGGGTCTTCGCCATCAATTTCTTTAACGGGTGTATGGCCATTTATAATATGACCTTGCTCCGGATCTAGACCGAAATCTTTAATCATTTTTCTACACATATCAACATCTTCACGTAAATGATAATAAGGATTCTTCGTTTCTTTGTGTGCAGTCTTATCTTTAATGAAATAACGCTCAAATGTCGTCATTGCACGTTTGCCAAATAGTGATGAATATTTTCCAGTCCATAAGTACCATACTAAGTCAGTTGCTAAATCGTCTTGGACATCTTTATGGTCAAAGGCTTCTCTAACATACGCTTCAAAATGATCAAGTAAGTCTCTGCCATAACATTTAACGCCATCAATAACCATTGCTTCCATTTCGCCATGTTCATCGACAGGGATACAACCATGAATTAATAAGTTGCCGTTGTATGGTAAGTAAAGTGTGCCTTTTTGCATTAAAAATGTCATATGACGTTTTAATTTTTCTGATTGTTGCACAGATAATAATAATTTGTCCATCACTTCTGACTCTTCGTCTAAAAGTGCATTAGGATTGTTTGGATCAATAGTTTGGAAACAAGTATTTTCTAACGGATACGTTTTACCATATAACGTTGCCTCATTTTTTTCGAAATCAATGCTTTCAAGTACTAAACGTTCGTCCATCTCGAAAGTTGGGCGACGTTTAATAATGGGTGCTTCTAATTTAAATTGAATCATTGCAATAGCTTGGTGGATTTTTGTAATTTGTTCCAATTCTAATTCAGTTAAGTGTTCAGCATTTTTGGGTCTGAAAGCTGAGTTTTTACCATCGTAATATTTTTCGGCTAGTGTTAATAATGGGCGTAGATTAATGCCATAAGCATCTTCGATAATGTCTAAATTATCGTAACGCGCACATATACGTAGGAGATTGGCTAAACAAACTTTAGAACCTGCATATGCACCAATCCACAGTACATCATGATTACCCCATTGAATATCAACAGATGGATAATCTATTAAAGTTTCCATAATTTTGTCTGGTTCTGGTCCACGATCATAAATATCGCCAACAACATGTAAATGATTTACTACAAGGTGTTGTACTGTAAAGGATAATCCAATTATTAAATCATCAGATTGTTCTAATTCTACAATTTGATTAATTAATGTTTCATAGTATGAACGTTTGTTATTATATTTATTACTTTTATAGAGTAACTCTTCTACTATAAATACATAATTTTTTGGTAGTGATTTACGTAGTTTTGTACGAGTATATTTGGATGACGCGTATGTGATGAGTTTGATTAGTCGATTAATTGTTGTAATATACCATTCATTGAGTTCTGACTTTGAACTAAAGCTGTTTTTGATTAATTTCAATTTTTCTTCTGGATAATAAACAAGTGCTGAGAACTCATTAATTTCTTTACGTGTTAAAGTATCTTGGAAAATATCGTTGATTTTCGAGCGAACGTTACCTGAGCCGTTGCGCAACACGTGTTGAAAGGCATGAAATTCACCATGCAGGTCACTGACAAAGTGTTCTGTACCTTTAGGTAGTTCAAGGATTGACTCTAAATTAATAATTTCCGTTGCCAGTTCTTCCTTAGTACTATACTGCTCTGAAAGTAAATCCAAAAATCTATCTTTTATGCTTTTATCTACTGTTTTATGCATGTTATGTCACTCCAGTTGTATAAATTTCTATGTTATGAAACACGTTGGATAAAACGCTTTCATGATATGTTTCTTATTGTAGCATTAATTGTAATGACTTTGTCTATTTCTTATTATATTATGAACATAAAATAAATTCTAAAAAATGGATTGCAAAGTGAAAAAATTGAAATGCTTTTAACTAAGCGTTCCGTAAGTATGTTTATATTTATTTTGATTATGTAACTCAAATATAAAAAATAAGGTATTTATATAATAGTTGTGTCAAAAATGTGATTTTATGAATTTAAATAAAATATACTACTTTATAATTGTGTAAAATTACCATTATATTTTAATTGGCTTAAAATGGCTTTGAATAAAGGTTTGTGATGATTTTTGACCTTCGTATTTTTAGGGGAATATAAAAAAATTTGAGAATGATGTTTTATTTTATGAGATTTTTTGTATAATGAATGCATGTAACAAAATTATATAGGGGAATTTTGTTTCATGACTTTTTCTAACGAGTCAAGACGAAAAATGACTTGAGAATGTGATACATATGTATAAAAGATTACATAAGGGTGACTAAATGTCGTTAAGTAGAGGGACATTTTATGATCTATTTCAAAGCATTTTCAGTTCATTTAGATATTGACTATGGTGATTTGAAAGATCAAGTCTTTGCTTCGAATATCGAAGCACGATGGGGGAAATTATATATAGATGAAGCTAACTTCAAAGGGGGAAGTTAGCTTTTTTGTTGAAGTAAAAAAGGACAATAAACATACTAAGATTAGCTATGAAGAAATCTATGACGATAGATTTTTTCATAGCTATTTTTTATAGTTATAGAGAGGAGTAGATCGTCC
>NZ_JBOIRQ010000033.1:0-16694 GCF_051413795.1 Staphylococcus caeli | reverse complement strand
TTATTAACATCTTACAATAGAGTGCCGTTTATGGGCATTTTTTTTATGAAATTTTAAGAGTGTTGCACTTAATATTACAATCCGTCATATATTAAAAGTAATTAGTGTGAGTAGAATTGACTGGACAAGCTTTGCGATTATTTTAATGAAGTAACATGACATACAATATTTGATATTCAGACTTAGCCTATATCTCAAAACGAGATATAGGTTTTTTAATTTTTGATATAGAGATTAGAGTCAACACACACCTGGTCATACTGCCTTATGTCTTAGAAATATACGAATATACAGTATTCGAATAAACATGAGCAGTCGTTAACATCACTCATTGTAAGGCATAAGTCAATTTTGTATGAAGAAATGATTAATTTTGTGAATAAGTATGTAAGACGACCGGCAACTTATCCACTGATTTATTCATAGTTATCCAGAGATGTGCACAATTCACAGAGAAATACCCACATTATACACAGAGTTATCCACAAAAGCACAAGTTATTTCTTCTTTTTTGTTGATAAAACGTAAATATTATTAAATAGTCGTATACATTACTGTTATAATAAGAGGGAATAGTGTGAACAAGTGTATAACCTGTGGATAAGTCTAATAACTAAGATTTTTTATACTTTTTGGAGGATAGATATGAAGATTACGATACTTACAGTAGGTAAATTAAAAGAAAAATACTGGAAACAAGCAATTGCAGAATATGAAAAAAGATTAGGTGCATATGCAAAAATGGAAATCATCGAAGTTCCCGACGAAAAAGCACCCGAAAATATGAGTGATAAAGAAGTTGAACAAGTTAAAGAAAAAGAAGGACAACGGTTATTAGCAAAAGTGAAATCACAGTCCACAGTAATTACGTTAGAAATTAAGGGTAATATGCTCACGTCAGAAGGCTTGGCGAAAGAAATAGAAAGCCGCATGACCCGTGGCCAAAGCGACTTCACATTTATTATTGGTGGGTCTAATGGATTGCATCAAACAGTACTAGATCGCAGCGACTATGCACTATCATTCAGCAAGATGACTTTCCCACACCAAATGATGCGCGTCATATTGATTGAGCAAGTTTATCGTGCGTTTAAGATTATGCGAGGGGAAGCTTATCACAAATAAAACTAAAAATTAGGTTGTGTATAATTTAAAAAGTTAATTAGATTTGGTGGAATTATATATATGAAATATTGGATTATACCTTGCAATATCATACGATGTTTATAGCGCATTTATTAAATCACTTTCAATTATTGATGATCTAGAATATATAATAAACGGTACAAATTATATTGATTATGGAACTACAATTAATTAAAGAAATTGATGATGAAATTTTAAGTTTAAACTAATGGAATCAAGAAAGAATGAAAGGAAATATACAATGCCCATGATTAATAAAAAGGAAGTTTGTTAGATTTTGTGTTAGAAACAGTGGATGTTTTTGTAAATGGAAGTAAAAATGATTCCGAATTAGTAAATTTTAATTATAAAGAAGGAAAAGTAGTTTCACGTTATAGTACAAAATTTGAAATAAATCCTAAATTAAGAAAAGAGCAATTGATATCGACGGTAAAAGTTGTAAGGTATGTGGTTTTTGATTTTAAGAAAAATTTTATGGGGGTACAGGGAAAGTTTTATTGAAGTTTATCATATTAAGGCAATGTTTACTATAAGAAAGTTGAAATAAACTCAGAAACAGACTTGATTCCCGTTTGTTCAAATTGGCACAAAATGATACATAGGCACACCTATATATTGAAGATTTAAGTCAAACGATAAATAATATTTTTCACGTTTAAACAAAAATTTTTTTGGAGTTATATTAATTAGTATAAAAATGAATATGTTCACAAAGAAGGAGAGATTTTATTGAAACACATTAATCAATTTTCTGAATCGACACTAGCACAACTAGAAAAAGATCATCAACACGTATTTTATGTATACTGTTTGATGGACCCAAGAAATGGTGAATGCTTTTATGTTGGTAAAGGTAAGGGGAATAGAATATTTAAACATAAACAAGATGCGCAGAAACAATTATTGTACGAAGATATATTTATAGAAGAAAATAAAGATAACTTGAAATTTAATAGAATTAACGAAATTTGTAGCAATGACTTGAATGTTTTAGGATATATAGTAAGTTATGGATTAACCTAATCCGAAGCATTTTCTGCAGAAAATGTTCTTATAAACTTTCTTAATTTAACAAATAAAACGACATTAACAAATATGATTAACGGTCATGGATCTAAGGTATACTTAAATGAAAGTAAACGTGATAGAAATAACTTGAAGTCGCGCACATTAGGTAATTGGATAATAGGAAAAGATAAAATACATAAAATAAAATATATTATTGGTATCAATACAGGTGCTAATAATGCAGTTGTCTCAGCTTATGAAGTATCATTTGAACAAGCGGAAAGTATAGAAACAAATAATGGTAGAATGAGATATGCGTTTGTTGGGCTTTCAGAACGTGATGCTACTCTGAAAAAATTGAATTTATACAAAAAATCACTACCAGATTTAATATTTGGCAGTGGTAGCGCAACAGCTTATATAAAAAATTAGATATCAGTTAAGGAGTTAGATCATTATGCCATCAGATGATATTGTAAAAAAATTATACGCAAAAGAGGATATTTGATTAGAGTTAGATTTAACTACACAATGTTTTACACCCCAGAATTTTTTATTTCATATTCTCTTCCCATTGTTTCGCTATACTAAAATACGAATACAAAATATCTAAGTTTCAAACCACAAAACCACATAAGTTATTAATTAATAAGTATAGAGTATTCTATCATCAAAAGAAATTTCATTATATAAGTATTATTTATAACTCTTAAGAGGTTTCGTGGTTTACATGAAGTTGATTATTAAAGTTTCTTAATTGTTTTTGTAATTAGAGTACAAACTAGCTTCTCATCTACTTTATTAGTTAGATTATCTAAAAATAAGTTAAACGAAGTCATAGAATTAAGTAGTCTATCACTATCATTAAAATCTTTGTCTAGCTCTTTAGCATTTAATACGTCTAAGTAGTGATCATCTGATACAAAGTTCAATGATGCTATATCACTTTCCATCTGTTGGACAAAATGATTGTTTTGTTCTATCCAATTATTAATTAAAACGATTATATTGTTAATTAAATCATTATAATTTATAAAACTATTATGATTAGATGTATTGAAAATGATATGAGTTAGTCTATCCGTAATATCAAATGTACTTTGAACTGCATTGTAATGTTTATTTGTGTTTAAGGGGGTGAAGGTTAAACTAAAAATATTCTCAATTAACCATACTACTTCGCTTTGTTTTTTAATTTCAATTTCTCTCTCAATTTTCGTCCATATGAAATCAGTTAAGTCCTCAGCAAATGCAATGTTTTTCTCTATAATAAAGTTGCTTATTAGTGTAGGTATATTTATTAAATCTTTCTTAAGTGTGTTAAAGCTTCCAGATTTGTGGGGTGAAAACTTTTCTAAATCCATCATTTTTAAGTATGGATTTTTGTAAAAAGTAGCTATAGCTGAAATAATTACGAATTCGTGAAAATTAAATGTTCTAGGAGTGAATTTATTATAAATCGTTCCTTTTCCCATAGATTCTTGATTAGAAGAATGAATATTATCAGCTGCAAAATTTTTAACATCAGCTAATTGGAATTGCACTTCATCACCTATGATTTCATGAAACTTTTTATCAATATAATACATAATGTTATTTAAAGCGAAAATAGATTCAGGTTTGTATTTCGGTGGATTTATATCTTCTACATTTGAATCTATTAAACTAATAGGATCGGGTAATTGAGGTTCCGTTATCTTTTGTATATCTCCTTTAATAACCTCTTCAATAATTTCTTTAATATCATCTGAATTTTTTTCTACATCTTTAACTGTTTGATCTGAAAAGTCAAAATATGCAGGATTAATAACATCTCCCATAACTCTATGGACTATATCAATTTTATGGATTCGTCTTTTCTTATTCTCAATATCTTTCATTGAATGTTTATCCATATAATTATATTCAAACATCATTCTAGGCAACGATACTATTTTATTGTCAAAAAATTTATATTTGAAAAAATCCAGTGTAGATCTCTCAAAATTATTCCAAAGATTCAATTTAGTTTCCTTATTTAAATCGGCTTCTAAAGCATCATAAAGTGAATCTAAAACACGTCGGATTAATAATTTATAAGCAACCTTTGAACTACTACTTTTAATTATTGATTCTATATCTTCGTCGTAAATATATATTACAGTCCCATTGAAAGTATACTCACTAAAACTCTCTCCCTTATTTAATTGCTTTATAGAAATATTTAAAGTCTTGTCAATATCCAGTGTCTCTAATGATGCTCTAAAGTAATCTAAGACATACCCTAGAAATATATATTTATTATCGTCCACTTGTGTGATTTTAAAATCCATATCATTTTCTCCTTAATTAGTCAAATTTTTAGCTCATTGAAATTATGATTTCCATTTTATAAATTGGACACCCCATATCTCTATTAGCAGTATATTTTAGCTAACTTAAGTTTTTACTTAAGTAAAATTCTAAGGAGGTTTTCTTATTATGAAAACATATATAAGCAAAGAGATATATAAGCAAGGGGAGACAATTCACCATTTTGAAATCGAAACTATAAATGGTAATCATAATCAGTTTAAGTATACTACAGAATTTACAATAACGAGTAAATGTAAACATTTAATGACTCTTTTGATCGGACAGGCAATGATGTTGCCCAATGAAACTGAATTTTCTATAGATGACTTATTAGATATGGTTGGCGATGACATTTATGGGGATATATATGATGATGAAATTTATGCGATAAATACTCTGCTTGAAAGATATTTTGAGGAATATTGCACATTGATTAAATTACGCGAAGGGGAAGCTGAAAATATAATAGTAAAGGTTTTTAAAAGATAATTAATACATCTAGATACGTAATGGTATGTAAATAAAAACTGATAATTGATATATGAATTTATGCTGATATAAAGCAACATGTAATTGATATTTTGTATCAATTACATTTAATAGGAGTATAGAATTTCAAGATGAAGAATCTTTTCATTTAGAGATTGTGATATTGAATTAAATATAAATTAGTCGATAAGTTGTTTCATCTCTAGCTTTCTGAATATAAAAAGCCTTTTATATAAATTGATTAGATGATGAAATTTCTTTCGACTTAAAAGAGGTAAGCTAAAATGAGCCGAGAGATATTTTTACAATGTAAACAAGAAGCACTAAGTAAAAGAGCGAATGAAAAATTCACTCTTAAAAACTTATTGATAGACATAGGTATTGAGTCACCAACTTCATATTTAATAGAGAATGTGGAAAGTCGTTTTCGAAATTATGTGATGCTGAATGGATCATCACATTTTGAATTGATTTTTAATAACAAACAACGAATATTTGTAAGACTAACAGATATTTACGATTTTGATGATATTTAATTAGCAGTTATAGATAAACTTTTTGATGGGGGTAAAATGTAAAATGAAATTTGAAAATGATGAGTATTTAATTGATTCAAAAGGTTGTTTTAAGAAGATTAAAGTAAGCAATGATGGAGATTTTGAGAAGCTAGTTAAGCTAGCTTCTCCAATCTTTATAGTTGCTAAATATAAAGATCCTGTTTATAAAAAAGAACAAATTATCATACAGGATATAGAGGGTGATGAATATATTTTAGATTCAAGTATATTAAGTTCACGTAATTTGTTTAAATTAATAGAAATGGGATTCACTATTAATGAAAATAGAATTAAAGAATTGAGCAATGCATTGCAAGAGTACAGGAATATTACAGTGAAAAGTAGTTTTTATAAAGGTGTTGGCGTTATACCTACAAGTAAGGGAACGATTATTGTGTTAGATGATATTCACTTTAGTCCTGCAATGAGTGAAGAGGATATGAATCAAGTCATTTGTGATAATAAATATGATTTAACGCCTAAAGGTGAATTAAAGGAATGGTTAAGAATGTTCGAAGAAGAAGTGAAGGGCAATGTTATTTTGGAATTAGTAACTACCTTTGGAGTAAGTGCTTTAGTTATAAGGTATTTATATTTTTTAAATGAAATTGAATTCACAGGTACAATTTACTCTATAACAGGACAATCATCATGTGGAAAGACAACCGGAGCTATGTTAGCAGGATCAGTAGCAGGAAACCCTAATAAGGGTGATAAAACCCTATTTTGTAGTTGGAACTCAACCAAAATAGGGTTAGAAAATAATGTAAGCTCCAATTTTGGTGTACCAATTATATTTGATGAATTATCTACTTCTACAATGGATAGTTTAACAAGCTTGTTATATTCCATAAGTGAAGGACAAGGTAAGGAACGCGCTGATAAAAATGGTAATCCAAGAGAAAAGCTGAATTGGGGAACATCAATAATTTCAACGGGAGAGTATAGTATTTTTAATAATTCAGCAAAAAACGATGGTTTAAGAGTACGTGTTATTGAAATCAATGATGCAATAACAACATCATCATCGAATGCGGATAATATAAAAAAAGTGGTGAGAAAAAACTATGGTCATGTTTCACCAATAATAGCTGAGTATTTATTAAATAATGAAGAGCAATTAGTCTCTATTTACGAAAAACATAAAAAGTGGTTTGAATTAGCATTAGCAAATGAAAAGAGTAAAACCGGCATAAGAATGATAAGTAGGTATGCTGTTATTTTAACCTCGGCAACAATTTTTGAACTTGCATTAGATGTAAAGATGGATATAGAAGGAATGCAAAACTACCTCTTAAATTATCATGAGGAAACAATATCAGAACGCTCTTTAACAGAAAAAGCAATGGAAACTATCATTCAATATATAGCTGTGAATCTAGGGAAATTTAGCCAAGGTGGACCTTTATCTAATATGATTGTAAACAATGGAACGATAGTAGCTCAAAATGATTATATTGAAGTGAGGATTATACGTTCTGTTTTTGAACGTATATTACAGGATAATGGATTTGAAGATGTCAAAAATGTAATTAAATCATTAGATAACGACAATAAGTTAGTTACAGATAAAGATAGAAAAACAAATCAAAGAAAGGTAAAAAATCATAATGGTGAAATGGAATCAATTGTCTATTATCACATAAAAATTGATAAACAATTTGCTGAAACGTTGAATTTGAAGTTTGGATGACATTTTACAGAAAATCGAACACTGAAAGGAGAGATTTAATTTGAATAATGAACAAATTGAAGCGATTGTAGAAATTATGACACCTATCCTCGAAGAACGGATTATTAAAGAGAAGTAAGAGATATAAGCACTATAGGCAAGAGCCTATAGTGCACATATTTTGAAGTGGTAAAAGTGACAAAAACTAAGGCAAATATAAATATATATTATCAATGTGATGTTATGAAGACCTAAGGTCTATAGAGTAACATAATAAAAAAGGAGACATAAACTATGAATAAGAAAATTGCATTGTACTCTAGAGTAAGTACATCAGAACAATCTGAGCGAGGTTATTCGATTCATGAACAAGAACAAGTATTGATTAAAGAAGTACTTAAACATTTCCCAGGTTATGAATATCAAACATACACGGACTCTGGTATCTCTGGTAAAAATATTCAAGACCGTCCAGCAATGAAGCAATTATTAGACGATGTAAAAGCGAATAAAATTGAAAGGGTGCTAAGTTGGAAACTTAATCGTATTTCACGTTCAATGCGTGATGTATTTAATATTATTCATGATTTTAAAGAACATGGTGTTGGCTATAAATCGATATCTGAGAATATAGATACATCAGAATACTCAGGTGAGATATTAGTGACTATGTTTGGCTTAATTGGTTCTATAGAAAGACAAACACTGATATCAAATGTGAAAATGTCAATGAATGCTAAAGCGAGGCAAGGAGAGGCCATTACAGGACGAGTTTTAGGTTATAAGTTAGCTCTTAATCCACTGACACAGAAGAATGACTTGGTTATAGATGAGCATGAAGCTAATATTGTCAAAGAAGTCTTCGATTTATATTTAAACCATGATAAAGGACTTAAGGCCATTACAACAATACTAAACCAAAAAGGATATCGTACCATTAATCATAAACCATTCTCAGTATTTGGGGTCAAATACATTCTAAACAATCCTGTTTATAAAGGATTTGTAAGATTTAATAATTATCAAAATTGGTCCGCTAAAAGACGAAGTGGTAAAAGTGGAGAAAACGACGTGATTTTGGTGAAAGGTAAACATGAAGCAATTATAAGTGAAGAAATGTTTGATCAGGTACATGAAAAATTAGTATCTAAAAGCTTTAAACCAGGACGCCCTATTGGTGGAGACTTTTATCTTCGCGGACTTATTACATGTCCAGAATGTGGTAATAATATGGTTTGTCGACGATCTTATTACAATACGAAAAAATCAAAAGAACGTACAATTAAGCGTTATTACATTTGTTCTTTATTTAACCGCTCAGGAAGTGCTGCTTGTCATAGCAACTCTATAAAAGCTGAGGTGGTCGAGGCAGTTATTCATAAGCACCTTAATATCATCTTATCTCAGCCTGAAGTTGTGGGAAAGATTTGTGAAGATGTTATTGAGAATATTAAGCATAAGCAAATGGACCCTATTGAAGTAGTAGACTATATAGACACCTTAAAGAGACAAAAGCAAAAAATCAAAACACAACAAGCAAGACTCTTAGAATTATTTTTGGACGATCAAATGGATAGTACATTACTTAGTGAAAAACAAAAAGAACTCAATGTACAGCTTAAAACAATAGAAGAAAAGATAAAAACAGCTAATAACCAAAAAGTTAATCAACCTGTAGCGATGAACTACAAAGTTTTAAAAGCACGCCTTATTATCATGATGAATAGATTTAGTGCCTCTCTTAAGAAAGCTGATCCAGAAGCTAAAAATCAGTTAATGAAAATATTGATTGATTCCATAGAAATAACAAAAGATAAGCAAGTAAAGCTGATAAGGTACAAAATAGATGAATCACTTATCCCTCAATCTTTGAAAAAAGATTGGGGGACTTTTTTTATGCCTCAATTTCATTTTATGATTGATGATAAAAATAAATGTTCTGTATCCTAATTTACCACTTTTGCCACTTAATTCAGATTGATGAGGATGTAGCGATTATAACGAAAAATTAAATATATATTATATCCATGAATATGTATAAATGTATTCAAACAATAATAAAGGAGGTCATGACTATGACACTAGAAAAACAGCTCAAGAACTATATCACACATTTATTTGGTTTACCCAAAAATGAAAAATGGGAATGTGAAGCCATTGATGAAGTGGCAGATAATATCCTTCCTGATCAATATGTAAGACTTGGCCCACTTACCAACAAATTGCTTCATACGTATACTTATTACTCTGATACACTTCATGAAAGGCATATATACCCCTTTATCCTCTACTACCAAAAACAACTCATTGCGATTGGTTATATTGATGAAACAAACGATATGGACTTCTTATACCTTCATAATACAGTTATGCCACTACTAGACCAAAGACACTTACTTGAAAAGGAGAAGCACAATAATGAATAAATGGATTTATATCGCAGAAATCAGTATCACTGTTATTACCGAAGTGATATCAATGATGAAAGCTATAGAAAAGGAGCGATCATAATGGACCGTTATATTACGAGAGGTATTGCCTCTAACTTACCAGAAGCGTTACAACAACAATTATGGAAAATTGTCTCATATAGAGAGGATGAACAATCTAAAGAGGAAGTCGCAGATTATTTTCATATCTTCCAATTTAATATGTATGATGACCAACTTTACATCAAGCATAAACAAGAACGTCCTGATTATGTCAAAATTCATAAAACATATTATAAACAATCTCTCAATATCAATAAAGTCTACGTTATCCGTGAAGATGATGTAGGCTTTTCCTATTATGTCATGTTATTACCTGAAGAATATTAAATAAAGGAGTTAGATAAAAATGAAATCAATCAAAAGTGTATTAGAAACAGAAGCGATATTTAGTGAGGATAAAATGCATCGCTATCTTCTCAAGAAAACTTGGGATATTGATAAAGAAGTACTCACAATTATAACGATGTATCCTCATTATGATGGTGTTATCAACGTTGACCTTACAACACAACTTATTATCAATAAAGTAGCTGAAAAAGATGAATACGGTGGCGTTAATTTTATAAACCTGTTTTCAAATATTGATACACCCATTAATTTAAAACATATCGAAAACAGCCATGACAAGCATACGGATATTCATATTATGAAAGCTGTCAAGGAAGCTGATAGTATTTTGTTGGCTTGGGGTTCCTACGGAAAGAAACCCCTTGTGGAAAATAGAGTGAATGATGTATTAGACATGTTAAAATCTCACAAAAAGAAAATCAATATATTAACTAATCCTCAAACCAATGAAATCATGCATCCATTAAATCCTTATGCACGAAAAGCTTGGACAATAAAACCATTTGGTTAAACAATGAAGACAATTTTCTCTGATATAGACAAATAATGTCACTCGCACAAAACCTATTATGAAAAGTTATTGAAACGATACCTTTTATTCGTATTTTTAGCTCTCAATTTACAAAATAAATTATTTAACAAGTGACTTATAATGACTAACTCATTTTGTATGATATGGGTAAGGAAAGGTGGTGAAATTAATACGTGGATCGATCACATAGATTACTCACTATATATACGCGGTTGTTACAAAATAAGTTTGTTAATAAATATGAATTAACTAAAGAATTTAATACGAGTCCTCGAACTATTCAAAGGGACATTGATCAAATTCGAAATTACTTATATGAAACAGACGATTGGTATGGTCATAAGAAAAACGTTATTTATAACCATAAAAATGAAAGTTATGCTTTAGAACACACACAGGCTATAAATAACCACCCTTTTTTCTATATCTTGGTTGTCTTATTAACTATAAACAACAAAATAGACAACATGTTATATCAATATTTAAAACATTTGATTACAACATTTCACTCAGATAACAAATCACAATTACTAAGTATCATTGATAAACAGCAACAAGAACTTGATGGATTACAATATAATAATTTAAGCGAAATTGGAAAAGCTTTATTTTTTAAGAAAAGAATCCACTTAAAAAAATTAGATATCGTTGTTTCTCCTATCACTTTGAAATATGAAATGGACAATTTTCATCTGCTTTATCAATATGAAGAACAACGCTATAAAATAAATATTAATCAAGAATTATTTGAAATGAACAATAAAGCAGTTGAGTCTATTAATCAATTAGATCATTTAGAAAGCATAACAGTAGAAATTGACAAGTCTGTTTGGGCATATATAGGCAAAAAGTACCAAATAGCTTTAATAGAAAAATACGCGAAAGACAAGCTTATCGTACAAATGGATATTTCATTTGATGAAGCATTGAATTTAAGTTTTATATATCGTTCCAAAATACGTATTATTTCACCAGACAATCTAAAAAATTTAATTATTACAGAGTTGTTGAAGTTAAATGAAACATATTTGAGGCAAACAATTGATCATTACTAAATTTAGCTTCTCAAATTGTAATCATTAAAAATCAATATGTATATAAGGAGATACAAGATGAAAATTCAAAGTAAAGAAGAATTATATCAAGCTAAAAAGGTTGCCATGAAGATTGTAAAACAACGATCAACAGCGAGTGGCGCGGTGGCAGCTGTTCCAGTACCTGGTGTAGATGTAGCAGCTGATATTGGGATTATGCTTGAAGTGATTGGGAAAATCAATAAAAAGTTCGGGCTTGCTTCTGAAGAAATCGATGAACTTGATGGTGATGAAAAACAAAAAATTGCAGTATTAATTACTTCGGTCGGCAGTGACTTTGCGGGAAAAGTCATAACCAAAGAACTTATAACAAAAGCACTTAAAAAAGTAGGCGTCAAAGTAACTACAAAGCAAGTCGCTAAATATATTCCTTTTGCGGGTGCAGTCATAGCAGGCACAATTAGTTATGGCACGATGTATACACTTGGAAAACGTCATGTAGAAGACTGTTTTGAAATATGTGAACGTATCTTAAAAGAACAAAACAAATGGTAATCATTCTAAAATACAAAGATAAGGTGGAAAATAGATGAACTTACAAAACAACTCAGCTAATCCGTTAGCATTTCAAAATGTATCACAAGAAGATAAAAATATGGCTATAATTATGTGGATCCTTAGTTTCTTCACAAGTTTTATTGGACCATTATTAATTTGGTTAATGAAAAAAGATGAGTCAGCATATCTTAATCAGCAAGGAAAAAATTGTCTGAATTTCATTATATCCTACGGAATATATGTTGTGATATCTACAATTCTAACAGCAATCGTAATTGGTGCTTTATTCCTTTTTGTGATAGGAATTGCGACAGTCATATACATTATCCTAGGTGTAATCGCGTCAAATAAAGGTGAAGATTTTAAAGTACCATTTACTTTTGAATTTTTAAAGTAGAAAATATACTGTTAATAAAAAGAGCATCTTCCAAGTATAGTGGAAGATACTCTTTTATTTTTTTCTCGTTTATATTATCTAATTAAAAAAATAAGTAGTATAAAATGGGATATACTGAATCATAGGCGCAGGCTATGTTATTAATAAAGACAAAAACAAGAAAAATTAATTATATTAGAGTTAAATAACTCCTCTATCAAAAAAGAAGTTAATTATTTACACTTAATCTAGTATTAATCATGTATAGAAAACTTTTTCTAATTTCTAAATATATTTCTTCTAAACCAAAACATTTTAATACAGTTTTATCAAATTCAACTCTTTTTGGATCAATAATACTGCTTCTAATATCTTTAGGTATATTATCACCTAAATTTTTAAATGAATTTATGATAAGATTAATTTGATGATTAGAAAGTAAATCTGGATTAAGCACATAAGATTTTTCTATATTATTTTTCTGTAAATCCAAAGCTCCTAACCCTCTTCCAAAACCTGAAGCCTCAATAAAGAATAGTCCTAAAATCGAATTAAGTAGCGCCAACATAAGATCCTTTGAATACTTATCACTTGAAATTATATTTAACCCTATTAACCTTTGATTTATAAAAGAAGGTTTATCTAGTTTAGACCAAAAAATTCTTTGTCCTGGATTAATACTAGCTATAAATTCTGCAAGCGATTTATCTGGTTTCATTTCATACCATTTAAGATTACTCTTTGCCAAAACTTCTCTTAATGGTTTTCCAGTTTTATTTACACTCGATTCAAACTTATTTATCCAGTTTAGAGCCCCTTGATGATTTAAAACTTTAAGTTCGTCTTTTGTTTTTGAGCAACAAAAAGCTGTTCCATCGTGTTTGGCGTAAAAACTTTTAATATTTCTTGCTGATTTTAAAACTGGTTCAAGATATTCCTCTTCAATATCATTGTCCTTAGGTAAATAAAAGAGTGGGTCCCAGCCTCTACGCATACCTCTTATAACTTTAAATAAATTATTCAATGGTAAAATTCTTTTTTCTACTTTATGTATCCAAGATATATCAAAAAACAATGAATTTAATGAAATGTTTTTTGATAAAAGTGATTCTATTTCATACATTGAATAAGAAGATTTATTATAGTAATCACTCGATTCATCCAACAAGTAATCTCTAGAAATAATATCTATTTCATCATTTGTTAAATCATTAATATTGTCTTTAATCATAATGAACTGTATGATTCTCTCGTTTTTTTCATTTGTATGTTTTTTATTTAGAATTAAAATAGAACTCATAACATTTGCATTAAAAAACCATTTACCCTTACCAGATATAGTAATGGATTCAATATCATAATAAAATGAAATTGCTTTGAATAATTCTCTTCCAGAATCAGTAGCTAACCAAGAATTAGAGAGTATTAAACCTATTCTACCAGAATCATCTAATAACGAATGGAGGTAGATGATTATATAATAGTAATAATCTGATTTTTCACTCAATTGAATTTTGCCTTCACTGTCATCATTTATTTTTAATCTAATACTACTGAACTACTGTCACTTTTTAGCACTATCATTGATAGGGGGGCCCAATGAACTAAAATAATTTTAGGTAAATAACATGAAGATAGCCAAATTAATAATCCTAAATAATACTCTAAATTTTAAAAATGTTGTTATTATAAATTCATTAAAAAATAGTTGTATCTTTTTACTTAAAGTGTATAATTAGATGTGCCATTTAAAAATAAAATTATTTAATTGAGGGTAGTGTACAAAAATATTTAGAAAAAGGTGATGTTTATGGGAAAACATACTGAGAAACAAAGATTTTCAATTAGGAAATATACATTTGGAGCAGGTTCGGTTTTAATTGGTTTGAGCTTATCTTTTGTGGTTGATTCCGCTAAAGTAGAAGCAGCTGAAGCTATAGCTAATATTCCATCAAGTATTGGACATATGACAGATAGTGAAAAAAATAATGATAAAGCTGAAGTGGATGAAACCAATTCAAATAGTGACTTAAATGTGCAAGAGACTGCCAGTAACCAATCACAAAATTTAGACGGTCGTGTCGAGGAAACTCAAGAAGCAGCACGTGAAACGACAAATGGAAAAATAGCAGTTGAGAAACAAGAGAAGCGTTCAGAAGAAACAAATTCAGAGCAAGATGTTGAAAGTACAGGAAATGGACGAGATAAAAAACAGAATATTAACACAAAAGAGAATTATCAAGAAGTTTCAGCGAAACAAGAAGAAACTAATTCTTCAGATAGGAAAATAAATAAAAATAATAATAAAGAGATAGAAGAAAACGCGAAATCCGAAGTCCAGAATGAAGATGATGTAAACGAAAACACGAAGTCTGAGAAACAGGACGAAGATGAAGTAAAAGAAAACGCGAAGTCTGAGAAACAGGACGAAGATGAAGTAAAAGAAAACGCGAAGTCTGAGAAACAGAATGAAGACGAAGTGCAAAAAAATGCGAAGTTTGACGAACAAGATGAACTAAAAGAAAAAACTGGAACAAATTCAGAAAAAAATACTGTTGAAAATAATGAACAATCTGAAGAATCTAATGTAATAAATAATAAAATTACCGCTGATAAAATAATTGAACAAGTGACTACTGCAAATAATTCGGCACCTGAAAATAATGCACAAATTACTGCTAAAGAAACAGACAGCGGTTCATTAATTAGTTCTGATAATAAAAGCGGTAAAGTCATTTCTTTAGAAGATTTAAAAAATAAATCAGATGATAAAAATGTAGTCGAAAATAAGTTGAAAACAGCTAATTTAAAAATTAGAAGTCTAGCTGCGACAAATGCACAAGTAACTTCTATGAAGAATGAAGCAGCAGATACAACTGTTATTACTGGTAAAAATGTAAATGATTTAATCAAGACATCTAATGTTAAATATACAAATGGTTCTTGGACAAAGGGTAAGCCATATTCAATCAGTTTTGATTTAGATGTTCCAAATGAAGTGAAGCGAAACGATTATTTTGAAGTGAAAATGCCTAAAGAACTTAAACCAACATCAGCTGACAGGGACAATGGTATCCTTTTAGGTGAAAATGAAAATAATATTTATGCAAAAGGTACATATAATGCAGAGGCAAATTCTTTTATATTTAAATTTACTGATAACGCAGAAAAGTATAAAGATAGAAAAGTAAATGTCTCACTTATGCAAATTATTAATTTTAAAACTACGCTTAAGTCTGGAAATTATAATCTCGAACTTAAAGTTGGGAATCAAATATTTGAAAATACTAAAACTATTGCTTTTAGTAGTGATGCTTCAACGTCAAATGTATTTCAAGAAACTGAAGTAAAAGAAAAAAAAGAAGGTTATCATCCATATAATACAACATATACGATAAACGCTAAAAACTACTCTATAAATAATGCTAATATTAAATTGACGCCGTATGTAGATAATAGTAAATCTCCAAACGCTATAAGTCAGTTTAATAAGAACGATACTAATATTACTATTTATAAAGTAAATGATGCTACAACTTTAAATGAGAGTGGTAGTGCTGAATACGTTGATAAAACAGATGTAACTTCACAATATACTCCTGTATATAACACCGACGGAACAATATCAATTAGCCTAAAAAATATAACCTCACCATATATAATTGTTGTTGACAGCAAAACCTCCAAACCTTTTGTAGCAGGAACATTTATTGAAAGTAAAATTAATTTGTCTGGGTCTAATTTAAGTAGTATTTCTAATACTAATAAAATAGGTAAAGCTGCCCCTTCTACAAGTAACTCTTCAGGTGTCATTGTATCTGATACAACGTCCCCAACGGTGGAAATAATTCCAGACCAAGAAAAAGAAGTGAAAACGCCGATTGAAACAATTACTATAAATGCAAAAGATGATAGTGATAAACCTGTGAGAAACGATGTATATGGGTTGCCTGACGGAGTAATATTCGATTCAGAGACAAATACAATTAGTGGAACTCCAACAGAAGTAGGAGATTATAAAGTTACAATCATTACTTCAGATAGCACTTATAATGAAACAGAAACAACATTCACGATTACAGTAACGGATAAAACAGCACCAACGGTGGAAGCAATTCCAGACCAAGAAAAAGAAGTAAATACACCAA
>NZ_JBOIRQ010000032.1:0-19131 GCF_051413795.1 Staphylococcus caeli | reverse complement strand
CTCCTTAGCGCCGATGGTAGTCGGACTTACGTTCCGCAAGAGTAGGACGTTGCCAGGCAATGAGAGACCCAAAAGGGTCTCTTTTTTTATGTCAAAAAGCTTAACTTCCAGTTCGAAGAACTGAAAAAATAACCTGTTATGAGAAAGCGTTTGAAGCTGCCGAACTGAGCGATAGACGAAGGGAGCTTACAAGTGGTAAGTGAGCAAGGAAAGCGTGAAAGAGAGAAAAGATGCGAGCGCTTGTCTCATGACAGAAAAAGCTCCTTAGCGCCGAAGGTAGCAGACTTACATTCCACAAGAGTAGGGAAAGAGGAACACATGAGTATTTACTCATGTGTAAACGTCATTAACTCATTAAAATGAGAATGACGTTTTACAGGCAATGAGAGACCCAAAAGGGTCTCTTTTTTATGTCAAAAAAGCTTAACTTCCAGTTCGAAGAACTGAAAAATAACCTGTTATGAGAAAGCGTTTGAAGCTGCCGAACTGAGCGATAGATGAAGGGAGCTTACAAGTGGTAAGTGAGCAAGGAAAGCGTGAAAGAGAGAAAAGATGCGAGCGAATTAAAAAGGAACGCATGACCAAATGTGCATGCATAAGTACTACTAAACACAATGAAATTGTGAGTAGTACTTTACAGAAAAAGCTCCTTAGCGTCGATGGTAGCAGACATACGTTCCGCAAGAGTAGGGAAGAGGAACACATGAGTAAATACTCATGTGTAAACGTCATAAACTCATTAAAATGAGAATGACGTTTTACAGGCAATGAAAGACCCAAAAGGGTCTCTTTTTTTATGTCAAAAAAGCTTAACTTCCAGTTCGAACAAAGGAACACATGAGTAACTACTCATGTGTAAAACCACTCATTCATTAAAATAAGAAGCTCTGCTTCAATATATGTTAAAATGTATTGAATCATATCATAGAAGTAGAGAGTAAAGTGAGGTTATTATGACACTGCCATTAACTGAAAAACTCAATAAATTACTAGATAGCAAACCCATTTCATTGCATGTACCGGGTCATAAGAATATGACGATTGGTAATTTAAAACAACTTAAATTTGAAATGGATATGACTGAAATTACAGGATTGGATGATTTACATCAACCGGAAGAAATAATTGCTGAAAGTATGTCTGCAATCAAAAAGCACCCAGATTATGATGCATATTATTTAATCAATGGTACTACATCTGGAATATTGTCTGTTATACAGGCGTTTTCCAAAGTATCTGGTGACTACGCAATAACAAGAAATGTGCATAAATCTGTTTTTCATGCGTTGGATATTGCTAATGGTCGGAGTCGTATTTTGGAAACGGAAATGAGTTCCAAGACAAAACAATATATAGGACCTAAGCAGAATTCGTTGGGGAATCAAATCTCTAATGCTAAATTGGCCGTCTTCACATATCCAAATTATTACGGAGAGTGTTTTGACTTAAAATCAACTTTGGATAAAATGAAAGCGCATGACATTCCTACGCTTATTGACGAGGCACATGGTGCTCATTTTGGTTTATCGGGTTTTCCCGAAAGTGCTTTGAATTTCGGGGCGGATTATGTAGTACAATCGTATCATAAGACGTTACCCGCATTGACTATGAGTTCCGTTATTTTTATACATAAAGCAGCCCCATTACGTGAAAAAGTATTACAATATTTGACTTACTTTCAATCTTCCAGTCCATCATACTTGTTAATGACAAGCTTAGAGTTGGCACATAGTTTTTATAAAACATATGAGAATGAAACGTTTTTTAAAAAAAGAAACCAGTTCATTCAAATCATAGAAGACAAAGGCATGTGCGTTGTACAAGTGGATGACCCTGTGAAATTAAACGTACAGTGTAAGGGGTATACTGGTGTAGAATTGCAATTATTGTTTGAGGAACAAGGGATTTATGTAGAATTAGCCGATGATCAACAAGTACTACTTGTACTACCATTGTGGCATAAAGATGATGGTTTTCCATATTCAACATTAGTGGAAAGAACGAAGCGAATAAATATTGAAAAAAGACAGGCGCGTGTAAATCATCAGCTAATGTATAATCTAAATAGTGGTATATACCAATCTGGAGACATTACTAATACGAAGTTTGTAACATTTGATGAGTCATTAGGTAAAAAATCTGCGAAACATATTGTTCCGTATCCGCCAGGGATTCCAATGATATTTAGAGGAGAAATCATTACTGAAAATATGATAGAATTAATGAATTATTGGTATGATTTGAATATTAGAATAGAAGGAATTAAAAATCATAAAATTGAGATTGAGGATGAATAAAATGTCAGCTTTTATAACTTTTGAAGGTCCTGAAGGTTCAGGTAAGACTACTGTTATACAACAAGTAGCAAAGAAATTAGAAAATCAATTTAATATTGTATTAACAAGAGAACCTGGTGGGGTGAAAACTGGGGAACAAATTCGAGAAGTTCTATTAGAAGGCGACAATATGGACGATCGTACAGAAGCGTTGTTGTTTGCAGCATCACGTCGTGAACATCTGGTAGGCAAAGTGATTCCATCTTTAAAACAAGGAAAAGTAGTATTGTGTGACCGCTATATAGATAGTTCGTTAGCATATCAAGGATACGCGCGGGGTATAGGTATAGAGGAAGTTAAGTCTATTAATGCATTTGCTATCAACGGATTGTATCCAGATATTACGATTTATTTAGATGTAAGTGTTGCAGTAGGGCGTGAAAGAATTTTAAAAAACCAACGTAATCAAAATCGTTTGGATCAAGAAGATAAAGCATTTCATGAAAAAGTGGTTGAAGGTTATAATAAAATTATTCATAATGAACCTGAACGTTTTATTGTGATAGACGCTGATCGTAGTGTAGATGAAGTTGTAAACGCAACGTACGAATCTATCAGCAAATACTTAGAAAAATTATGATATAATACTGGGAAGAGGTGTTTAGTATGAAAATGATTATAGCAATTGTACAAGATCAAGATAGCCAAGAGCTGTCAGATAAGCTTGTTAAACATAATTTTAGAGCTACAAAACTTGCAACTACTGGTGGTTTTTTAAGAGCTGGTAATACAACGTTCTTATGTGGGGTTGAAGATGACCGCGTTGATGAAATTTTGAAAGTAATTAATGACACTTGTGGTAATAGAGAACAACTCGTTTCTCCTATAACACCAATGGGTGGAAGCGCTGATTCTTACATTCCATATCCTGTTGAAGTAGAAGTAGGCGGAGCGACAGTGTTTGTAATGCCTGTTGATGCTTTCCACCAATTCTAGAACTATGGTTGCTGTATATGGTAACCTTTCAAATTACATTTTACTAAAGGATGAGTCATTTAATTTCTTGAAAATGTGCTTTGTAAGGTAACTATGTATAAGCAGCCTTTTTATATAAAGGAGTAACTTTATGATGGGTGAATTAGAAAAACTGACAAGAGCCTACCAATCAAATAAATTATCGCATGCTTATTTATTTGAAGGTGACGATGGACAAACGATGCAACAAGTCGCAATGGATTTTACGAAACTAATATTGTGTGATGACGATAAGCAGTGTCAGTTGAAAATTGAAACATTTAATCATCCGGATTTCATGTATATATCATCTGAAGAAACGACAATTAAGAAAGAACAAGTAGAACAACTCGTACATCATATGAATCAGCTCCCAATAGAAGGTAACTATAAAGTTTATATCATTGAATCTTTCGAAAAACTAACGGTTCAAGGTGAAAATAGTATACTAAAATTCTTAGAAGAACCGCCTGAAAATACGGTTGCCATTCTGTTGACGACTAAACCAGAACAAATATTAGATACGATACATTCAAGGTGTCAACATGTGTATTTTAAACCGATAGATAAATCCAAGTTTGTAGATAGACTAATAGAGCGAGAGGTTTCACGTCCTGTTGCTGAGTTACTATGCACATATACAACACAAATTGAAACGGCAGTTGCGCTGAATGAAGAATCAGATTTATTAATGTTGCGTAAACAGATCATTAAATGGTGTCAACTATTGCTGACGAATCGTCCGATGGCATTAATTGCGATCGTAGACTTATTAAAACAGGCGAAAAACAGAAGATTGCAATTAGTGACCTTAGCTGCTGTGAATGGTTTTTTCGAGGACATTATGCATGCTAAAGTTGGAATAACTGAAGATATTATATATTACGATTTACAAGAGGAAATCAATGGATATGCACAGAAATTAACGTATAACCAGATAATTTTGATGTACGATCAAATTACTGAAGCGCATAAAAAGTTGAATCAAAATGTAAATCCGATGCTAGTGTTTGAACAAATTGTAATAAAAGGGGTGAATTAACGATGCAAAACGTAGTAGGTATTGATTTTCAAAAATCAGGAAAAATGGAATACTATTCACCAAAACATTTCGATTTGGAAGTAGGAAATTGGGTTGTTGTCGAATCTAAACGTGGCTTGGAAATGGGACGTGTTAAATATGCACCGCTAGATGTTGCAGACGAAGATGTAACATTACCGTTGAAAGAAATTGTTAGGATTGCTACTGAAGATGATTTGGCTCAATATGATAATAATGAGCGTGATGCAGAAGCAGCTTTAACCTTATGTAAGGATACGATTGATCAACAAAATTTAGAAATGAGATTAGTGAATTGTGAATTTACACTTGATAAATCAAAAGTAATCTTTAATTTCACGTCAGATGAACGTGTTGATTTTAGAAAGTTAGTAAAAGTGTTAGCACAAAAATTAAAAACACGTATTGAACTTAGACAAATCGGTGTGAGAGATGAAGCGAAATTACTAGGCGGCATCGGTCCATGTGGTCGTTCTTTATGTTGCTCAACGTTTTTGGGTGATTTTGAACCGGTATCCATTAAAATGGCGAAAGATCAAAATTTATCGCTTAATCCTACTAAAATTTCAGGAGCATGTGGTCGTTTAATGTGCTGTCTTAAATATGAAAATGATTATTATGAAGAAGCCCGTGAACAATTGCCTGACGTAGGTGATGTAGTAAGTACACCTGAGGGCAATGGTAAGGTGATTGGCTTAAATATATTAGATATTTCAATGCAAGTAAAAGTGGAAGGTTTTGAACAACCACTTGAGTATAAAATGGAAGAGCTAGAGACATTAAATTAGGAGGCCAATACAACATTGAATCGTAGCGACATATTTGAAAAACTAGCGAAATTAGAAGCCAATATTAATCAAATCAATAGTGACATGACAAATTTGAAAAATCTCACTGTTGAGTTGATCGAAGAAAATGTTGCGTTGCAAATTGAAAATGAGAATTTAAAAACACTAATTGATAAAGAAGAAAAAACAAAATCTGTTGAAATCGGTAAAAAGACACCAAAAAAACAGCCGTTGCGTAGTAAAGATAACTTAGCGATGCTATATAAAGAAGGATTCCATATTTGTAATGGTGAGTTATTTGGTAAGCATAGAAAAGGCGATGATTGTTTGTTTTGCCTTGAAGTTCTAAGTGAATAAACGATTAAATGAATAATTGAAATGTAGCATAATTGAGGATGAGACGTAACGATAGGCTTGGTTATTAAGCATCGTTCACTTATCCTCTTTTTTGGGAGGTATGGAAATGTTGTTAGATCATGAGAGATTAGATTATTTAACAAAAGAAAATTTGAGAATCATTCAAAATGATGAAGTTTTTTCATTTTCAACGGATGCGTTGTTGCTTGGACATTTTACAAAGATAAAAAGACAAGACGTCATTATGGATTTGTGTTCGGGGAATGGTGTAATTCCTTTATTATTGTCGCATAAAGGTAGTAACACTATAGATGCAATTGAAATACAAGAACAATTAGTAGATATGGCGAGACGTAGTATCACTTATAATCAATTAGATGATAGAATATGCATGTATCATATGGATTTAAAAGATGCATATAAACAATTTAAGCCCTCTCAATATAGTGTTGTGACTTGCAACCCACCTTATTTTAAGGTGAATCAACAACATCAACATCAAAAAAGCGCACATAAAATAGCGCGGCATGAGGTAATGTGCACGTTAGAGGATTGTTGTATGGCAGCTAGACATTTGCTGAAACAAGGTGGGCGTTTTATGATTGTACATAGAGCGGAACGTCTCATGGATGTCTTAAGTAGTATGAGAGCATATCAAATAGAACCTAAAAAGCTTTATTTTGTATATAGCAAACAAAATAAAGTGGCGCAAACGATTGTCGCTGAAGGAAGAAAAGGCGGCAATCAAGGGTTAGATATACAACCACCATTTTATATCTATAACCAAGATGGTGCTTACACAGAAGAAATGAGAGAAGTATATTATGGATAAACATTATATTTATATCGTTAAGTGTAAAGACGGTAGTTTATATACAGGCTATGCTAAAGATGTGACTAAAAGAATTATCAAACACAACAGTGGACAAGGAGCCAAATATACAAAAATAAGACGGCCGGTACAGTTAGTTTATCAAGAAGTATTTGATACAAAGTCAGAGGCGTTAAAACGTGAATATGAAATTAAAACATTTTCTCGACAAAAGAAACTTGAACTCATTAAGGAGAGGTAGACATATGTCAACTTTATATTTAGTAGGAACGCCTATCGGTAACTTAGCAGATATAACATATCGTGCAGTTGATACTTTAAGAACAGTGGATATGATTGCATGTGAGGATACACGAGTGACTAAAAAATTGTGTGCGCACTATGAAATTCAAGCGCCATTAAAATCCTACCACGACCATAATAAAGCACAGCAAACAGACTATCTTATTGAACAATTGCAACAAGGGGTCAGTATTGCATTAGTGTCAGACGCAGGTTTACCGCTAATTAGTGACCCTGGATATGAATTGGTCGTTGCGGCAAGAGCGCAACATATCCAAGTAGAAACAATTCCAGGCCCTAATGCTGGACTAACTGCGCTTATGGCAAGCGGTTTGCCTTCTTTCACATATACATTTTTAGGCTTTTTACCAAGAAAAGAAAAACAGAAACATACATATTTAGAACAACGCATGTATGAAAATAGTACATTGATTATCTATGAATCACCACACCGTGTAAAAGATACATTGAAGACTATTCAAAAGATAGATGATAAACGTAAAATATCTGTTGGTAGAGAACTCACTAAAAAGTTCGAACAAATTGTTACTGATCAAGTAGATGTGATATTGTCACAACTTGATGACGCAAGTATACCTACAAAAGGTGAATTTGTGATTCTGATTCAAGGTGCTGAAAAAGTAGAGGATACTGCGTGGTTTGAAGATATGACGATTCATGAGCATGTTACACATCACATTAATGAAAATATGAAACCTAAAGCTGCGATAAAACGCGTTGCAGAATTGCGTAATATGAAAACCAATGAAGTCTACGATATTTATCATAATATCTAAAAAACAAACGATTCAAATATGAAATACATTTTTTTAAAATAAAACTCACAAAATTTGTCATATAAATTCATTTATAAACTGGAAAAATGATATGAAAACTCCCATAATACACGTGATTTATGGTAATGTAGAAAAGATAGGGATTATTAATCACTTTTCAAATAATGCTAATAAAAATAGCGTAAAAGTTAGATATGAGCCACGAATTATTCACAAATTTTGAATAACGAAAGCGATATAGAGCAATATCGACTTTATTGAAAACAATATTAAATTTAGATATATTTATAGATGTAAGAAACGAGGAGGAACATTGATGGCGAAAGAAACATTTTATATCACTACACCAATTTATTATCCAAGTGGGAATTTGCATATCGGTCATGCCTATACAACAACTGCTGGTGATGTAATCGCACGTTATAAGAGAATGCAGGGCTATGATGTTCGTTATTTAACAGGAACAGATGAGCACGGACAAAAAATTCAAGAAAAAGCACAAAAAGCTGGTAAATCAGAAATCGAATATTTGGATGAAATGATTGCGAGTATTAAGGCGTTATGGAAAAAATTAGAAATTTCTAATGATGATTTTATTCGTACTACAGAAGCACGTCATAAAGAAGTTGTGCAACAGATATTTGAACGTTTATTAGCACAAGGTGACATATACCTTGGTGAATACGAAGGTTGGTACTCTGTACCTGATGAAACATACTATACAGAGACACAATTAGTAGATCCAATCATGGAAAACGGAAAAATCATTGGTGGTAAGAGCCCAGATTCAGGACACGAAGTAGAATTGGTAAAAGAAGAAAGTTATTTCTTTAATTTATCTAAGTATACTGACCGTTTATTAGAGTTTTACGATGAAAACCCTGAATTTATTCAACCACCTTCACGTAAAAATGAAATGATAAATAATTTTATCAAACCTGGTCTAGAAGACTTGGCAGTATCACGTACATCATTTGATTGGGGGATTCATGTAGAGTCAAACCCTAAGCATGTGGTTTATGTATGGATAGATGCACTTGTTAACTATATTTCATCGTTAGGATATTTATCAGATGATGATAGCTTATTTAAAAAATATTGGCCAGCAGATATTCATATAATGGCTAAAGAAATTGTTCGTTTCCATTCAATTATTTGGCCGATACTATTAATGGCTTTAGATGTTCCATTACCTAAAAAGGTATTTGCACATGGTTGGATACTTATGAAAGACGGTAAGATGAGTAAATCTAAAGGTAATGTAGTAGATCCTAATGTACTTATTGATCGCTACGGCTTAGATGCTACACGTTATTATTTAATGCGCGAATTACCATTTGGTTCTGATGGCGTATTTACTCCTGAAGGTTTCGTAGAACGTACAAACTATGATTTGGCGAATGATTTAGGCAACTTAGTAAATCGTACAATTTCTATGATAAATAAATATTTTGATGGTGAACTTCCTGCCTATCAAGGTCCGAAACATGAGTTAGATAAAGAAATGGAACAGATGGCACTTGATACCGTGAAGACGTTCCATGAAAACATGGATGATTTACAATTTTCAGTTGCATTATCAACTGTATGGAAATTCATTAGTCGTACGAATAAATATATTGATGAAACGTCTCCTTGGGTATTAGCAAAAGATGAGAATCAAAGAGAAATGTTAGGCAATGTTATGGCGCACTTAGTCGAGAACATTCGCATCATAGCAGTGTTATTAAGACCTTTCCTTACGCATGCACCAAAACAAATTTTTGAACAACTTAATATCAATGCGCCTGAACTTTATGAATTTGAAAGTATCAATCAGTATGGAGCATTAACAACACCAATCATGGTAAGTGATAAGCCACAACCAATCTTCCCACGATTAGATAGTGAAGTTGAGATTAGTTATATTAAGGAATCTATGCAACCAGATCAAAAAGAAGCACCAGTAGAAGCGGAGCAAGAAGCAATATCTAGCAAAGCCCAAATTGATTTTAAAGATTTTGAAAAGGTAGAAATTAAAGCAGCTACGATTATTGATGCAGAACGCGTTAAAAAATCAGATAAATTATTAAAAATACAAGTAGATTTAGATAACGAACAACGACAAATTATTTCAGGTATTGCAAAATTCTATCAACCAGAAGATATACTTGGTAAAAAAGTAGCTGTTGTAACTAATTTGAAACCGGCAAAATTAATGGGTAGAAAATCAGAAGGTATGATTTTGTCTGCTGAAAAAGATGGCGTCTTAACATTGGTTAGTCTACCAAGTGCAATTCCAAATGGTGCAGTAATTAAGTAATCACAAATTAAGGGAGCGATTTATTTATGCTAATTGATACACATGTTCATTTAAATGCAGATCAATATGATGAGGATTTAGAAGAAGTCATTGAACGTGCACGAGACAATGGTGTGGATCGTATGTTTGTAGTAGGCTTTGATACGCCGACCGTTGAGCGTACGTTGGAGCTTATAGATCAATATGATTTTATCTATGGCATTATCGGTTGGCACCCTGTAGATGCGATTGATTGTACAGAAGAACGTTTAGAGTGGATTGAGCAACTGGCTGCACATCCTAAAGTCATTGGAATTGGGGAAACAGGATTAGATTATCATTGGGATAAATCTCCTAAAGATGTGCAACAAGCATTATTTAGAAAACAAATTGCGTTAGCGAAACGTGTGAATTTACCAATTATTATTCATAATAGAGAAGCAACACAAGATTGTATTGATATATTAAAAGAAGAACATGCGGAAGAAATTGGTGGCATTATGCATAGTTTTAGTGCATCTCCCGAAATTGCAGATGATGTTATTAATAAACTGAATTTCTATGTATCATTAGGTGGTCCTGTTACTTTTAAAAATGCAAAACAACCAAAAGAAGTAGCGAAACATGTCCCGTTCAATAGATTATTGGTTGAAACAGATGCGCCGTTCTTATCACCACATCCGTACAGAGGTAAAAGAAATGAGCCAGCACGTGTCACATTGGTGGCGGAAGAAATTGCGGAGTTACGTGATGTGTCATACGAAGAAGTATGTAAACAAACAACTGAAAATGCAGAACGCTTGTTCAAGTTAAAAGCATAAAAATATTACAAAAGGTATCGGTCTGAGATATGACTTAGTTGAAATAAGATATACTAAGTGGCAATCACCATAACAGCCGATACCTTTTAATTTTGTCATACATTGGCTTAACGAAATGAAAGGTGTAACAATAAATGAAAATAAATGAATTTATTGTCGTAGAAGGTAGAGATGATACCGAACGTGTTAAAAGGGCAGTAGAATGTGATACGATTGAAACAAATGGTAGTGCGATTAACCAAGCGACGTTGAACGTCATTGCCCAAGCTTTTGAAACAAGAGGTGTGATTGTATTAACAGATCCAGATTTCCCAGGTGATAAAATTCGAAACACGATTCAAAAATATGTTCCAGGTGTGAAACATGCCTATATCGATAAAGAGAAAGCTAAAAACAAGCGTGGTAAAATTGGCGTTGAACACGCAAAACTTGAAGATATAAAAGAAGCATTAATGAATGTAAGTACGCCGTTTGAAGAAGGACACGAGTCTATAAGCAAAGATGTGTTGATAGATTTAGGCCTAATTATCGGTAAAGATGCGCGACATAAAAGAGCGCTGTTAGGACGCAAACTACATATTGGGCATTCGAATGGAAAACAACTATTAAATAAATTAAATGCATTTGGTTATACAGAAGAAGATGTAAGAAATGCATTAAGTGATAATGAGGGAAGTGAATCATAAATGGAGTATAAAGATATTGCTACACCAACACGCACCAAAGCTTTATTGCATCAATATGGATTTAATTTCAAAAAAAGTCTAGGTCAAAACTTTTTAATCGATGTGAATATTATACATAATATTATTGAAGCGAGTAATATTGATGAGCACACAGGTGTTATAGAAGTTGGACCAGGTATGGGTTCGTTGACAGAACAACTAGCTAAAAATGCAAAAAAAGTAGTAGCTTTCGAAATCGACCAACGTCTAATACCGGTATTAAAAGATACAATGGGTCCATACAATAATGTAACAGTGATTAATGAAGATATTCTTAAAGCAGATATTGCAAATTATGTAAAAACACATCTAGCAGATTGTGAAAAAATTATGGTTGTGGCTAATTTACCCTACTATATTACGACACCGATATTATTAAATCTAATGCAACAAGATTTACCAATAGATGGTTACGTTGTCATGATGCAAAAAGAAGTCGGAGAAAGATTAAACGCACAAGTTGGAACGAAAGCCTATGGCTCATTATCCATTGTTGCACAATATTATACTGAAACAAGCAAAGTGCTAACAGTCCCTAAATCAGTGTTTTTACCACCTCCAAATGTGGATTCTATCGTGGTCAAATTAATGAAACGTTCAGAACCAATGATTGATATTGATGATGAACAAAGATTTTTCAAAATGACGAAGGCAGCCTTTAGTCAAAGACGGAAGACGATAAATAATAATTATCAAAGTTTATTTGAAAATGGTAAAGCGAATAAAGCGGATATTATAAAGTGGTTAGAAGCAGCAGGCATTGATCCGAAAAGACGTGGTGAAACGCTTTCTATAAAAGAGTTTGGACTTTTATATAATGAATTGAAAAATTTCGCAGAATTAGCATTTTAAATGATTGACAAGTCTCATCTACATTGCTAAAATTGATATTTTATTTGACAAAAAACCTCGGAATGTGTTATTATACAACTTGTAGCGAGGTGGAGCAATATGCCAAAATCTATTGGAGACATCAAAAATTCACTTGATTGTCAATTAGGGAACAGAATTGTACTTAAAGCGAATGGTGGACGTAAGAAAACAATTGAACGTAGTGGTGTGTTAAAAGAAACGTATCCTTCAGTTTTTATTGTTGAGCTAGATCAAGATATTTATAATTTTGAGCGTGTATCTTATACATACACTGACGTTTTAACTGAAAACGTACAAGTTTCTTTTGAAGATGATAGCCATCAAGAAGCAATTGCACACTAATAAAAAGATTTAAATGTAAGTTTGACTTTTGAAGTCATACTTTTTATTTTAAACTTAATACTCAAATGAACCTAAATAAAGGTATGTTGGCATAAGGGTGCTAGCATACCTTTTTATTATGTGGATATGCCTAAAGAAAACATTATTTTATTCTGTGCTTATGATATTGTATAATAGTGAATTATGAAATAATTTATTGCATATCGTAGGTTTAGAAGTTATTTAAATTTTTGTATAACAAATAAATTATGATGGATCATTAACTTTTAAAAAATCAACAACGCAATGATAACAATATGTTAAAATCATTTTATTACCATATCGAAGTGAAAGAGGTGGGAATGTGATTTATGAGACAGCGCCAGCAAAGATTAATTTAACCTTGGATACGCTCTTTAAACGAGATGATGGTTTTCATGAAGTGGAAATGATTATGACAACAATTGACTTAAATGATCGTTTGTCATTTGAATTACGTAGAGATAACAAAATAGTTGTTGACGTTGAACAAAGCTACGTTCCCTCAGATAATAAGAATTTAGCATATAAAGCTGCGGAATTAATGAAAAAGACTTATCATTTAAAGCAAGGTGTTACAATAACAATTGATAAAAATATTCCCGTATCTGCTGGTTTAGCTGGCGGTTCTACAGACGCTGCTGCGACGATGAGAGGGTTGAATCGATTATATAAGCTAAATCGTCCACTTGATGAACTGTGTTCGCTTGGTATCCAAATTGGGACAGATATTCCTTTTTGCATTCATGGCAAAACAGCTTTATGTAAAGGCAAAGGCGAAATCATAGAATTTTTAGATAAGCCACCATCTGCATGGGTTGTTGTTGCTAAACCGGATTTAGGTATTTCATCGCCAGATATTTTTAAACGTTTGGATTTATCGAAGCCTTTTGAAGTCTATACGAATGATTGTGAACAGGCTATTAAATCAGGGAATTATGAACAATTGTGTCAAAGCCTTTCAAACCGATTGGAACCTGTTTCGGGACATTTACATGCCGAGATATTAAAAATAAAAGCAAATATGTTAGAAAATGGCGCGGATGGTGCCGTAATGAGTGGAAGCGGTCCTGCAGTTTACGGATTGACGAGAAAAGAACGTCAAGCGAGACACGTATACAATGCGGTTAATGGTTGTTGTAATGAAGTACATATTGTTAGATTATTAGGCTAAAGAAGAAGGGGTGAATTGAATGCGTTATAAAAGAAGCGAACGAATTGTTTATATGACTCAATATTTAATGAACAATCCGAATAAATTAGTACCACTAACGTATTTTGTACAAAAATTTAAACAAGCAAAGTCTTCAATTAGTGAAGATGTGCAAATTATTAAAACGACATTTCAAAAAGAAAAACTTGGTACAGTTATTACAACGGCAGGCGCAAGTGGTGGTGTTACGTATAAACCTGAAATGAGTAAAGCAGAAGCAACTGAAGTTGTAGATGAAGTTATTGCGCAATTACAGGAAAAAGACCGTCTGTTACCGGGTGGTTACTTGTTCTTATCTGATTTAATGGGTAACCCAACTTTATTAAATAGAGTGGGTAAATTGATAGCGACACTCTATATGGATGAGGAACTGGACGCAATTGTAACAATTGCTACTAAAGGTATTTCGTTAGCGAATGCTGTGGCTAATGTGCTAAATCTTCCGGTGGTTGTGATTCGTAAAGATAACAAAGTGACAGAAGGTTCTACAGTTTCTATTAATTATGTTTCAGGTTCATCTAGAAAAATAGAGACGATGGTTCTATCTAAAAGAACGTTACCTGAGAACTCAAATGTCCTTGTTGTCGACGATTTCATGCGCGCAGGTGGATCGATTAATGGTGTGATGAATTTGATGAATGAGTTTAAAGCACACGTTAAAGGGGTATCCGTACTAGTAGAATCAAAAGAAGTTAAACAAAGATTAATTGAAGATTATACTTCCTTAGTTAGATTATCTGATGTAGATGAATATAATCAGGAATTTAAGGTGGAGCAAGGCAACAGTTTAACTAAATTTTCTTAAAGGAGCGAATGAGACATCATGAAAGTAATTAACACTGAAAAGGCACCGGAAGCATTAGGGCCATACTCGCATGCAACAGAAATAAATGGACTTGTTTTTACATCAGGACAAATTCCTTTGAATTTAAATGGGGAAATTGTTAGTGAAGATGTAAAAGTGCAAACAAAACAAGTTTTAGAAAATTTAAAAGTCGTGTTAGACGAAGCTGGATCAAATTTGAATTCAGTGATAAAAGCTACTATTTTCATTGCTGATATGAATGAATTTCAAAATATAAATGAAGTTTATGGCGAATACTTTAATGAACATCAACCAGCTAGAAGTTGTGTTGAAGTAGCAAGATTGCCTAAGGACGTTAAAGTTGAGATTGAAGTAATCGCGAAAGTTAAGTAAGGATTTATAATTTTTGATAAAATTGTTAAGCTTCTAACAAAGAGATACTAGGGGGGCTCACTACATGAAAGTGACAGATGTAAGACTTAGAAAAATACAAACAGATGGAAGAATGAAGGCGCTCGTTTCAATTACTTTGGATGAATCGTTCGTTGTACATGATTTACGAGTGATTGAAGGCAACACAGGTCTATTCGTCGCAATGCCAAGTAAACGCACACCAGATGGTGAATTCCGTGATATCGCACATCCAATCAACTCAGAAATGAGACAAGAAATTCAAGATGCAGTTATGAAAGTATATGAAGAAACGGATGAAGTAATTCCAGACAGAAATGCACAATCATCTGATGATTCTGAAGAAAATGAAGAAGCCTAATTAAATAAACGTGTTTTATCGCACGACATAATAATTATAAAAGGATTGAATTTCTACTATATTAGAAATTCAATCCTCTTTTGTATTTTGAAAAGAAAAATTGAATGAGTGTGTAGTAAGTAAAGGTGACAAATAATTATTGAATCATTTATTTTGGGATGTTTTATATCATTGCAATACTATGAGAAGTAAAGGTTTATTGTAAATGGGGCGTGTCCACGTATGAGGTATTATGTGAAGTATAAATTTATATAAATGTAAGTGCTTAAATTAGTAATTGCATCACATGAATAAAGCGATTTCAACTTTGTACAAAGATGACAAATAGAAGATTGCGTTTTTTGAATAATAGAAATAAAAATGTTTCTATTATATAACATTGGTACTTTGAGTCTTGAAAGTGTTACTAGCGTTAAATTATAATAAGATGAAGTGTAGATTTTAATGGAGGGTTAACATACATGCAAAGACATGCAATAGTACTTGCAGCAGGCAAAGGTACGCGTATGAAGTCAAAGCAGTACAAAGTACTACATGACGTAGCGGGTAAATCAATGATTGAACATGTAGCTGATAATGTTAGAGCGTCTGGCGTGGACCAACTTGTAACAATTGTTGGACATGGCGCACAAAGTGTTAAAGACACGTTAGGCAAGACATCACTATATAGCTATCAAGAAGCACAATTAGGTACGGCACATGCCGTTAAAATGGCTAGTGAACATTTGAGAGATAGCGAAGGAACGACTTTAGTTGTTTGTGGAGATACACCACTGATTACGTCAACAACACTAAAAGCTTTAATTAATCATCATGAAGAGAGTGGCGCTCAAGCGACAGTCTTATCGGCGACGGCAGAGAATCCGTTTGGCTATGGTCGTATTATACGTGATGCCGAAGAACACCTTGTCAAAATTGTTGAACAAAAAGACGCAACAGATATAGAACAACAAATCAATGAAATTAGCTCAGGTATTTTCGCATTTGATAATCGAGTGTTATTCGAAAAACTCGACTTAGTGAAAAATAACAATGTACAAAGTGAATACTATTTGCCTGATGTACTCTCTTTAATCTTAGAGGACGACGGTGTCGTTGAAGTTTATCGTACAGATGATTTTGAAGAAATAATGGGTGTGAATGATAGAGTCATGTTGAGTGAAGCTGAAAAAGCACTTAGAAAACGTGTTAACGAGCAGCATATGAGAAATGGTGTCACAATTATTGATCCAGCAACGACGTACATAGGAACTGATGTTCAAATTGGTGCTGATACTGTGATTGAGCCAGGCGTCAAACTTGCTGGTAAAACAGTTATTGGTGAAGATGCTATAATTGGACAGTATTCGGAAATAACGAATAGTAATATTGGTACAAATGTTACTATTAAACAATCAGTTATAAATGAAGCAATGGTAGATGATTATGCAACAATTGGTCCATTTGCACAACTTCGTCCAGGTGCGGATTTAGGCAAAAAAGTAAAAGTTGGTAACTTTGTTGAAGTTAAAAAATCAGTCGTTAAAGAAGGCGCTAAATTACCACATTTAAGTTATATTGGTGATGCTGAAATTGGAGAAAGAACGAATGTTGGTTGTGGTTCTATTACTGTGAATTATGACGGTATTAACAAGTTTAAGACAGTAATTGGTAGTGATTCATTCATTGGCTGTAATTCGAATTTAGTTGCGCCAGTGACGTTAGGAAATCGCTCGTTTATTGCTGCAGGTTCAACAATTACTGACAATGTACCGCAAGACAGTTTAGCATTAGGAAGAGCTAGACAAATAACTAAAGAAGGTTATTTGAAGAAATAAATACACAAATATTTAGACAAGCATGCTTAAACTGTTAGAATTAATGTAACTGAATAAAAGAATTTATCAACGTCTTTTATGATGGCACACGGTATAAGTTTTGCCTTGTTTACAAACCAAAACGAATTGAAAGAATTAATTGGAGGACTATAAATGTTAAACAATGAGTATAAGAATTCTGCTTTGAAAATATTTTCTTTAAAGGGCAATGAACCGTTAGCTCAAGAAGTTGCTGATCACGTTGGAATAGAATTAGGGAAATGTTCGGTGAAACGGTTTAGTGATGGCGAGATTCAAATTAATATCGAAGAAAGTATTCGTGGTTGTGATGTATTTATCATTCAACCTACATCTAATCCAGTAAATCTACATTTAATGGAATTATTAATCATGATTGATGCATGTAGACGTGCTTCAGCAGCGAATATTAATATTGTTGTTCCATATTATGGTTATGCGCGTCAAGATAGAAAAGCACGTAGCCGTGAACCAATCACTGCGAAACTTGTAGCCAACTTAATTGAAACTGCTGGCGCAGACCGTATGATCGCTTTAGATTTACATGCACCTCAAATTCAAGGTTTCTTCGATATGCCAATTGATCACTTGATGGGTGTACCAATTTTAGCAGATTATTTCCAAAATGAAACAGACATCGACCCTGAAGAATGTGTTGTCGTTTCACCAGACCATGGTGGTGTAACAAGAGCACGTAAACTTGCAGATATACTTAAAACACCAATTGCAATTATAGATAAGCGTCGTCCTAAACCTAATGTAGCAGAAGTTATGAACATTGTTGGAGAAATAGAAGGACGTACAGCAATTATCATTGACGATATCATAGATACAGCAGGTACAATTACATTGGCAGCACAAGCCCTAAAAGACAAAGGTGCGAAAGATGTCTATGCTTGTTGTACACACCCAGTATTATCTGGTCCGGCGAAAGAACGTATTGAAAACTCAGCAATTAAAGAACTTGTAGTTACAAACTCCATCCAATTAGATGAAACACGTAAACCAGCAAATACGAAAGAATTGTCTGTAGCAGGTTTGTTAGCGCAAGCAATCATCCGTGTTTACGAACGTGAATCAGTTAGTGTGCTATTTGACTAATTTTCAAAATAAATGTATAATTATTTCGTTCGTGAAATCTCACGAAAAATAAACATTTGCAAGCAACATTTTGTTGATGGGCAAATGAGGAGCTCTTAGTTAAGAGCATTATGAAAGGTGGAAACTGAATATGACTTCATTAAAGTCAATTATTCGTCAAGGTAAACAAACACGTTCAGACCTTAAAACATTAAGAAACACTGGTAAAGTACCAGCAATCGTTTACGGTTATGGTACTAAAAATACTTCAGTTAAAGTAGACGAAGTAGAATTTATCAAAGTAATCCGTGAAGTTGGACGTAACGGTGTTATCGAATTAGGCGTAGGTTCTAAATCAATTAAAGTAATGGTTTCAGACTACCAATTCGACCCACTTAAAAACCAAATCACACATATCGACTTCTTAGCAATCAACATGACTGAAGAACGTACTGTTGAAGTACCAGTTCAATTAATCGGTGAAGCTGTTGGCGCTAAAGAAGGCGGCGTAGTTGAACAACCATTATTCAACCTTGAAGTTACAGCTACTCCTGACAATATTCCTGAATCAATCGAAGTTGATATCAGCGAATTAGACATTAACGATAGTCTTTCAGTAGAAGATATCAAAGTTTCAGGTGACTTCACTATTGAAAATGAATTAACTGATTCAATCGTTACTGTAGTTCCTCCAACTGAAGAACCTACAGAAGAAGAAATCGAAGCAATGGAAGGCGATTCAGAAACTGAAGAACCAGAAGTTGTAGGCGAAGAAAAAGATGAAGAAAGTGACGAAGAACAAAAAGAAGAAGAATAATCTTCTTAGCAACGATTTAATATAATTGTTGGTTCACACTTTTATATCTCATAAAACATACTAAGATTAGCTATGAAGAAATCTATGACGATAGATTTTTTCATAGCTATTTTTTATAGTTATAGAGAGGAGTAGATCGTCCA
>NZ_JBOIRQ010000031.1:0-19250 GCF_051413795.1 Staphylococcus caeli | reverse complement strand
GTCCAACAGAAGTAGGAGAATATCCAGTAACAGTTGTGACAACAGATGCGAATGGTAATAAGACAGAAACAACATTCACGATTACAGTAACGGATAAAACAGCACCAACGGTGGAAGCAATTCCAGACCAAGAAAAAGAAGTAAATACACCAATTGATACAATAACAATCAAAGGTGAAGATAATAGTGGAAAACCAGTTACAAACGAAGTAAGTGGCTTACCAGAAGGTGTAACGTATGATCCAGAAACAAGCACAATTAGTGGAAGTCCAACAGAAGTAGGAGAATATCCAGTAACAGTTGTGACAACAGATGCGAATGGTAATAAGACAGAAACAACATTCACGATTACAGTAACACCGAACGAATCGAATAATCCATCGAGTGCATCAGATACACCAAGTGAACATGAAGACCATTACAATCATAATGTTCAGGAAAATGTTTCCAAGGAAGATAAACAAGAAAATAATAATAAAAAACAAGAGTTACCAGAAACAGGTGAAACTGAAAGTAAAAATATTACATTGCTAGGAGGTATTTTAGCAGCTATTTCAGGTATATTCTTATTAGGAAGAGGAAGAAGGAAAAAACAATAGAGTTTCTTAAATCTTAATATTAGGATGATTATTTAAAATGAGAAAAAGCTACATGATATCAACATAGATATTATGTAGCTTTTTCTCATTATTTTTTATAATTCACTAATATGAAAAATATTAATTAGCTTTTAGTGATATATTCTGGCTCTTTGTCAAAGAGGACTGATACCATTTTTGAGATTAGGCAACCTTAGGTTGCTTAATCTCTTTTTTGATTGGAGAAGCATAAAGTCGTGAAGTTAGTAAGATACGATTACGCAAATTATCATAATTTCTATATCCAAATGATATTCTTTTAATAAGTTTAATTTTATTATTGATGCCTTCTATTGGCCGTTGGTTATATTAGGGTGCTTCAAGGTATTATCAATATATAGTTGGTATTTTTTTAAAGTTTTTAGGACTATTTTTAATTTAAAACATACTTCGTTTAACTCTACTTCATTGAGCGTAGTTATAAAATCTTTTGAATTATTGTGTTTTAAACTATATCTTAATTCATTAACTACTTCATAGCTATATTGGAAATTTGTATCAAAACTCAGTAAATAATCAACAACATCTTTAGGTGTTTGCCAAGACTTAAATAACTTAAGTTTGCGATAAGAAAAGGCGTTAAGATCTTCAAACGGAGTTAGAAGTAATTTCCAATAACGTTTGTATTTATTATATAAAGGTCTATTACTCCTTCTAAACGTATTCATCAGATTAACCCTAGACATATTAAGCGCACGATTCAGCGCTTGAACAATATGAAACCTATCAATAATAATTTGAGCATTAGGAGATACTTCTTTAATCAAGCACATATATGGTTCATACATATCAATTGTAACGGTTAACACTTTGTTTCTCTCTTCGAGAGGAAAACGAGAAAAATAAATTTTTAGAGAATATAGTTTTCTATCTCTTACACTATATATAATTTTATGCGAAGTCGCATCACAAAAAATAAAACTCATAGCGCTGTCTACTTGTTTAACACTTTTAAATTCATCCATTAGTATATGTTTCGGTAATGTGCTGAATGGCAAATGTTTGATATCTTGTGCAGCATGATTAATCACATGTGAAACGGTTGAATTAGATACACCACAAGACTTCGCTATGGATTTCTGAGAACGTATAGTGGTTGCCTTATCTAAAATTGTTAAACGTGTATTATTAGAAATATGGCGATCAACATCAACGATGTTAGTTTGAGCTGTAAAGTAAGAACAACAATGTTTACAATAGAATCTTTGTTTTTTTAAGGATTAAAAATGCATTCATTTCAGATACTTTTGGAATTGTTATTCTAGAACTTTTAAAACCATTTTTTACAATACTATAGTTTGTGTTACATACACCACAACTTTCACAATAATCAGGAATATATGTAACTTTCGCATAATAGCACTTAAATCTTTCTTCTCTGTATTCAATTTCTTCTAGTTTATTGTCGAAAATAACATTAGATCTTCAATTCCAAGTGTTTTTGATATAAATAATTCATAGGCGCATAATCTCTCCTTAGTTTATTTGGTAGGACATTTAAATTATAGAGATTTTTGCGCTTTTTTGTATCAAAAAACAGGACTGATTTTTATATCAGTCCTGTTTAATATAGAGTCTATATTCTGAGTAATAATCAAAAGGCATTAGTTCAATATAATTCTGGTTTTCAAAAGTCTCTATTTTAAAAATACACCTAGAATGGTAATAACATCTGCAGCAAAACTTGCGATATTGGATGATGATTTAGCGAATTGTTTAACTACAGACATATCATTGTAATTAGGTGTCTCATAATTGTTAAGCGAATTTTCTATATTATTAATAGCGACTAATAAATCAGTATTACTTGTATCTGTCAATTCTTCATTATATATAAATTTCTTTGCATTTATTGAGTTTATACTATCAGTAAATACGTTAACTTGGTTGGCTTTTTTTATATCAACAGAATTAGTTTTTATATCAACGTTTGTTTTTGATAATGGTACAGCATACAATTCTATTTCGTTATCAAGGTACTTATTGAGATATTTTTCTATAATATTTTCCCCTTTGTAATATGCTTGCCATTTGTAGCACTCATATTCATTGCTTCCAAAAGTTAAAATATAATTTTCTTGTATTACATAATTTAAAATCTTAAATAACTCTTTACCTTTTTTATTGATTGGAGTACATTTTAATTTGATAGTTAACTGATTGTTATCAAGTTGTATATCTTTTCTGTGTCTTTCAATTATATTGATTATATCTTTTTCCATATGTACAATCTCCTTAATTATTATAGGTAAAAATGGTATGTAGAAAGTTAATTTTATATTAATATAATTTTATTACTATTTCAAATCTACACTTTCTTCAGCGTTTGCTGATGTAATAGTTACTCCAATTAATGTAATAATACCACCAATAATAGCATATAAAGTAGGTATTTCACCTAACATAAAATAAGCTATTATTAAAGAAACAACAGGTGTTAAATATAATGAAATCGTCGCATCTGACACACCGATTTTTTGTATCGTATAGGCTAAGGCAATGTAAGGTATAACAGTTGGAAATGCTCCTAAATAAATGACAGATAGTATCGATGTCATATTCGCCGTCTGTAATCCACTAAAACTTCCTGGTAAAAATATAACCATAAATAATGCGCCAGCAATAATTGTGTAAATCGTTAATGGAATAAAACCATATTTATCTAAATACTTTTTCTGGAATACAAAATATACGCTTTCACCAAAGGAGGCTAATAAAACTAGTATTATACCCACTATAAAGACATTAAGTTTATCTCCATTACCTAGTGAGATTAAGGCCACACCTAGAAATGCAATAATTGATCCTAACCAAGCTAACTTTGAAAACCTTTCTTTTAAAAAGTAAGTGGCAAGTAATGCCGAAAAAATGGATGTTGTTGAAACAATTAAACTTGCTACACCAGCACTTACATAGTACTCTCCAATACTTAATGCAGTGTGATAAACTGTAAAATCGCAAAAGCCTAATAATAAAATAAAAGGTATGTCTTTTATTTGAGAAAGTGGTATTTTTTATGCATAATAGTATCGCAGCTATGAGTAATCTTAAAGCAGATAAATGTTCTGCTTTAAAATCAGTCAGTGCTATTTTAATTACTGGAAAAGCGGAAGCCCAAAGGAAAATAGTTATTCCAAATGCGAAGTAAATTGATTTACTATATTTATAATTATTCATCAACATCTGCTACCACTGTTTGTTGGTAGTCAATCAGAATCACTGAACGTACACCAAAATTATTACCATTTCCTTTTTCAACTGGGCTTACGTAATCACTTATATCGGGATCATAAACACCATAAGATTCTAAAGGTTGTGTGATTTCAAATACTTCTATTAAATCATTATTGTCCACTTCTTCCGGCTTATTTCCAGCTGCTTCTGGAATTGCTATAGCACGTGTTCCCTCAGTTATGTTTGTCTTTTTCATTCCAAAATGTGTCTTTATAATTAGCTTTGATAATTTCAATTAATAATTTGTTATTTCTTATAATTTTTATTGAATTAAAATCTCTATATATACTCAGGTTATAATCTGATTAAAAAGTGAAAGTAATATTACATGCATTCTTCAAAGTTTTTTGAATTAGAAACATATAAGGCAGTATAGAAAATGATGACTTTTAAAATATAAAGTTGTAGTAGATACATTGTAAAAATAAACTTAAATTGCTCAAATATTTTTCAATAATATCAAGATATATATTAAATCTAAAGTGATTATATAGTACCAAAGTAAATATGGTACTAATTCCAGCTTATACAGGAAAGGGAAAAGAGTTTTTTTATACTAGTGACATCATTAAAGCAAGTAAGATTATTACTTTTTTAGTCAAATTCTTGTGGTTTGATAAATTTATTGATTAATTATTATAAATAAAGATTGAAAAGCTTTAAGAAGGGTACAATATTAAATAAGAGACTTGGAGCTCTTGTCAATTAAGATAATGAGCAAGTGAGCTCGTTAAGTTAAAGATGAGCTGAGGTAAAGTTTACCTGCTCATCTTTTTCTATTTGGAGGCTAAATATATGAAAAAAATATTATTAACAGGCGCTTCAGGATATATCGGTAGTCACTTAATGAATAAATTAAAAGATAACTATGAAATTATAGCTATTTCTAGAAATATAGAAAATAAATCAAATGAACACAATGTTACTTGGAAAGCAGCTGACTTGTTTGATTTAAATGAAATAACAGAAGTAATGGAGAACATTGATATTGCTATATACCTTGTCCATTCTATGATGCCTTCAGCTAAGTTGACGCAGGCGAGCTTTGAAGACATGGATGCATTATTAGCTGATAATTTTGCTAAAGCCGCAAGTTATAACAAAGTTCAGCATATTGTATTTATGAGTGGTTTGATACCTAATACAAGTGAATTATCACCACATTTAAGAAGCCGTTTAGAGTGCGAACAGATTTTAGGATCATATGGTGTACCAGTAAGTACTTTAAGAGCTGGTTTGATTATAGGATCTAAAGGAAGTTCTTACCCTATATTAAAAAAATTAGTAGATAGATTACCTGGCCTGTTACTGCCAAAATGGGCTTATAATACAACATTGCCAGTCGCAATAGACGACGTGATTGACGGTTTATATAAAATTGTAGAGCGACAGCCGAATAAGAATGAATCGATAGATATTGGTGGACCTAGTCATATGACTTATAAAGACCTTTTCAAGCAAACTGCAGAGGTACTAGATAAACGATTACCTACGATAGATTTGCCTATTATTCCCATTTGGCTAAGTAAATATTGGGTGAAACTTATTTCTGGGGTACCAAAAGAAATGGTTTATCCGTTAATGGATAGCTTAATTCATGATATGATTAGAAACCATGAAAATGTTGTGAAAGATATTTCTATAGGTAAAATTGATTATAAAGAAAGTGTGCGTAATGCCTTGGAAGAAGAAACTAAGACACAAAAGAAAGGGAAGTCATCACGTAAGGGCGATATTAAAGATGTTAGAGCAATATCAAGGGTAGTCTTACCTAAAGATGTAAATATGATTCAATTGGCAGAATCATATGCAAATTTTTTAAATAGAATTACATTAAATGTCGTTAATAGTGATTTTAACGAAGATAACTTTACGATTAGTGTGCCGTGTTTAAATAAGGACTTACTATTATTAAGTAAAGATTTTAAAGCTTCTAATAATGAGAGAATTTTATATCGAATTGTTGGTGGAGATTTCGCTTTAGATTCAGATGGTGGTAATGCGAGATTAGAGTTTAGAAGGTTACCTAATAGTGACGCATGTATCATAGCGTTACAAGAATATGAACCGACGTTACCTTGGTGGGTATATAAGTATACCCAAGCAAAAGTTCATAAAAGTGTAATGAATCTTTTTAAATTCAAGATTAATAGCCAAAAAACTAATAAAGGAGAATACTTTAATATGAAGAAGTTTATTTTGCCAATTGTTATTACAGGTGCAATTGTTTTGAAAGTATATGGATTGAAAAAGTATTTAGCTAGAAAGAATAATATGTCCAATGCCGAATTGTAACGGCTAAAATAAAGGCTAGTTACTTTTACAAAAAAAGAGGGGATCAACTATGAAAGCAAACGAGATAATTAAAACAATTATAAAAGTTATAACACCAATTACAGGCGGTAAATTTATAGGGAAATTTGCAGTGAAAAACGCGAGAAAAGATTATAAAAATAATGTTAAACCACCTTTTTCACCACCCGGCTATGTCTTTCCAATTGTGTGGCCAATACTTTATACAACGATGGGCGTAGCTTATGCATTAGTGACTAATAAATCTACTAGTAAGGATTTAAAAGGTGCTTATTACACGCAATTAAGCCTAAATTATCTATGGTCGATATTATACTTCAAATATAAATTACGCTTTAGTGCGTTGATAGAGAGTGTTGTATTACTGGGCGCAGTAGTTACAACAACTGTAAAATTTTTCAATGTAAAAAAAGTTGCTGGCATTTTACTAGTTCCATATATGCTTTGGAGCGCTTTTGCTACTTATTTAACAGCTGGTAATTGGTATTTAAATAAAGATAACCCAAGCTATACAGCGAAATCTGAGCATTAAATTGATGAAAAAGATTATATATATTGCGCTATATTGGTTTATAGTTCAAATGATTATTGCTCAACTTGGTACTCGTATTAGTTATAAGTTCTTAGAAAAAGATAATAAGTATTTTCGAAGTTGGAATATTGAACAAGAGGGTCAATTATGGCAACAATTAGTTAAAGTGAAATATTGGAAAGATCATTTGCCAGACGGTCAAAATCTTAACCCTAATATCAGTAGTAAAGCGACTTTCGATTTATCTAAAAATATGAATGATATACAGCGATTTATATTAGAAACTAGACGTGCAGAGGTGGTTCATCTGCTATCCATATTTCCTGTTATTGCGTTTTTTAAAGCGTCAAAAAGCGTTAAAATAATTAATTTTATATATGTCATTATAGCTAATGTGCCTTGTATGATTGTTCAGCGCTATAATCGCCCTAAGTTAATACGTATTTATAATAAATTACAAAAAAGAAAAGGTGATTAAATGGGAAATAAGAAAGTGGTTGTCATAGGAGGTGGCTTGGGAGGGATTGCCAGTGCAATTTGTATGGCTCAAGCAGGCTATCAAGTGGATTTATATGAACAAAATAAGCATATCGGTGGAAAGGTAAATAGGTTAGACATAGATGACTATGGATTTGATCTCGGTCCATCAATTTTAACCATGCCTAAAGTATTTCAACGCCTATTTCAACGATGTGATGAAAGGCTAGAAGATTATGTTAGCATTCGTAAGTTAAGTTTACAGATTAGAAACGTTTATCCAGATGGCCAAATTTTAGATTTATATGAATCCATGGAAGATATGTTAACAAATAATGAATCGTTAACAAATAAAGATATAGAGCAACTTTCTTCGTTTTTTAGTTACGCACAAAAGATACATCAAGTTGCTGAAAAAAGCTACTTTGGTAAGGGATTAGATACGATGTTTGCAATTATTCGTTATCATGGTCCGTTTTCAGCTTTAAAGCAATTCGATTATTTTCATACAATGCAACAAGCCATTAATAAAAGGGTGGATAACCCATATTTAAGAGAAATGCTAGGTTATTTCATAAAATATGTAGGCTCCTCATCTTATGATGCTCCGGCTGTATTGAGTTTATTACCTCAAATGCAACATGAGGAAGGTTTGTGGTACGTAGATGGTGGCATTCATAAGTTAGCGGAAGCGATGGAACAATTAGCGAGAAAATTAGGTGTGGGCATACATTTTAACACCCCCGTAAAACATATCAATTATAATAGTCAAAATAAGGTGACAGGGATAACAATAGAAAGTAATGAGGAAATATATGCAGATTACATTATATCTAATATGGAAGTAATCCCTGTTTATAAATATTTATTGAATTTTGATGCAAAGCAAATAAACAAATTGGAACGTAAATTTGAGCCAGCTAGTTCAGGTTATGTCATGCATCTTGGTGTGGACAAAAGTTATCCAGAGCTTCAACATCATAACTTTTTCTTTTCAAGTAATTCTAAAGTTAATTATGATCAAGTTTTTCACCAGTATGTTTTGCCTGAAGATCCGACTATTTATGTAGTGAATACAAATAAAACAGATAAGACACAGGGGCCAGAAGGACACGAGAATATAAAAATATTGCCACACATACCATACATTCAGAATAAGTCATTTAGTGAAGCAGAATATCTGCAATTCCGAGAACGTATATTGAATAAATTAGAGTCTATGGGCTTAAAAGATTTGAGAAGGCACATTGTATATGAAGATATATGGACGCCACATGACATTGAAAATACATACAATTCTAATAAAGGAGCTATATATGGCGTAGTTTCTAATAAGAAGAAAAATAAAGGTTTCAAGTTTCCTAAAAAAAGTCAGTACTTCAAAAATTTGTACTTTGTAGGTGGTTCTGTAAATCCTGGCGCTGGTATGCCTATGGTCACTTTGAGTGGTATGCAAGTAGCAGAAGCTATTATTAATGGAGAAAGTAGTTGAGGCTGAATGATACTTTATATAATAGCAATAGTATTGACGATACTATCACTAATAAGTGGAATGTGTATGTATGCGCGTCGAGCGATTATAAATAACTTCGGAAAAGAAAGAGGTCAGACAGCCGTCAGTGTTATTGTACCTGCTAGAAATGAAGCGGAGAACTTACCTAAATTACTTAACAGTATAAGTAAAGAGCAAGAAATAGAAGTAATTGTTATGGATGATGGTTCAACTGATGAGACACAAGTTGTTGCTAGATATTATGGTGCGAGCGTATATACTGTTGAAAATGATACTACATGGCAAGGTAAGTCACATGCTTGTTGGCAAGGTAGCAAATATGCAACGCATGATTTATTGATGTTTGTTGATGCTGATGTTCAGTTTGCTTGTGATGATAGTATCCAAAATATAGCCAATCAATATGATTTACAAGGTGGTAAAGGTTTGTTATCAATACAACCTTATCACAAGATAAAAAAGCTATATGAAAATATATCGGCGATTTTTAATTTAATGACAATCGTAGGTATGAATCAATTTTCAATCACGAAATCAGCAAATAATGAGCAAGGCGCGTTTGGACCAGTCCTTGTGACAAATAAGCAAGATTATAAATTGACACAAGGACATTTGAAAGCTAAAAATCAAATCATTGAAGGCTTTGCAATAAGTAAAGCATATAATCAGCAAGGTTTGCCAGTTAGTTTGCATGAAGGCCAAGGTGTAGTGAATTTTAGAATGTATTCTCAAGGATATAAAGCGCTATTAGAGGGTTGGAGTAAACACTTTGCACTTGGCTCTCAAGTAACTAAAAAGTCTACGCTTACGTTTGTATTTTTATGGCTATTTGGTTCACTTACAACAGTTTTAGCGATAATTTTTTCAATTAATTTAGGCTCGTTATATATATTATTAGCTATTACTCTATATTTTATATATGCGATACAATTTCATATATTTATTCGAAGAACAGGAAATTTTAATATCGTTGCGAGTTTATGTCATCCACTGCTCTTCATATGCTTTGTCGTGATATTTTTTAAATCATGGTTAGATATCAATGTATTCAAACGTATATATTGGAAAGGCCGTAGAATAGATTTATAGATTAGTTTTTTATACAAATGTCAAGAAGTTCTAGGCTTACTGAGGAGGTCAATAAATGAATCAATTAGAGAGAGATTATAACCATTGTCACAATATAATGAAAGAACATTCAAAAACGTTCTCATATGCCTTTGATTTTTTGGATTTAAAAAGGAAAAAAGCAATTTGGGCTATTTATGCAGTTTGCAGAATTATAGATGACAGTATTGATAAATACAAAGACCTTGAGCAATTAAACGGCATAGCTAGAGATTTAGATGTGATTTATAGCGATTGTGATTATATTCAAGCGTATCAAAGTGATGCAGCTATTATGAATGCTTTAAGTAATACATTGAATACATATTCAATACCTAAAAAACCTTTTGAATCTTTAATTCAATATGTGAAGGAAGATTTAGTTTTAAAAGAAATGAAAACTGATTCAGATTTATATGAGTATTGCTATGGTGTGGCAGGTACTGTCGGTGAATTGTTAACTCCTATATTAACTTCATCAAATGAAAATAATTTCGAGCAAGCCGAAGAAGCTGCGATTGCTTTAGGCAAGGCAATGCAAATAACTAATATTTTAAGAGATGTTGGCGAAGATTTTCAAAATGGAAGAATTTATCTAAGTGTAGAAAAATTAGCTCAATATCGAGTTAATCTACATTCTATATATTATGAAGGAGTTACGCCAAATTATATAGAACTGTGGGAAAGTTACGCTACAGAGGCAGTTAGGTTATATGATATTGCATTAAACGGTATTAATTATTTTGACGAAGAGGTACGTTACATTATCGAATTAGCTGCGATAGCTTATCATGAAATACTTGTGGAAGTAAGGAAGGCAAACTATACGTTGCATAAGAAAGTATATGTAAGCAAATTGAAAAAAATGAAAATTTATCGTGAACTTAGTGCGAAATATAATAGGAGTGAAACATTATGAAGATTGCAGTTATAGGCGGCGGTGTTTCAGGTTTAGCTGCAGCTTCAAGATTAGCAGCAAACGGTCACCAAGTTGATTTATATGAAAAGAACCAACAAATAGGTGGCAGGATGAATCAGATCAAGCAAGATGGCTTTACATTTGATATGGGACCAACCATCGTAATGATGCCTGAGATTTATCGAGATGTTTTTAATTACGCTCAAAAAAATATGAATGATTACTTGGAAATTAAACAATTATCACATATATATGATGTTTATTTTAGTGAAACAGATCAAATTCGCGTTCCTACAGATCTTGCTCAATTAAGAGATATGCTTGAAGGTATTGAACCTAACTCTACACATGGTTTTATGTCCTTTTTAACAGATATATACGAAAGATATGAAATAGCACGAAAATATTTTCTAGAACGTACGTTTAGGAAACCTACGGATTTTTATAATCCTTTTACTATATATCAAGGTATGAAACTCAAAACATTTGATAAAGCAGATAATTTAATTGAAAAATATGTTGATAATGAAAAAATCCAAAAGATTTTAGCGTTTCAAACATTATATATAGGTATCGACCCTAAACGAAGCCCGTCATTGTATTCAATTATACCCATGATAGAGTTAATGTTTGGTGTTCACTTTATAAAAGGTGGTATGTATAGCTTTGTCAGAGCGCTTCAAACGCTAAATGAAGAATTAGGTACTCAAATTTATACCAATGCAAACGTTGAAGAAATTATCATTGATAGTAGGTATAAGCGTGCGGAGGGACTAAAAGTAAACGGACATATAGAAAAGTATGACAAAATAATTTGTACTGCTGATTTTCCATATGCTACTTCATCTTTAATTAAAAATGAACATCATCCTAAGAAGTATACGACACAGAAAATTGATAATATGGACTATTCTTGTTCTGCCTTTTTAATGTATATAGGGATTGATAAAGATTTATCCGAAGAAATTTTGTTACATAATGTTATATTTTCAATGGATTTTGATAGTAATATCAATGAAATATTTTCCGGGGAAATATCCCAAGATCCATCAATATATGTATACGCTCCTAGTGTGGAAGATCAGTCGTTAGCGCCAGAAGGTCAAACAGGTATTTATGTGCTGATGCCCGTTTCAGAATTGAAAACAGGTGATACGGATTGGTCTGATGAGTCAACAATCACACAAGTGAAAGATATTATTTACAATAAGCTTTCTACGATTAAAGCGTTAAAAGATTTGAAAAAGCAAGTTGTGACAGAAATTATTTATACGCCTAAGGATTTTGAAGGAGATTATAATGCTAAATTTGGAGCAGCCTTTGGTTTAATGCCTACTTTAGCGCAAAGTAACTATTACAGACCGCCTAATGTGAGCAGAGATTACAAAAATTTATATTTTGCTGGAGCTAGTGTTCATCCAGGAGCAGGAGTGCCAATTGTACTGACGAGTGCTAAAATTACAGTTGATGCTATGTTAGAAGATATTAATAATGGTATATAAAAAACGCTTAAAATCACTTTTTAATAATGTGATTTTAAGCGCCTTTTTAACTAATCGAACGTAATGGTTTGTGGTGTATCTAATTTTTTATCGTTCATAATTTTTATGGATTTTGGTATTACTTTAATTACACACAAGTTTGGATCATCCTTAGAGTCAAAAAAGGACTTATCTTGTTTGTTCCAAATCCAATCAATAGTCTCTTGATCTTTCAGTATTTCAACATTAGCATCAATTTCTAGAAAACTACGATTATTCGTTTCATCGTAACCTATAAGTACATGAGCTTTGGGATTATCTTTAAATTCAGCAATTTTTTTAGACTCAATGCTTGTCTTAGTATAAAGTGTGTGTCCATCATTATAAAATACCATGTATCTACTATTAGGTGTATTGTTATGTGCAGTAGATAGGACACCTATTTTTGATGTATTTAATATATTTTCAATTTCATTTTGTAATTGTTCGTTATTCATAATTTAATCACCTCTGATAATAATATACCCTGAAGTTGCCTATAATATGTAAGGTCTTAAAATTTATTTTATTTTTTAGTGAATTATACAAAAGTTAAAACGGGTATATGATTGAAAACACAATCTTAAGTTAAAGGACAATTATAAAGTGAATTTGTATGAAACAAGCTGGGAGGCAATAAAATGCATTTAGGAGTCATACTTAACAGAGTTTTTAGAACGAAAGATAATCCACTTTTTCAATATATAGTGAAGCATCAAAATGAGATAAATAAATTGTATTTGATCTTACCTTTAGAAGATTTAACTGACGCATCAGAAGTAAAACGTGACTATTACCATAAAGTTGTAAAAGGATTTGCAAATGCTTTAGATAAGCATGATATACAACCTCATATTGTCACATATGAAAAGCTAGGTGAATTAGCCGAAACATTGGCGTTATCTCACGTATTAGTAGCAAAAGATATTATGAGTTATCACAAAGAAATATATGACTATCCTCATGTAAAAAAGGCTTTTGAAAATCACCAAATTACAGTAATTGGACAGCGCGTGAATCATTATTTTGAGCCAACAAAGACTTTTAATAAACAGCAACAGCCTTATAAAGTATTTACTAGTTTTTATAAAGCAAATCGTCAGGATTTAGTATATACCCCTAAAAAAAGTTATCAATTTAAGCAGTTGTCTCAAATTGCGGAAAAGGGTTCAAATCAAAGTGACTTAAAATTTGAAAATGATAAAGATATAGAAAAGTTAGCGCGTAAAGCTTGGGCTGATTTTTTAAATGGTGACATAGCTGATTATGATAAATTGACTGACGATGTGTCGCAGGATTTTGTAAGTGGATTAGGTAAATATTTAGCATATGGACTACTCGATATTCGTGAAATTATAAATGATTTACTTGAAGATTATGAGAGCGATGAAAAAAATTATGAAGCTTTTATAAGAGAGGTTATATTCCGTGAATTTTATTATGTGTTAATGACACAGTATCCAGAAACGGCAACTAAATCTTTTTCTGAAAAGTATCGAAACATGCAATGGTCGTATAATAAAATACATTTTGAAGTATGGAAAAAAGGTCAAACTGGCTACCCAATCGTTGATGCCGCAATGAAGAAGCTGAATCGTACAGGCTATATGCATAATCGCTTACGAATGGTCGTATCACAATTTTTAACGAAAAATTTATTTATTGATTGGACTTGGGGTGAGGAGTACTTTAGACAGTATTTGATAGATTATGATAATGCATCTAATGTACATGGATGGCAGTGGTCGGCATCTACCGGAACAGATGCAGTGCCTTATTTCAGAATGTTTAATCCTATACGTCAAAGTGAGCGCTTTGATGCGCAAGGGTATTTTATTAAAACACAGCTAGAAATATTTAATGATGTGAGCAGTAAATACATTCATGATCCAACTAAATATAAAGACAAGTTACAAGAAATTTATCATATTGAAATTGGAAAAGATTATCCACAGACTATCGTGAATCATAAAAATAGTAGAGATTATGTTATGGATAAATTTAAGCAATTTTGACATATCATCCAATAAAAAGGAGTGATTCATTTGTTGAAAAATGAAATACATCGTATTTATTTAGACAAAAATAATAATGAGGTAACTATTAATAGATTTAATGTGACATATCACTATACTATATTAGAACAAATTAATGATTTGCCACAATATGGTTATGCAGTTTTAAACCATTTATATGCTAATCCTGGTTTAGAGGCAGACTTCGAGCGTGTGTTCTTAAATAGAGATAAACATCTAGAGAATACTGAAGGGTTTGAAAATCTATTATTTCTAAAGCCACATAGTACACATGAACATCATGTTATCATTACGTTTTGGCAAGACGAAGCAGCTTACAAACATTGGCAAGAGTCTCAGGAATATAAAGCATCCCATAAAAATAGAGGAACCAAGCAAGGTGCTGATAAATCTATTGTAAACAGAAACCTATCATTTAATATTAGTTTAGAATTTAAATAACATAATTTTTGAATTAAATGATATTTCTGCAAACATATAGGCGAGTTATTTAAATACTAACTTGCCTATTTTTTAAGCGATATAAAAATTTTAGCAAAATCACTGATAAGGGGAAAGTTATCATAAATAAAACGAAAATAAAATACGTAATTAGAAACTTATTATAAGGAATGAAATTAATGGAATATGCATATTTAAAAAATAAAATTGTTTCTGTCAAAAAAGAATTAGCTGAAAATAAATCGTTTTGTGAACTGTACGAAAATGTGAATCCTGAAGAGTTGAGAATAGTATTTTCTAGTATACATTTTAAGTATATAGAGCTATACAAACTAATGAATACAATATTACCTACTGATACGAGTGAAGGTCATTTTTGGGCTGAGGAAAGTAGAGAGTTAATGGAGTTAAATGAAATTTGTCTAAGTTTACTAAAGACCTTAAAGGATTCAAATACAGGATATCAAATGAATAGTTATTACTTAGAAACTATAAATGATACAAAAAGTTTTTTAGCTAAATATGGGGGTAGCACCATTCCAATTGGTATGAAAAAAATTGAATTATATTATACTATACCGATTTTTAAATTCACACAAAATATAAATAAAGGAAATAATTATATAGATACCTCTACAATAAAACTCATTGGTGAAGGATCATATGCAAAAGTTTTAAAATATAAGGATAAATTATACGATAAATACTTTGCAATAAAAAGAGCAAATAAAAATTTAAATCAAACAGAACTTAAGAGGTTTTATAATGAGTTTGAAATAATGAAACGTATAAACTCACCATACATAGTTGAAGTATATAAATTTTTTGAAGAGAATAACGAATATATTATGGAATACCTAGATTATTCTTTATATGATTATATAAAGAATAACAATAATACAATCAATATAGCTGAACGCAAAATTTTAGGATTGCAATTTTTAAAAGCAATGGAGCATGTTCATAATTTAAATCTCTTCCATAGAGATTTAGCACCCACAAATATTCTTTTGAAAAAATATACAAGTTTACATATTTTAAAGTTAGCTGATTTTGGACTAGTTAAATTAGAAAACTCTAATTTAACAGCTATAAACACTGAATTTAAAGGTAAATTCAATGACCCTAGTTTAGAACTTGAAGGTTTTAATAATTACAAATTTGAGCATGAAGTATATTCCATAATAAAAGTACTATTCTTCATTTTAACTGGTAAGGTCAATGTGAGTAAGTGTGAAAACCAAGCAATTCTTAATTTTATTAAAAAAGGCTTAGATAGTAAAATTCAAAATAGATATGCTAGTTTAGATGAGATTTTAGTCGCGTATAAGAAAATATGTGATTTTCACTATACCTAGACAAATATCACAAGACAATGTTGCCTTATATTTTTTTTATGAGATAATATGAATTAAGCGTGGCTAGATTTTGTGGTTGTGTTTCGCAATCATTGAATTTATTGTAAGGAGCGACTGCTTCTTATAATTTTAGCTTATAATATTCAGTAATTTAGCCTTGGTAATTCTCGCCTAATGAGTAGCCACGCCTTTTAAAATAGGAGAAAAGAGATGAATTTTAATCAAATAAATGATAGAAAAGATTTGGCAAACTATATAGGTGTTAAACCTAGTTTTCTTACATATCACCTATATCATAACCCCAAAATTAAACGTAATCAACATTACACTGAATTTGAAATATCTAAAAAAAGTGGTGGTACAAGGATTATTGCAGCACCAAATAAAAAATTAAAAATAATACAAAAGAAATTAGCATATCAACTAAATGAATATTTAATAAGTTTAGGATTCTATAGAAATAATAAGAATATACATGCATTTATTAAAGAAAATAAAGCGAATAAAAGAGGAATTATTAGTAATAGTAAAATACATAGAAACAAGAAATATGTGGTCAACATAGATTTATTGAACTTTTTTGAATCTATTCATTTTGGAAGAGTAAAAGGTTATTTTCAAAGTGATGATAAATTTAATTTGAGTAAAGATATTGCAACAATAATTGCACAAATATGTACTTATAAGGGAAGCTTACCACAAGGGGCGCCAACTTCACCAATTATTAGTAATTTAATAGGAAGTATATTAGATTCCAAAATTTTAAAACTCACAAAAAAATATAAATTGCATTTTACCAGATACGCTGATGACATAACATTTTCCACAAATGACCATAAATTTTTGGAGAATTTTGAAGTCTTTAATAAGGAATTAAGCAGAATAATTGAATCGGCAGGGTTTAAAATAAACACTTCGAAAACTAGACTACAATTTAGAAAGTCAAGACAACAAGTTACAGGATTAGTAGTAAATGAAAAGTTGAACATTCCTAGGGATTATTATAAAAAAACAAGAGCTATGGCAAATAATTTATATAAAAATGATGAGTTTGAAATAGATGGGAAAATAGCTTCACGTAATCAATTAGAAGGACGTTTTTCATTTATTAATCAACTAGAATGGTATAATAATAAAAAAATTAAAAATAAGAAAAATTCATATCGATGTTTGAGCGGAAAAGAGAAAGAATATCAAAGATTTATTTTTTATAATTATTTTATCAAAAGTGAATCTTTAGTATTAATAACAGAAGGTAAAACTGATTCATTATATATTAAAGCAGCATTAAAAAAATACTGGAAAAAATATCCCAAATTTATTATAAAAAATGATGACGGTAAGTTTTCATTTAAAATAATTTTTTTAAATAAAACAAAAAGATTAAATTACTTTTTTGGAATAAATAAAGATGGTGCAGACTCATTAATTTATTTATATAACCACTATAAAGGAATAAATGGAGCTAATAATTTAGCAGAGTATTTTAAAAAATTTAATTGCAAATATTCTAACCCCATAATAATGCTATTTGATAATGAAATAAATGATAAAGGTAAACCTCTTAAAAAAATTTACAACCATGTAAAATTCAATAAAGAAGAATTGCATAATAATTTATATGTAAATTTAATTAATAATTTATATATAGCGACAACTCCTCTAATTGGTAGTAGAAATCATAGTGAAATTGAGGACCTTTTTCCTAAAGAAACTTTAGACGAGGGAATTAAAGGTAGACCATTTACAAAGGATGAAAACTATAATAGGAAAAAAAATTGTGGTAAAGATGAATTTTCAAAGTATATTTATAATAATTATAATGAAATAAATTTTGAAAACTTTATTCCTTTGTTAGACGCTTTGTATAAAATATAAGATATCTAATTTTATGATGAAAATAATATGATAACTAAGAAAATATTATTTCTAGCTATCTATAATCAAAATAGTTTGAAAGAAAAACTTTTCATTAAATTTAATAACAGCAGATGACAGGAATATAAAAAGGATGTTTGACATGAATAATAGTGAAACTGAAAATAGAGCATTATACTATTTTCTAATTAAGCAGCGTAAAAAATTTGTTCGTATAATTGAATCTAATGAAAAAAGTATCGAAAAAGCTAAACGAAAAAAGATCAGTAATGATAAAGATGCTATCAAATTTAAGGTCAAAACATCTGAATATAGAAGAAATGTAAATTATTATAAAAAAGAGTTGAAAGAAATTAATTTTGCAATAAATGAATTAAAAGAAGGCAGAAGAAAGAATGGTATTTTAGGCAACATGAAAGCAAAATTAGAAATGTTCTATATAAAAAGAGAAATTAATTTTATTTTTATTGTTTCTTTGATTATTTATTTTTTGATTCATATTTTACAAATAAGTTTAAAGAGTCTCGTTGCTAATGGGCCATTATTTGATTTATTAACAATTTTGCCAATCCTTAGTTTAGCATTAATAACCTTGTGGGTCCCTAATTTATATGAAACAAAATGCCAACAATATAATAAATATCAAGTGTTTGATTCCCATAGAATAACTGATCAAGATATAAAAATAGAAAAAACATATATATTAAAAGGGTTTGCTATAACATTTTTTATAATACTACTATTAGAAATTTTAATTCCGTTTTTTCAATAATTTAAATTATTGAATTATTATGAAGAAAGCATATAAAAGGACTTTTCATCAAAAAAGATAATTTCAATGGTGAATATATAGAAGAAAATTTATTCTTAATCACAAAATTTCATATACTCTGTATCATTGTTATTATCGTATAGATTTTCAAGTTATAAACAACTAAGTAAAACAGATATCAGATGAAAGTTGAACACTGATGATTCAAAAGCGATTAGCGGAAATGCATCGTTCAAATAACACAAATCAACAACTTAATATAGAAAAAGTTCCATTTGAATAATCAGAGACTCTAATACTATTAATAAATATAATTCTAATGAAATGGATAACTAAAAAAAGACTATCTAAAATAACAATGATATCCTCTCCTCAAATTAGACATCTAAAAATAGAAAACTTTAAAGGGATCTTTTATATGTGACGGATTGTAATATTAAGTGCAACACTCTTAAAATTTCATAAAAAAATGCCCATAAACGGCACTCTATTGTAAGATGTTAATAACCACA
>NZ_JBOIRQ010000030.1:0-20069 GCF_051413795.1 Staphylococcus caeli | reverse complement strand
AACACTTGTTTTGAACCAACAATTTAATGTTGCGTTCGGAATTAACGTTGACATATTGCAATTCAGTTTTCAATGTTCATTTCTTCAATCAAATAATATGGTGGAGACTAGCGGGATCGAACCGCTGACCTCCTGCGTGCAAAGCAGGCGCTCTCCCATCTGAGCTAAGCCCCCATGAAAATTTAAAAGAGTCGGGAAGACAGGATTCGAACCTGCGACCCCTTGGTCCCAAACCAAGTGCTCTACCAAGCTGAGCTACTTCCCGTATATAATTATTAAAAGTCATTTTAAAAATGGTGCGCCCGACAGGGGTCGAACCTGTAACCTCTTGATTCGTAGTCAAGTACTCTATCCAGTTGAGCTACGGGCGCTTATTAAAATGATGGTGCCGAGGACCGGAATCGAACCGGTACGATGATCTCTCATCGCAGGATTTTAAGTCCTGTGCGTCTGCCAGTTCCGCCACCCCGGCAAAAATAATGGAGCAGAAGACGGGATTCGAACCCGCGACCCCGACCTTGGCAAGGTCGTATTCTACCGCTGAACTACTTCTGCTAAATGAAACTGTATGAGCCATAGTGGGCTCGAACCACTGACCCTCTGATTAAAAGTCAGATGCTCTACCAACTGAGCTAATGGCTCATGAAATGGTGCCGGCCAGAGGACTTGAACCCCCAACCTACTGATTACAAGTCAGTTGCTCTACCAGTTGAGCTAGGCCGGCTATTCATTTGAAATGGTGGAGAATGACGGGTTCGAACCGCCGACCCTCTGCTTGTAAGGCAGATGCTCTCCCAGCTGAGCTAATTCTCCACATAAATGCAATTTATAAAGCCCGGCAACGTCCTACTCTTGCGGAACGTAAGTCCGACTACCATCGGCGCTAAAGAGCTTAACTTCTGTGTTCGGCATGGGAACAGGTGTGACCTCTTTGCTATTGCCACCAGACAAAATAACTTACTCAATTAATAATACATTGTTTGTTAAACATTTGCAATAGCAAATTTTACACTATCTTTAAGATTTGTTTACAATGTCTTTACTCGAATGTCTGAGCTTCTTTGGAAACTCATTACGTTTTTGACGACTTTTATATATTACTATATCTCTACTTTTAAGTCAATAGATAAAATGTATTCTTCAAAAGAATTTTAGTATCAATGTTGCAAGACGTTTTCTTAACTCGACTTGAACTATCTTACCATAGAGAACGCAAGTTTACCATCCTTTTTTTAGTTTACTTTTATATATTTAAAGAAGAAATATATATAAATGTATCTTATTACTTACAAAATCTTTAACTCTATTTTTATAGTACCTATTTATGTGCGCTCACAAGATGAATAATTGAAATAAAACAAAAAATCAGCGCTATGTTTTGCATACACAAAACATAACACTGATTCAAAATAGGGAAATAAACCCTTTATTCTATTTATTTTTGTCTCATATAAGGGAATAATAATACGTCACGTATCGATGCAGAATCAGTTAATAACATTACTAATCTATCAATACCGATACCTAAACCACCTGTTGGAGGCATACCGTATTCTAACGCTTCGATAAAGTCCTCATCCATTTCATGAGCCTCATCATTACCTTGTTCTTTTTCTACTAACTGCGCTTCAAATCTTTCTCTTTGATCAATCGGATCATTAAGCTCTGTGAATGCATTACCGTGTTCTCTACCAACGATAAATAACTCAAAGCGATCCGTAAATCTTGGATCTTCTGCATTTTTCTTAGCTAATGGAGAAATTTCAATAGGGTGACCATATATAAATGTAGGTTGAATCAATGTTTCTTCTACTTTTTGTTCGAAGAATTCATTAAGAATGTGACCATATTTCATATTATCGCCAATTTCAATGCCGTGTTCTTTTGCTGCCGCTTTTGCTTCTTCATCACTTTGAATACTGAAGAAATCAACACCTGTAGCTTCTTTAACAGCATCTGCCATATGAACACGTTTCCACTTAGATTCTAAATCTATTGTTTCTTCACCATAAGTCACTTTAGCTGTGCCTAATACTTTTTCAGAAATATGTCTAACCATATTTTCAGTAAGATCCATAATGTCATGGTAATCTGCATAAGCTTCATACAATTCTATCATTGTGAATTCTGGATTATGTCTTGTAGAAACACCTTCATTTCTAAACACACGACCAATTTCATATACTTTTTCTAAACCACCAACAATTAGGCGTTTTAAATGTAATTCAATAGCGATTCTCATGTATAGTGTTGCATCTAGCGCATTATGGTGCGTAACAAACGGACGTGCAGCTGCCCCACCAGCAATTTGGTGCATCATTGGCGTTTCCACTTCTAAGAATCCTTGTTCATTTAAATAGCTGCGCATTTCTTGTAAGATTTTACTACGTTTGATAAATGTTTGAGTGCTATCTTGGTTTGTAATCAAATCAAGATAACGTTGACGATAACGTTGCTCGATATCTTGTAAACCATGGAACTTATCTGGTAATGGGCGCAACGATTTTGTTAACAGTGTAAATGATTTAGCTTTAACTGATAATTCCCCTGTATTCGTCTTAAACATTACCCCTTCAACGCCTACGATATCTCCAAGGTCAGCAGAATTCCAAAATTCAAATTGGTCTTCACCAACTTGATCTTTTCTTACGTAAATTTGTATTTGTCCACTCAAATCTTGAACATGTGCAAATCCAGCTTTACCTTTACCGCGTTTAGTCATTAAACGACCTGCAATACTTACATGACTTTCTTCTTCTTTTTCTTGTAACTCTTCTTTTGTAAATTGGTCCCAATCTTCATGTAATGGTTCTGCCATTGATGTACGGTCAAATTTTTGGCCGAAAGGATCAATTCCTAAATCGTATAATTCTTGTAACTTTTGTCGGCGAACCTGCATTTGGTCATTCATTTCTTCTGACATAACTTTCTCTCCTTTATGCTTCTTGTTCTACTTTTTATTTTGTTTTGCTTGGATTTTAACTTGGAATCCTTGAAGAGTATCTATCATTCACCATGTTTTAGATTGATTAATAGCTTCTCTTACTTTATCACTGCCATGTAACACCTTTAAGATACCATAACTCGTGTTTCTGTGTTTCCTTAGTATTAACCTTTTCACTCTTCAATTCTACTAGATGAAACAAATGTAATAAAGTAATTTCAACTTTGATATTTTTTTACTGAATCATCTGTCGTCACTAGTGTACCAACTGAATCATCTGTCGTCACTAGTGTACCAATTGTCTTATTCGAACGCGGTTCAATAGCATCTTTAGCGATATCATTTAAGGGAATCAATACAAAAGCGCGTTCCAACATGCGCGGATGCGGTATTGTTAATTCTGCTTCTTCTAAAATATAATCTCCATAAAGTAAAATATCCACATCTAAAGTTCTAGGGCCCCACCGAACTTCTCTCACTCGATGTAACTGCTGCTCTACATCTAAGCATTCTTTCAACAAATCATGTGGTGCTAAAGACGTTTCAATTTCAATACATTGATTTAAAAATTGTGGTTGATCAACAAAACCGACTGGCTCTGTTTCATAAATAGGTGATGTTTTTGTAACTGTAATTCCATTTTTACTGTTTAAAATGGAAACCGCTTCTTCAAGTTGGTTTTTTCGCTCTCCAACATTGCTACCTAAGCCTAAATACGCATATACCATTAGTGGCTCTCCCTCACTATTTCAACACCTACCCCATCATAATGACCAGGTATAGGGGGATTCTCTTTAGTGATCCTAACTTTCGTTTCCATTACACGATTATAGTGTGAATTTATACGTTTTGCAATACGTTCAGCAAGATGCTCCAATAAATTTACAGCCTTGCCTTCCATAATATCTTTAACTGTTTCAAATACTTCTCCATAATGAACTGTATCTGTAACTTCATCTGTTTTCCCAGCAATACTCAAATCCACTTTCATCGTGACGTCCACAACAAATATTTGCCCAATTTCATTTTCTGCGGATAAAGCACCATGATAACCATAGAATTTCATACCGTTAAGAAATATTGTGTCGTTCATCGCTATTCTCCTTTAAATAATCCATACTCTGACCTAAACGTGCATTTAATACAACATTATGCACTCGTACCGCTTTTACACCTTGCATTATACCATATGCTGTTGTCGCCGCAGTTGCTTCATCTCTTTCAGTTGGTGCAGTATCTCCACCTATCATTTCTTTGATGAATCTTTTTCTACTCGTTGCGAGTAATACAGGATAACCAGTCGCCACAAGTTCATCTATACGTGCCATAACCTCTTTCTCTTCCTCACGTGTTTTGGCAAAGCCAATTCCTGGATCAATCCAAACTTTTTCTTGCGGAATACCTGCCATCTCTGCTTTATTTGCTTGTTTAAGTAAGTAAAGTAACATTTCATCTACTACAGGCTCTGTTCTTTCACCATTACCATTATGCATAAGTACAATTTCACCTTCATACTTCGCTACGATTTCGAAAATACGCGCATCATGTAATCCAGCCCATTGATCATTAATAATGGATACACCTAATTCCATAGCAGCTTCTGCAACTTCACTTCTATATGTATCAACAGAAAGTTGGACATCTAGATGCTTCAAAGCTTTTACAACTGGAACCACACGTTCTAGCTCTTCTTCAACAGTGATTTCTTCATAACCAGGTCTCGTAGATATACCGCCAATATCAATAATATCAACGCCTTCTTCCACCATTTCTTCAGCCCTTCTAACTGCCGCTTCAATCGAGTTGTATTTACCACCATCGGAAAATGAATCCGGAGTAACGTTTAAAATCCCCATAATTTTTGTATGTGCCATAGATATCTTGCTTCCTTTCACTTGAAAAGTAACTACTTTTTTAAAATTCGAGTTACATTTATCATAACGTATTTTCTATTAATTTCGCTATTGAATGCTTTATATACATAACGTTCATATAATATTTGAACAATACCTAAAACTGTATTTTTCGCAAAATAAAAACCGGTACACATCAAAATGTGACCGGCTAATATATCATTTAGTTTTTAGTCATCAAATGAGAATAATGGTGTTGAAAGATAACGTTCCCCATTACTTGGAAGTACTGTAACGACAGTTTTGCCTTTACCTAATTGTTTCGCTTTTTCAATAGCTGCATAAATCGCTGCGCCTGAAGAAATACCACATAAGATACCTTCTTCTTTTGCTACTTTACGTGCCATATCCATAGCTGTTTCATTGCCTACTTGAACAATCTCATCATAAATGTTTTCGTTTAAAGTATCCGGAATAAAACCTGCACCTAGACCTTGTAATTTGTGAGGGCCAGGTTCACCACCACTAAGCACTGGAGAATCTTCAGGTTCAATAGCGACAAGATTAATGTCTGGATATTTCTCTTTCAATACTTTACCAGCACCACTTAACGTACCGCCAGTGCCGACACCTGCTAAGAATGAGTCAATCGTCTTGCCTTCAAATTGTTCAACAAGTTCTGGACCTGTTGTCAACTCATGTACACGAGGGTTGGCAGGATTTTCAAATTGTTGTGGTTCATAATAACCAAACTCTTCTTTTAATTCTTTAGCTTTCTTGATTGCACCTTTCATCGCTTCTGAACCAGGTGTTAATACAAGCTCAGCACCATACGCTTTTAATAAATTGCGACGCTCTTGACTCATTGTTTCAGGCATTGTAAATACTGCTTTATAACCTTTGGCAGCACAAACAAATGCTAACCCAATACCTGTGTTCCCACTTGTAGGTTCAACGATTGTATCACCCGGTTTGATTTTACCTTCTTTTTCAGCGGCTTCAATCATCGCTAATGCAATACGATCCTTCACTGAACCACCTGGGTTTTGATATTCTAATTTAACGTATACATCCGCTGCATCTTCGCCAACGACATTATTTAATTTTACTACAGGCGTATTACCAATCACTTGTACGATATTATTTACTGGTTTATTTGACATAAGTATTGCTCCTTTTCATTAAAAGTTTAAAACATACTTTTTCTCTCGGATATAATTCTATTTTATCAGTTTTTTCTGCAAATACAACTACAAGCCCTTACAATTTTAAACCTAATATCATGTGCTTCATCATTTATTTTAACTGTTTTACTCACTTTTTCCTAACAATGTCTGTAATTCTTCTTCAGAAAACGTATATTTACTTCTACAGAAATGACATTCTGCTTCAGCTCCGTGGTCTACATCTATCATATTTTGAATTTCTGCTTCACCTAAGCCTTTAATTGCATTTAAAAACTTATCGTGACCACAGTGGCATTCAAATTGTGCTGGAAGACTTTCTAATATTTGTACATTTTCTTCACCTAAAATTTCGAAAAGCAGTTCTTCTGGTGTCAATCCTTGATCAATTAATTTAGATACTGGTGTCATCTCATTAATTGCATTTTCTAATTTAGTGATGGTTTCATCTTCTGCACCCGGCATTACTTGAATGATAAATCCACCTGCCGCTTTAATTGAATTATCAGGATTTACAAGTACACCCAATCCAACTGAAGAAGGTTCTTGTTCACTCTTCGCAAAGTAATACGTAAAATCATCGCCTAGCTCACCTGAAACTAACGGACTAGATCCAGAAAAATAATCTTTCAACCCAATATCCTTAACAACTGTGATTGCTCCATCTGTACCAACCGCTCGGCTTACATCTAATTTCCCAATATTATTCAAAGGGAAATGCGTTTGAGGGTTTGTAACATATCCACGTACATTTCCTTTAGCATCCGCATCAGCAATAATTTTACCTATTGGTCCATTACCATCAACAGTTACAGTTAATTTTTGTTCACCTTTTAACATTGCACCCATCATTAACGTCGCAGTCATTGTACGCCCTAATGCTGCTGATGCAGTTGGCCAAGTATAGTGACTAGTTTGTGCTTCTTGTACACTTTCTGTTGTCAAAGCACTATATGCACGAATTTGACCTCCATAAGCTAACGCTTTAACTATATAATCCTTCGTCATTTTTAACTTCTCCTTTTATATTTACTCATAAGTTCTTCTTTATTGTAACGTAACCTTTTTAGTAGATAGATAACGTTTAATGAATGCATTTTATTTTAAGCTTTCAACTTCAAAAAAGCGAAAGATATGTTTACAACTTGGTATTCACCATAAAAAAACTTCTTCCTACTATCCATATGATAGCAGAAAGAAGTTCTTATTTCAGTCATCGATTAACCACGGTGTGGACCATTAAAATCGTCGGAATCTTTTGATTCTCCAGGCTTATCGATATCTGGTGCTTGTTCATGCCCAGTTTCTTCTGAGTCATTATCTTCGTCTGACTCTTTAGAGTCTTTAGACGTGTTATCACTTTGTTCATTATCATTATCTAATTGCTCTTTACGTACATCTTCATATGATTTTCCGTATTTACCATCTTCGAAGTCAGTGTTTTCTTCTTCAACGACTTGAGCACTATCGTAATCAACTTCTGGTAATACGCCATCATGGAATAATGATTGTATTTGTTCAGCAACTAGCGTTTCTTCTATTAATAGCGATTCAGCAATTAAATTTAATTGTGATTTATGCTCTAACAGAATTTCTTTACAACGTTCGTATTGTTCTTTAATAATACGTTGTACTTCTTTATCTATTTCGTAAGCAATTTGTCCAGAATATTCTGGCTCACCTTGCATATCTTTACCTAAGAATACTTGACCATTACCGCTACTTGAGAATTGAATTGGTCCTAATTTCTTACTCATACCATATTCAGTAACCATTTGACGTGCAATTTGTGTAGCACGTTCAAAGTCATTAGATGCACCTGTAGACACTTCGTTAAAGTTAATATCTTCCGATACACGTCCACCAAGCAATCCACAAATCTTATCTAATAATTCTGGTTCAGTCATTAAGAAACGATCTTGTTTAGGTAGCATCATCGCGTAACCACCAGCTTGACCACGTGGCACAATTGTTACTTTATGCACAACTTCAGCTTCATCAAGCACCATACCAATAATTGTATGTCCTGCTTCATGGTAGGCAACGATATTTCTCTCTTTCTTAGAAATAACACGAGATTTTTTAGCTGGACCTGCAATTACACGGTCAGTCGCTTCTTCAATATCACGCATATCGATTTTTTTCTTACCTTCACGAACTGCAACTAATGATGCTTCGTTTAATAAGTTTTCTAAATCGGCACCTGAAAATCCTGGTGTTCTTTGAGAAATTGCTTTTAAATCAACTGTTTCATCAAGCGGTTTATTCTTAGCATGAACGTGAAGAATCGCTTCACGTCCTTTAACATCTGGACGACCTACTTGAATTTGTCTATCGAAACGACCTGGACGTAATAATGCTGGGTCTAAAATGTCTGGGCGGTTTGTTGCAGCTATCATAATGATACCTTCATTTTCACCAAAACCATCCATTTCAACTAATAATTGGTTAAGTGTTTGCTCACGTTCATCGTGTCCACCACCGACACCAGCACCACGTTGACGTCCTACTGCGTCGATTTCATCGATAAAGATAATACATGGCGCATTTTTCTTAGCATTTTCAAATAAATCACGTACACGGCTCGCACCAACACCGACAAACATCTCAACGAAATCTGAACCACTTATTGAGAAGAACGGGGTGCCTGCTTCACCAGCAACTGCTCGTGCAAGTAATGTCTTACCAGTACCTGGAGGACCTACTAATAGTACACCTTTAGGTATTCTAGATCCCATTTGTTTAAATTGCTTATTATCTTTTAAGAAATCAACAATTTCAATCAATTCTTGTTTTTCTTCGTCTGCGCCTGCTACATCTGAGAAGCGTACGCGTTTTTTCTGACTGTCGTACATTTTAGCTTTGGATTTACCAAAGTTCATCATACGACCGCCACCGCCGCCGCCACCTTGAGCTTGGCTAAGGAAGAAAATAAATAATAACGCAATAACTAATACAGGAATTAATGTTGATAGTATGCTTACAAACACACTTTGTTTTTCTTCTTCTTTAACTGTAAACTTCAATCCATCTTGTTTTTGTGCTTTATCTGTTATGTTTTGTAATTCTTTTTCATTATTATATAAAATCGTTGAAGAATAATCTTCGTCATTTTTTGTTTTACCACTTACCATATATACATTTTGTTCAGGTTGTATCTCAAGTGATTTTAAATCACCTTTATCTAGTTGTTTCACAAATTGGTTATATGTAAGTTGTTTAGGCATATTTCCATTTCCATTCAACCATGAAAACAAACCAAATATAACAACGCCAATAATTGCGATAACAAGCACATTACGAAAGGCTTTCTGCATGCGTCATTTCCTCCTACTTCAATAATAAAACTAACAAAGATTGTAACACAATACACTCATTTTCGGCTAGTATTTCCACTTTAGTATCATGTTTCCAATTTAAACGCTTTATTTTAAATTTTGATATTCTATTGTGCTATTCAGTTACATATACATGGCTCAAAATATAATAATAGTCCTACTAAATTTATGTATACACAAATTAAATATTGATTTTCATACATGAACTTATACAACCACTTACAATTTGAACTTAGACTTATATTATATAATATCTTACCATTCGATTAAATTGTATTGCTTACTTTGTATAAATTTCTGGTTTAAGTGTACCAATATAAGGTAAGTTACGATAATGTTCTGCATAATCTAATCCATAACCCACTACAAATTCATCCGGAATTTTTTTACCAACATATTTGGCTTCAATATCTGCTTTACGACGATTTGGTTTATCAAGTAACGTTACAATTTCTAAAGTATTTACACGACGTGATTCTAATAATTCAGTAATTGATTTTAATGTTGTACCTGTTTCCAAAATATCTTCAATAATAAGTACATCTTTATTTTCAATTGATGAACTCAAATCTTTCAATATTTGAACTTCTCCAGTAGATTCTGTTCCACCGTGATAACTAGAAACATCCATAAAATCAATTGCCAAATGTGTATCAATATGTTTAATTAAATCTGCCATAAACATAACTGATCCTTTCAATATACCAATACAAACAAGTGGTTTTCCTTGATAAGCTTTTGTGATTTCTTCACCTAAATCTTTACAAATATGATGAATATCTTCCTCTGATAATAGTATTTCCTTTAAATCGTCTCGCATTTTTTCATTCCTCTCCCAAATCTTTTATAAAAATTGATTGACTGTATTTATTTTGTAAATATAATGTTCCGACAGCGATAACCTCATCATTGGCATTAATGATGATTGGCAATTGATCACGTTCGTGTTGTTCAATTTTATGATCAATTAACAATCTACTAACTTTCTTATGTCCATCCAGACCATTTAACACAAATTTGTCACCGTCTTTGCGCGTACGAATGATTAATGGATATTCAATTGTTGAAATAGTTTCTTTAATGTCAATATGATAATGACCATAGTTGTATGTCCCTGGTTGTACAATCTTAGTCGGAGAAAGACTCACATCATAATTTGCCATTATTATAAATTTATCATAAGCGATATGAATTATCCATTTATCTGTTGTATATACACGACTTTGTGACAAATTACTATTTAGCTGCTGGAACCATTCATTATATGTTTTTTCCGTAAATGATGGTTGCACGTGTAACTGATCGAATACTTTATCCAACACAGTAATTCTAACGCTATGCCGTAATGCTAAAAATTGCTCTCTCGGCACACTGTATTTTTGTAAATCAGTATTTTTTTGTAGAAAATGACTGATAAAATACTCCGCTTCTCTATCTATTTCTTTTCGTTGCTCATCATGCCACTCTTTTAATTTAATTAACTGAGCTACATCTAAATGTTCATTGCTATTTATGTCTGGCAAGATACGATTACGAATATCATTTCTCACATATTGATTTTGTGCATTGGTCTCATCTTCATAAAATTGAACATTATATCGCGCTTGGTAATCTCGAATTTCTTCTTTTTCAATCGTTAATAGCGGTCTGCATATTTTATAGCCATGTCGCATTGTCACATATGCCATGCCTAAACTACTTCTTGTCGAACGACCAGTCATCAATCTGTAGAAAATTGTTTCTATTTGATCATCTTGATGGTGCGCAGTTAGCAATACGTCTGCATTTAATGATTCCATCATGCTATCAAACCATGCATAACGTGCAATTCTCGCTTCGTTCTCGATGCTGTTGCCTTTGTCGCTAACAGGAGATAAGTCTAGTTGTTTTACATGTAAAGAAATCTTGTTTTCATCGCAATATTGTTCGAGAAATTGTTCCTCCTCTTGTGCCATTTCACGGACGTTATGATTAACATGTAAACAAGTTAATTGTGCATAGGAATCCTTCAGTTGTGTAATTAATTGATGTAACAATACCATGCTATCTACGCCTGTAGAAACTGCTAAGACTATATGGTTATCTTGTGACCAGCCTTGGGTATTAACCTCCAACGTACCTACCTCCTGTCTACTATGAATATATGACAAAACTTCAGTCGTAATCGCTCTCATTGACAACAAAAAAGAGACTGTTTCCTCATTAAGAAAACAGTCTTAGATTGTTACGAACAAACTTAATATTGTCATCGTTGCATTGCACTGTTCTCAACGAAACGCGTAAGCTTCCTTGTGAACAAACTTTTATTCTATTAACGTCTCGCGCCTTTACCGCCACGTCTTGATTCAGTTTGACGTTTGATTGAAGTTAATTTATCTTCACTATCCTTTAAGAAATTTGTTAATTTCTTCTCAAAGTCTTCACCTTTAGGTTGCGCCTGTTTGTGGCTTGGTTTACTTTGAGGTCTACGTGGACGATCTTTCGCTTTTTTGATAGATAGGCTAATCTTACCATCATCTGCGATTGTAAGTACTTTAACTTCAACTTCATCACCCACAGATAAATGATCTTCTACATTTTCCACGTAGTTATCTGCAACTTCACTTATGTGAACTAAGCCACTCTTGCCTTCCGGAAGCTCGACAAATGCGCCAAACTTTTTAATCCCAGTGACTTTACCTTTAAGCTTGTTTCCTACTTCGATTGACATATTGTAAATAAATCCTCCCGATTTGTTTCGATTTTAACCTTATTATATGCCTGTTTGCATAAATTAACAATGGTATTATGATGCAAAAAAATATTTTTCACTGTTTATCGTCTTTAGAAGATTTGGATTCCGCTTTAGACTTATCACCAGGCAACTTGAAAATGACTTCGCCATCATTACTCAAATAATAATCATCTCTTGCTACTTTCTCTATATAACTCTTATCATTCAGATTATTAAGTTGTTCTTTTAACGCTAATTCTTCATCTTGTTGCTTCTGATATTTTTGTTCTTTTTGCTGACGCTCAGCGGCATCCTCGTTATTACTTTGTTTTTGAGTGACAAGCATGATACATAAAACAATAATAATAGCGATTAAAATACCTGCGAATAAACTGATTCTTCTTCGTATAACACGTCGTCTCATCTTTTGTTGCTGTTTCTTTTTATTCTCAGAAGACGTAAACGTATTTCCAATGCCTTCAACTTTTTTACTCATTACTTGTCACCTCCTTCATTAGGCTTCGCCAACTTTTTCTTCTTTAACGATTTCATACATACCTTTTGCATTTTCTTTAGTCGCATGTTCACTTAAACCAGTAACATTAATTGTTATAATTTTTTGTCCAAAACGAATGACAAGTTGATCTGTCACTTTAACATCCGTACCTGCTTTCGCAACCGAACCATTGACTGTAATACGTCCTTGGTCACTTATTTCTTTTGCGAGTGTACGACGTTTTACCAATCTTGATACTTTAAGATATTTATCTAGTCTCATGAATTGTTTCCTCCTTGCTCTAAATATTGTTTTAAAGCAGCCTCATCTAACGACATATTTTTTGTTTTATCATACAACTTCATAAAATGCTCTGCAAATACTTTTTCGAATTTCACACGTTGTACTTTACCTTCTTCTGCCTTGGCTTTTGCCCAAATATGTTTTAAGTCTTCCTCAGTTTCTGCCTGTGCCTCTCCAAAAATATGGGGATGTCTGTGAATCATTTTTTCTGATAAGTTTCGCACTACTTCATTTATATCAAAGTAGCCTTCCTTCTTACCAATACTTGTATGCAGCAGAACTTGAAGCAAGATATCTCCTAGTTCTTCAATGATGTGCCAATCATCTTCGTTATCTATTGCCTCGAAAAGCTCAAACGTCTCTTCTAACAAGTAACGTTTTAACGTTTGATGTGTTTGCACTTTATCCCAAGGGCAACCTACTTCATCATCGACTAAACGATCTATAATACTGGCCGCATAATAAAAATCACTCATGTATGCTTCATCTGCTTCTACTTTTCTAATAAATACACTCGTTAGATTACTAAAAGCGTCAGTATGATGATCTAATTCAAATAATGGCGTTTCAATCACTTTTGCCTCACTACTATGTGCACCATCAACAATATACACTCGTTGTGCATCATCATAACGCTCCATCAATGTCACTTTTAAATCTCCAGCAGTCATTGAGCTATATACTTGTGTAATAAGCGTGTGCGTACGAATATTTAATTGGTTAACATCAAGTGATGTAGCATCTAATAATGTAAAGCCGTCATTAGGATCAACCTTCACAGCTTCAAAAATATCATCGATAAAACTTTTTCCGCCTAAAATTTCTACTTCTATTTCTTTATGTTTATGTGCATATGCTTCCAACTTTGCAGTTGTCGTTTCTGCAACACGAGGGTGACCAGGCACAGTATATACAATGTCCGATACTTGAGTTGCTTCAATAAGCTCGGTCACGATTGATTCATACACATCTTCGAAGGCTTTATTAGACTCATAAATATGATCAAAACTTTGAAATTCTATTTCCTCATCCTCAATTAATGTTTTAATAATCGGATGATCTAACGTACGCGTGTAGACGTGCGCTTGTTTTTTCAAAAATTTATATATTCCTAGTGGTAATTCTTCAATACCATAATTACCTAATCCAACGATTGTAATTTTACCTGTCATTACAGTTTCCCTCTTTTCATATGAATGAGTTTATCTCCAAATGGTAGGTGCTTTAACTCTTTATAACCTAATAACTGTGTACGCACTATTGCTACAACAACTACCGCAATACCAACAGCAGCAGCAATAATGAGTTCAATCAATCCTGCTATACGTCCTTGCGTCGGTATTAGCCACATCAATGACTGTACCGCAATTGTAAGTATAGCCATGGTAGCCATAAGTTTAACTATAAACCTCGGCATATTTCTGAATTGATAGTGTTTTAACACTTGAAAATGCAATAATGCAGTAAATATCATAAGTGAGACTACAGTACTTATACTGCCACCCAACATTAACCAATATGGTATCAACAATATATTTAATAGCGCTTTACTTATCACACCGATGAGAAAAGCAACCATGATTGCTCGTACCTTATGCTTCACTTGCAATAATGCAATATCCATCATAATCAACGAAACAAAGATAACCGTCAACATATATACTGCTAGCGTTCCCGTCTGACTATCATATTTAAAAAATACGCCATTCATAACTGGCAATAAATTAATTAATCCAATACCAGCCGCAACGCTAAATAGCATTGTGATTTTGATGGATGCATTCGCATATCTATTCACTTGCACTTGATTGCGATTTCTTAAAGCCTCAGTTAATAAAGGAATGAGGACAAAACAAAATGTAGTTGTAATGATGAGTCCCATTTGTATAAATGAAGCGCCACGGTCATAAACCCCTTTTTGTGTTGCAGAGGCTTGAAGGCTCATGCCTGTATCTCGCAATGCATGTATCACGGTAAAGCTATCGACCACTTGCCAGACAATAACAATAAGTTGACTGACCGCAAATACAATGATAGCTAATGCTAACTTTCGCCATGCAACCGTCGACGCGACAGAGCCTTTATTTTGTCCCCTTCCAATATCAAGCCTAAATGGTTTGTTTACAATCAAATATATACTTGAAGCTAAAAAACCAATTGCTGACCCTAAAATAGCCAATGTACCTGCTTCATAGAGCGACCAATCTTGTGTCACAAATAATACAATCGCGCTTAAAATTAGACCCACACGTACAATTTGCTCAATTACCTGGGAAATAGCTGGTATACTCATACTTTGTTGCGCTTGGTAGTATCCTCGATAAACGCCTAATATACCGATAAATAAGAAACTAAAGCTTGCCGCACGCAGCATAGGCGCTAGTTCTACATCACCCATGAGCCATGCAACCCATTTTGCACAAAGTAATAATATAAAGAACAACATTATACCTAACACCTGCACGCGTAACAGCACACGTGTATACTGTTGTGATTTTCCATCTGAACCAAATAATTGAGTAACAGCGCTCGGTATTGCATTCATCGTCAAAATAACACCTAAAGCAACAATTGGATAAATTTGTTGATATGCATATAACCCTTCATCACCTAAGACATTTTGGTAAGGTACTCGATAGATTGCGCTTAATATCTTAACAACGATTAACGCTAACGTCAGTACAACGACACCATTAAAGGCGGAGGATGTTGCTTCCCTAGATTTCATCAGGTATAACCATACTTTCTTCTAAACATTTCGCTAAGAATTTCAAATTATCTAACCATGTATTTGTTTTCTTTAACGTCACTTTCATTTTACCATCTTGAACGCCAACTTTCATTGTGCGCCCTAAAGGCTGAGTCTGTTTAAAGAGTGATTCACCATTGATATCAGTAGTTCCTTTTTCAGATAAATAAACTTCTACTTCCTTACCAACATCTTTGATTAATGTCACACCCGCATGTAATGCGTGTACTTTAATTTCCATCATTTCTAGCAATCGTTCGACTTCAACTGGATAATCATTAAATCGGTCAATTAACTCGTCTTTCACATCCATGAGTTGTGCATGTGTTTCAATCTTACGTAGTTTTTTATAAATCTCGATTTTAGCTTGCTCATTTTGTATATATTCAGCCGGTAGATATGCATCTAAGTTTAATTCTATTTCAATTTCTGGCGCATCTTGCTGTTCTGGTTTAATACCACGTTTTTCATTAACCGCTTCTTCTAGCATTTGTGAATACAAATCAAAACCAACTGAATCGATGAAGCCATGTTGTTGTTTGCCTAATAAATTACCAGCACCACGAATATTCAAATCACGCATTGCGATTTTAAATCCTGAACCTAACTCGGTAAACTCTTTAATTGCCTGCAGTCGATCTTCTGCTGTTTCTGAAAGTACTTTGTTTGCCGGATGTAAAAAGTATGCATAGCCGATACGACTTGAACGTCCAACACGTCCTCTCAATTGATACAACTGACTCAATCCAAATCGATCTGCATCTTCAATGATGAGGGTATTCGCATTGGGTACGTCTACACCTGTTTCGATAATCGTAGTTGTAACTATGATGTCGTACTCATGATTAATAAAGCTAAGCATCGTTTCCTCTAGGTCTCTTTCGTTCATTTGACCATGTGCAACACCGATATTTGCATCTGGCATGAGCATTTGAAGTTGCTCTCTTTTTTCATAAATAGACTGTACTTTGTTATATAAATAAAAGACTTGTCCATCTCTCGATAATTCTCGTTCAAGCGCTTCTTTGATAAAATTCGTATTCTGCTCTAACACATAGGTTTGCACAGGGAAACGATTCTCTGGCGGCGTTTCTATTACTGACAAATCACGCACACCTAGCATACTCATATGCAAAGTACGTGGTATCGGTGTAGCTGTTAGCGTTAATACGTCCACATTATTTTTTAATGACTTAATTCGTTCTTTGTGTCGCACACCAAATCGTTGCTCTTCGTCAACGATGAGTAGTCCTAAATCTTTATAGTGGATATCTTTACCTAACAATTTATGTGTACCTACAACGATGTCTACAAAGCCAGATTTCAAGCCTTCTTTCGTTTCTTTAACTTCTTTAGTTGTTCTAAATCGACTAATTAATTGCACTTCGATAGGAAAATCTTGCATACGTTCAATCAATGTTTCGTAATGTTGCTGTGCCAATATCGTTGTTGGCACTAAAAATGCTACCTGCTTACCTTCCATAACTGCTTTAAATGCTGCGCGTACTGCAACTTCAGTCTTACCATAACCAACGTCACCACATAACAATCTATCCATTGGACGTTCAATTTCCATATCCTGCTTAATTTCATCAATAGATTTACTTTGGTCTGGTGTAAGCTCATATGGAAAGTCAATCTCAAACTCATTTTGTTCAGCAGTATCTGGTCCATACTGATAACCGACAGACATTTCACGTGCTTTATATAGCTCCATTAATTCATCAGCCATATCTTCAACACTTTGTTGTACCTTAGCCTTAGTTTTTTTCCATTCTGTACCACCTAATTTATTTAATTTAGGGGATTTATCTTCGGAGGCAACATATTTTTGTACTTGGTCCATTTGATCAACTGGTACAAACAATTGATCAGTACCTTTGTACTGTAATTTAATATAATCTTTGTGCACACCACTGACTTCAAGTGTTTCAACACCTAAGTATCTCCCAACACCATGATGTACATGTACAATATAATCGCCTGTTTTTAAATCTTGGTAAGATTTTATTTTTTCAGCATTCGTTAATGTTTTTTGCTGTTTTGGCTTTTTCTTTTGTTTAGATTTAAACAATTCTCTTTCCGTGACCACCACGAGTTGCATGTATGGCAGTTCAAAACCTTCAGACAAACTTCCCTCAGTAATAATAGCGCTACCGCCGTTATTGCGCTGCATAGGCGTATCTATAAAGGTTGGGATATGCATTTCATTCAACATCGATTGTATGCGTTCTTTTTTGACTTCTGTTTCAGCAAGCACTACAACCGTATAATCATTTTGAATAAATCGTTGGAATTCTGAACGCATAATATCATATTGACCATAAAATTGTTGTACAGGCTTACATGAAAACTTAATAATTTCACTTAATTGCACAGGCATCGTAGCTGTAAATAACGTAAAATACGCTACTGGATAGGGTTTGATTAGATTCTCAAAACCATCATATTGTAAAAAGCTTTGATCAATAAATCCTTTACCACTTTCAATTAAATTCTGCATGAATTCATCTGTTTCTGTGATAAGCGATGTTTCTGTTTCTTTTATTCTGTTATATTCATCTACTGCTATGATTACATCGTCTTTGAAATAATCCATAATTGTTGCTGGTTGTTCATACATAAATGAGACAAGACGTCGAAGTACTTGATGATCAAACATGTCTGATTCAAACAATTGGAAACTTTCGTAAGTTTCTTTTAAATCATTACGTACTGATTTTTCAATTTTTGGACGAGTATATTCATAAGCTTCTTTCAGTTTTTGTTTTGTATGCTTCAATACGTCATCGGTAATAATATAATCACTAGCAGTTGTCACATTCACCTGTTCTACATTGCCTTCTGAACGTTGTGATTCTACATCAAAATCACGTATAGAATCGATTTCTGTATCAAACAGTTCTATTCTGACAGGATTGCCAATTAGTGGGTAAATGTCCACTATCCCTCCACGTAATGAAAATTCACCAATATGTGAGACGACACTTTCTCTGCGATAGCCCATATTTATAAGTTTATTTAAGAACTCATCAATATCAATGTCATCGCCTACTGATAATGTAAGTTGATGTGATTGCCATATTTCAACAGGCGTTAGCCATTTTTTTAAACCGTTCAACGGAACGATAAATAACCCTCTCTCTTCTTGAGCAAGTGCCGTTAACGTACGCACACGTTCACTCATAAATTGAGGGCTTTGAGTTGAAAATTCTTCTGTCATGATGTCTTGCATTGGATATTTATAGATGTCTTGTTCATCTATAAATTGCAATAAATCACTTTCTAGTTTTTCTGCTTGGTAAAGATTGTTCGTCACGACAAGTAATTGTTGTGTACTGTTCAGATATTTTTCAGCAATAATTGTGGCTTTAGCCGCACCTGACAACCCTGTCACTAATACATTATCTTTGCCAAACACTTCATTTAATTCTTGGTATCGTTTATCTTCTTTGATATATTCTGTAATTATTGATTTCACTTAATCTCACCATTATATTCATTCATCACACGATCAAATCTATCACTTTCTATGTAAGCCTCTACTGCTCGTGCAGAATGTTCTATTACTTTATTCATTGTTTGCATCTCTTGTTTCGAAAATTTCTGTAAAACATAGTCTACAATCGCCATCCCATTTGATGGGCGATCCACCCCTATTCTAATTCTTTTGAATTGGTCCGTGCCTAGAGCTTGAATAATCGATTTCATACCATTATGACCACCGGCACTACCTTTTTGTCTCAATCGAATCTCTCCTTGAGGTAAATCAAGGTCATCATACAACACAACCAAATCTTCAATATCAATATCATAATAATTCATTAAAGGTCCTACTGCATTACCAGACAAATTCATCATTGTCATTGGTTCGATAAACATTACTTTTTCTCCAGCAAACCGTTCGATTGTATATGCGCCTTTAAATTTTTGTTTATTTAAAGAAAATTGATTCTGCTCCAACATATAGTCAATAACTTCGAAACCAATATTATGCTTAGTTTGTTCAAAGCGTTTGCCAATGTTGCCTAAACCTACAATACATTTCATTTTGCTACCTCCATATATATTCACTCATAATCTTTCATGTATAACAATTTCTGATGCCAATTATTTGCATAGAAATTTTATTTTTCATATTTATTTTTCGGTGCATTCACATATTAAAAATGCTTATTGCTTATATTCAAAAATTATTCATTCCATCGTACTAAAGAAATAAAACTTTTGAAATGTCATACTTTCACATTTTAATACGAAGTCTAGTCATTTGAACTTATCATTCAACAATTAAGTGCACACTTTGATTAGAATTCTATTTATAATTCAACGAAAATCAGACAACTAACCCACGAATCGCTAGTCATACACTTTTTGTATCATTCATTATAATAACATAAAAAACAGGCTGGGACATAAATGTCTCTGACTAAACAGAAAACGATAATTTCTATTGAAATAATGTAGAAATTATCGTTTTCTTTATTTT
>NZ_JBOIRQ010000029.1:0-20627 GCF_051413795.1 Staphylococcus caeli | reverse complement strand
TAAATCATCGACCAAGAAAGTGTCTTAATTGGTGTACACCTTATGAAATTTTCACTGTAAGTCTGTTGCAGTTAAATTGACAATTCATCATGTATAAAAAATTAGTTGGTTTAGCTTTATTACAAGTGGTTTTTGATATGGTCTTCCTCAAAACTAAGTTTTCTAATAATTAATAGTTTGTCAAAATCTAAGAATATAAAAAGAGGGGGTAGACCTCCTCTTTTTAATTTTTATGTTTTATAAATTTAGAAATAACTGTAGCCTCGATAAAAAACAATAATAAAGTTAATTATAAAATTTACACCACCTAAATCTATTTATATATTATAATTGAATGGAATAGAGATAAAGGTGGGATGTTATGGTTTACCAAAGTGAATTTGCATTAGAAAAAGAAATGATGGAACAATTGGGATCCAATGGCTATGAAACTGTAACAATTAGGGATGAACAACAACTTTTAGATAATTTTCGTTCGATTTTAAATGAGCGTCATGTCGAGAAATTAAATGGAGAACCGTTAACAGATAAAGAATTTCAACGCTTATTAACGATGATAAATGGTAAAGGCATTTTTGAAAGTGCACGTATATTACGTGATAAATTACCTTTAAGACGTGATGATGAGTCTGAAGTATATTTATCATTTTTAGATACGAGAAACTGGTGTAAAAATAAATTTCAAATTACCAATCAAGTATCCGTAGATGATACATATAAAGCAAGATACGATGTCACAATATTAGTCAACGGCTTACCACTAGCTCAAATTGAGCTTAAGCGTCGTGGTATTGATATCAATGAAGCCTTTAATCAAGTGATGCGGTATAGAAAACAAAACTACACAGGTCTTTTCCGTTATATACAATTATTTATTATCAGTAATGGTATAGAAACCCGTTATATTTCTAATAATGATGGTGAAATTTTGAAAAGCCATATGTTTTATTGGAGCGACAATGACAATAAACGTATCAATACTTTGAGTGACTTTACTGTTACATTTTTAAGACCGTGTCATATCGCTAAAATGATTTCACGTTATATGATTTTAAATGAAACAGATCATATTCTTATGGCGATGCGACCATATCAAGTCCATGCTGTTGAAGCTTTAATACATCAAGCAACAGAAACAAGTAATAACGGCTATATATGGCATACAACGGGTAGTGGTAAAACATTAACTTCATTTAAAGCGAGTCAAGTATTATCAGAGCAAGATGATATCAAAAAAGTCATTTTCCTCGTCGACCGTAAAGATTTAGACAGCCAAACAGAAGAAGAGTTTAATAAATTCTCTAAAGGTTCAGTGGATAAGACGAATAATACAGCACAACTTGTTAAACAGTTAAAAGATAAGAGCTTACCGCTTATCGTTACGACGATTCAAAAAATGTCAAAAGCGATTCAAAATAATGCTGAAGCATTAGACCAGTATAAGACAGACAAAGTGGTCTTCATTATTGATGAATGTCATCGTAGCCAATTTGGGGATATGCACCGTATTGTTCGTCAACATTTTAATAATGCGCAATACTTTGGTTTCACTGGGACACCTCGTTTTGAAGAAAATCAAAGTCAAGACGGCCGAAGCACTGCCGATATCTTCGGTCGATGCTTACACTCTTACCTTATTAAAGATGCCATTCATGATGGTAATGTATTAGGTTTTTCAGTAGATTATATCAATACATTTAAATCTCAAAATATAAATACAGATTCAGAAGATATGGTTGAAGATATCAATAAAGATGAAGTGTGGATGGCAGATAAACGCGTTGAATTGATTGCTCGACATATTACAGAAAATCACGATAAATATACAAGAAATAGACAGTATTCAGCAATCCTAACTGTTCAAAGTATTCCTGCACTTGTAAAATATTACGACACTTTTAAAAAAATTAGTAAAGACTATGAACATCCATTAAAAGTAGCAGGCGTATTTTCTTATGCAGCAAATGAAGAAAGTAAAGAAGACGATGTGGATGAGGCGCATTCTAGAGATAAACTAGAAGAAGTTATGCAAGATTATAATCATAATTTTGGAACAAACTTTTCAACGGAGACTTTTCAAGAGTATTTTAATCATCTTTCTAAAAATGTTAAAAAGGGTGTTAAAGGTAATAAAATCGACGTGCTTATTGTGGTGAATATGTTCTTAACTGGGTTTGATAGTAAAGTCTTAAATACATTATATGTTGATAAGAACTTAAAATATCACGACTTAATCCAAGCTTATTCACGTACAAACCGTGTAGAAAAAGAAACGAAACCATTTGGGAAAATCGTTAATTATCGTGACCTGAAACGAAATACGGATAATGCTTTAAAACTTTTCTCTCAGACAGATGATACAGACCGTGTATTAATGAGAAACTTTGATGAGTATCAATCTGAATTTGTAGATGCTTTAGCCGAATTGAAGTCGGTGGCACTAAAACCCCAAGATATGGATAATGTCCAAGATGAAAACGAGAAAAAAGCGTTTGTAGAAGCTTTCCGTTTAGTTTCAAAACTTGTCTTACGATTGAAAGCATTCGATGAGTTTGATTTTACAAAAGAAAATATTGGTATGGATGAACAAGAATTCGAAGACTATAAGAGTAAATACTTTGCAATATATGATGAAGTGAAGCCAAAACGTGGCGAAGTTGAAAAAGTATCTATCTTAAATGACATTGATTTTGAAATAGAAATCTTACGTAATGATATGATAAATGTGTCCTATATTATGGACTTAGTTCGACAAATTGACTTGAAAGACAAAGTAGAACAACAACGTAATCGTGAACAAATTAGACGCATATTAGACAATGCGGATGATCCAACACTACGATTGAAACGTGACTTAATTCGAGAATTTATTGATGAAGTGGTACCTAAGTTATCTGAAGAAGATAACATTGATGAAGCTTATCTATTGTTTGAAAATGCGAAACGGGAAGAAGAGTTCAATGATTTCGCCCATCAACAAGCTGTTGATGAGCAAATACTTAAGACACTTACAGGTGAGTTCGAATATAGTGGTATTGTGAATCAAGACCACTTGAAAGATCTCGTTGGAGATAAAAAACTTAGAGAAAAACGTCAAACTAAAAAAGCAGTGACATCATTTATAGAAGAAGTCACAGAAAAATATAGTAGCTAGAAATGATATCAAACCTTCGTGATAATAAATATTACAGAGGTCTTGATATGGAGTACGCAGAAAAGCACTTTACTGCCAAACAAAATCACAATTATTAAATTTATGGGGGAAATGAAATGTCAATTACTGAGAAACAACGCCAACAACAGGCAGAATTACATAAACGCTTATGGTCCATTGCAAATGATTTAAGAGGTAATATGGATGCGAGTGAATTCCGTAACTATATTCTCGGACTCATCTTCTATCGATTTTTATCAGAAAAAGCTGAAACTGAAGTTGCTGAAGCATTATCAGGTGAAGATTTAACATATGAACAAGCTTGGGAAGATGAAGCATACCGCGAAGACTTAAAAGCTGAACTTATTGAGAATGTTGGTTATTTTATTGAACCACAAGATTTATTTAGTAGTATGGTTAAAGAAATTGAAAATCAACGCTTTGATATTGAACACTTAGCGCAAGCCATTAGAAAAGTAGAAACATCTACACTTGGACAAGATAGCGAAGATGATTTCATCGGTTTGTTCAGTGATATGGACTTAAGTTCTACAAGATTAGGTAACACAGTAAAAGATAGAACAGCACTACTAAGTAAAGTCATGGTTAATTTAGCAGACTTACCTTTTGTACATAGTGATCTAGAAATTGATATGTTAGGTGATGCTTATGAATTCTTAATTGGTCGCTTTGCGGCAAACGCTGGTAAAAAAGCAGGTGAATTCTATACACCTCAACAAGTCTCTAAAATATTAGCTCAAATAGTTACTCTAGGTAAAGATAAATTAAGAAATGTCTATGACCCTACGTGTGGTTCGGGTTCATTACTACTACGTGTAGGTAAAGAAACAACTGTTTATCGTTATAATGGTCAAGAACGAAATAATACAACATATAACTTGGCTCGAATGAATATGTTGTTACACAATGTGCGTTACGAAAACTTTGATATTCAAAATGATGACACGCTAGAAAATCCAGCTTTTTTAGATGAAAAGTTCGATGCTGTAGTAGCCAATCCACCTTACAGTGCCAAATGGTCTGCAGATAGTAAATTTAACGATGATGAACGCTTCAGTAATTATGGGATATTAGCGCCTAAATCTAAAGCCGACTTTGCCTTCATTCAACATATGGTGCATTATTTAGACGATGAAGGTACAATGGCCGTCGTCTTACCGCATGGTGTGTTATTCCGTGGCGCCGCCGAAGGTACGATTCGTAAATATTTAATTGAAGAGAAAAATTATTTAGACGCAGTTATTGGTTTACCTGCCAATATTTTCTATGGTACAAGCATTCCAACTTGTGTCCTCGTATTTAAGAAATGTCGCGAAGCAGATCAAGACGTATTATTTATTGATGCTTCTAACGAATTTGAAAAAGGTAAAAATCAAAATCACCTCACAGACGAACAAGTAGAAAAGATTATTAACACGTATAAAAACAGAGAAACAATTGATAAATATAGTTATGCGGCAAGTCTAAAAGAAATTGAAGACAATGATTATAATTTAAATATCCCAAGATATGTCGACACATTTGAAGAAGAAGAAGCAGTGGATTTAGATCAAGTTCAAAAAGATTTAAATCAAATAGACGATGAAATCGCGCAAGTAGAGGAAGAAATTTATGGTTATTTGAAAGAATTAGGAGTGTTGAACCATGACTAATGAAATGAAAAATGTTCCTGAGTTAAGGTTTCCTGAGTTTGAAGGGGAATGGAAAGAAAAGAAATTTGGAGAGTTTACTAAAACAAATCAAGGATTACAGATTGCTATTAGTGATAGAAAAACCGAGTTTACTCCGGGGTTATATTTTTATATAACTAATGAATTTTTAAAACCTAATAGTAAGACTCGCTATTATATTGCTAATCCTCCAGAGTCTGTTATAGCAAAGAAAAGTGATGTTTTAATGACTAGGACTGGTAATACAGGAAAAGTAATTACTGGCGTTAAAGGTGCTTTCCATAATAATTTTTTCAAAATTCAATTTGATCAATCACAATATAATAGATTATTTTTATTTGAAGTGTTAAAATCTCCAAAAATAAAAAATAAAATTCTATCTTTAGCGGGCACTTCAACAATCCCTGATTTAAATCATTCTGACTTTTATAGTATCACTTCCTGCTATCCTACAATTAATGAGCAACAAAAAATAGGTGATTTCTTTAGCAAACTCGATCGACAAATCGAATTAGAAGAACAAAAATTAGAGAAGTTAGAAGAACAGAAAAAGGGATATATGCAAAAGATTTTCTCACAAGAATTAAGGTTCAAAGATGAAAATGAGAATGGTTATCCTGATTGGATATTTGAGGAATTAAATAATATTTTCACTAAGTATCAAAATACGATTTATCTACATGATGATGAAGAATATAAAAGAATATCTATTTCTAACAAAGGGAAAATTACGCATAGAGATACAACTTTCGGAAAAATGATCGGTAGAAAAAGACAGTACTTAATTGATTTAAAAAAACATCCTAATACTTTAACATTTATAAGACAAGGGGTATTTTTAGGAGGAATTGGGTTTATTCCAAGTTCTTTAGATGGGTATATTGTGACAGAAAATATGCCCTTATTAAGTATGTCAGAAGAATATAGTAAAAAATTCATGACATCTCTATTTAGTTCCGAATCATATTATAAATCGGTGATATTTAAAAATTTACCTACAGGTAGTGCTCAAAAAGCATTACATGAAAAAGATTGGTTAAAAAGTTTTGTTAATATTACTGTTTATAGTGAACAAGAAAAAATCGGTGTCTTTTTTGAAAAGTAAGATAATTTAATTAAAAAACAATCAGTTAAAGTTGAGTTACTAAAAGAGAGAAAAAAAGGGTTTTTACAGAAGATGTTTGTGTAGGTACTGATAACAACCTATTATGTTAAGTAAAATAGCAGTTATTAATTTTTATGCTTCGATATAATAAAAATACTGGAAATGATAGCTGAAATTCAATCAAAAAAAGTATTATAAATTCTACAAGACTACTTCATTTTAATATATTTTCTTTAAAGTAGACATAAAAAATGGTTAATTTCGTTTAAAACGAGATTAACCATTTTTTATTATTAATTCATCTACTTGACCTAGAAGTTTCAAGTGTGAAGGGGTTAAATGTCCTATTATAATACTTTCTTCTTTTTTATTAGTATTTCAATAAAATCAGCCACTGCAAATACTTGTTCTTCATCTTGACCATGTTTTCGAACAGAAAGTATATTGTCTCTTATTTCATTATCTCCAACGACAATTGTGTATGGCACTTTCTTAATTTGTGATTGTCTTATTTTATAACCCATTTTTTCATTACTGCTATCGACAGTGACTCTAAATCCATTAGATTTTAGCTGCTTTTTAATCTGTTCTACATGAGCTAAATGTATTTTATTGTTCACTGGGATAAGATTAACTTGGTTTGGTGCCAACCATAATGGTAAGTTACCACCAAAATGTTCAAGTAAAATTCCTAAAAAGCGATCAATAGAACCATAGATTGCTCTATGAATAACGACAGGTCTTTCTTTTTCATTATATTCATTAATGTAATTTAAATCGAACTTTTCAGGCATTTGGAAATCAAGTTGGATTGTTCCACATTGATGGCTTCTCCCCAAAGCGTCTTTTATATGGATATCTATTTTAGGACCATAGAATGCGCCGTCTTTTTCATTAATTGTATATGCTAAGTTGTTATAGTTTAAAACATTTTCCAGTGATGTTTCAGCAAAATTCCATAAATTAATATCTCCCATATAGTCATCTGGACGTGTAGATAATTCAATACTATAATCAAATCCGAAAACAGTATATACCTTATCAATTAAATTTAGTACATTAAGTATTTCACTTTCTATTTGGTTTTGACTCACATAGATATGGGCATCGTCTTGATTGAATGTTCTCACTCTAAATAAACCATTTAACGAACCACTTAGCTCGTGGCGATGGACTTGTCCAAATTCAGCCATACGTATTGGTAAATCTCTGTATGAGTGATGCTCATTTTTATAAATTAGCATATGGCCAGGACAATTCATTGGTTTCAATGAATATGTTGCATCATCCACTTCAGTAAAATACATATTGTCTTTGTAGTGGTCCCAATGTCCACTATTTTTCCATAATGATTCATTCATTATAAAAGGTGTATAAACTTCCTCGTAATCCTCTTCAAATTGTAATTGTCGTAAGAGGTTTTGTAGTTCTAGACGTATGATTTGACCATTATTTTTATAAAAAGGCATACCGGGTGCATAATCAGAAAATGTAAATAAATTAAGTTCTTTACCTAATTTTCTATTATTGATTTTTTCATAGTGCTCAAGAAATTGCTCATGTGCTACTAAAGATTCACTATCAGAAAATGCGATACCTGAAATACGTTGCAATGGTTGATTGTTTGTATCTCTTAACCAATTTGTAGATGAGATGCTTTTAAGTTTATAATTTTTTAATTTTGATAGGTTTGTTATTAAAGGGTAGCTAATCAATGATTGATAACCATCAATTTCAGCAATTTTAAATATAAGTTCTTCATTATTTTCAACATGATAGGACATGTACTTTTTATCTTTTAAAAGCTTTTGAGCATATTCTTTTGATACGTCAAACACTTCTATTTTTGGATTAGACTTTAGTAGTTTATTTAGAGATTTGTTTATGATCTCCAAATCACCTTTATTAAGGTTTTTGTCCAGAGTTTGGAAATCACAATAAAAGTTTTCGTCACTAACACCGAAATCAGCAATCTCAAACCCTTCAAATTGTCGTTGAATGATATGTCCTAATAAAAATGACAATGTATACCTCATTGATTCTTCAGCTTTTTTATCTTCAAAAGTAATAAATTCCACTTTACTATCTTCTTTAATCTTATAATTTAATTCTTTTAATTCACCGTTAACATATCCTAGGGCAGCTTTTTTAGAGAAAGAGCTACCAATATTTTTAGCAATATGAAGTAACGTTGTTTCTTGGGGCACCTCCATTTCATTTTTATTTGGTAATTGAACGTTCACATTATCTTCAAACATTGATAACACTCCTTTATTTTATAATAAAAAAACTGCGCTTATCCCTATAGATATAGGGACGAGCGCAGTCTCGTGGTACCACCCAAATTTCCTTAACTGATTTATTAATCAATTAGGGCTCATTAGAATAACGTAACATGTTATTAAACGATGTATTTTCATACATATCTCCAAAGTAGTAAAGTATTTATGATTATAGAAGCTTTCAGCCGATGACCTCTATTCTCTGAGTATAATTTAAATACTTTTTCTTTTTCTCCGATCGTTATCTTAAATTATCTATCATCTTATATGAGTTGATTCGCTATTGCAACACTCAATTTCAAAATAATCAGATTTTAACATTTAATAAGCAATTAGGATCTACTATTATGTTAAAATTAAATAAATATATATTATGTTATATTTGGTTTAATAAAAGAAAATATAATTTAAAATACTGTTGGAATAGTGTTCATAGGGGATGAGTTAATGAAAAATATAATTGATAAGACATGGGTAGATTTTTATAAAGAATTTGCTGAAAAACTATTGGAATATTATAAAAATCGTATAGATTTAATTGAAAAAGTTAAAGAAATATACAATATGGCCGAAATTAAACTACCTACTTTAGAGAGAAGTAACGATTTAACAGATATTGATCCATTTACTGTTTTTGCTTTATTTAATAAAAGCAGTTTAAGTCTATCAAATAAAGTGAAATTATTGGAGCTATAGCAGAAATTTTTGAAATTAAGGCAGAATTACCAAAAAGTTTTGATAGTATTCCAACTGTTAATAATATGGGAGCTACGTTTTATTATTTTAAAGGTGACCGCAGTTCAACTGATATTGATGAACTATGGATGCTATTTAAGGTAGCATTAGAATTTGCCGAGGATTCTACGACGACTTCTCAAGAAAAATTCATAGTATATTTTGATAAAGTTATGTCTAAAAAAGGCATTCATAACAGTAAATTGACAAGTGGTTTATACTGGATTGCTCCAGAGAAATTTATCAATCTTGATTCTCGTTCTAGATGGTATATATATGAATCTGGTGAAATTTCTGGTGAAATAATAAATAAGTTACCTATAATAAATACCAAATTATCAGGCGAAGCGTACATAGAAATAATTGTTAGCATAGAAGATTATCTTTCTAATGAAGTAACGAAGGTTGATAACTTTATTGAATTGAGTTATGAGGCTTGGCGCTATTCCGAACAAATTAACTTACAAAAAAAAGATAAAAATACAAAAATTGAATTATCAGATGCAGATAAAGATGTGAAATCAAAAAACTATTGGATATTTTCTCCAGGATCTCAAGCAGTAAATTGGGATGAATTTTATGAAAAAGGAATTATGTCGATAGGTTGGGAAGAATTAGAAGATTTTTCAATGTATACAAGTAGAAGAGATATAAAAGAAAAGCTACAAGAAATTAATGGTAATACAAAAAGCTATATTAATATTACGAATGCTATATGGCAATTTACTAATGAAATGAAAATTGGAGATATTATTTATGTAAAAAAAGGCCAAAAACAAATAATTGGCTGGGGAATCGTTACTTCTGATCATGAGTATAATCCAGATCAAGATTTTAAAAACATTCGTACAATCGAATGGAAAGAAAAAGGAGAATGGATCACTTCTATAAAACCAGCTCCTAAAACATTGACCAATATTACACCATATAATGATTTTGTTGAAGAACTTAAAATGTTATTTGAAGAGGATAAAGTTGACATAGAAGATGAAATAGAAACCGCTTTACCACATTACGATAAAAAATATTTTTTAAATGATGTATTTATGGAAGAAGAGAATTATATTAAGTTAGTAAATTTGGTTAGGAAAAAGAAAAATATAATTTTACAAGGTGCTCCAGGTGTTGGTAAGACTTTTGTAGCTAAGCGATTAGCGTATTCTATGATGGGAGTTAAAGATAAAAAACGCGTTCAAATGGTTCAATTTCATCAAAATTATTCTTATGAGGATTTTGTTATGGGATTTAGGCCAACAGCATCAGGATTCGAACTTCGTAAAGGTACATTCTATAATTTTTGTAAGAGAGCAGAAAGTGATATAGAAAATGATTATTTCTTTATTGTTGATGAAATTAACCGTGGAAATCTAAGTAAGATTTTAGGAGAATTATTCATGTTAATAGAGAATGATAAACGCGGAACAGAGCTTCAATTATTATATGTAGACGAAAAGTTTTCTGTTCCCCCAAATATTTATATTCTTGGGATGATGAATACAGCTGATCGCAGTTTATCAATGTTAGATTATGCGTTGCGTAGACGATTTGCTTTTTATAATATGACAACAGGATTTTTGACAACAGGGTTTACTGCATACCAAGAAAAGCTAGCTAGCTCTAAATTTGATTCTCTTATTCAATGCATTTTAAATTTGAATTCTGAAATTAATAGTGATGAGTCACTTGGTGAAGGATTTATGATAGGCCATAGCTATTTCAGCAACTTATCAAGTGTTACAGACAATGAATTAGAGAATATAGTAGATTATGAAATTATCCCGTTAATAAAAGAATACTGGTTTGATGAACCAGATAAAGTAGATTTATGGTCGGAAAAATTACGAGGGGCTATTCAATGATAGCTATTAAGAATATATATTATATGCTGTCATATGCATATAAAGTGTTAAATGAAAAAGGTTATCGTAAAGTCGCGACGGAAGACTTCGAGAATGCTATTGATTTGTATGCAGCTATTCTAATTAAAGGTGTATCTATTCAACTAAAACGTGGGTTACATCATGAGTACGTAGAAGAAAAAGAATCTTTGAAAATGGTTCGAGGTAAAATTAATATCACAGAATCTATTAAAAATCTAGATATTATGAATCAAAGGCTCAATTGTTCATACGATGAGTTTTCGATTAATATTTACATGAATAAAATAATTAAAACTACCATGGTTTTGTTACTTAAAGCTGCAATTTCAAAAGAGAGAAAGAAAAAAATTAAAAAATTATTATTATTTTTTGACAAAGTAGATACATTAAATAGGCATAATATTAATTGGAATTTACAATTCACTCGTAATAATCAAACATATAAAATGTTAACAGCTATTTGTTATTTAATTATTAAAGGGCTATTACAGTCAAAAAAAGATGGAAGTAACCAATTTATGGATTACTCAGACGAGCAACAACTTTCACGTTTATTTGAAAAATTCACCTTTGAATATTATAGAAAAGAATTTCCACAATTAACTGTCACTGCGTCCCATATTCCTTGGATGGTGGATGATGGTGTTAAGGATATGTTACCTGTAATGAAGACCGATATTATCCTTTCATATAATAATAAATATTTAATAATTGATACTAAGTATTATGCTAAAACATTACAAAATAACTATAATACTAATACAATTCATTCAGGAAATCTGTATCAAATTTTCACCTATGTTAAAAATCTAAATCTAAAAGAAAAGTCAGCAAAAGTTTCAGGAATGTTACTTTACGCTAAAACGAATGAAAAAATAGTTCCCGACAATATTTATCAAATGAGCGGCAACCAGATTAGCGTGAAAACATTAGATCTAAATTGTGATTTCACTCAACTTTCAGAACAGTTGAACAAAATAGTGGTTGAATATTTTGAAATTTAAAATACTATTAGGACAATTAGTTTTAAATAACTAAGTTTACTTTTATAGTATTCTGATTTTCCAACAGTTTTGTATTCACTTTTCCCGCAGATAATTTCTTAGTCTGGAGTCTTCGGCTAGTAATTTTCTTAGGTGAGTGGTACTACTCACTATCAATACCATATAAATACACAACGGTAACAGAATAAGAATAAAATAGATCCCCCCTACAATATAGTAATGTTTAAGTAATAGATAAAGATAAAGGCGGAAAACATTATGAGCAAATTATTAAAGAAAAGTGAGCTAATGCAATCGTTAAAAATAAATAAAGACACTTTTCAAAATTGGAAGAAAGCTGGAATACCAATAGTTAAGGAGCAGAATGAAGAGTTCTTTGATATAGAACAAGTAAAGAATTGGCATAAAAAGATAACAGAAGCAATTGATAATCTAATTATTGATAAAAAGTACGACAATAATACGATTAGTGATATATTCAAATGTTCACAGCAGGGAGGTATGCGACGTTCTCATTTAACTAATACACTAGTATTATTCTCGGATCATACAAATAATGTTTATAGAGATCAGACAGTAATAGATGATAAAGGAAATGAAACATTGCATTACACAGGTATGGGGCTAAAAGGTGATCAAGATATTGATTATATGCAAAATAAGACTTTAAATCATTCTAAAGATTTAAGTATTAAAGTATATCTGTTTGAATCATTTACTTCGGGCGAACATATCTTTCGTGGTGAAGTGAGGTTGTCTGATAAACCTTACACCACAGAACAAAATGATAGAAAAATATGGATTTTTCCTCTAACTTTTAATAATAGTGAATATTATATCCCAGGAAATATCTCGGACGAGAAATATAGAGAGCAGGCCAATATAATAGATAAACTCAGTGATAATGATGTATATGAACGTGCTATTCAGGCAAAACACATAGAAAGAAAGGAAGCTGTTACTAAAGTGTTTGTTAGAAATATTCATGTAACTGCACATGTTAAGAATAGATCTAATGGCTATTGTGATTTATGTAATGAACCAGCGCCCTTTAAGGATCGGAATGGGAGAGCATACCTTGAATGCCACCATGTAGAATGGCTCGCTAACGGTGGGGAGGATAGTATAGATAATGCTGTTGCTTTAGACCCTAATTGCCACAGGAAAATGCATGAATTAAATTTAAAATCTGATGTAAAATTTCTGAAAGATAGACTTAATTATTATCAAAGCAAGAATTTATAAAAACCTTAGTTATACAGCTATAAAAATCATATCATTACATAATAAGCAGGAGTGCATCACTTGTGATACACTCCTGCTTATTGGTTTTAATAGAATAGAATATAGAGAGCATTGAAAGACAGTAAAATTAGGTTATTTCATGTAATGTGAAAAATTGTAATGTTATTAGTGCAATTAATAAATACAAAGCTTCAAGTTAACCTCTAAATTATACTTCCACTTCATCGCCCATTTGAGCTTCAAAGTCATCGAGCAATGCGAGTGCTTCGTCTGTCGAGTGTGTTTGCATCAATTGATGTCTTAGTTCACTAGCGCCTCTGATGCCACGTACATAAATTTTAAAGAATCTGCGTAAAGGCTTGTATTGTCGCTCTTCATCTTTTGAATATTTGTTAAACAATGCTAGATGTAATCTCAGTAATCCTAATAGCTCTTTGCTTGAATGTTCACGAGGCTCTTTTTCAAATGCAAAAGGATTATGGAAAATACCTCGTCCAATCATTACACCATCGATGCCATATTTTTCTGCAAGTTCTAGACCTGTTTTTCTATCTGGAATATCACCATTAATCGTTAACAATGTATTTGGTGCGATCTCGTCACGCAATTTTTTAATTTCTTCGATTAATTCCCAGTGTGCATCTACTTTACTCATCTCTTTGCGGGTACGGAGGTGAATAGATAAATTTGCAATATCCTGCTTGAAGACGTGTCTTAACCAATCTCGCCATTCATCGATTTCATAATATCCGAGACGTGTTTTAACACTTACCGGTAGACCTCCCGCTTTAGCAGCTTGGATAATTTCAGCCGCAGTTTCAGGGCAAAGAATTAGGCCAGAACCCTTACCCTTACTTGCAACATTAGCTACTGGACAGCCCATATTCAAATCAATACCTTTAAAGCCCATCTCTGCCATGCCGATGCTCATTTCTCGAAAATGCTCTGGCTTGTCTCCCCAAATATGAGCAACCATAGGCTGTTCATCCTCACTGAATGTTAAGCGTCCACGCACACTGTGTATCCCTTCAGGGTGGCAAAAGCTCTCAGTATTTGTAAATTCAGTGAAAAATACATCGGGTCTAGCTGCTTCACTAACAACGTGACGAAAGACGATATCTGTTACATCTTCCATTGGCGCTAAAATAAAAAATGGACGTGGTAATTCACGCCAAAAATTTTCTTTCATAATATATTTAAACCTTCTTTTCTCTTAATATCTCGACTTTTTATACATGATGATATTACCATAAATTAACAGGATATTGAATAGTAACAAACTAAATAAGAAAATGTCTCTAATTATTGTAAAATAAGTATTATAATTATGATAAGTGCTTATTCATTTTTAGTACAATGTGTTTAAAATAATAGTGAAATGTAGCTTACTTCATTTATAGTGAAGAATAAAGTTTAAGTGTTGAAAACGTTTGGTTGTAAATAGTTATAAACGAATTATAGGGTAGTTATTCCATTAAAAGAGGTGTGTCCTATGGCTAAACTAGACAATGTACTTGCAATTCTTTGGATGCTTAATTCAAATAAAAAGGTTACTGCAAAGCAAATTTCAGATAAGTTAGAGATGAATATCAGAACGGTTTATCGTTATATGGATACACTTTCAAAGAGTGGTGTGCCTATAATTTCAGATACTGGACATAATGGCGGATACACATTATTAAAAGATTTTATTGAAGCCCCGCTATTTTTTAATTCTGAGGAACAAACAGCATTATGTCATGCTGCAAATTTTGCAGAAGAAGCGGGTTATTACGGTGGAAAATCTTTAAACAGTGCTATTACAAAGTTAAGAAATTATTCGAACTTGGATCAAGAAATTGAAATAGAGAAACATACTGCTAGTCTCGAAGTGATTATGAGAAGTAACACATATCCTTTAAGGAGCCATTTGGAAGTATTAGAATATTCTGTTGCTGAAAGAAATTCTGTAATTATTTCATATCGAAAAGGCGGCGATGACGTATCACAAGACAGACAGGTTGATCCATATAGAATAATTTATTGGAAAAACAAATGGTATTTGGTCGCATATTGCCATCTTAGGGACGATGTTCGAACTTTCAGAGTGGACCGAATAGATAGTCTCATATTAACTGAAGACACGTTTGAACAGCTTGAAGATTTCTCAATAGACAACTATTTCATGGGTAATTTATTGCCAATTATGGAAAATGAAGGTGCAACAACACGTTTAGTAATTCGTGGAGAGGTGAGTACATTAGATGATGTGTGTCAGCATTGGTTTCTCGGACATTACTTAAAAGATAGAGCATTCAACCAAGCAGAATTTCAACTTGAAGAAGAGATAATGCATAAATACGTGCCCCAAATATTACTGCCATTTGGTAAAGGGATTGAAGTTGTAGCACCATTAAGTCTAAAAGAAGAAATTATTAACAACCTGTCTGATTTAATAGCGTTTTATCAAAAATAATAGCTTCCTTGACGTTAGGTGTCAGGGAAGCTATGTTACGTTTTGCTATATTAATAGCGAATGGAGAATAATTTTATGAAAATATCAAAAGTATACCTTTATGTATTTAATACAATGTCAGATTGGGAGTATGGTTATTTAATAGCTGAATTGAATTCAGGAAGATATTTTAAAAATGGCTTAGATCCAATAAACGTAATTACTGTAGGCGCTAGTAAAGAATTAGTAAAAACGATGGGTGGGATACATATAGTGCCAGATACGACTATTGATAAATGTATGTTAGAACGTAATGATTTATTAATTTTACCTGGAGGAACGAATTGGAGTGATCAAATACATCAACCAGTCAAAGCATGCGTTGGAAAGGCGTTAGATAAAGGGACAGTTGTTGCTGCGATTTGTGGTGCAGTAGATGGATTAGCTAATAGTGGGCATTTAGATAGTAGAAAACATACTAGTAATAACTTAGATTACACTAAATTGACATGTCCAAATTACAAGGGCGAAGAATTTTTTGAAATGAAGACAGCTATATCTGATGAAAATTTAATTACTGCGTCAGGTATTGCACCGCTAGAATTTGCTAAGGAAGTGTTGGAAAAGATAGACGTATTTGAGGAAGATACGTTAGAAGCATGGTATAAATTAAATAAGACACATAGAGAAGAATACTTTTATCAATTGATGAATTCGATGGATAGATCAAAACATGGTTGAAAATAATTAAGGTTATAGAGGTGGAAAATGCTTATAAAACATTCTTGTGAATTAGATAAAATGGAAAAAGAACAGTTAATTCGAGATATTTTAAAAGATGAGGTAATGGTCATCTCCTCAGGAGTATATCAACTATCCAGTTTACCTAGTATAGTCGCTATTGAGGATAAGAAGATTAAAGGCGTGCTTACTTTCAAAGTGTTTGGTCAGTACTTAGAAGTGATTTCATTAGAAAGTTTTGAACAAAATAGGGGTATTGGAACTATGTTACTGAAAAAAGTAGAAGAAATCGCAAAAGATATGAGTATAAATGAAATAAAGATTATTACTACAAATGATAATTTGGATGCCTTAAAGTTTTATCAAAAAAGAGGCTACAGATTAGTTGAAATAATAACGGATTCTGTTAATAAAGCTAGATTAGAGAAAATAACAATTCCTGTGTTTGGTGACAATGGTATCCGAATACAGGATGAAATAATCTTGAAAAAGAGCATAACCAGTTAATACTAAATTAAAAAAACTTAATATGACCAAAATCATAAAAAGACTGGCTTCACGTCAGTCTTTTACGCATTTCTACAAGCCCAACAATTTTTCAACTTTTGCAGTCACGGTCTGCACATCTTTATTCACTTTTTCTGGTGTAGTGTTACTTCTATTTAAATTATCTACATGTAATACCGAAATATCGTAAATACCGAAGAGATTTAATGGATATTTCATAACTTTATAACCCAAATTTCCTTTTAATTTATGAAAAATCTCGGGGCCACCTTGTGTATATATGATAATTACTTTTTTGCCTTTCCATAGACCTTTTTTAAAATATTGTTTTTTCTTAAAACTAAATGCACGTTCTGGCCAAAACGTTTGATCAATAAAACTTTTTAGGACAGCTGGTACATTAAACCAATATAAAGGATAAATAAAGATTAAAGTTGTAGAATCTTCAATTTGATGAACCATGTTCTCTTGTTGAGGAGTTAGTGGCGTGTGGTAGCCATTACTTAAAAAGAAAGCCATATCTGTCTGTTGTAAATTTATATTATAAATCTTATTTTCTGGTAGTTTTTGAATCACATTTTGATAAACATCGTAACAAACGCCTGACTGATTACCTCCATATATAACACTAATCATGGTAATTACCTCTTTCCTTCAATGTTTGAAAGATTTCATTTTTATTGATTTCATAGTTTTCATCTTTAGCCAAATTATGTAGCTTTTTTAATTTTTTAAGGATATACATTTTATTATTTAGCTGCTCCTCTTTTTCTAAAATCAATTGTTGGAGAAAGTCGTTAGATTGCGCATTACAACTTTTTGAAATGGGTTTATTAAATAAATGAATGACATATTTAATATTTTGTAATTCGATATCAAGTGCTTTTAAATCCACAATTAATTGTAATGTGAATAAGGTATTTTCATTAAAATTACGATAATTTTGTAAGTTTGCTTCCTGTGTAGTTTTTAAATAATAGCTTTATTAAAAATGGAGTGAATATGGCTGGTACAAATGACAGAACGGTAGCAATAGCCAAATCCTTTGTAGATTCAGGACTTGCTAGTTCCCAATTGATAAGAAGTATTAAACCACCACAAATAAAGCGATATAGTGCAGTAACTATTAAGTAATTATTCATTTTCAACATCACTACAATCGAAAATTTTATTTGCTAAATCATTGGCTTTTTGGATATGTTTGTAAGTTTTTATTGTTGGTAAATCAAGCCAGTTAAATTGAACAAGCCCTTCACGATCACTCCAATTTTCAGGGTCTCCAACACGATTTCCTACTTTTTTTAATAAATTTATTCTTCTAATTTCAGTATATTGAGATAAATCTGGATAATTAATTTTGCTAATTACACCTTTTTTAGCTTTCATAAAGGCTATAGCAGATGTCTTTTGAGGCTCAAAATTGAGGGAGAGATGATTTGTATTATTAATATACATAGAGATATGCAGCTGATAGGGATTGATGCCATAAGAGGTTTCAACTAAGTCCATAATTGCATCGCCTCCAGGTCTAGCTGCAGCTTCAATAACATAAAGTTTGTTATCTTTTATTTTTATTTCAACATGGGCAACACCACGGTTAATGCCTAAAGCGTTACATGCTTGTATAGCAAGTTGTCTAATATTTGAATCTCTATTACGATGACTTGGGACGAGGTGACCCATTTCAGTAAACCAAGGTCTAGGTGATAAATATTTTTCAGTAATTGTAATCACTTCGTAGAAATCATGACCACATAACACTTCGACTGAAACTTCATCATCACTATCGATAAATTCTTCGATTAAAAATTCATTTTTGGATACTTGAAAAGCATCAGCATAGACATCCATTGTTTCTTGGGATTTAATATAGGCGTCAATACATTCTTTTTTATTATGGGCCCAATAAACGCCGCCACTTCCTCCGAAATCAATCGGCTTTATGACTACTGGAAAATTAAAATCATTCACAAGTCGTTCTAATTGTTGAATGTTACTAAAACGTATAGATTTGGGCGTTTGTACATGATTACTTTCAAATAAAGCTTTCATGATGTGTTTATTCCTACAAGCTTCTACGACTTTATCTTCTAAGTAACACAAACCGTAGTCTTGATTTAATCTATTTGCAACTTTAAGTGTCCAATCGTTTAATGGGACAATCGCTTTAGGTAGATATCCTAGAGTCTTATAATGATCTATTTCACTTTTTATTTCTTCATAATTCAAAGGATTAGCATTAATACAAAAATCGAAGTAAGCGTTGTATTGATACTTTGCATTTTTTATAGCTGTCCATATTTCAAAATCTCCAATTGCTTTACCACCAGCAAATGAGCGTTCTCTTAGAAATTGATCCGCACCTAATAACAGTAAATAACTTTTCATGATGGCCACCTCAATTTTATGTTTTAGTTATTATATAAAAATGATACCATATTTTATTTAGTTTAAAAATATAGATAAAATCAATTTGACGGTATTTATTTTAAGATGAGTCTCTATGTAAATGTAATTTTAGAAATGCTTATAAAAATAAATTAATAAAAAAGGATGTAAAAATTTTACCGGTTGAACTTAAAATAAGCCATAAATATATAAGTGAAAAAGTTTGTAGTAATTTTAAAGTTTTATAATTTTACTTTGAGAGGTTGTTTTTTTACCATGTGTGATTTTTTATACATAAAATCGAATTAATTGTTTATCATTTTTCTAGGTAAATCTATCATAGTTATTAAGGAGATTGAAAATATTTATGAAAATTTTTAGAGAATATATATCAAGAAGGCAAAATAGATATTCTATTCGCAAGTTTACAATTGGAACAGCATCAATATTATTGGGTTCATTGCTAATAATGGGAAATAATAATGAAGCAAGTGCATCTGAAGAAAGTAAATTGACCAAAAGTGAAATTGATTTTAACAATGATATAAAACAATTTAAGGATCTCGAAAAAGAAGATACCAAAGAAAAAGATAGTATTAGCGAAAATTTAGCAGATGATAAAGTAGAAAATAGTAGCAATCAGAAAGATTTTGAAGAAGAACTTAATATAAATACATTACAAAAAAACACTCAAACAGAAGAGCAAAATAAAACTAATAAAGAGTTAGCGGAAGAAACTATTAATAAGAAAAACACTGAAGATACAAAAATATCTGAAAAGGGAGATCCAATACAAGAAAATAATAAAACTAATAAAGATGTAGTTGAAAACATAGTTAATAATACTACTACTGAAAGCGAAAGAAAAAAGTATTTAAATATTAATAAAGAAGAGGTTGAAAAGCCAAAAGAAAAAGAAATAACAAAAAACAAAGATATTAAACATGAAGAAGCGAAAGCCCTTTATTCTCCTACAAAATTTCAGAGTAGGAACGCAGTAAATTATAGTTCTAGAGCTGCAGATAGAAAATTCAAACTCTCAAATCAATACGTGGAAATTGAAGAAGGAAATGATATACCAACTATAACAGTTAGTGGCGTTAAAATAGGTGGTAGATTATTTGTTCCAGCTGGGTCTTCATCAACTCAAAATCCTGATTGGATTAAAATTGATATTAAATCAATTAGAAAAACAGTGACTGGTAGACCTGTAATTAATGATTGGAAAAAAGGAGAAACATCAAGAGATTATATGGCAACTATTGGCTGGAAAGCTAACAATTCTAGTGAGACTTATGTTGCTAATATTTTTATTGTCGTAAAAAGAAATATGGCAATTTCACCAGAAATTCCAGAAGTACCAATCGATACAACAGCGCCAGAAGCACCAACGGTGAATAGAGTAACAAGCGAAGATAGCCAAGTAAGTGGAGCAGCAGAAGCAGGCTCGACAGTAAAAGT
>NZ_JBOIRQ010000028.1:0-24456 GCF_051413795.1 Staphylococcus caeli | reverse complement strand
AATCATCGACCAAGAAAGTGTCTTAATTGGTGTACACCTTATGAAATTTTCACTGTAAGTCTGTTGCAGTTAAATTGACAATTCATCATATCAAAAAAACTAGGAACTCCTGTTTTTTTTAAGCAAATGCGACCAGGGAAAAATGAAGTGCCATTTGAAATATATAAATTTCGAACAATGACTGATGAAACAGATCAAGAGGGCAACTTATTACCGGATGAAAAAAGAATGACTAAACTCGGTTCTAAAATTAGAAGTACAAGTATTGATGAATTACCGCAATTAATCAATGTGTTAAAAGGTGATTTGAGTTTAGTTGGTCCACGCCCATTACTTATGAAGTACCTTCCATTATATAATGAGGAACAAAAAAAACGTCATAATGTAAAACCAGGTATTACAGGTTGGGCGCAGATTAATGGAAGAAATGCAATTACATGGGACCAAAAATTTAAACTTGATGTATGGTATGCTGAAAATCAATCATTTAAATTAGATATGTTTATTCTTTATAAAACAATTGAAAATGTTTTGAAGAAGAAAGATATTAGTTCAGACGCTCACGTAACAGCTGAAAAGTTCCGAGGAAATATATGATGCGCAAAATTATACTTATTGGAAATGGCGGACACTCGAAAGTAATCAAGGATATTATTGAAGCACAACAGCAATTTGAAGTCGTTGGTTTTCTTGATGATAAATACGATTCATATTTTGAAAATAAGGGTTATTTTTATGACAGCTTTCAAAATATCGATTTATATAAATCTGATTATTTGTTTAACATAGCGATAGGGAATAATTTTGTTCGTGAAAAAATTTACCGAGAAATGGAAGTTAATATTGAACAATTTCCAGTGCTTATTCATCCGACTGCATGTATTAGTCCTTCAGTAAGTATTGGAAATGGTACGGTAGTTATGCCAAGTACTGTGATTAATGCTGAAACTGTTATTGGTATGCATAGTATTGTTAATTCTGGAGCAATTGTAGAACATGATAATGAAATTAGTGATTTTGTACATTTATCACCTAATGCAACACTTGCAGGCAATGTAACGATAGGTAAGTATTCACATGTCGCGGTAAATGCTACAATATTACCTCAAATTACAATCGGTGAAAAGTGTATTGTTGGAGCAAGTGCAACAGTTGTCAATGATATAAACTCAGATACTACTGTAATTGGAACACCAGCTAAACCTAAGGAGTGAATATAATTGGAAAAAGAAAGAGTATTTTTATCTAGGCCTCATATGGGTGGTAGCGAACAAAAGTATATTGAACGCGCATTTGAGCAAAATTGGATTGCACCTTTAGGAGAAAATGTCACTGAATTTGAAAATAGCGTGAAGAATTATGTAGATGTGAGTGAAGCAGTTGCTTTAAGTAGTGGGACAGCAGCTATACATTTAGCATTGATAGAAAGCGACGTTAAAGAAGGAGATGTGGTTTTCTGTTCATCTTTAACATTTTGTGCAACTTCGAATCCAATTCTATATCAACAAGCAACGCCAGTGTTCATTGATTCTGAACTAGATTCATGGAATATGTCACCTGAAGCGCTTGAAAAAGCATTTAAAACGTTCGAGACAAAAGGTATTAAACCTAAAGCTGTTATTGTTGTGAACTTATATGGGCAATCTGCACAATTGGATAAAATTAAAGCACTTTGCGAATATTACAATGTTGTTTTAATAGAGGATGCTGCTGAATCTCTAGGAGCAGTATACCAAGGTAAGATGAGTGGCAGTTTTGGTGATTTTGGTATCTTTTCATTTAATGGTAATAAAATCATTACAATAAGTGGTGGCGGCATGTTAGTAACGAATGACAAAGAAGCTAAAGAACATGCACTTTTCTTAGCAACACAAGCAAGAGACAAAGCATTACACTATCAACATAGTGAATTAGGTTATAATTACAGATTAAGTAACATCTCGGCTGGTATTGGTCGTGGACAAATGGAAATTTTAGAACAACGTGTTCAAAAACGTAGGGAAATATTTGAAACATATCAACAAGCTTTTGCTGATATTAAAGGCATCGAATTTCAACCTGAACTACCTAATTCTAAGTCTAATAGATGGCTAACTGCATTAACAATAGACGAGAAACAATGTGGCTTTTCTGCAAACGATGTTATAAATACGCTAGCTGATGAAAACATAGAGGCACGTCCAGTATGGAAACCTATGCATTTACAACCACTATACAGTCAATATGAATATGTTGCTGAAAAAGAAGATAACTCAAAAAAATTATTTGAACAAGGTATTTGTTTACCTTCAGGATCTGATATGAAAAAAGAAGATCAAGAAAAGGTTATTCAATTAATTAAAAATTTACAAGATACTGAGTAAGGATGTTTGATGAATGGAAAGAAGAAGAAAAAAGAAAAAGTCTAAAGCAAAAAAGATTATATGGACGATTATACTTATTTTAGCTATACTACTGCTATTTATAGTAGCTTTTATTTTTTATAAGCTGACAGTTTTAAACAGCTCAATTAATAATCCACTTGATCGTAAACAATCTGAACTCAGAGATAAGCCATTAGAAAAGGGCGAACCTATTTCAATTGCGCTTTTTGGGATTGATTCTGATGAGCTTAGAAACTCAGAGCATGATGGAGAAAGATCTGATTCTATCGTATTAATTTCAATTAATCCGAAAGATAAGAAAACAGAAATGATTAGTGTGCCACGTGATACACACGCTAAAATTGTTGGTAGAGGCACAGAAGAAAAAATTAATCATGCTTACGCGTATGGCGGACCAGACATGGCAGTAAAATCAGTTGAAAAACTAATGAATGTGCCAATCGATCATTATGCAGCGATTAATATGGATGGTGTCTCAACATTGATTGATAAAGTGAACGGTGTAGATGTTGTGAGTAATGGCGACTTTTCAAAATCGAATTATAGCTTTAAAAAGGGCAAAAAATACCACATGGATGGCAAGGAAGCTTTAGCATTTATGCGTAGTAGAAAAGAAGCAGGTGCTGGCGGCGATGAAGGTAGACAAGCACGTCAACAGCTCGTTATCGAAGCAGTTGCTAAAAAATCTATGAATCCAAGTTCTATTCCGAAGATTAATTCAATTTTTGATGCGGTTGAAAATAATGTTAAAACAGATTTGAGTTTAACTGAACTGAATGGTATTAGATCAGATTATAAGGCAGCTCAAAAAAATGTGAATCGTCATACACTGAAAGGTGAAAACACAGTAGGAGACGATGGTCTTTATTACTTCTATCCGGGTGATAATGATGATACGATTCAAGCATATCGAGATAATTTAAACTTAAAATAGTATGTTAGAAAACACCAATTGCTCATGTAGCAGTTGGTGTTTTTTGTTATGCAATCTATGAAACCGCAAACATAATTAAAAGACTTCGCTAGACATTTCAAGTATAATTGTTAGTACTAGGTATTAAAAACTAAAGTGAGAAATGAGGCTTAAAGATGTCTAAAGTAATTACAGATATAAATAGTGCTTTTGCAGGTCTTGAAGATGGTATGACTGTACTTGCAGGTGGATTCGGGTTATGTGGTATTCCTGAACACGGTATTGAAGCAATTCGCGCGAAAGGTACGAAAGGATTGACCGTAGTGAGTAACAACTGTGGTGTAGATGATTTTGGTTTAGGTCGTTTATTGGAAAATAAACAAATTGATAAAATGATTAGTTCTTATGTGGGTGAAAATAAAATATTTGAACAACAATTTATTAGTGGTGAATTAAATGTCGAATTGACACCTCAAGGCACATTAGCTGAAAAATTGCGTGCAGGTGGCGCAGGTATTCCGGCGTTTTACACGAAGACAGGTGTAGGTACATTAATCGCTGAAGATAAAGAAACACGTGACTTTGATGGTGAGACGTATCTAATGGAACGTTCGATTAAAGGTGACTTTGGTATTGTTAAAGCGCAAAAGGCAGATACGTTTGGTAACCTTGTTTTTGAAAAAACAGCACGCAACTTTAATCCATTATGTGCAATGGCGGCTAAGACAACTGTCGTAGAAGTAGAAGAACTGGTTGAAGTAGGAGAAATTGATCCCGACGATGTGCATTTATCAGGTGTATATGTAGATTACATCTATCATGGTGCCCATTTTGAGAAACGTATTGAAAAACGCACGGTAAAGGAGGCTAATCATGGATAAAAAAATACAACGTAAAAAAATTATTCAACGAGCAGCAAAAGAAATTAAAAGCGATATGGTCATTAATTTAGGGATTGGTATGCCGACATTGGTTGCGAATGAAATCAATGATCATGTTGAGAATGTGTATTTTCAATCTGAAAATGGTCTGCTAGGTATTGGACCGTATCCAACAGAGGAAGAGATCGATCCAGATTTAATTAATGCGGGTAAAGAAACGGTAACGGCGGCTAAAGGGGCGTCTTATTTTGACAATGCGGAATCCTTCGCGATGATACGTGGTGGTCACATTGATTTAGCCATCCTTGGAGGCATGGAAGTCTCAGAAAAGGGAGACTTGGCGAACTATATGATTCCCGGAAAATTAGTTAAAGGTATGGGCGGCGCTATGGATTTAGTTGTTGGTGCGCAGAAAGTGGTCGTTATTATGGATCACATGAATAAACATGGTGAGTCTAAGATTAAGGCGCAGTGTGAATTACCGTTGACTGGTGCTGGTGTGGTCCACACTTTAATTACGGATTTAGCTGTATTTCAATTTGAAAATGGTGTCATGAAACTCATTGAATTACAACCGGATACAACATTAGAACAAGTTGAAGCAAATACGGATGCACATTTTGAAAATTATTTAAAGTAGGTGTCATGCATGGTAAAAGGTAAAGTAGCGATTATTACAGGTGCTGCAAGTGGTATTGGCTTGGCGATTGCGAAAGTATTTTTGGAAAATGGAGCAAAAGTCGTTCTTGCAGATTTAAATGAAGACAAACTTGTACAAGAAACAGATGCTCTGAAAGCGCAAGGCTATGACTGCATGCCTATCAAAGTTAATGTGACAGATGAACAAGCTGTGAAATCGATGATAGACCAAACGGTTGAACAATATGGACGTCTAGATATCTTATTTAATAATGCTGGACTCCAACATGTTGAAAGTATTGAATCGTTTCCAACTGAAAAGTTCAGACAAATGATTGATATCATGTTAACGGGTAGCTTCATAGGTACGAAGTATGCACTACCTATCATGAAACAGCAACAAGCGGGGCGTATTTTAAATATGGCATCAATTAATGGTGTGATTGGTTTCGCTGGCAAGGCAGCTTATAATAGCGCAAAACATGGCATTATTGGTTTAACGAAAGTGACAGCGTTAGAAACGGCCACGGAGGGCATCACAGTCAATGCGATTTGCCCAGGGTATATTGATACACCGCTCGTACGTAATCAAATGGCAGATTTGGCTAAGGAACGTGGCGTCGAAGTCGAGCAAGTTCTTGAAGAAGTACTGTACCCACTCATTCCACAAAAACGTCTATTAGATATTAAAGATATTGCAGATTATGCATTATTCTTATGCAGTGATAGTGCGAAAAGTGTGACGGGTCAAGCAATCTTGATTGATGGTGGTTATACGGTACAATAAGCGAAACATTTCATGCAATAAATTTTTAATTCAGCAATTATATTCAATCTAAATATGTTACGTTAAGGGTAATGATGTAACAGATAGAATTGAAGGTGATGGCCTGATGAAAAATAATAATGCAAAAAATGGTGATTGGAAACCATTCGTTGTTGGTATAGGATTTGCAATACTTTCAGATGTTTTGGATAAACCGCTATATCGGCTAGTTGCAACGGCAATTATGATTCTGTTTCTGATATATAGGGTTACCAAAAATATTATGTTCACGAGATATCATATTCAAACAGCAGATCCTAATATACGTACATGGTTCAGCATAAAAGTAGACTACTGGCTATTATTTATTAGAAATTTGATGATAACTGGTTTTTTAGCAGCAATATTCTTTGTTTCTCTGTATTTGAGTGGGCAAACAATGTGGCTATGTTTATTAGGTATTGTCCTGGTTTTTATTGTATTACTAATGATTATTACCAAATTTGAAAAGAAAACAGATATTATTGATCATGAAGACGACTAACAGAAACAGGGGTGGCTTATGCGATATATAGATGCACAAGAACAGGCTCAACTACTCAATATGGGTGAAGTTGTAGAAGAGGTTGCTAAAGCGCTTGAAGCGTATTCTGAGGGCAAGACAGATACACCGCTGCGGTATTCATTACCATTTAATGATAAAAATAGATATTTAGTCATGCCTGCGCTTTCAGATGCATTGAAAGTGGCAGGAGTTAAGACCGTGACAGTGGCACCGAATAATGCTCAAATAGGTAAGCCGACGATTGTGGGTTCTGTAACACTTTCGGATTATGAGACTGGCGAGACGCTGGCTGTGTTGGAAGGCTCCTATCTGACTAAAATTCGTACTGGCGCAATTTCAGGTGTTGCGACGAAATACTTAGCACGTGAAAATGCTAAAACGTTATGTGTCATTGGTACGGGAGATCAAGCTGAAGGATTGATCGAAGCGGTCTTAGCTGTAAGACAAATTGAACGAATTCAATTTTATAATCGTACATACGATAAAGCGGTGCAATTTTCAAAAACTGTAAAATCATTACATCCGGATATCAACACGGAAGTGTATCAGGATGTAGATAAAGCAATGGAAGACGCAGATGTTATCGTCACAGCAACGAATGCGCGCACGCCTGTATTTCAGCAACGTTTAGCGCCCGGTGTACATGTCAATGCAGTAGGTTCATTTAAACCTGATATGCAAGAATTACCGACACAGGCGATTGTTGATGCTGATAAAGTTGTCGTTGAAGCTGAAGCAGCGGCAATGGAAGAAACGGGTGACTTAATCACACCTGAAAATGAGGGTGTGTTTGCCAAAAATGATATACATGGTGAGCTAGGTCACATTATTGCGAAACGAATAGAAGGTCGCGTGTCTAATGACGAAATTACAATTTTTAAATCTGTAGGTGTGGCCATCGTAGATATCGTGGTAGCAAATTATTTTTATCAAAAAACTTTATAGGAGTCATTTATGACTAAATATTTAGAAATATTTCTAGTTGCCGTTAAACTTGGATGTATGTCTTTTGGTGGTCCGGTTGCACATTTGGGCTATTTTTATGATGAATATGTTAAAAACAGAAAATGGATTAATGAAAAGGAATATACAGATTTAGTTGCATTATGTCAGTTTTTACCAGGACCAGCGAGTAGCCAGGTCGGTATAGGCATTGGTACAGTGAGGGCTGGTATCATTGGAGGTATCATATCCTTCATAGGCTTTACATTGCCTTCAGTAGTTGTATTGATGTTATTTGCATTGATTTTTGTAAATAGTAGTGCTGACTTTACTTGGATTCAAGGTTTAAAACTTGTTGCAGTGGCGATTGTAGCACAAGCAATTTTAGGTATGGGAAAGAAGTTAGCGAATACCAAGACAACGATTGTATTAGCAATGTTTGTACTTGCTATGACGTTACTGATTGATTATGTGCTTATACAAGTTGTTGCTTTATTATTAACTGGCTTATATGGTATGTATTTTTTAAGAAATGATACAAAAACGCAGGATGGAAATGACGCGCATTTATTTAAGTTATCGAAAAAAATTGGCGTGTGTTCGCTGTCGTTATTTGTAACGTTGTTAATCGTGTTACCAATATTGAGTGCACAAACTAATAATGTTTGGGTTAAAATGATAGACAGTTTTTATCGTGCTGGATCATTAGTATTTGGTGGTGGGCATGTTGTGTTGCCTTTATTAGAAAAGGAATTTGTTCCCCAAAACTTAATTTCAGCAGACCATTTTATTACAGGTTATGGTGCAGCACAAGCAGTACCAGGGCCATTATTTACATTTGCAGCATATTTAGGAACAGAAATGGAAGGTGTCATTGGTGGTTTAGTCGCAACGATTGCTATATTCTTGCCGGCATTTCTATTGTTATTTGGTGTGTTACCGTTTTGGGATGCGCTTAAATCAAATAAGTATATGAATGGATTTTTAACAGGTATCAGTGCAGGTGTGGTTGGTATTTTAATAGCAGCATTTTATACACCAATATGGACTTCAACGATTCATACAACGTTAGATTTCACGTTTGCAGCAATACTATTTGTGTTGTTGATGTATTTTAAATGGCCTTCGTGGTCTATTGTACTTATTGGTATTGGTGTAGGCATATTGTTTTATTAATTTTAAGCAATATGAACGTGGGGCAGAAATTTAGTTTCTGTCCCACGTTTTTGTTACATTTATTGAATTGGATCCATGCCTTGTTTCCAAGAAGGATAAATCAACTGACCACCGTGTGAACGAAATTTTGCATTTGAAGCGCCACGTTCATGCGTTGCAGCAGATTGGATATTGAGCGTTGGATTTACGTTTAATAAATCGGCGTACCATTGCGCCCATACATCACCTTTGACAGGTTCATCATCTGCTACGTTATAAATACCTGGTTCGAAATTCAGTGCTTGAATTGCAACTTCTACAGCGTCATCAATATGGATAAATGATTGTACGCCATCTGACATCGTTACGTTATCTTCTTTGAAAAGGTTATATATCATGCCATCTTTACCATACCAAGTACCAGGGCCATAGAGTAACCCATAACGTAGTACCACATGATGTTCAATACGTGCTGTTTGACTTTCTAAGCCTTCAACGCCATCGACGGTTACTTTACGATCGCCTGTTGAATGGTAGTCGAGCGGCGTCTCTTCGGTTGCTAATGTGTCGCCGCCTTCATAGGTAAAGGCGATACTTTGAGACTGGAGTTGTTTGACATCATTTTTAAGTGCAGCTTCGACTAGATTTTTGGTGCCTTCAATTCTTACTTTGGTATTCGCTGCCATATCCACATTTTTCAAATCAGTAATTTCATTCATAATGATATCGGGTTTGAAATCAGAAATGGCAGCTTCTACTGTATCATATTTTAAGATATCTCCAATATAGGCTTCTACGCCTGCGTTGACCAATTTCGCTTTACCTTGTTGAGATGTTGTAAAGCCAGCGACGTCGTAGCCTTCTTCTAGTAATCTTTGTGTTAATTTCGTACCGATTAAGCCTGTTGCGCCTGTTACAAATACTTTAGTCATTGTTAAATCCTCCAATAGTTACTTTATTCTAGTTAAATTTCCGTTTTATATTTAAATCAAACGTATAGATGCTATAATTTAAATATTAATTTTCACTGTTGATGAGAGAAATTAGCATTTTAAACATTGAGTGAAACAGACATTAAGATGGATAATTTTAAGCAGTATTAAAGTCTAAAAATAAGGAGTGAAATAGATGAAGTCTATATTATTAATAGGGCAGTCAAATATGGCTGGTCGTGGTTATACAAATGAAGTACACACCATATTAGATGAACGTATTATGATGTTACGAAATGGTAGATGGCAAATGATGGAAGAACCAATTCATAGCGATCGTGCAGTAGCTGGTATTGGTCCAGCTGCCTCTTTTGCAAAATTATGGCTAGATGCACATCCCAATGAAATGATTGGTCTGATTCCATGTGCGGATGGCGGGACATCTATAGATGATTGGGCTCCGGATAGTGTGTTAACGCGACATGCAATTTCTGAAGCAACATTTGCTCAAGAAACGAGTGAAATCATTGGTATATTATGGCATCAAGGGGAAAGTGACAGTTTAAATCAACGCTATCAAGCATATGCTGAGAAATTATTGACGTTGATTAATCATTTCAGAGCAACCTTAAATATTCCGGAAACACCTTTTGTTATGGGCTTGTTACCTGATTTTTTAGGGAAAACAGCTTTTGGCCAAAGTGCAATGGAATATAAGGAAATGAATGATGAGATTAAACGCGTTGCGCGCGAACAAGACCATTGTTATTATGTTACAGCACAAGGATTAACGGCTAACCCTGATGCGATTCATATTGATGCAGTATCACAACGTCTATTCGGTGTACGTTATTATGCAGCATTTTCCAATAAAGCAAATGTAGAGAATCCAATTCCAGAAGAATCACAGATTGATACAGTTTTATATAAACAGGAATATACTAAAAATGAACAAATGTATAAAATCGTTTCTCAATTTTCGAAAAATGAGATTAGCTATGAAACGTTTATGAGTGAAATGCGAGGATTACAGTAAAGTAAATGGTTGGCAGATCATATTTCTAGGGATTTAATCCCAATTCAATTAACCCCTTCAGACGATACACTTTGATGTATAGAATGAAGGGGTTAGTTATTACTATTTATTGAAGGCGACCGTGATTGATGTCTGTGAGTTTTTCGTTTACATCAAGTATACGTGCATGCATATCTGTTACGCCCATAGATTTGAGGCGTGCGCGATGCATCGTTAAGTATTGTTGTGCGTTATCAAAGGTATCAAAAGCATATACGCCACCAGCTACTTTTTCGCTTTCGTTTTCCGTCCAAATTTTCCATAAAAAACCGGGTTCATCATTGATAGACTTTGCTAAATCTTCAAATTGTTGAGCCATTTCATTTCCAAAAGGTCCATCTAGTGGGAAATCCACTTGTAAAATTGTTACCATCTTTTAACATCCCTTCTCAAAATCTAAAGTATCTTCTTTAATCATAAAGGTAAGTTGAAGTAAAAGGTAACAAAATGCATCTGAAATCATGAAAAGTAAAGTATTTGTTCCAACATAAATGCAGGAGAATAGCGCTAAACTGAAAGCTTTAAATCTTTTTAACATGTAGCTAAATGAAATTTGCCAGGTTTATCGTTATAATTAAGTTAATGATGTGTGAACATTTACAATTTAAGGGTTATACACTATATCTATAAGTAAAATAAAGAGACTCATTGAGGAGATAAATATGGAAATTAAGCAAATGAAATATTTTGTGGAAGTTGTGAAAAATGGGGGCATGACACAGGCTTCGGAGCATTTATATATCGCACAGTCGACAATCAGTAAGAACATAAAAAGTATTGAAGATGAATTTAACATTACCTTGTTTGATCGTCGTAAAAAACATATTGTCTTAACAGATACGGGACAAATTTTTTATGATAAATGTGTTGAAGCTTTAGCAGTATTGGATGATTTGTCTCTTGAAATGGGTGATGTAACCAATTTAGAACGTGGTCATATTCGATTAGGTGTTTCTGCGATCATGAATGTGAGACTATTTACAGAAAGTTTGAATGCGTTCCACCATATATATCCAAATGTTACATATGAAGTGATTGAAGGTGGTGGTAAAGCCGTCGAGAATTATTTGAGTCGAGATGAAATAGACGTCGGTATTACAACGTTACCTGTGGACGATGATATATACAATGCTGTGCCACTGTATAATGAGAAATTACTTTTAGTTGTAAATAAAAATTCGACATATGCCTCACAAGGTTCGGTATATTTAGGTGATTTAAAACGTGAACATTTTATCATGTTTCACGATGATTACTACTTAAAAGATCAAATTATTGAAAGTTGTCGAAAAGTTGGTTTTCATCCTAAAACAGTAGCCAAAATGTCGCAAATTACATTTATAGAAAACATGATTCGAGATGGCATGGGTGTGAGCATATTACCAGAAAGTATCGTACGCATCTTGCACGAAGATGTTGTCGGCGTCAAAATCACGGGCGCAGACGTATCGTGGAATTTGGGTGTCATATGGAAAAAAGATAGTTACATGAATTTTGTAACGCATAAATGGATTGATTTTCTGAAAAATTATCATTAAACCCAGTATAAAAGTGAAGAATAGAGTAACACAACGGATGTCGATGATAAGATATATTAAGATTATATAAAGTATTCCACAAAAGAATGTCAAATATTCCAACTATGTATTTTTATCATGGTAAGTTGCGTACTATAATAGACGAGTAGAGGGTTATGAGTACTGATTAACAAATCATTCACCATGATTTAAGATAAGTATTTCCGATGTATTAATTCGTCGTACAACCAACACAACAGCTTAATATTAACGTAATTCTAATCAGGACTCATAGCTTATAAATATACTGAGGGAGTCTCAATAGAATATCGACCGGATAATGATGACGTACCATACAGAGATGATATGGTAGAATCTAAGATGATTTTCATATGTACCCCTTAAACACGTGAACGATTCATTATCCAATTGTTTGTAAACAGCATGTTCATCTGATATACAACTAAGCTTTGTTTTCATGTTTTTGCCCAATCAATAAACTAAAACAACACATCCCCCGCCCACCACAAATGGTGGTTGTATATGAGTGAATTAGAACTATCAAAATATTTACACAAGCATTTAACAATATACGTAATATTAACGGTATTAGACAATAACATTCATATACAGATGAACAATAATGGTGTACCAACTGTTGTAAATTAATCAAACGACCAACTTGATTTATCTACGAACATGTGATGAATAGATTAATACATGCGTCGAAACTTATACTTCAGTTGAAGTGAAAATAAAATAACCCTCTAGATAAATATCTCTCAAACAAATGCGCCCAAGGCTACACTGTCCATGTAGTCTTGGGCGTTTTGTTTTGTATTAAACTATGACATCAGACATCGGCATTATTGATTGTCAGTTATGGAAGGGTGCAAATGATAGGTTTGTTCTGTGGGCTCGCCTTGTACAATTTTATCAAGTGTTGTTACAATTTGTTGTGCAATTTCTGCAGTAGGTACACCAATCGCATATATCGGATAGTCTAATTTTTTAATTTGTGGAATATTGTCATAGGAATAAATGACAGGTCGTTGCTTCGCGTTAAGTGCATTGATTGTGCCTACAGTAATATCATAACTTCCGCAAATGACGCCTTCGGATAGGCTGTCGTGTTGTTGGAAATTTTTAATAGAAGTTTCAGCATCCATTGCATTTAAACCATTTGAATCAATCATTCGATAAGAAAGATGGTGTTGATTACAATACTGAGCAATCGCTTCTTTCTTGGCAATTTGGCGTGCATCATTTGTTTGGGTATCGCCAACGTAGTCGATGGTTTGTATGCCTTTGTCACGTAACCCCTTAATTGCCATAATCATTGCTTCGGCATGGTTTACATTGATAATTGGATAAGGAATATCACGATCCACACCATATGCGACCACGGGCACATTGTTATAAACCTCTGGCGGTAAGTTAGAATCATCGCCTTCGTCAAAAATAACGATGCCATCACAGCCAAATTCAACAAATTTCTTCGAAGCTGTGGCAATATCGTCAATCGACACAAACATCGTGTAACCTAATGCTTTGATAGCGATGTTAATTTCTGTGATTAGATGTGTCACGGCAACGCGGTCCACGGATGGCCAAATTAAGCCTATCGTGCCACTTTTTTTAGAAACCAACGCACGTGCTGAGTGGTTAGGTATATAATTCATCTCAAGCGCTTTTTGCTGAATCATTTGTTTTGTATTTGGTTTGACTAATTTAGAATTTTTTAATGCTTTACTAACTGTGGAATAACTGACTCCACAGGCTTCGGCGACATCTTTTAAAGTGACTGCCATGAAATTTCTCCTTGAAATAGATTGATTTAAGTTAGAATTAATTATACCATAGAGATAAGCATTAAAATATTTTTTTGGACAAAAATAACAACGTTGTTATTTTCAAAAAAGAACTACTAAGGGGATGACGAGATGAATGCTACAGAGACAATGCAGGCAATTCGACAAGGTAAACACATCGCAGTGATGCGTACAGACGATGCAGAATCATTTTTAGATATTGCGCATACAATTATGGATAAGGGGCTTAATATTATTGAAGTCACATTGACGACACCCAATGCCATGGATATTATATCGGAACTTTCGCAAAGAGACGGTGCAATTATTGGAGCGGGGACAGTATTAGATAGCGTATCAGCACGGACTGCAATCTTAAATGGTGCGACCTTTATCGTGAGTCCATCGTTCGATAAAGAAACCGCGAAAATGGCTAATTTATATAATATACCTTATATTCCAGGATGTATGACGGTAACGGAGATGGTGACATCATTACGTTATGGTTGTAAGGTGTTGAAACTATTCCCAGCAACGCAATTTTCACCGAAATCAATTAAAGATTTTAAAGGGCCATTACCACAAATTGAAATTGTGCCAACCGGTGGTGTTGGAAAAGACAATCAGCGAGAATGGTTGGATGCGGGTAGCTTTGCTGTTGGCATTGGTAGTGAAATTACTAAAATATATGAACAACAAGGTAAAGAAGCATTAGTGCAGTATGTTACAGAACTAAAAAGCGAGGGATAGTTTATGACGGTATATGGATTTGGCGAAGTATTACTACGCTATACACCGCCTCACTATAAGCAACTTAAAGATTCCAATATGTTTGAAGTTAACGTTGGTGGTGCAGAGTTTAACGCGCTTGTCACTTTGGCACAGTTTGGACATTCAACAGAGATGCTAACCGTTCTACCTAATCATGCTTTGGGACAACTAGCATTACAAACGATGTATCAATCACGTGTAGGAACACAAAGCATCCAATTGGCAAACGGACGAATGGGCACATATTATATGGAGGAAAGTTTCGGGTATCGAAGCGGTAAAGTCATATATGATCGTCATTATTCAACATTTGCAGAACAAGGCGAGAACGTATTACCACATCTTAATGCAGCTAAAGGAGATTATTTCTTATTTACTGGTATAACATTGGCAATCAATCCAAAGATTCAACAGCAAATCGTAGATGTTTTGACACAGTTGAGACAGCAAGGGGTAAAAATTGTTTTTGATATTAATTTCAGAAGTAATTTATGGACAAAAGAAGAAGCATTGCCAGTAATTCAGTCGGTATTGCCGCTCGTTGATATATTGTTTTTTGGAAAGAAAGATGCAACACATTTATTAGAAACCAATGATGTTGATGACGATATGGAAACATGTGCAAAAACCATACAAAAACAATATAACATTGCTTTAATGGCTTCGAGTAATCGTGATATCGAAGCAAGTACTTTACAAGGCATCGTGCTTTCGGGCGAAGACTACATTGAAGGGCAGACATACTCATATACTGTGCTTAATCGAATTGGCGCGGGTGATGCGTTTATGGCTGGTACACTGCATGGTTTATTGCAGGACTGGTCGTTAACACAAACGGTGGATTTTGCTTCAAAATGCTCTGTTATGCAACATACTACGAATGAAGATGCATTGGCAGTTAATGAGCAAGACGTATTTCAGTTGTCGACACATTTTGGTGAATTAAATCGTTAAGTGGTGTTATTTAAATTTATTGATAAAATGCATGCATTTATGTAAGCGCATTCAGTATGGAACACACAATATTTTGAAAAGGGGCAAAAGATGATGGCTTTAATTAAAGAGGATTTTCTATTAAATAATAAAACTGCAGTAAAGTTATATGAAAAAGCGAAGGACCTTCCAATTTATGATTTTCACTGTCATTTAGATCCAAAAGAAATTTATGAAAATAAAAAGTATGAGACTATCACACAATTGTGGTTATCAGGAGATCATTACAAATGGCGTGTGATGCGTGCATATGGTATCGACGAAGATTTGATTACTGGTGATGCAGACGACTTTGATAAATTCCAAGCATTTATGCAAATGCTGCCATATGCAGTAGTGAACCCGATGTATCATTGGTGTGCTTTAGAATTGAAGCGTTACTTTAATGAAGATACAGATTTAGACAAAGTTAATATCAAGAAACTTTATAAATCTTTAAACCGTAAATTAGCAAAATCATCGCATACACCACAAAATTTGATTAAACAGAGTAACGTTAAGGTCGTTTGTACGACTGATGATCCTTGTGATGATTTGAAGTATCATCGCTTGTTAAACGAAGATAAAAAAGTACCTTTCAAAGTGATCCCTACATTTAGACCTGATAGTTATGTATTTTTAAGTAGTGCAACGGTTCAAGAAAAGATTAACAAATTGGATCAAGCGACAGAACGTAATATTAGCGATTTAAGTAGTTATATTGAAGCATTGAAAGCACGTATTCACTATTTTGATCGTCAAGGTGCTAGAAGTTCAGACCAAAGCTTTGAGAAAACACCACTTATGACAGCATCTTCTGAAGAAGCAAACGCTATTTATACTGCATTATTAAATGGTGAAAATGTTTCAGAAACGCAACAATATGAGCTGGCAGGCTATATTTTAACTGAAATCAGTAAAGTCTATCACGAATTAAAATGGGTGGTTCAATTCCATTTAGGTCCAACGAGAAATAATAACACAAACATGTTTGAAAAAGTCGGCGCTGATAGTGGGTTTGATAGTGTAGGCGAACAGTTAAGTGCCAAGACATTAAATGCGATGTTTGATCATCTTGAACAACATCAAGCACTATCAGATACCATCATTTATCCTAATAATGGTAACGACCATCTTATGGTTCAAGCAACGGCGGGTAATTTTACAAATAGTAAACATAAAGTACAGTTGGGTGCAGCTTGGTGGTTTAATGACACGAAAGAAGGCATGGAGCGTCATTTGGTAGATTATGCCAATGTAGGACTGCTTTCGAAATTTGTGGGCATGTTGACGGATTCACGTAGCATGATTTCATATACGCGTCATGAATATTTTAGAAGAATTCTATGTAATTTTTTAGGTGAAAAGATTGAACAGGGAGAAATTGCATTGTCCGCTTCAACAATAGATGAAATGGTAAAAGCCATTTGTTATAACAATGCAGTTAATTTATTCAAAATAGAGGGCGTTAAGGAGGCATAATCATGGAATTATCATTTCGTTGGTATGGGCAAGATGACCCAGTGACATTAAAAAATATTAAGCAAATTCCAGATATGAAACAAATTGTGACGGCAATTTACGATGTTCCAGTTGGAGAAGTATGGACATCAGAAAGAATCAAACAGTTAAAGCAGTCTATCGAAGCAGAAGGATTAAAGTTTGAAGTCGTAGAAAGTTTACCAGTTAGTGAAGAAATTAAAATGGGCACAGACAAGCGTGATGCTTTAATTGAAAATTATAAAACATCACTCATCAATTTAGCAGCAAACGGTATTAAAACGGTGACTTATAACTTCATGCCTGTATTTGATTGGACGCGTTCACAATTAGATTATGAGTTAGAAGATGGTTCCAATACATTAATATATAAGCACGATCAACTTAAAGATATTGACCCACTAACGACGGATTTAAATTTACCAGGGTGGGATGAAAGTTACTCAAGAGCTGAAATGAATCAACTTATCTCGACATATCGTGAAATGTCAGATGATCAGTTATGGGCAAATTTGAAATACTTCTTAGATGCAGTATTACCAACTGCAATCGAACATGATATTGATTTGGCGATACATCCGGATGATCCACCTTGGTCTATTTTTGGAATACCACGTATTATTAGAAATAAAGATAGCTATAAGCAGTTATTGTCTATAAATGATGATACGCATAATGGTATCTGTTTCTGTACAGGTTCTCTGGGTGCCTTAGCTGAAAATGATTTGCCGAATATGATTCGTGAATTTGGCACGCATATTCATTTCGTGCACATGCGTAATGTTAAACGTTTAGATGAATATTCATTTGTAGAAACAGGTCATTTATCTAAAAATGGTTCTGTAGATATGAAAGCTGTTGTTGAAGCATTATGTGAGATAGATTTTAAAGGGACGATTAGACCGGATCATGGTCGCATGATTTGGGGAGAAACTGGCAAAGCTGGTTATGGTCTATTTGATAGGGCATTAGGCGCAACATACATTAATGGGTTAATAGAAGGGGTGAGCAAATAATGACAACACAATTTAAGGGCGTCAATGTCGTTATTACTGGTGCAACGGGTGTGATTGGTTCAACGTTTGTTAAAGGTCTTGTAGCAAAAGGTGCAAATGTAGGCATATTAGGACGTTCTGAAGATAAAATCATAGCATTACAAGATGAAATTGATAAAGATAGACAGCAAACGGTTGCTTTAGTTGCCGATGTGTTAGATAAAGACGCTCTAATCGAAGCGAAGCAAACATTTAATGAAGCATTTGGTGAGATTACAGTACTGATTAATGGGGCTGGAGGTAATCATCCTAACGCGACGACAGACGATGAAATGTATGATGCGACTGCAGATAAGACCTTCTTTGATTTAACAGAAGCAGGTGTAGACAACGTATTCAAACTCAATTACACAGGTACATTCTTACCTTCACAAGTGTTTGGTAAAGATGTAGTTGAAGCGGAAGCGGGCACAATTATCAATATTTCTTCTATGAATGCTTTTACACCATTAACGAAAATCCCGGCATACAGTGGTGCCAAAGCTTCAGTAAGCAACTTTACGCAATGGTTAAGTACTTACTTTGCAGGGCACATCCGTGTAAATGCCATAGCACCCGGATTTTTTGAAACAAGTCAAAACAAAGCATTACTGAGAAATGAGGATGGGTCATACTCGGAACGCGCGCAGAAGATTCTATCGCAAACACCGATGAATCGCTTTGGCGAGCCTGAAGATATTCTTGGTACACTGTATTGGTTGATGGATCATCAGTTGAGTGGTTTTGTTACAGGTATTGTTGTGCCAGTAGATGGCGGTTTTTCATCTTATTCAGGTGTTTAGTTCGTTCTATGATAATATAATCATAAAATTAAAAGAGAGTTAATCCTTAAATTTTGGATTAGCTCTCTTTTTAATAGTGACCATGTGCTTGTGTACACGAAAAACTGTAATATTGCTAGGTGTTTACTTTAACGGGTACTATTTTATTAAATACGTCAGTATATGCTTCCCAATCAATATCCGTATTGCTTTGGTCAGTTATTAATACATCTACTTTATTTGTAGGACACACGTGATAAAGTGACACTTTATCAAATTTTGAACTATCCGTCAGAACATATACTTCTTTCGCTTGTTTAACCATTTGGATTTTTGTAGCAGCTAATGCGTCATTAAAATGTGTGACACCTTTTTCTAAATCTAGTGCTGGCGTTGCTAAAAATAATTTGTTTGGATTAAAACGTTGTAGGATTTCATTGGTAATCATACCGTTCAATAAATAGTTATCCTTGTACAAAACGCCACCAGTTACAATCACTTGATTTGATGATGATTTTAAAATCGTCGCGATATGGATGTCATTCGTAATAATCGTTAAATTGTGTTTTTGTGTTAAAGCGCGCGCAAAATGGATGGTCGTTGATCCAGAATCAATAAACAATGTGTCATTATCTTCAACAAATGTTACGGCATGTTGACCGATGGCTAATTTTTCATGATAATAGCTTGTTTCACGGTCATCAAAGTTTAATTCATCCCACACTTCTGTGTGATTTAAAACGACACCACCATGTGTACGTTTGATTTGATTATATTGTTCTAATTTATTTAAATCACGACGAATGGTAGCTTCATGAACATTGAATTCAGTCGCTAAGGCATGAATGGTCGCTTTTTTATTCGTTTTTAAAAAAGTAATAATCAATTGCTCTCGTTCTGCTGGTAACAACGACGACACCTCCAATTTTAAATATGTTTATTGATAGTTAAGCTACTTCTTGATCGCCGCTTTGCATATGTTTTGGCATTTTTATGAAATAAGTCAGTATTGTACTAATGAAATAAAGAATCGCAAGTACCCAGATGACGCCAATCGCATGAATACTTCCAATTAATAGAAAAACAATCATAGGTCCAACAAATACTGGTAATCCAGCACCTAGATTAAGCACGGATAATGCAGCACCTTTGTCTGTTTTAACTAATGATGGAATCAGTGCAGAAAGTGGTACGTATGCTGCGATAAAAGCACCCCAACTGAAACCGACAATGGTTAATAGGACGATGTTGCCATCTGTCCATATTGGGACATAGCCCATTAATAATACAGAAATACCACTACCGATACCACCAAAATACATGACAGTGTTACGCCAACCAATCTTATCCCCTACTATACCAAAGATAAGGTTGAATACAATATTACCTACAAAGATGGTTGACCAGACGGCGAGCCATTTTGAAGTGGGAATACCAAATGATGATAAATATATAGGTAAGAACACTGGAAAAGCAAACTGTGCAGTTGTATTGATGACACGAACAATACCACCTAAGAAGATTTTAGGTTCGTCTTTCATTATTGTGATGCCTTTAATAATTTCTTTGAATTTCTCTTTAGAGCTGCCTTGATTGGAAGGTAATTTATCTTTATTTAAGACAAGGGTGAAGAATCCACCAAGTAATACCCAGAATAGGGAGCTCCACAATGTATTGATATGACCTAAATGTTCAATAGCCCAAATTGAATAAAGTGCACCGAGTACATTAAGGCCACCTGTGAAGACAAACCAGAACCAACCTACTGCAGCCCCGAGTGTTTTCTGCTCAGAACGATAGGAAATCCATACTAAGAATGAATAGGCAAATAGTGGATAACCTAACCCTCTTAATGCATAAGCAGGTAACATGAGTGCTAAGTTTTGTGATGGAATAGCGAAGCCTACAAAGAAAATTGTGCCGACGATGTAGAACGTTAAGCCTAAGATCATCGTACGCTTTCCACCCAGTGCTTCTGCAAAGACACCACTGAGCCAACTTGCGATTGCGACCGTTACCCCATAAGCAGAGAAGAGTAAACTTGTTTCTTGTACTGAGAAACCATGCCCATTGAGCCACGGACTTAGCCAACCAATCTCTAAGCCATCACCCATCATAAAAATGATAATACCAATATATCCCCAAATAATTTGTCGGGGCATACCTAAAAACGAACTAGATTGTTGCATATATAACCCACCTTTTTGTCATCGCTTACCAATGATATTGTAAATACGTTTTTTTCCAGCCTCTATTTGCAACGGTATCGTCCATCGCGCGTTTTAAATCTTCTGTGGAATGAATGTGGTAGTAGTCTTCTGGGATAAGTTGACGCAATGCTTGTTGATATTGTTCGTTATCAAATGCAGCAATGAGTTGTTCAAACTCGTGCTTTGTACTGCGAGAACTACCGGAAAATGTTAGCCCTTTTTCGAGGACATCTCTTGTATTAATACCGACAAGCGTTTCTGTAACACCCATGAGTACGATTTGTCCCTCTCTATCAATTAAATCAATAGCTTGGTTTATCGCAGATTCTGAAAATTTACCACCGGCACATTCAAATACAGTATGTACACCACGATGTTGTGCAAAGTCATAATCCGTAACCATATGTGTTGTTGCAAATCCATCGAAGGCAGCTAATTTTTCTTCAATAGCACCAAAGACAATCAGATTTTCTTTATCAATGCCATGAATATAATGTAATGCAGTTGCAGCAAGGTATCCAACAGGTCCATCCCCAAATATCGCTACTTGTGGTGAAGCGTCAGTTGTGATTGCGTTAAGTTGATTAATTGGGAATAAAGAAACTGAGCATAATTCGGCAAGTAGTGCGACATCTTCATCTAAATCTTCAGGGATTTTTACAACATTATCACCTGGAACAACCATTTGATCTTGGCAAATACCATCAAACCCACTACCCATAAATAGAGCATTTTCATCATAGTTATCTTGTAAAGGGGATGGCTCAAATGATGCTTTACGCAATCTAGATGGAATATTCGGCACAATGACGACTTTATCTCCTTGTTGAAAATCAGGATGGTTAGATTGAGTGACGATACCAAGGCCTTCATGAAAAAGTGCCATTGGTAATTTTTTAGCGAGTGCCTCAGGACGACGATTTCCTGTATAGTAGCGTAAATCAGCATGACAGACACTTGCCTTTGTTGGTTTAACAATAATATCTCTATCATCAAAATCATGCTCAAGCGTCGCTGGTTCAAAAACACCTGGCTCTATCAAACGATATGCATGCGATTGGATTTTCATATTTGCGCAACTCCTTCGTAATATTGTTTATTTATGTTCATATCGCTAATAGTAAACGCTTTCATTTATGTTTGTCAATTGAATTATAAGAAATTAATGTTTTTATTTGTAGTTTTATGAATGTTTATGTTGATTTTTAAGCATAACTTAATTATGATTTAAGAAAGCGTTTTCTTAATAGGGGACTGGAGGCTAATGTATGACTTATAGCATAGGAATTGATTTTGGAACGGGCTCGGGAAGAGTATTTTTAGTTAATACTGATAATAGAGCAATCGTTGCTCAATATATAAAAAATTATACGCATGGCACGATTGAAGGGAACTTAAACGGGCAAAAAATACCGCAAAATTTTTCGCTACAAAATGCCAATGATTATATGGAAGTCATTGAATTGGGTGTGCCTGCTATATTGGAGGAGTCCCAAGTGGATGTGAAAGAAGTCGTAGGCATGGGTATCGATTTTACATCTTCAACAGTGATTTTTGTTGATGAAAATATGGAGCCGATGCATAATAAGCCACATTTTCACGATAATCCACATGCATACGTGAAACTATGGAAACATCATGGTGCGCAAGAAGAAGCAGATGCATTATTGAATACAGCATTAGAAGAAAAGAATCGCTGGCTCGGATACTATGGTTTTAATGTGAGCAGTGAGTGGATGATTCCTAAGATTATGGAAGTTTATCACAAGGCTCCTGAAGTCATGGCTGAAACAGCATATATAATGGAAGCGGGCGATTGGATTGTCAATCGACTGACTGATAAAAATGTGCGCTCCAATTGCGGTTTAGGCTTTAAAGCTTTTTGGGAATCATCTACAGGATTCCATTATGATTTATTTGATAAAGTGAATAGTGATTTATCAGCAATTGTACGTAATAAGCTGGATGCACCTATTGTGAATATTGGTGAAAGTGTGGGTCAAGTGAGTGCTACAATGGCGGGGAAATTGGGTCTGTCACCTGATACGCAAGTAAGTCCTTTTATTATTGATGCACATGCAAGTTTATTGGGAATCGGTGCAGAAAAGGATAAAGAAATGACGATGGTTATGGGTACGAGTACATGTCATCTCATGCTCAATAAAGCACAACATAAAGTACCAGGTATTTCTGGTTCTGTTAAAGGTGCAATCATTCCTGACTTATATGCCTATGAAGCTGGTCAGTCTGCTGTAGGGGATTTGTTTGAATATGTGGCTAAACAAGCACCTTATGATTATGTCCAAGCTGCTGAATCACGTGGGATATCCATATTTGATTTATTAAATGAAAAAGCTGGGAAGCTATATCCTGGAGAAAGTGGTTTGATAGCTTTAGACTGGCACAATGGTAACCGTAGTGTGTTAAGTGACAGTAATTTAAAAGGTAGTTTATTCGGGATGAGCTTACAAACGAAACATGAAGATATTTATAGAGCATATATGGAAGCAACAGCATTTGGAACGAAAATGATTATGCAACAATATCAAGGTTGGCAAATGGATGTTGAAAACGTCTTTGCATGTGGCGGCATTCCTAAGAAAAATGGCTTGCTTATGGAGATTTATGCGAATGTGTTAAATAAACAGGTGACTATCATAGATAGTGAATATGCACCAGCTATTGGGGCAGCGATACTTGGCGCTATTTGTGGTAAAGCACATCCGGATTTCAATACAGCCATCGCAGCAATGAAAGAACCTGTATTGTATCAGGTCACACCTGATCCTGAGCAAGTTGCAATTTATAAAAAATTATTCTCTGCATACAAAGAGTTACATGATTTACATGGTTATAAGAAGTCTCGTATTATGCGCAACGTGAGTGCATTGATGTAACTTTTAAACTTATTTAAGACAAGTATGATAAATGATGAAAGGCTGTACGTGATTATCACGGGACAGTCTTTTTCTATGTGCGAAATATAATTAAATAATGAGTCGCAGTTTAAATTATTAAATGATATGATATAAAAAAGAAAATTAATGTTAATAGAATTTATTTGAAAATCATCATTATAAAAAAGGTGAATTTAGAAGATAAAACGTGAGGTGCTGTTTTGGTTATTTTATTAATTAGTATAATAATTTTAATCATTGGTCTATTATTGTTTATGAAAGAAAAACGAAATTTTTTACATGGTGTGATATTTGCATTGGGTGTTTTTGCTACGGTCATAGTTGGAAGTTTTTTACTATTGGACTATATATACAATCACACACAAGGTATAGGTGAATTGATAAACACTGCTTTATTGATACTATTACCCTTACTTTTTATCGTTATAGTTATTGCTTTGATGTGGAACACCAGATCAATGATGCGTAGGGAAGGGAAGAGTTATTTAGCATTACTATCTTTTATACTCGGTGTGAATTTAATTGTAATTATTCCACTCCCGATTTATCTGGATGGTGCACTTACTATTAAAATGCCAACTTGGTTATTCAATATGTTTATTTATATGATGAATTGTCAATTTAACTGCAACAGACTTACAGTGAAAATTTCATAAGGTGTACACCAATTAAGACACTTTCTTGGTCGA
>NZ_JBOIRQ010000027.1:0-28241 GCF_051413795.1 Staphylococcus caeli | reverse complement strand
GATAAAAATAAAGAAAACGATAATTTCTACATTATTTCAATAGAAATTATCGTTTTCTGTTTAGTCAGAGACATTTATGTCCCAGCCTGTTAATATTATTTAACTTAAATTTACAATTATTGCTCTTTAGACATGTAATGCGATTTCCCTTTTAAGAATATACTTAAAACAAATGAAAGCGCACTAAGTCCTGTTGCAATAAGAAATGCGCTATTCACACCATTAATTGATGCAAGTTTTTGCACAAATTCTAGTATTTGTGATGTAGCCATTTGTTCGCCACCCATTGCTTGTGCCATTTCTTGTAAACGATCTTTAATAAATGGATTTGTTTTATCTAAGGATTGAGCATAACCTGCAGCATATTGCGTTGTTTGTGTTGACATCACTGTAACTAATAACGCTGTTCCAATAGAACCTGCAAGTTGTCTTAAGGTATTCGACAATGCGTTACCATGCGCAATTAATCTTTGTGGTAATGCATTCATACCTGCAGTCATAATTGGCATCATGATAAAACTCATACCGAAAGAGCGGATAATGTAAATGAACATTAAATGTCCATATGTTGTATTCATATTTAATTTTGTTAATTCCCATGTCGCGTAAGTCATTATTGCAGTTCCGACTAAGGCTAATGGTTTGATACCGATAGTATCTAGCAGCTTACCAGCAATAGGTCCCATTACACCCATGATTAATGCACCTGGCAATAATAATAGTCCAGATTGAACGGGTGTAAAACCTCGTAAATTTTGTAAATATAGTGGTAGTAAAATCATACCGCCGAATAAACTCATTGTCACAATCATATTAATGACTGTAGTCAAAGTAAATCCTGAATATTTGAGTACTTCTAGGTTTAGCATAGGTACACGCATCGTTAACTCTCTAATAACAAATGCAATAATAAAGATGACACCTAGAATAAGTGAAATGACTACTATAGGTGAACTCCAGCTATTATTACCCGCTTCACTGAATCCATATAATAATGCGCCAAAACCAATAGTACTGAAAATAATACCTGGAACGTCTGCTTTTGGATTAGTAGTAACTTGGTAGACTCTAAACCATATATATGAAATTGCCAATGACACTAAGCCAACAAAGAACATGCCATAAAACATCACATTCCAATGGAAATGTTCAACAATATAACCTGATAATGTTGGTCCAATTGCAGGTGCTAAAATCATTGCAATACCTAATGTTCCCATTGCTGCACCACGTTTTTCAGGTGGGAAGATGGTCATAAATACGTTGGTACCTAACGGCATCAAGATACCGGCACCAATTGCTTGTAGTACACGACCAACCATCATCATTGTAAATGATCCTGACATACCACAGACAAGTGAACCTATCGTAAATAATGTCATCGCTACTAAGAATAATTTGCGATATGAATACTTATTAAATAAATAAGCACTGATTGGTATTAAGATACCGTTCACTAGCATAAACCCTGTCATTAGCCATTGGCCTGTATTTGCTGAAATATTAAAATCGGTATTTATCTTAGGTAATGCAACATTCAATAATGTTTGGTTTAATATGGCAATGAACATACCAAATACCATTGCAAGTAAAACTTTGCCTTGCGTAGTTCCTTTACCAAACATAAACGAGCTATGCTTTTCTTTTAATTTTTCATTAACTTTTGCTTCTTCAGAATTTGGATTAATTTTTTCATAATCTTCCTCTGACTGTTGTTTTACGTCAGCATCATCAATTTGTGTATTGAACGTTTCGACATTTTCTTGTTGTGGTTGCTGACTTGAATCTTCTGACTCCTCAAATGATTCATCTGAATCATCTGCATGGTTCACTTTAAATTTAGATTGATAATTATCATTAGACACTTTATTTTCATGTTTTGTTTGTTCCATAGTTTGGCTTACTTTTTTATGTTTTCTTTTAGATAGAAAAACATTTAGCAAACCTACTAAAATGAGCGCTATAACTACGTAAACTATAATGAAGGTCATTGTCATTTATAGACCCCCCTTAATTTTTATGAATTTTAACTTCAGCGTTCATTCCTGGAACAACATTTTTAGATGGTTTTGAATCAAGTGAAATTTTCACAGGTACAACCTGAGATACTTTTGTATAATTACCATCCGTATTTGATGAAGGCATCATTGAGAAACTTGAAGCTGTAGCTTTACCTACTTCTTCTACTTTACCTTTAAGTTCTGCGCTTTCACCGTCAAGTTTAATATCTACATCTTTACCTTCTTCAACATCTGCAATATCTTTTTCATCGACATTTGCAGTAATGTAAGAGTTATCTAAATTATAAGCATAAGCAATTGGAGTCCCTGCTTGAGCCATAGAACCTTCCATACCATCAGTTTTTACGATTGTACCATCTTGAGGCATTTTGACGTCCATATTTTGTGATTGTCCACTATCACTTTTAGCAGTAATTTCAGCGACTTTGTCACCTTTATTAAGCTTTTCATTGTTTTTTACATCGAACGATTTGATTTCACCAGAAGCTGGGGCTGAAATTTTAATTTGTTCTCCATCAACTTTAGCGTTATCTGTACTTACAAAACTTGTAGCTTGATTATAAAAATGGAAACCGACTACTCCTATAATCACAAGAACTACAATGGTAACGATGTTTATTAATACCATTTTCTTCATTACTCTTTCCTCCTATTTGCTTTTAAAATTCACTTTATATATTATAGATACATGTTCAACAAAAAAACACCAACACTTGTATAAAAAGTGTTGGGTAAGATAGCGTCGCTTTTTTGAAGGAGAAAATATGAAACAAAAAGCAAAAGCAAAAATCATTCGAAATATGATTACTTTATTAGAAGAATACCCTTTTGAAAATATCACGATTAAAATGATTTGTGCTTATAGTGGCATTAATCGAACTACCTTTTATGATTATTTCATCGATAAATATGACCTATTATCAACAATTCAAACTTACCATCTTAGACACTACAAACAAATATTAAATGTACTTTACGATAGTTTCGATATTAATGAAGTTAACCACGACAAGCTATATCAATTTTTCAAAGTAATCTTATCTTATATCAAACGTCATTATGGCTTCTTTAATGCTATATTTGTGACACATCCAAACCGTGACTTGTTTACCGACTATGTGAAAATCACCAAAGAAACATATACAAAAATGTTAGATGATTATACAACTGTATTAAAGAAGAAACAATTCGTTACCTATGCCATTGGAGGACAGATTGGTATTATTTATTTTTGGATTCGAGAAGGTTGTGAAGAAACACCAGAGGAACTGGCTCAAATCTTACTCGCAAATGCAATTAAGCTGCGTCGTTAATTCCAATTCCTTAAATTTTGTCTCTTAATAACTCAAAAAATTTAGGATAACGAAATAAAGCATCACACGATTCTATTAATGAATGTGTGATGCTTTTTGTAATTATTTAAAGTATAAATTAACCTTTGTTTACAGATGGTATATGTTTAAAAACATAATAATTGATGATTTGTAGTATGATCAATAACACGCCCGCTATAGAAATGATGAAAACATAAGGAATGTAGCTATGTTCCCCCATTGTGCCTACTAATGGTGATACGAGACCACCCAATAAGAATTGAATCAATCCCAATAAACTTGAAGCACTGCCATTACCACCCGTACGTTCATCCATAGCAATAGAAAATCCCAGAGTCGCAACCCCAGTTACAGGTGCCACTAATATAATAAAACCTATAAATAGCAACCATATGGATGCATGTGCAATTAATGTCATTATTACAACTACAACACCTATTAATTGTAAAATTGTTAGTATTCTTAAAAGCACTTGTCGATCAATATAATCAACCATTTTCCCAGTAAGTTGACTTGAAATAATCAAAGTAATACCAATGGTTGCAAACATTATACTAAAATGTTGTGCAGATATGTTGTATATACGCTGAGTAATAAATGGCGATGCAGATATATAACTGAAAAGGATGATAAATGTTACGCCTTGAATGAGCATCGGTAAAACAAAACGCGGTGTCTGTAATAGCTGTTTGAAATTTTTAAATATACTGGCAAGATGTGGACTATCTCTTTGTTCTGCAGCCAATGATTCTGGGATTTTGAAAAGTGTTCCCAATAACATGCATACTCCGAATATCGTTAAAATGACGAATACCATGTGCCATGTAGCAAACGATAGTATAACGCCACCTAATGCAGGTGCAATCACTGGTGCTACGCCATTGACAAGCATAAGAAGTGCTAAAAATTTCGTCAATTGCTTACCACTATATAAATCGCTAGATATCGCTCTAGAAATCACTGCACCTGCACCACCACAGAAACCTTGAACAAATCTCAAAACAATCATGAACCAAATATTATCAACAAATATAATGCCTACACTCGCTAACGTAAAAAAGAACATTGCGATAAAGAGTGGTTTTTTCCGTCCGATTGCGTCTGAAATTGGACCTACAAATAAATTACCTATTGCTAGACCTATCATGAAAAACGACAGGGTTAATTGTACATTGGAAGTTGTAGTATTAAAGTCTGATTGTATTTGGGGCAACCCAGGCAAAAACATATCGATTGATAATGCACCTATCGCTGTTAATGCACCTAAAATCACTACAAATGACAAGGGTTGTTTATGTTGATTTGATTGATTAGACATTGTTTCTTCTCCTATTGAAGTTAAATTTAAAACTATATGTATAAATATAGGTGACCTTACAATCATTACTTTTAAATTACGCAAATCACAAATGTTCTTGGAATATTGCATTCTACTACCGTGATGGGTATTGTTACTTCAATACAATACTCGAATCATTTAACTATATACACATTCATTGTTTTTATTATATCTTTATCTACATCGCTTTAAAACCATATTAGACAAATTAAATCATAGTTAATAAAAAAGAGAGTGACAAACAATGATCTAAAATATTTTGATCACCTTGTCGCACTCTCATTTATTATTAATTCTTTTAGCATGAGGAACTTGTTACGTCACTTATCTAGGATTACTCAGAGTATTTTACTACTTTGAAGTCATTCTCGCTATCGTCGCTTTCTAGTTGATAATCAACTTTGCCATATTGCCCATTTTCCTTTAATGCTTGCGCAGTAACATAAAAAGTATTGCCCTGTTTAACTATATCCGTAATTTGAGGTTGTTGTATAAAAGACATTCGATTTGATTTCACACCACTTTTAGTCGACTTATAATTATCTGTGTCTTTCTTTAAGTAACTTGAGACTAATGAAAAGTCACTTTGGCTGTGTGCCATATTGATTGCCGCGGTGTAATTACCGAAAAAATTAGCCACCTTATTTCTGAAACTATTTTCCTCTTTTTCCTTTTTATCAACGTAATCTTGAATTTCATCATCATCAAAAGTTAACGTTACTTTTGTTTTGTCTTTTAGATTATCAGTCTTCACAGTTGTTTCTGCAGTCTTGAAAGTCTTTTTCTTAGCTTGCCCTTCTGCAGATATTGTTAGGTCTTTTGTTTTCGGATAAGGACCAATTTCTTTTGATTTTGCATAATCATAGGTCTTATCATTGATTTTTACTTTAACTGAATCCTTATCAATTTCAGAAGCACCCTCGAGTTCAATTTGGATATAGGCTTCATTAAAGTCTTCATGAACATCTACAGTTTCAATATTACTATTATTAAAATTAAATTTCAGTTGTCCTTCAAATTGTCCGTTATCAGTTTCTTTTTTACTATCTAATGTATAATTTCCTGGGATAAACTTCCCTAATGAAGTCGTTTTATTTTTTTCTGCAACAACTGTTTTCTGTTTATCATCTGACTTGAATTTATACTTAGTATCATATTTCGTTTTAATGATAGCTTCTTTAGTTGGTGCCGTAAAACTCATGTTGTCAAAAAACATATAACGTCTACCATTCTTGCTAATACGCAACACATTTTCACCATTTTTCGCCGTTACATAATCAGATTCTTTCGTGTCACTTTCGTTTAATTTCTTGATTTTTTGATTAACATCTTTCACAAAATTTTTCATACCAACTTCATCTCTTATGTATTGGATATAGGCAGTCGCTTCATTGTTATCAACGCTATTATTTTGTGTACTTAAAATTGTAGAAAGTTTCTGTGTATCATTATTATCAACTGCATTTATTAATATATCGGACTGTGCTTCAGGCGAATTAAAGTTTTTTAACAAAAAGAAAATAATAACCAGTAAAACGATGATAAAAAATGCAATTCCCCACGGAATGATTTTTCGTGCCCTGATATTAGTTGCTATTACATTATCTTTTGATGGGCGTTTCATGCTTTTTGTATCATCCTCACTCAACAGATGTCCACAATAGCCACATTTTCTCTGTCCGTCCCTAATATTTCCACCACATTTAGGACACTTTTGCATTTTATCACCTCATTACTTTTAAAATTCACACTATCACGACATTTTACACGACATTTTAACATATAATATGCCAAAACCACATTATAACGCCCACTACTATGCCTATTTAATATACTTTAATTATTTATCTCAATCTATTTGCTACTCTTATTATTATATGAAAATTAAATTGAAAATGATATACATAATTAGTCCAATAGAGAGATTTTAAACGTGCATTTGTGGAGGATTCAAATTTGTGTTAATCAAATCACAAATCCTGTATAAATATATTAATAATTAACTCAAACATTGTCTACAATTAATCAATTATTACATTTAAAATTTCAAGCGTTGGTCTGTGTGTAAATAATACCAGTATTTTTATGACTAAAAAAGTTATATCCGCATTCACTAATGGTTAAAACTTCCTTTATAAATTTCCCAATATTTATAATTTACATTTGCTTATTTTTTTGGATTACACTACATTTAATATATTAAAACGTTTTGGAGTGAAGCATAAACATGTTGTCATTGTTTTTATGTACCCTAATCTTAGTCATTTATTTATGTATGTTCTTCAACTTTAAATATACTGCACGACTCGCTGTCTATATTTCCCAGGTAATACTAGGTTTCATTTCTATCATCTTACATATTGGTAACCATACATTTCCCTTCGATTTAATAGTTGTCATGTGTATCGGCGTAATATTGCTACATATAAAGCATAAACATTTAATGCAAACACGTTTGAGTGCCTTATTTTTAAAACGACTGTATTATGTTGCCTTTAAACTCATGGTATTTACATTAGCTTGTTTTTATATAACCTTTAGCCCACTCGCAATCAATGTCATATTCTTGTGGATTTCAGCCATTGCATTTAGTGCAGCTTTTGCATTTATCTGCTATTTATCATGTTCATCTAATTTTTCGAAAAATAATCCAGCCACGGACTTTGATATTATCTTAGTACTAGGTGCAGGTATTTTCACTGAACAGGTTACACCCATGCTTGCAGATAGACTAGATCGCGCATTCGCACTTTACAATCAGCAGCCAAATGCGTATATGCTTGTCAGCGGCGGTCAAGGACCTGATGAACCGATTTCAGAAGCACTAGCAATGCAACGTTATTTAATTTCACTTGGTGTCAATCCAAACCAAATACTATTAGAAGATCAATCAACAAGTACATTGGAAAATATGCAATACAGTGCTCAACTTCTCAAACAACATTTTGCAACTCCACCAAAAATTGTTTGTGTCACAAGCCAATTTCATATTATGAGGGCTATACGTTTCGGCCAAAAATTCAACTTAAACCTTGCTGGTATTGGTAGTCATACACCTTACCACTTCTTTGAAATTGCACTTATTCGTGACTTTTTAGCACTCATGTATCAATATAAAGCGTTACTCACTGTATATTTCGCTACATTGTTTTGCATATGTATCATCGCATTTTGGCATATCCCGAGCATATAGGCTGTGAGACACAAGTCAAATTTTCTTATAGCATTTTCGCATTCCACCCTGTTACGAGTTACTAATTGACAAAGAATCTAAGACATCTATTTAAGTCTTAGTCGTATAACTTTTCTCAAAAATACAAAAAGAGAACTGTCTGACTATAATTGTCGACAGCTCTCTTTTTATTTATCTTAAATTCATTTTAGTCATTTACGATAACGCCATTATCTAACTCAATTACTCTATCTGCATATTCAAATAAACGCTTGTCATGAGTAATCATAATACCTATCATTTGCTTACTTTGAATTTGTTGCTTAATCATTTCGATAACTTCAGTTGCACGTTCAGCATCCAAACTTGCTGTTGGTTCGTCTGCAAGAATGATTTTAGGTTGATTCATCAATGCTCTCATAATCGCTACACGTTGTTTTTCACCACCGGATAACATATGTGGAAAGACATTTAAACGATGTGCCAAGCCAATTTGTTCTAATAATTTTTCTGCACGTTCATTAGCTTCTTTTTTAGACAGACCCGCTTCACGACCAATCGTTGTCAGTTGAGCGCGCACTTTTAAATAAGGTACAAGGTGTGATGATTGAAAAATAAAACCAATTTCATTCAATCTCAATTCTGACGCTTTTTGTTCACTATCATATAACGGCTTACCATTATAGAGAATATCTCCACTATTTTGAGATAGCAGACCACCTAAAATCGTTAATAATGTCGTCTTACCTGAACCAGAGGCACCATTGAGTATCACAAATTCGCCCTCATTCACTTCAAAATTAATACCTTTTAATACGGGTGTCTCTGATTGACCTTTACCGAAGGATTTCTTAATATCTTTGACTTGTAAACTCATTATTCTCCACCTCCAATTGCTTCAATAGGATCTACTTTAAATAATTTAATAAATGATAACGCAGCGCCTACAATAGCTACTACAATAAATATTCCGACTACTAATAATAAATTAGATGCTGTGACATGGAATGGCATAGATACAGGCATTATGGTAGATAACCCACTTATAATACCTACTGAAATAATAACGCCAATCATGGTTGTAATTAATATTTGTATGACTAACGCACTCAATAAATGTCTTGTTTTAATACCAATTGCTTTTAATATGCCAATTTCTGGAATCTTTTGTATTGTCATTACATAGAAAAATGCACTTAATACAATTGCAGAAATTACAAATAAACTGACAATCATCATATTTAATGGGGCTTGTTCTGCTTGATAACTTGCAATTTCAGCTGTAATGTCATCTTCGCTAAACACTTTCACATCAGAAATGTTATTAATCTTGTCCTGTTGCGCTTTCGTTAAATCTTTAACGGGATAGACTGTGCTAGCTTGTTTGTTCAGTTGATCAAATCCATCATTATTCATCATCACTACTGAACTATGTGAATACATCGTATCATCAAGTACACCTGACACTTTTAATTTTTCACCATTTTTTGTTTTTATTGTATCTCCAACTTTAACGCCATCTGCAGTTAATTTATTGTTAATTGCAATTTCATTATCTTTAGTTGGATATTGTCCTTCTTTTAATTTTGGCTTTTCATTAGCTACAGTATTCGTCATTATGACATCTTCATCATTTTTATCAATTTTCAATGTTTGAGATGCCAATTTTAAAGGTTGCTGATTCGTAACATCTTCAATTTTCTTTTGTTGTTCTGGTTTAATTATTGATTTTTCAATTTGTGGCTTTTTATTATCCTGTAACACATATTTCTCTGTTTTCATGTTATCTAACATCGATACATTTTCTCTTGCTAATCCTTGTGCTAGTCCACTTATAAATAACACCATAATTCCAAGTAATAATATAATTAACATGATTAACATATAACGGAATTTATAATATTTTATCTCTTGCCATGCTAACTTCATCAATGACCACTCCTTCTCTAAAACTTATATTTAGAGTTTAGCCACAGAATGTGAACTGAATATGAACTTTTATAAATTTTTTAGATTTTTACTATTTGTATAGTCATATTATTACATTTATAATAATCATAATACTTTTAAAAGGAGACCTGACGCATGACAACATGTCTAATTGTCGATGATGACAAAAAAATATTGGAGTATGTTTCTAACTATATCCAACGCGAAGGTTTAGATACAGTCGTTCAATCTAGCGCAGAACACGCACTATCCTATCTAGAAACACATCAAGTTGATATTGCTATAGTTGATGTCATGATGGGTGGTATGAGTGGTTTTGAGTTATGTAAGATTTTGAAAGAAGATTATGATATGCCTGTGATTATGTTAACAGCACGTGATGCTTTAAGTGATAAAGAGCAAGCATATCTAACTGGTACTGACGATTATGTTACTAAACCTTTTGAAGTTAAAGAACTTATTTTTAGGATAAGAGCCGTATTAAAACGCTATAACATTAATGCCTATAATGAAATCACAATTGGTAATGTTACTTTAAATCAAGCATATTTAGAAATTCAATCCGAATCGAAATCAATGAATTTACCTAATAAAGAATTTCAATTGTTATTCTTACTAGCTTCAAATCCTAAACAGGTCTTTAGTCGTGACACTTTAATTGAAAAAGTTTGGGGTTTCGACTACGAAGGTGATGAAAGAACGGTCGATGTTCATATTAAACGTTTAAGAAAGCGCCTAGAAAAATTAGAATCATCTATCACAATTCATACAGTACGAGGGCTAGGTTATAAGGTGGATGATCATGTTTAAATCACTTTATACACGTATTGCAGTCTACACTATCGTCGTCATGTTATTGTGTGCCCTCTTAAGCTTTCTCTGTACCAATATCATTTACCACAATCATCTAAAAGCAAATAATGATGCCAAAATTATGCGAACTCTAAAAGATTCGCTTGAATATCAAAAGCATTCAAATATTGATGCAGCAGCTCCATTTTTCAATCATTTAGGAGAAATGAACTATCAAGTCATGACGGTTTCCGAAAAAGGCAAAAGAACTTATTATGGTACTGAATTCAGAAAAGATAACTTGAAATCCGATACAGTCCAATCGGTACTAAATGGTAAACCTTATCATGGTATTAAAAATTTGCCATATAACCCATTCATAACTGGATTTTTTGAAAATACAACACAAAACACAGTTGGAATGTCATTTGAATCTCAAGGACATACATACGCAGTATTTATGCGCCCTGACATTGGTAAAACATTTAGTGAGTTCAGAGTATTTTTAGCCATACTTATCACGTTATTACTATTTTTCTCTATTATTTTAATGATTTCTTCAACGTATACAATTATAAAACCAATTCAGCAATTGAAACATGCAACTGATCGATTAATGAAAGGTGATTTTAACACTGCTATTCGTATTACTCGAAAAGATGAATTTGGTACCTTACAATATCGTTTTAATCAAATGCGTCTCTCACTTAAACAATTAGACGATATGAGACAACACTTCGTTCAAAATGTATCTCATGAAATCAAAACACCATTAACGCATATACACCATTTATTAGACCAACTTAAATTTGCTAAAAGTGATGAAGCGCGTACCCAATACATTAATGATATATATCAAATCACAACCCAACTTAGTGACTTAACAAAAGAGTTATTATTATTATCAGAAATAGATAATGACTCACATTTAGATTTTAACGATACAATTGCTTTAGACCAGCTACTTAAGAAAATTATTCGCCACGAGCAATTTTCAGCAAATGAGAAAGAATTGATCATCATGTCTGATTTAGCAGATGTTTCAATACACGGAAATGAACGATTACTTTATCAAGCATTTCAAAATATAATCACAAATGCTATTAAATATTCAACACATAGCGGCACAATTGACGTTACTCTCACGTATCAACTAAACGCTGTTGTTTGTACAATCACAGACGATGGTCAAGGCATGACTGAGGAAACACAAAACCGTTTATTTGAACGCTTTTATAAAGCTAGCAATCATGATAATAGTAATGGTCTTGGCTTAGCAATTGCTAAAGCAATATTTGAATTACACAATGGCAATATTGCTGTATATAGTAAAAAACACGAAGGCACCACATTCACTATTACGCTCAATAATAGCTAATATCATCAAAAAAGGAGTCTATTGGTTGATGACCAATAGACTCCTTTTATAATTGTGGCATATATTTAAGCTTAATTAATTTTTAGATATTTCGTTATTTCTTTATTTAATTGTGTATATAATGCTTCGTTGTCAGATAACTTCATCCCATAAGAAGGAACAATTGCTTTAACTTTTTCTTCCCATGTTGAAAACTCATCTTTATAACAACGTTTCAGTAAATCTAACATGATATCCACTGCTGTAGATGCACCCGGTGACGCACCTAATAACGCTGATAACGAGCCATCTTCAGAAGTAATCACTTCTGTTCCGAATTGCAATGTACCTTTACCTTTATCAGTGTCTTTAATAACTTGAACACGTTGTCCTGCAACAACAATATCCCAGTCCTCACTCTTAGCATTAGGTACAAATTGACGTAAATCTTCCATACGCTCTTCATTAGAAAGTGTGAGTTGTGAAATAAGATATTTTGTTAAGCTCATTTCTTTCACACCTGCTGAAAGCATCGTAATCAAGTTGTTCGGTTTAACTGATTTTATTAAATCTAAATTAGATCCAGTTTTCAAGAATTTTGGTGAAAATCCAGCAAATGGTCCAAATAAAATTGTACGTTTACCATCGATATAGCGTGTATCTAAATGTGGTACTGACATCGGTGGTGCACCAACTGGCGCTTTACCATATACTTTAGCTAAATGTTTTTTAGTAATAGATTCATCTTTACAAACTAAGAATAAGCCACTTACCGGGAAGCCACCGATGTGTTTAGATTCTTTGATTCCGGTCTTCTGTAATAGTGGTAGACTCGCACCACCAGCACCTATGAATACAAAATCACTTTCAACAATAATGATATCCTCAGTATCTAAATTTTTAACTTTTACTTCCCAAACGCCATCTTTACGTTGTTTAATATCTTGAACTTCATGTTTATAGTTTAATTCAACTTGTTTGTCTTCAAGATTTTCGAATAATTTTTTAGTTAAGGCACTGAAATTAACATCAGTTCCTGTCTTATCATAGCTCATTGCCATAGGGATATGTGAAGTTCTACCTTCCATCATTAAAGGTGCCCACTCGGCTATTTTTTCTTTATTATCAGTAATAGTCATATTATTAAATAGTATATTATCATTTAAGCGTTCTACACGTTTCTTTAAAAATTCTACGTTTTTCACACCTTGCACAAAGCTCATGTGCGGTACAGGTTTAATAAATGCTTCAGGGTTTGCTAATTGACCTTGTTTTACTAAATAACTCCAAAACTGCTTAGAAACTTGGAACTGTTCATTTATTTTTACTGCTTTTTTAATATCAATCGTTCCGTCTTTATTTTCACTTGTATAGTTTAATTCACATAATGCAGAATGACCTGTTCCGGCGTTATTCCATGCATTAGAACTTTCTTCTGCAGGCGTCGATAACCTTTCAAACATCTTAATTTCTTTCTCAGGTGCGAGTTCTTTTAATAAAGTTCCGAGTGTTGCGCTCATAATACCGCCACCGATTAAGATGACATCTGTTTTGCTATGTATTGTACTCATAACAAATACAGTCCCCCTTTTATATGTGTTTAATAGAAACGTGATCTTTATTTTCTTTAAATAAAGCGTTTTCTATACTCAAAAAATAAAAAATTGCTTCTAATTGCCCGTTATTAGTCATGCAATCGTACAAACATTTCATACCTCTCTAATTATATACGTAATTCTTGCCTGAAAAAAGGGCTTTCAGAAATTCTACAATAATTTTGTTTATATGTGTTAACTAGAATATATCATACTTTTTCAATTATACTCATTAAAACGTAATAAGCGATACTATTTCAGAAATGTTCCATATCTTCCTATAATATGTAGCAAATGTAGCAAAATATGAACTTTAACTAAGTAAACTCATATTATCTGGTTAGAGAATCCATCAAGTTCTTAAAAATAAAATTCTAGCTAACGCCGATTTCTCTAATCATGCTATAATGAGTTTCAATTTATGTTTCGTAAAAACTGGAGGTCACTTTATGAAATCAATTACTTTTTTCATGCATAATGTGTATGCAATGGGCGGTACTGTTAAGTCTATTTCACAAACAGCAAACATTTTAGCAGAAAAAGGACATCAAGTAGAGATCATTTCTGTGTTTAAAGGAGAGTCTACTCCCTATTTTGATTTACATCCATCCATTTCAATAAAATCAATTATTAATTATCAATTACATCCTTTTAATTTTAAAGATATTTTATTTAACCGTATTTCAAAATTCACTAACCTTTCAAAACCTAAACACATTTCACAATTTGAACCAGGGCTTGATCAATTTTCCCATTATATAGAAAAGAAAATGATAAAAGCGATTAAAAATGTCAAAACAGATGTAATTATCGGTTCGCGTGCAAGTTTTAATATCTTAATAGCACAATATGCATCACCATTTATTGAAAAAATAGGTATGGAGCATATGAATTTCGATGCACATCCAGAACCATATCAACAAGAAATTATTCAATCCTATCAACATTTAGATAAACTAACGACGCTTACCACAGCTGACAAAGTCAATTACCAATCACATATCCATATTCCAACGTTCGTTGTGCCGAATATTATTAATGAAGCACGATTAAATCATCGCAAAGAAAACATTATTTGTGCTGCTGGTCGTTTAGAATATGAAAAAGGTTTTGATTTACTTATTAAAAGTATAATACCTATTCAAAAAATCGTACGTCAATTTGAATATCAAATTCATATTTACGGTGATGGCAAAGAGCAACGACACCTTGAGCAACTGATTAAAAATAATAGCCTTGAAGACATTGTGAAACTTCAAGGACCAACACAGCAACTAAATGAAAAGTTAGCAACAAGTGAAATTACAGTTATTCCATCTCGTAATGAAGGCTTTGGTATGGTAATTCTTGAAGCAATGAATCAAGGTAGTATAGTTGTGAGTTTTGATGGGAATGCAGGTCCAGACTCAATTATTCAAAATAATATCAACGGTTACCTAGTAGAACATGATGATGTCGAAGCATTGACAATTAAATTACGTCGTCTAATCAATCAAGAGTTCAAAGACGAAGTTATTATTCGCAATGCTTATCAAACTGTTACACAATACAGCCCCGAAGCAATATACAAAGATTTCTCAACTATGTTAGATGCTTAAATCATTTTTCTTTAAGATATAATTCTATTGTAGTCTAGTGATTTTTTAATGCACTATAACCTACTGCATTAGTTACCAACATGATAATAGAGGCTGAGACAAGCACATGTCTCAACCTCTATTTATTTTTGTGACAGGTGTTTTTAAGCCTAGCTATCAATTATAAATTTCTAAATAAACAAGTTTAATAGGAATGTCCAAATACATACAAATATGAGTAGTGCTACACTATAGCGCAATGTCATTTTCAGTAATTCAGATTCTTTACCTACTTGTTGTACTGAAGCAGTCGCAATTGCAATAGATTGTGGAGAAATTAATTTAGCTGCAACACCACCTACTGTGTTGGCTGACACTAATAATGCACCACTTGCTCCTATGTTATTTGCTACAGCGGATTGAATTGGTGCGAATAATGAATTATTATTCGTAACTGATCCTGTTAAGAATACACCAATCCATCCTAAAATTGGAGACAGTAATGGGAACACACTTCCTGTCTTAGCAATACCTTCACCCACAGCATTACTTAGGCCTGCATAGGTCATTAATTTTGAAATAACCAAAATAAAACAAATTGTTACTATAGGTAACCACAATTCTTTAAGAGAAACTTTAAACAAACGAGCACCATCTTTAAACTGAATCTTTTTAGACATTAAAATCGTAATTATAATAACCAGTAAAATGGCAGTTCCTGTTTGTCCAATAATATTCAAAGGTAATGTAATAGCTTTATTCGCAATATCACTATAAGTCCCTGGAAGTGTAATATTAAAGACAAATGATGCTAGCGCACCACCCGGCGCAAAGAGTGCTTTAAAAGCTGGTGCACTCCATATCATTACGATAATTGTTAATATGACAAATGGACTCCATGCGTAAATAATTTCTTTTGGTTTATGTTTCGTAACTGCTTGCGGTTGCTCACCTTCATTAATTCTAAAAATGTGTTTCGGTTGGAATTTTTTAGAAAATAGTGCCAGTGCTAACATTGCACCTAAAGGCGGAATAATATCTGCTAATTCAGGTCCGATAAATACTGTAATTAACCCTTGTAATACAGTAAATGTGATACCTACTACTAAAATAGAAGGTAATGTTTCTTTGATACCTTTAAACCCATCAATAATCCATATTAATAAAAATGGAATCAATAAGTTAATAAAAACTAATGTTAATGCTGACATTGCTGATACTGCTATTACGGATACATCCTTAGGTAAACCTAATGTATCAATCACTGTAACTGGCAATCCAATCGCACCAAATGCGCCAGCAGAGGCATTCGCAATTAAACATAACATCGCCGCTTGTAATGGTGCAAAGCCAAGTTGTGTTAGTAATAATGCACAAATTGCAATAGGAACACCGAACCCCGCAGCTCCTTCTAAAAATCCATTAAATGCAAAACCAATCAATAATAATTGAATACGTTGGTCTTGTGAAATGCTAGAAATACTATCTTGAATGGTATTAAATTGACCTGTCTCATTGGTAATTTTATAAAGCAATACAGCCATAACTACAATATATCCAATTGGTATAATACCTTGGAAAAAGCCTTCTACAACTGCGCCTGAAGCAATTCTCACAGGTAATTTAAAACATAAAATCGCTATTATAACGGTAACGACTACCGTGGTAATAGATGCATAAATACCTTTCATTTTAAATAGTGTTAAACATAGTAAAAATAACACGATAGGTATTGCTGCAACGATAGATGATAACAAGACATTATCAAAGGGATTGAACGTTTCTACAAACATTTGACTCACTTCCATTTTCTATTTTTTATTTACTTTTAGGGAGTTAAAAGTAAATGCATCTCTTAATTGTGATTTTTTTCACAATTAAATTATAACATTTTTTCTATCATTTACAATAGAAAATTTAGCGTATTATTTCCCTTTTTCACACTTAATATATTACGTTTTAAAGATTAAATATATTACGATTAATATCTCCTTATTCTATAAACTAGTTATCGTCATCGTTTGCTTTTGCCTCATATTATTGTCGTGGTAGAATAGATATATTAAATATTGAGTAGAGGGATTCAGATGATTAAACAAATTAAAATGACAACGATCCATCTTTTAGAGTCGAAATTAGCAAAAGCACAACAAGAAGGATTCACTCATTTCGTTCTAACAAATGAAAGTATTGAAATATATCAACCCATGCTTGAAGCAGTAGCACTTAAACCTTATACAATTGTTGCTGATTATACAGTCCGCCAACAGTATCACAATGATTGTACTTATTATGGGAAAACAAACATCTCATTTAACGATTGGATTGAAAATATCAATCATTACCCAAATGTTGTTTTTCATATAGGAACTGCTCAGTCTATACTTAAACAGTTCCACATCAACACTGTATTTGATTTAGCTGTTATTTCACTGTTAGAAGATGATATTGCAACGGATAGTCACGTGGTATTTAATTTTGAAATGCCTCTGACAACTAGTCCAGACATTTGGCAAGATATACAACAGCTATCACCCTTAGACACAACCAAATTCAACTTAAATAAACTAGCCTATGTGCACAAAAATGCTATTCCGTTTAAAAGAAATGAAATTCTAAAACCTGGGACTTTGCGTTTTACTGATAAGTGTCTCAGTTATTCCAATTTCAAGTGCCCGCATTGGATATTCAAAGGGATACATCGACACTTTGAAAAAAAACATCAAAATATGAGCTACATATATACTAAAGATAAAACTAAAGTTAAAAATCATATTGTTTTCTTAGGGTTTGATTATGGATTTAGAGGGAATTCTCGTTATTTATTTAATTATTTTGCAAAACACTTTACGAAACTTCCCATTTATTTCATTACTGATGATGTAAGTGGTCCGAATTTCATTAAACCAAGTGATCCACAAGCAGCATCACTCATTGAAAGTGCACAAGTCGTTATTTTAGAAAGTTATATTCCAGACAATCTTAAACCTAATGGCACAATCATACAATTATGGCATGGTACGCCTATTAAAAAATTGTTTTTAGACAGTACAGAGCCACATCAGAATCTAAATATTTATAATTATCGTGCTCGAAAATACAATAAATGTTTACAGCAAGATTATTTTGTCAGTGATTGTGCATCAATGATTGATTATTTTAAAACTGCATTTCCACAACAACAAACGCATATGCTGAACTGTGGTTATCCGCGAGTGCGCTATCTTTTAGACAAGCAATCAGATAAGCCCTATATTACATTTATTAAACACGAGCTAAAATTAGACCCAAATAAAGAGACATTATTATATGCACCGACTTGGAAATCAACGAGTGATACTTCTGATTTATTGCCAATCAGCGATGCCCTATTAAATAAATATAACGTCATCTTCAAAGGACATGTTGAAGACAACGCACTTGAAATTCCCGAACATGCAATTATTGCACCACAACATGTTGAAGTACAAGATTTATTATTAGTCTCTGATATCGTACTAACTGATTATTCTTCAATTATATTTGACGCACTAACTATTGATAAAATTGTGTGTCAATATACGCCAAATCATGAGCAATATATAGCAGAACGTGGCGTATACGATGAAGTCATGCATGCGTTAGCTACAGTCAGATATAGTGATTCGAAAGCATTACTTAATGATTTAATCAGTCATCAAATGAAGGAACTTAATGACATTACCTTTATTAATAAAGATAATCATGCATTCGAAACACTTTCTCACATCATTCATAAATGTACAAAATCCAAATAATCGAACGACTTCAAACAAAAAACGAGCACAGGCATCTATATTGATGTCCTGTGCTCATTTTTCTAAATCATAAAATCTTATCCTATTGTTGGTATGCTGGATCTACAACTCTAACCGTACCTTGTTGGTCTACGGTTGCAATCATGTACGTACCTGGTTGTGCTTGATTTTGGAAACTAAAGATATAGGTATATGAACCACTACTACCTTCAATTGCATAATCATTATACGGATTAGATTGGCCATTTAAGCCGTTCACTTCAGCCGTTGCATTATCTAATGCTGTTTGGAAATTAGGTAAATATTGTAAAGCACTTTGTGTATCTGTGCCTCCTGCAGTAATATTTTGTGCTACTGGTACTGCATTTTGACCTTGATATGGAGCAACATATTGCGAAGCACCAGAATTACTGTTGCCATTACTACTAGTATTACTAGTTGCATTATCATTATTACCAGTATTCGCTGAACCACTGGCATTACCATTGTTGTTTGATGATGTAGCATCGTTACCATTGCTAGAACCATTTGAATTACTTGAATCATTAGAACCATTGGCATTACCTGAATTTGCATCACTATTTGATGAATCACTGCCATCGTTATTTGATGCATTGTCTGATCCATCTGAATTACTATCATTATTATCATTTGACTTGCTGTCTGAATTCTTGTCTTTGTCTTTATCAGAGCTATCATTGCTCTTCTTATCATTATTCTTAGAATCTTTTGATTTGTCCTCAGAAGATTGTTTCTCTTTCGAACTATCGTCTTTCTTACTGCTGTCATCACTACCATTTGAACATGCTGCAAGTGCTAAAGATAAGGTTAAAACGCCTGCTAAAAGCTTTTTCATAAAAAATGCCTCCTTAAAGTGTCTATATTATTGACCTAGTAACCTATTATATATGTATCTTTGTCGCATAGGCTGATTAAGGTTACTTTATTATTCACTATAAATCCAAAATTAAACACCTTTTAACCAAATTTTTTCAATTTAAAATATAAATTTTACAAAATCAAAACATATTTTGAATATATGCCAATACTACCAAAACAATCGCGCTTTACTCTTTAAGTATAAACTATAGTAATTTTATTTTAGAGTACTTTCTCCATAATTAAATCAGTATCTATAACTTCGCCTGTATAAAATTGATGTTCTCCAGTCACTGTAAAACCTTGCTTTTTATAAAAATTAAATGCTTGTGCATTATGTTCCCATACCCCTAACCAAATCTTCGTTTTGTTTAAACGATTTGCTTGCTCTATAGCAAATTGAATAACACGTTTCCCCTTACCTCCACCTTGTGCTTGTGGTACAAAGTAAATTCGTTGAATTTCCAAATAATCAGGGCCTTTAGGTTCAGTCTGTGCTGAATTAATATTTAATTTAAAATAACCAACAACTTCGTTATCTTCTTTAAAAAAATAGGTAAATGAATCTTCATTTTGTAATTCTTGCTTTAATTGTTCAACTGCAAATGCTTCATTGAAATACGTATCAAAATCTTCCTCTGTATAAGCACCATGTTCAAATGTGGTCTTAAAAGTAAACATACTTAAAGTACGCAACTTTTCTACTTCTTCTAGTTGCACAGCTTCAATGGATTGATTCATATTAACTTCACCGTCCTCTACTAACTTTAGTACTAGTATACTAAAAGGGCCTTATCTATACTATTAAATATGATGTAACTGGACCAATTTTTATTTAACCGTATAATAATTTTACTTTCTTCATTTAAAATAAATGTAATTATACTTTTAATTTCAAACTAAACCGCTTACTTATTAATACACTTAATTCGGCATATTGTGTAATATGCAATTACATGATAAAGTAGGTCTAGTTTTTTAATAGTTCGTAAATTTAATCATAAGGGAGTGCCATAAGGCAATGACGAATACATTCAAAGCCTTTGTAGTCGATGAACAAGACGACAAAGTAACACATCAATATAAAGACATGACTATAGATGATCTTCCTGAAGGCGAAGTACTTATCAAAGTAAAATACTCAGGTATTAACTATAAAGATGCACTTGCTACAGTAAAAGATTCAAAAATTGTAAAATCATATCCGATGGTACCTGGAATTGATTTAGCTGGCGTAGTAGAACATTCAGATACACACGCTTTCGATGAAGGTGACGAAGTTATTGTTACAGGCTATGACTTAGGGACAAGTCATTTCGGAGGTTTTAGTGAATATGCACGCGTCAAAGAAGAATGGGTTGTGCCATTACCGAAAGACTTAACATTCGAAGAAGCAATGATTTATGGTACAGCAGGTTATACTGCCGGCCTAGCCATTGAAAAATTAGAGCATAATGGTCTATCAATCGAAAAAGCTGATGTACTCGTACGTGGTGCCTCAGGTGGTGTTGGTACATTAGCAGTAATGATGTTAGACAAAATTGGATTTGATGTCGTCGCAAGTACTGGTAAAACAGATGCAGAAGATCAACTGAAAGCTTTAGGTGCCAAAGAAGTAATTTCACGATTCACTGAAGTTGACGAAAGAGCATTAGGTAAGCGTACATGGCAAGGTGTCATCGATCCAGTGGGTGGCGAAAGTTTATCCCAAATCGTTAAACAGTTAGACTATAATGGCATCGTTGCCTTGATTGGTATGACTGCTGGTACTCAGTTTAATAGCTCTGTATTCCCTTTTATACTTAGAGGCACAAGCATTATTGGTATCGATTCAGTATATACTGAAATGAAACAACGCAAACAAATTTGGCGTCGATTAGCGAAAGATTTAAAACCTGATAGATTACACGACATTAAACATGTAGTTAAATTTAATGACATCGAATCAAGTATTAAACAGTTACTAGAACATACTAATTCTGGTCGTATTGTCATTGATTTCGAAGCAAAATAAATAACTACCATATAACATTTCATGCAAACCGAGATTAAGTATCTAACTTGATCTCGGTTTTTAATTTCCAATTTAATATCGCTTATTTTCTTTTCAAAATGTATATAATTATATTCCATATAAATAGTTATTAATAAATAAAAAAGTTATACTTTAATATTTACAAGTAATATATGAAAGCGTATACTATTCATTATCGAATACCAACAGGAGGGTTATTATGGGAATTAAAGTAAATAAAAAGCTCATCTTTTTCCTCGGCGCTTTAGGTGGTTTACTCTATGATTACGACATGGGAGTTATCTCTGGTGCCCTATTATTCATAAAAGATGACATACCTTTAAACAGTTATACAGAAGGTTTTGTTGTTTCATCCATGCTCATAGGTGCAATATTAGGTTCGGGTGCAAGTGGTCCTTTATCCGATAGGCTAGGACGTAGACGTGTCGTATTCATTATTGCGATTATCTATATCGTAGGAGCTTTAATCTTAGCCTTGGCACCTTCAATGCCAATATTAGTATTAGGTAGACTTGTGATTGGATTAGCTGTAGGTGGTTCTACTGCGATTGTACCAGTCTACTTATCTGAAATGGCACCAACTGAGCAACGTGGTTCACTTAGCTCATTAAACCAATTAATGATTACAATTGGTATCTTATCTTCTTACCTAATCAACTATGCTTTCACACCAATTGAAGGCTGGAGATGGATGTTAGGCCTTGCAATTGTGCCATCATTAATTCTATTAATTGGTGTTGCATTTATGCCAGAAAGTCCTAGATGGTTACTTGAACATAGAAGTGAAAAAGCAGCACGTGATGTTATGAAATTAACATTTAAAGATCACGAAATAGACAAAGAAATTGCTGATATGAAAGAAATTAATCGCATTTCTGAAAGTACATGGAACGTCCTTAAATCACCATGGTTACGTCCAACGCTGATTATAGGTTGTATTTTTGCATTATTACAACAAATTATAGGTATTAATGCCATTATTTACTACGCACCAACAATTTTTAGTAAAGCCGGCTTAGGTGACGCTACTTCAATTCTTGGTACAGTAGGTATTGGTACTGTCAATGTACTGATTACAATCGTTGCAATTATGATTATTGATAAAGTTGATCGTAAACGTTTATTAGTCATTGGTAATATTGGTATGGTCGCATCATTACTTATTATGGCCGTACTTATTTGGACAATCGGTATCCAATCTTCTGCTTGGATTATCGTAGCATGTTTGACATTATTTATTATCTTCTTTGGTTTCACTTGGGGACCTGTATTATGGGTAATGCTTCCAGAGTTATTCCCAATGCGTGCACGTGGTGCTGCAACAGGAGCTGCTGCTTTAGTATTATCTATCGGTAGTTTATTAGTAGCACAATTCTTCCCTGTCTTGACTGAAGTATTATCAGTTGAACAAGTATTTCTAATCTTTGCGATTATTGGTATTTGTGCACTTGTCTTTGTTATTAAATATTTACCTGAGACACGTGGTCGTAGTCTAGAAGAAATCGAAGCTGATTTACGTTCTAGAACAAATGCAACAGATGCTAATATTCATGAATCAAAATAAATCATATATTTAAAAAAAGAGTGAATCGCTTCGGCGATTCACTCTTTTTAATATTTTCTATACATACCACATGAATGCGGTTCAGTAGTGATAAATCCATATTGTGCATAGAGTTGATCTGCCGGATAATCAGCAATCAAGCTAACATAAGTTCCTTGCTCAGCCTCTACTTCAATAAATGACATCACATGTGACATGATTACTTTCCCATATCCTTGGCCTTGATAATTAGGGTGAACAGCGATATCAATAATTTGAAATGCTGTACCTCCGTCTCCAATTACGCGCCCCATTCCAATAAGTGTTTGTGCATCATAAATCGTAACATCAAAACATGCATTGTGAATTCCTTTTTCTGCTGCTGCGTGCGATTTTTCACTTAATCCAGCGATTTTACGCATATTTCTATAATCTGAAACACTTGGTGCTTCATGCTTAACTTCAACCATGCTACAAACCTCCAATTTCAAATATTCTAATATCACCATACCTTAACCGTGTTTATAAATACATTAAAAATGAGCCGAGACAATCTTTATTGTCCCCGCTCAATTCTATCAATTATTATACATTTATAAGTATTTTTTCATTACAACTTTATTAGATTCTTTAAAAATATCATTATGGCTCGATACATAACCTTCAGGCTTAGCTTTAGGTTCAATGTATAATTTAGCTAAGTTTGCCGCATTCGCTGCATCGCTGAAAGCACTGGCAATCAAATGGGCCTTAGCTTCATGATAAATAATATCTCCACATGCATATAAACCTTCAATACTCGTTGCCGTATTACCAAAACCTTTAATACTATATTCATTAAACATGTCTACCTTCGTAGATGATTGATTCAGTAATGTATTTTCTCTGTCAAAACCATGGCTAATAATAACATCATCAAATTGACGCACGGTACGTTCACCTGTTTCAATATTTTCCAAGACAACTTGTGCAATATTGGTTTGAGAATCATCACCTATCAACTGATGAATATGTGTGTTTGGTAATTTTTCAACTTGTAGTTGTTCTAATAAATTTCGCATCGCTTCATAACCTTTGATGTCTGCTTTACGATAAATCAACGTTACACTTTTAGCATAACCACTCAAATCATTTGCCCAATCTAATGCTGAATTCCCACATCCAGAAATCAGTACATCCTTACCTTTAAATTTCTTCAAGGATTGTACAACATAATGTAGATTTGTCAGTTTATAACGCTCTGCATCTTTAATGTCTAATTGTTTCGGATTAATAATGCCGCCACCAATCGCAATAATCACTGCTTTGGATTCAAATACATGGCCTTGGTCAGTTTCTACTTCAAAGTGTTGTTCAGCTATTTTTCTAATATCTATAACACGTTCATTTAAGTTCACCTCAGGATTAAAATGCAACCCTTGTTTCACCGTATCTTCAATCACTTCGTAGCATGGTTTTGGTGCTAAACCACCAATGTCCCAAATAATTTTTTCAGGATACACATGCATTTTCCCACCGAGTTTGTCTTGTACATCTATAATACGTACGTTCATCCCTCTTAGTCCTGAATAAAAACTTGCAAATAATCCAGCAGGGCCACCACCGATTATAATAACGTCATCCATAATGCTTCCTCCCAAAAATTAGACTTGCCTCTTATCTCCATTATGCTATAATTGATAACGATTATCAATAGGAAGGCAATTATTTTTAAAATTAACTATCAAAGGAGCTACAACAAATGAAAAAATTATTATTTATTGCTTTATGTTTATTATTATTTACAAGTGCTTGTACCAATGATAAATCAAGTGATCATCAGTCAAAATCTGACGACAATGATCAAAAAGTTTTTAAAGATGATACAAATTCCAAAGTTAAAATTCCAAAAGATCCAAAACGTATTGTAGTGTTACACCCTACCTATGTTGGTGCACTTGTTAAATTTGATCACAAACCTGTTGCTGTACCAAAATTTGTTGAACAGAACAAAGTATTAAAAGATGTCACAAAAGGTGTAAAATATATTGACAATACAAGTATTGAGCAGATCACAACACAAAAACCTGATTTAATCATTACAACAGTACAAGATAAAAATATTAAAAAATTACAAAAAATTGCTCCAACAATTGCATTTGACTCAGAAAAATCTAACTACAAAGACAATACTTTAAAACTCGCAGAAGTTGTTGGCGAAAAAGATAAAGCTCAAAAATGGATTAAACAATGGGACAAACAAATGGCAAAAGATAAAAAAGAACTTGAACCTGTGATTAAAGGGAAATCTATTTCAGTCGTTCAACAAACACCAAAAGGAACGATGGCTTTTAGCAACCATTTAGGTCGAGGTACTGAAATTTTCTATGATGGCTATGGTATGAAACAACCTGAAGCACTCGCGAAAGCTACAAAAGATAAATTTGCTACACCATTGAGTCCTGAGAAATTCACAGAATATATTGGTGATTACGCAGTTGTTGCTACGAATGGAAATAAAGTAGCAAATTTTGAATCTACAAATTACTGGAAAAATCTCCCAGCAGTAAAAAATGATAATATTATTAAATTTGATGTTTCAGAAACACAATATAACGATCCAATTTCACTAGAAAAACAACGCGACATCTTCTATAATGCTTTAAAATCCAAAAAATAATAGCTATCCAAAATTACATTAACGCAAAAAAATCGAGAAGCTAAGATACCATTTACATGTCTCAGCGTCTCGATTTTTTAATTTCTTGGATCTTTGATAATGGCATTTCTCAATAAAAAGAATAACAAAATAAATCCTGCAGTTAACGTTGTATGCCCAATACCTGCAAACCCTGCAAATGATTCAGGGACTTTCAACCCTATAACTTGATATGTTCCCTTCATAAACATCATACCTATTGTTGTGAGCACGCCAATATTATATATGATGAAGAACCAATTAAATAGATAGTAACTATCTAATTTAAATATTTTAACGGTCGGTAATAAAATAAGGTGCATAAACATACCTAATATCAGTGTATGTGTATGTACTACAACAAGTTGTGTATCACCAGTAAAGTGATGCGCTAACGTTAGCTCACGATAATAGAAACCACTTAATAAGCCTAAAATAGTATAAACTAAAAAAGCATAAAGTACTCTACGCATAGATAATCCTCCTCAAGCATATTATAGGACATTTATGAATAAATTACAGTGACAATTCTTTAAACAATACAGCTAAATTAAATTGGTAGATCAAACAATAATCTATGCTATAGACGCACCCTATGTTCACTCTGCTGTTATTTAAATACCACCTGACCAACCTGTCACCGTAAATACGTACAGTAAGATGCCTCCTACCACTATCCATAGAAAAAAGAGTGGCAACATAAATTTAATCCAAGACCCGAAATTTGCTTTCGCTATAGCGATTGCCCCGATGGTAGCTCCAAGTGTTGGCGTAATTAAATTCCCTAAACCTCCACCAAACGATAATGACGTCAATAGTATTTGGTCATTCACACCTAGCGTTTCAGTCACAGGTTGTAATATTGGAATCATCACACTCATAAGTCCTGACCCTGAGGGAACTAAGAAATTAAATACTAATGCCACTAAAAATACAATAATGGACACCAATCCAGAAGGTGCTCCATCTAGTTGTGTTGTCAGTACGTGAACAATTGTACTTAGTATTTGACCTTTTTCTAAAATAACACTTATTGTATTAGCCATAATAATAGCAAATGCCACAACCAACATTGGCTTAGCACCTTCTAAAAAGCCATCTACCATGTCACTTGGCGTTTTACTTTTTATAATATAGGCCAGTACAAAGCTAATGCCAAAGACAGTAATAAAGACGCCGTTGCCATATTTCTCAGTCCATTTAAATAAACCATTACCAAGTGCTAAAATAATCGGTGTCAAAACGACTAATAACACTACACTATAATCTCTCCAATTGACCTGACGTTCTTCAATAGTAATGTCTTGTGAAGTCGTATTCTTAATATCTAACTGCCATGCACGTGTATTCATCAAACTACGATTCGGATCTTTAATCACCCTTTTGGCATACCATACCACATAGAGAAGCGTTACTACGAAAAAGACACCATACATAATCGCTCTTCCACCATAGCCTGAATAAAGTACTACATCTGGATAAACAATTTGCCCAATTTTGGCCATACCTGAGGGTGAAACTGAAAATGCCATATAAAGTGGCAAAAACGTAATTGCTAGAGCCATGAGCGGGTCTAATTTTAATCGATGCACTAGAATGACGCCTAATGTGACAAAGACAATCATTTGATCACCACCGACAAAAAATCCTATAAAGGCCATCAGTGAAAATAAACCTATAACTAAGGGCAAAGCCCCTGCAGATTCAAATCTATAAATCATATAATTAGTTAATTTCTTAACAGAATCTAGTTGTAGAATACCTCCCATTGCACCACCTATAAATAGTAACAATGTCACTGTTTGCGCAGATTTTATACCACCATTAAGTATTAATGTAATTGCATAAATAGGATTCACTGGATTCTGTGCGATGGCATGATATGTACCTTGAACTATTGCACCCGATTTATCAGTATTAAAAGTGCCCGCTGGAATGACATATGTCAAAAAACAAGCAAACATCATCATCATCAACATGATTAATAATACATGTGGTAATTGAAACTTTTTCTTGTCTTGAACGATTGCTTCATTTGTTGTTTGACTGACGTGTCTATATGGTGTTGTACTTGATTCTGACATAATGATCCACTCCTTTTTAATAAGACGGATTGTAATATTAAGTGCAACACTCTTAAAATTTCATAAAAAAATGCCCATAAACGGCACTCTATTGTAAGATGTTAATAACC
>NZ_JBOIRQ010000026.1:0-28645 GCF_051413795.1 Staphylococcus caeli | reverse complement strand
CAACAAATGTTGATCTTAAAGGCGATGAAAATATCGTTGTAACAGCAACAGATAAAGATGGAAACGTGTCAGGTGAAGCAACAACAACAGTTACAGATACAACAGCCCCAGAAGCACCAACGGTGAAAGACGTAACAAGTGACGATACAACAATCAGTGGAACAGCGGAACCAGGATCAACAGTAACAGTAACGTTCCCAGACGGAACAACAGCAACAGGAGCAGCTGATGATGAAGGCAACTACACAATAGACATCCCAGCGAATGTAGACTTAAAAGGTGGAGAAGTGTTAGTTATAACAGCAACAGATAAAGATGGAAATGTATCTGAAAGTACTGTTACAACAGTAATAACTTCAGGAGAAAATCCAGGTACAGGAGAAAATCCAGGTACGGGAGAAAATCCAGGTACAGGAGAAAATCCAGGCACGGGAGAAAATCCAGGTACAGGAGAAAATCCAGGTACAGGAGAAAATCCAGGTACGGGAGAAAATCCAGGTACAGGAGAAAATCCAGGCACAGGAGAAAATCCAGGTACGGGAGAAAATCCAGGTACAGGAGAAAATCCAGGTACGGGAGAAAATCCAGGTACGGGAGAAAATCCAGGTACAGGAGAAAATCCAGGCACAGGAGAAAATCCAGGTACAGGAGAAAATCCAGGCACAGGAGAAAATCCAGGTACAGGAGAAAATCCAAGTGCGGGAGAAGAACCAAATAATGGAAGTAATAGTGTTAAAGAACCAACAAAACCACAAAAAATAAATGATAGTGGTAGACAAAACTCAGCAAATGAATTACCAGAAACTGGTGAAGATGAAGTCCGTAATGGTACACTGTTCGGATCTATCTTTGCAGGGTTAGGAGCAATATTATTATTTGCTAAACGTCGTAGAAAAGAAGACGAAGATAAGTAAGTTATTTTGAAGAATTAAATTAAAATTTGGCCTTTCATCTTTCTTGGATGAAAGGCCTTTTTAATTATAACGATAACTTTGAATTTAAATGTTAGGTCCCAAAAAAATAAACTTGTATTAACTTTAAAACAATTGCTCTTGATTAGTTAAAAATGTTTATCGATTGTGTATGATGTGTAAAATAGTATATTAGAAGGATTTTAACTGGGGGATATCTATGTTTATTATCATTCAATATAGTAGAGGTAATACGTTATTTTATTTAAGAAATCAGAATAAAGAGCCAATTAATTCTAGAGTTGTGGCAATTCCATCTAAGGATTATAAAAGCATTTTATTATCACACATTGAAGAATTACTCATCCAAACTAATAATAAAACTGGTGTAATAGATTATATTTTTTTAGAAATGAATGAAATTGAAAGCTTAGATGTAAATGCAGTATGTGAAGTAAGTAGATATTTAACAAATAAAATACATGCAGACGTAATTGTTACAAATAACATAGATACAATAGACTATAGTAAATATATAGAATGAAAAAATACTATAAAGCAGTCATATTTACTTTAAAGTCAAGTTATAATAGGTGTGTAAAATAATTTTAAAAGAGTATAAAAAAAGGTTAAGAAAGGCGTGAAGTTATATGCAAAAGGCTTATAAGCAATTGGCTTTAGGTATGATTTGTTTGTTCATTGTTATGGCAATAGGACGTTTTGCATATACACCGATAATGCCTTTTATGCAACAAAGTAGCGATATGAATGATCAAAGTGCGGGTATTTTGGCAACAATGAATTATTTAGGATATTTAATTGGTGCAATTATTCCAATCTGGTTTATTATTCTTACTAAAGCTACTGATCTAAAAATATACTTAATTATTAATATTGTTTCTACAATTTTTATGGGGATTTTTAATGACTATTTAGTTTGGATTATACTAAGACTCATCTCAGGTATAACTAGTGGCGCAGTGTTCGTACTAGCATCGAATGTTACACTTGAAGCATTAAGAATTGCTAATAAAAATCGTATTTCTGGATTATTATATAGTGGTATTGGCGTGGGTATCTTTTTAAGCAGTATTTTTATTTACTTATATACCGATAAAAACTCTTGGGAAATGACTTGGATGATTTTAGGAATAAGTTCATTGCTATTAGGGGTTTTTGCTATTATTGGTTTGAAGGATAATAATCCAAATAAAGAAGAGTCACAAAATAAAGAAATGAAACAACATGAAAATGGTGAAAAGTTAAATAAGCGATTTGTGTTTGTTTTTTCAATTTCTTATTTTTGTGAAGGTGCAGGATACATTATTACGGGCACTTTCTTAGTTGCTATAGTAAAAGCGATACCTGATTTAGCAGATTACGCTGCTTTAAGTTGGATGTTTGTAGGTTTAGGTGCTATTCCTTCAGCAGTGTTATGGTCAATGATGGCAGGCAAATTGGGTCATGCAAAAGCAATATATCTTGCTTTTGTTTTACAAATTATTGGTGTGATAATGCCAGTATTCTTAGAAAACATACCAGGCCTGGTGATTAGTTCGTTATTATTTGGCGCTACGTTTTTAGGATTAACGACATTGTATATGTCTAAGGCACAAGCACTCATGTTTCAACACAATAGTAGTCTCAATTTGGTAGCATCATTAACAGTGATCTACAGTTTAGGACAGATGATTGCTCCTGCGGTTTCAGGTCTATTAATAGGTAATGAAGGCAACTATGATGCTGCTTTGATTTTCGCTGCGATTATTCTTGCTATTGGCTTACTTAGTAGTCTTTATAGTTTTGAAAAGTTTAAGAACGAAGAAAAGAACTGATTAGAATCAGTGCTTTTTATTTTGTTTAATTGTTAATGAAATAATGAAAGCAATGGCCATAAATCCAGTAATCATTATTACAACGCCCGGCCATTGAATGAAGCTGTAGAAAATACCAGCTAATGTCCCACCAACAGAGGATCCAATATAATAAAATAACAAATAAAGACTTGATGCTTGCGCTTTATGATCTTCTGCCCGAGTTGTTACTACAGAACTTGCAATAGCATGACCACTAAAGAATGCATAAACACTAAATGCCAAACCAATTATTTTAAAAGGTAATAGAGGTATGAGCGTAATCCAAATTCCAAAAATAAGTGTCAAAATGCAAAATTTTAAAGCATTTAATGTACCAAGTGCTAAACGCAATTTAGCATTTAATATTGATGAGATCATGCCAATTAAAAATAATAAATAAACGAAACTAATAACGGAAGCGTGCAAATTGTATGGTTCTTCAGCAAGTGCAAATCCAATATAGTTAAATGCTGCTATATTACAACCTAAAAGTAAAAAACCTATCATAAACGGTTTTAATAATTTTATATTTTTTAAATGGGCAAGGTAACTTGTTAATAAAGACTTTATAGACAAATTTTGTTTTTCAAAATGTTGGGACGGTGGTAATAAAAATATGAAAATAATGGTAGCTATTACACTTAAAATGGCAATGGAAATCAAACCTATTTGATAACCATAAATACTAGAAATGTAACCGGTGAATATTCTGCCAAAAGCGCCACCAAATGCATTTCCACTGATATAGATACCCATAGCTTCTGGTAAATGACGTGGTGAGATTTCTTCTCCAATGTAAGCCATGGCGATTGAGGGTAGGCCCGCTAAACATATGCCTTGAATCAGTCTAACTATTAAAAATGTGTTGAAATCTAGGATGAATGGTTGTAATAACGCTAAGAGGGATACAGAAATAACAGAGAAAACCATAATAGGTTTACGTCCAACTACTTCTGATATTGCTCCGAAAAATAACATTGCAATAGCTAATGAAATGGTTGAAGCAGATAATGCTAAACTTGCTATGGTTTCATTGACGTTAAATGATTTCGTAAAATGAGGTATTAGTGGTTGAACACTATACAAAATTGAAAAGATAGTGAAACCAGCTATGAATAGTGCAATGATAATTTTTGAATAAGATTTTGTACCTTTTTTTACATAAACACTATTAAAATTTTGCATTGCATCTCACCTCACTTAATATAATAACTTAATGGTAGCATGAAACGCATAATATAAAAATGTATAGAATTTATGTGAAATATTGATAAAACATAAGCGAAGTTTTATTCATTGACTTGAGAAGTAATTAAGCGTTAATATATGCATGTGCATATAAAAAGTAATAGCTATTTCCTAAGGAGGTTTTAATTATGAATATTTTAGTGATTGGTGCAAATGGAAATACGGGTAAGAAAGTGATTCAGAAACTTAATGAAACGGAACATACTTCTGTTGCTATGGTACGTAGAGAAGAACAAATCAATGAATTGAAAGCACTTGGTGCGGATAAAATAGTACTTGGAGATTTAGAAAAAGACTTTTCTCATGCATTCAAAGATATTGACGGGGTGATATTTGCAGCGGGTTCCGGTGGTGCGACAGGTGCAGATAAAACAATGCTCGTTGATTTATGGGGTGCAAAAAAGGCTGTCGATTATGCTGAGCAATCCAAGGTTAAGCGTTTTATTCACTTAACTGCTACAGATAGTCTTGATCCAGACAGTGAAACAGAAAATATGAAACCCTATGCAGTAGCTAAAAATTTATCGGATTATTATATAAAAAATAGTACGTTAGCATATACATTAATTCATCCGGGTCCATTAAATAATGATATTGGTAGCGGAAAAATTGACGTTACAGTGGAACTTAATAATCATCCGAATAGTTATACGATAGCACGTGAAGATGTTGCAACAACTTTAGTACAAGCTTTAGACATAAATTCACTTCAAAGAGCGTCTATTTTCATACAATCTGGCGATCATGATATCAAAGATGCGTTAAATCAGTTGCAATAATTCGGAAATCACAACCATTTTAAATACACTCTACAAGTAAAGGCAACATTTTAACTTGTAGGGTGTATTTTATTTGTATCGTAAAAACATTTTGAAATATAGGTAGATTATCTGTACTTAATATATAATTTGAAAAATAAATAAATTAATATCATAATTACTGTAACATTAGTTGAAGAGGATGGTTTGATGTTTACTATTTATGGACATAGAGGATTGCCGAGTAAAGCTCCTGAAAATACACTTGCTTCATTTAAAAAAGCGGTATCTGTATCAGATTTAAAATGGATTGAATTGGATGTTGCAATAACAAGAGATGAACAATTAGTGATTATTCACGATGACTACCTAGACCGTACAACAGACATAGTTGGTGAAGTGTCCCAGCTAAATTACAATGAAATAAAACACGCATCGGCAGGTAGTTGGTTTGGTAATGAATATGAAGCGGAACTTTTGCCTACTTTAAAGGAGATTATAGATTTAGCTAACAACACAAAAATTAATTTAAATATTGAGTTAAAGGGTGTTAGTGGACCGAATGGTAGCGTATTATCAGAAAGTATGGTTACTCAAGTATCAGAAATATTAAAATCATTAGACTCTCAGATAGAAGCATTAATTTCTAGTTTTAATATTTACTTAATAAAATTAGCTGAAAATATCATGCCTCAGTATCAAAGAGCATTAATTTTTAAGGCAAGTGGATTTGGTGAAGATTGGAGAACGTTATTAAATTTCTGTAATTCAAATATCGTGAATATTGAAGATACTAAACTCACACAAGAGCGTGTAAAAGAAATAAAAAATGCAGGTTATTCGTTGAATGTATGGACAGTAAATAATCAATTATGTGCGAATCAATTGGCAAATTGGGGTGTTGACGGTATATTCACGGACAAAGCAGATAATTTGATACATTTGCAACGTTCATAAAACATAAAAGTAGAGCTAACCATAAAATGAATATAAAGGGAGAAAAGGTATGAATATTGGAATCGTAGGTGCAGGGAAAATTGTGAAAGAAGCGCTGCCAGTAATAGAGCAAATATCAGATTTTACAATTCAAAGTATTGTATCATCGGGGAGAAATCCAGAAAATGTAGAACAATTACAAAAACAGTTCAATATTAAAACGATATATGAAGATTATGAGTTGTTTTTACAAGATGCTAGCATTGAAGTAATTTATCTAGCTGTTCCTAATCATTTACATTTTGACTATGCGAAAAAAGCAATTAAACAGCATAAACATGTAATATGCGAAAAGCCGTTTACGTTAACAAAAGATGAACTGCTCGAATTAAAAGCGTTGTCTGAGTCACACAATGTTATGATTGTCGAAGCAATCACAAATATTTATCTAAGCAACTATGAAGTCCTAAAGCAATCTATTACTGAATTAGGGAATTGTAAAATTGCTCAATTTAATTATTCTCAATATTCGTCACGTTATGATGATTTTAAAAACGGTGTGATTCAGCCAGCATTCGACCCTGCTAAAGGTGGCGGTGCGCTAATGGATATTAATGTCTATAACATACATTTAGCCGTGGGTTTGTTTGGACTGCCAGATGCTATAACATACTCAGCGAATATTGAAAATGAAATTGATACATCAGGTATTTTACAAATGAATTATAAAGATATGAAGGTAGTCTGTGTTGGTGCTAAAGATTCAAATTCTGATAATCAATCATATATTCAAGGGGACGCTGCAAGTATAAATATTAAAGGTCCGACCAATGAGCTGAAGGTATTTGAATTGAAATATAATAATGGCGGCACACAAGTATACCAAGTCAATCCCCATAACCATCGCATGCACGAGGAATTTGTGAAAATTGCCCAAATGATTAACGATGAAAATTTTGATTTGGCTAAACAACAATTAGAACATAGTATCAATGTTATGGGAGTATTAACACAAGCTTTAGAAAGTGCAAATATAAAAGCCGGACCATCGTATAAATAAAAAAGTGAGGTGATGAAAGTCAATGTGTATAAAGTTGATTTTTTATCACCTCGTTGTCATTTAAGTTAAACATACAAGTGTTTTAGCGCTGAAAATGGAAAGAGTTTATCAAAATTTTGCATTATGAAAAAATGTTTTAATGATATTTTTAGTGACTTTTTTGATAAGTTGTTCTGAATTTTGAATTGTGTCAGCTAGTGATAGCGGTCTATCAGTTAAACTAAAAGCGCTAATGACACCTAAATCTGACAATCGCTCAATATCTATATCAACAGTACCACCGATAAAAATGATGGGCACATTAAACTTTCTTGCACACTTTGCAATGCCTAGAGGTGTTTTTCCATAAAATGTCTGAAAATCTATTTTACCTTCTCCAGTAATAATTAAATCAGCATCTTTTAAATGTTGCTCTAAATTTGTGTAGTCAATGACCACTTGAATGCCTTCTTCAAAATGGTTAGGGAAGAATGCCTTGAAAGCAGCACCTAACCCGCCAGCAGCAACAGCACCAGGTGAATTATGAATACGAATATTAGTTTCAGCAGCAACTAAATTTGCCCAATGTTCTAAGTTACTATCAAGTTGATTTATTTGTGCCATTGAAGCGCCTTTTTGTTTACCAAATACATGAGAAGCGCCATTAGGACCAATAAGTGGGTTTTGAACATCTGAAGCAATAGTGAATTTGCAATGTTTAATACGTTGATCGAAATAGGTTAAGTCAATTACTTTAAGATTTTGTAATGCAGCACCTCCGAAATTAATTTCTTGTTGTTGATTGTCTAAAAGTTTTACTCCAAGCGCTTGAAGCATACCGGAATCTCCATCATTTGTTGCAGATCCACCAAGTGCAATGATGAAATTTCGAAAGCCTTTATCTAATGCATTAAGAATTAATTCACCGGTTCCAAAAGTAGTGGTATCCATAGCATTCAAACAGTTTTCTGGTATATGTTTTAACCCAGAAGCTTCGGCCATCTCTATGACGCATGTTTTGCCATCATTTAAAACACCATACTGTGCACTGACTTGATTTCCAAGTGGACCTGTAACATTAACTGAATGAAATGTTCCGTTAGTAGCATTGACTAAAGACTCCATTGTACCTTCGCCACCATCCCCAACAGGCAACGCATGTACATCAGCTTGCGGATAAATTTCGGAAATACTTTGTGACATATAAGTAGCGATTTCTGTAGCGGACATACTTCCTTTGAATGAGTCAGGAGCTAAAATAATCTTCATTTAAGTATCCTCCTTGTTATAAATCTTAAAATTATTTGTCTTTATTGTAGCCTTTATTGAAATTTTAACAAAGCTATAGATGCAATAAATTGTAGTATTAAAAACCAAGATAAAGTAAAGGTTTGGGCAATATAATTTATAAACAACATAAAGTAAGGAAGCTAAAATATAGTGAATTGCTAATATTCACTTTACAAATTACACGATGAATAATATAATAAATTTAAGTTATTACTAAATAATTCTATAAAATATGAAATAATAATCTTCGTAGATGCAAAACGTTTTGTCCTCAATCTGAATTTTCATGTCTGAAATGGTGCCATAATTGAGTTAATAAGTAATAGCTCGTATCATTGGATATCGTATCAGTGATGCACTTTGAAATGAATGGAAGTGAACAATATGTATAGGTATTATGATTAATTTCAAATCACAAAAATATGCAAATACAACTATCTATCAGAAATGGTCATTTAAATGACTTATTTAATTTCAAAGCACTATATTGTGTCGTAAAATTAAAAAGATTTATCATGAAAATCCTACTTAAGTGCTATTTTTAGTACGTTGCTACCTCCCATTAACATCTAACACTCTGTTAAGTAACTCACTACTTCTCTATCTATTTCACCTACTTATACAACCACTAAAATTTAACCAGTTTAAACAAAAGCTTTTTGAAATAGAATGATTTCCAAAAATTGTGTACGTCTAAAATAAAACAGTAAGAGTGATATTGATATGCGAACTCTCTTAAAATATTTATTTAGCAATATCATACAATATGGTGGGAATGAAGGTAGTAAAAACTGGTATTAATTTGAAAGAAGGCCTCAATAACAATGTACTTTGTTATTAGAGGTCTTTTTTGTACTAAAGATGAAGTATTTCTATAAAAATAGACAAAAAAATAAATATATGCGATTTAATTTCAATATTTTAGTTGTCATTTCTGTATTAATGTGACATACTCTATTAAAAATAGTATGACATAATAATTATTTGAGGTGATCGAGTATGACAAAATATATTTATGCTTTTGATGAAGGACAAAAATCAATGAAAGAATTATTAGGTGGTAAAGGTGCAAATTTGGCAGAAATGAAGCGGTTAGCCTTACCAGTACCGGATGGATTCACAATAACTACCGAAGCATGTATTGAATATTTGAAACAAGGTGCAAAACTTTCAGATACATTAATGAAGCAATTATACACAGAATTGGAAGCGTTTTCTTATAGAACTCAAAAAGCATTTTCTTCGGACACGGAGTTATTACTTGTTTCTGTGCGTAGTGGTGCAAAAATTTCAATGCCGGGTATGATGGATACAATTTTAAATTTGGGTTTAAATGACGACAATGTAAAAAAATTAGCAGTTAAAACGAATGATGCACGATTTGCTTTTGATTGCTATCGCAGATTGTTGCAAATGTTTGGAGAAGTAGTGTACGACATTCCTATGGCCTCATTTGATACATATTTTAACCAATATAAAAAACAAAAAGGTTATCAAAATGATGCAGATATTCCTGCTGAAGGTTTAAAAGATATTTGTGAATATTATAAAGCTATTTATCTAGAAGAAGTGTACAAACCATTTCCACAGGACCCTGTTAAACAATTGACGGAAGCGATTGAAGCCGTTTTTAAATCTTGGGATAATGAGCGTGCGCGTGTATATCGTGAGTTAAATGAAATTCCACATGATATTGGAACAGCTGTCAATATTCAAGAAATGGTATTTGGTAATAGTGGAGAAGAGAGTGGTACGGGTGTAGCATTTACACGTAATCCTGTGACTGGTGAAGCACAGTTGTTTGGAGAGTATTTGTTGAACGCACAAGGTGAAGATGTTGTAGCAGGAATACGTACACCAAAAGACATTGATACGCTCAAAGGTCAGATGCCTACTGTGTATCAACAATTTGTAGAGGTATCACAGCAACTTGAAATGCACTACAAGGACATGCAAGATATTGAGTTTACGATTGAAAATGGAAAATTGTACATTTTACAAACACGTAGTGGTAAACGTACAGCACGAGCGGCTATACAAATCGCTGTTGATTTTGTTGAAGAAGGTATTATAACAGAAGAAGAAGCACTTCAACGTGTCGATATTAAGTCTATTGATCAACTATTACATTCTAATTTTGATGAGAGTGCTTTAAAACAAGCAGTTTTGGTTTCTGATATGGGATTGCCGGCGAGTCCTGGTGCAACGAGTGGGAAGATTGTTTTCTCAGCTGAAAATGCAAAGTTTGAGTCGGAAAAAGGAAATAAAGTCATTTTAATGCGACCTGAGACGTCCCCAGAAGATATTGAAGGGATGATTGCGAGTGAAGCTATTGTAACAACACATGGAGGCATGACATCACACGCAGCTGTAGTGGCACGTGGTATGGGTAAATGTTGCGTGACAGGATGCTCTAACATTGAAATTAACGTAACAGATAAAATTGTAAACTATCCAGGTGGAACGTTATACGAAGGAGATATTGTATCCGTAGACGGAGCGAAGGGTGATTTATATAAAGGTGAAATAGCAACGATAGAGGCAGAGAAAAGTGAGGCCTTCGAAACGTTTATGAAGTTGTCAGCATCCAAAGCGAGATTAGATGTGCGCATGAATGCTGAAACGGTTCCAGATATTCAAGCTGGATATCAATTTGGCGCAAAAGGTATTGGTCTTGTACGTACAGAGCACATGTTTTTTGCACCTGAACGACTGATCGAGATGCGAAGATTTATCTTATCAGATACGCAAGATCAACGAATAACTGCATTAAACAAAATTAAGACATACCAGGTTGCTGATTTTGAAAAAATACTAGAACTCTCTGGTGAACGATCAACAATTATACGCTTATTAGACCCACCGTTACATGAATTTTTACCAAATTCACAGGATGAGAAACAAGCTGTAGCTAATCAGCTAGATGTACCGGTTAGTGAGCTAGAACAATTAATTGAAAGTTTAAATGAAGTAAATCCTATGCTTGGTCACAGAGGGTGTAGGCTAGCAATCACATATCCTGAGCTTTATCTAATGCAGGCTGAAGCTATTATTGAAAGTGCACTGCGTATGAAAGCTCAAGGCGTTGCGTGTCGTCCTGAAATAATGATTCCTTTAGTCTCAACGGTTGCTGAATTTACGATACTAAAAGTGAAAATCAAAGAACGTATAGATAAAATACAACAAGAAGCGGGCGAAACAATAGACTATATGATTGGAACTATGATTGAGACACCTAGAGCATGTTTAATTGCTGGTGATTTAGCAAAAGAATGTGATTTTATGAGTTTTGGTACAAATGACTTAACACAGCTTACATTTGGATTCTCCCGCGATGACGCTGGAAAATTTATAGGGGAATATGCGGAAAAAGGAATATTAGAGAAAGATCCATTCCAAACGATAGATTTGGAAGGTGTAGGTAGTCTTATCAAGATAGCTACTGAGTATGCAAAAGCAACTAATCCTGAAATTAAAATTGGTGTTTGTGGTGAACTTGGTGGTGACCATAAATCAATACAATATTTCAATCAACTTAATATTGATTATGTGTCGTGCTCACCTTTTAGAGTGCCGGGAGCATTACTTTCAACAGCACAGTGTGAAGTGGAGGTCGATTACAAATATGCTAAATGATTCAATGGATCCACAACTAAAGCTCTTCATCATCTCAGACTCATTGGGTGAGACGGCACAACGCATGATTCATGCGACGTTAACGCAATTTCCAGATATCACACAAATCGAAATGAAAAAGTTCCCTTTTATAAAAAGTAAGGATGAATTGATACAAATATTGAAAATTGCACAATCTCGTAATGCAGTTGTTGTGACGACATTGGTTAACCCAGAATTCAATATAGTGGGACAGAAATTTGCACAGGAAGCTGATATTCCATATATAGATTATATGTCGGATTTAATTGGTATCATTCAAAATCGTACTAACTGTGACCCCATACTGGAAAGTGGTGCTTTACGTAAACTAGACGAGCATTACTTTAAGCGTATAGAGGCCATGGAATACTCTGTGAAATATGATGACGGTAAACATTTTACAGATATCGGTGAAGCAGATGCACTTATAGTAGGTGTTTCAAGAACGTCTAAAACCCCGTTGAGTATGTACTTGGCAAACAAAGGGTATAAGATTGCCAATATTCCATTAGTGCCTGAAGTAGATATTCCAGATGAAGTGTTTAAGCTGAAAAAATTAAAAGTATTTGGTTTAACGGCCAGTCCCAACTATATTTTGAATATACGAAATGAACGTGTGAAAGTCTTAGGCTTACATGGACCTACAAATTATAATAGTATTGAGCGAATTAAAGAAGAATTAAGCTATGCTGAGGTTATATTCGAAAAACTAAATGCAACAGTGATTAACACGGAATATAAGTCTATTGAAGAATCCGCCTTTTATATAGAAAAGTTCTTATAAGGAAGTCTAAAGTTTCATTTTTATTTAAATCTTTGAACTAGTAATTAATATTTAAGACTTCGGTGTGTATTGATTTTTAAATAATAAGACTACATGTGTCTGAAGTAGGGAAGTCTAAGAGTGATATTAATTAAATAAAGGAGTGTCACGATGTTAAAAACTGTATCACCCTATCTATTTTTTAACGGTACATGTCGAGAAGCTTTGAATTTTTATAGTGAGGTTTTAGGTGGAAAAATTAAAGGAATCATGACTTATGGCGAAGCAAATGAAACAGTTGCAGAAGATCCGGAACGTATCATTCATAGTCAGTTAGAAGTGGATGGACAAATATTTATGCTTTCAGATATTCCCAAAGAAGATAACACAATGCTTCAGGACCGTAATGTTTATATTGTATTAGAATTTGATAGTGAAACGGCTATAAAAGAAGTATATGAACACTTGAAAACTGATGGTGAAGTTCAAATGGAATTGGACGATATGTTCTGGGGCGCTAAATATGCAAAATTAATTGATAAATATGATATCGGTTGGGATTTGAGTTACAGTGATAATGTAGATAAATAATATGTTAGTAAGATAAGAAGGTGAAAACCAAGGTTAATTATTGGATTTCACCTTCTTTTTTGTTTTTTGAGGTTAAACGTTAGGATTATGATTAAAATGATAAATAAAATCATACCGAATATACCTAAAATTGGGACATGATCGAGAAATATTTCAACAATAATATCTATTGCAGAAATAATGAAAATACCAGTAAGTAGCCATTTTAAACATATAGCATACACATGTAATAATTGATACTTTTGCTCTGAATTCGAAAGGTGAAAGTTGGGAATGAGTTGCAATAATTTATCATTTTTCATTATCGTCAGTCCCTTCAGTGTTCAGTGTTACTCTAGAATCTTTATTAGCTGTTAATAACACAATTAAGATAGTGGGGATACAGGTAATCAAGAAATTGAAATCGTAAAATTTTAGCGGATTACCTGCGAGAAGTGGTGCTACAATTGTATTCACCAGATACATATAAAATAACGCAATGAATAAAAAGAAAACTCTTTTTTTGAATTTCAATTTAAGTATGCGTCGATAAATTTTAGGGTCACTTACTTCGACCTTTACTTTGTCTATATTAAATGGAGACACTACCATTCTGCACCCTATAACTATGCTTAATAGAATACTACCAATAGTAAATGGAGAAAAAAATGAACGTTCGATGTCGAACATAAACGATAAATACAATAACGCTAAAAATAAGTATAAGCTTACAACGGAGATTTTAGCGCGCCAAAAATCTGAAGTATGTATTGGACTTGGTATTTTCGAATTGTGCCTCTCATTATTCTCCATCATTTTAAAAAGCCTCCATAATGAATTTGAAACTAATACGTACCACAACATTAACATTAAAATAAAGTATATGTAAATTTTATTAAGTGAACCATCACCTAATAAAATTAAAGTATGACTAATTAAAAAGAGTGGTTCAAAAAAAGTGTCAGATTCTCGAATTCTGACACTTAATTTATTTCTAAACTTAAATTATTGATAATACATTGTAGAGGTTAATACCGTGTTTGTGCTACCTGGGTTATAGTAACTATGTGGGACATCACAATTAAAACGGAACGCTTGATGATTATTAATTGTATATAGCTTATCATCTACTTCAATTTCTAAAATACCTTCGTTGACGATGATATATTCTTCTGAACCTGCGTGATGGGGTTCGGAATGCATTTTACCATTAGGTTTTAGCACCATTTTAAACATCTCAAAATGTTTTGTCTCATCATACGGGAAATAAGGATAAATAGAAACATGTTCATCGATAATAGGGATAATATCTGATTCATCGATAAATGCGATATGGTCGTCTTGTATAGATGTTAGCTGAGTCAAAGAAATATGTAGTCCATTTGCAATTTTCCATAATGTTGTAATGGTAGGGTTTGAATGCCCTTTTTCAATTTGACTTAACATGTTTTTACTGACACCAGTAGCACTCCCTACTTTATCTAAACTTAATTGGTGTTTTTTTCTATAGTCGGCAATATTTTTAGCGACAATATTTTGGATATTATACAAAGTAATCTCTCCTGTTTACATTATAACGTACATATCGTACCATATAATATGACGTTTTGAAATATCTCTTTAGGGTGGTACAGTATGAAAAAGTATAGAAAAATAAAGCCATTTAATTGGTTATTATTTATAGGAATTTTATTAGTTGGAGCAAATTTAAGAGCGCCAATTACATCTATAGGTGTTGCTTTGCCAGATATAAAAGCAGATTTAGCATTATCTAATAGTGCGATTAGTGTTATTACTGTTGTACCGTTGTTATCGTTCGCTATTGTGTCACTATTTGCAGCGAAGACAAGTAATCGTTTGGGATTAGAAAAAACAATTTTTCTAGCGCTATGTTTTATTTTTATTGGTATTTTAGTTAGATCAATTACTGATATTTCTTGGTTGTACATTGGTACGATTTTAATAGGTATTGGTATAGGATTTGGTAATGTGCTTGCGCCAGCAGTGATAAAAGCGAAATTCCCACTACATATTGGTATTATGACTGGATATTATACCGTTGTAATGAATGTGTTTGGAGGATTATCTTCATATGGAACAGTACCATTGCTCAAGTCATTTAATTATAATATTGCAATCAGTTTTATGGCTATTGTGACATTTGTGACAATTATCATTTGGTCTGTTCAGTTAAAAGGGAAACAACAAACTGCGACAGCTTTACCTAAAGAAAGTGTAAATGTTTGGAAGTCACCGTTATCATGGCAAATTACGATATTAATGGGTGGTCAATCATTAATTTTTTACTCATTGATTAATTGGATGCCAGTGTATTTGTCACAAAGTGGAATGTCTATTAGTGAAGCGGGGGCGTATTTATCAGTGTTACAAATTTCAATCATTCCCTTCACTTTTATCACACCTATTTTTGCGACTAAAATGAAATCTCAATTTTTAGTAACGTTTATTACCGGATTATTATTTATTATGGGTGTACTTATTATGTTATTTGTACCGCAACTCGCTATAATTTCAACCATATTGATTGGTGTTGCTGGTGGTGTAGCATTTGGATTGGTTAATACATTCTTTAGTTTACGTACGGAACATAGCCAGACTGCAGCTAAATTGTCTGGTATGGCACAATCTATAGGATATTTGTTTGCAGCCACAGGCCCATTATTCTTTGGTATCTTACATGATATTACCGGTTCTTGGACTGCATCTCTGTTCATTTTATTAATAACAGCAATCATTATTACCTTGTTTGGTGCACAAGCAGGACGTAACCGTACAATTGAACAATCACTACAAAAATAACTTTTTGATAAATACTGAAAATAGTATAAACATATAATAGTGACATGATATTATTAAAGAACGATAAGAAGTGGAATTATAATGAAAATTTAACGAAAATATTATGATGTACAATTTGAGATAAGAGGTGAAGTTATGCAATTAATATTTGATGCAGGTGTAAGCCCAATATATCGTGGTGTGCTAGCATTTTTCTTTGTTATTAATATTATTTTAGCATTTGTCATTGTCTTTTTAGACAGAGATAGAAGAGATGCAACTGCTACGTGGGCTTGGTTATTTTTACTATTTGTAATGCCGATTTTAGGTTTCTTTGTCTATATTTTCTTCGGTAGAGGTATACGTAAAAAACGTGAACGTGGTCATGCACATAACCAAATTGAAGATGGAATGAAAAGGGTACAGTCTCAACTACAAGATTCGACGAACAGTATAAATGATTCGGATAATCCTATAGTTAGGAAGCATCAAGATATTGCGACAACACTTTTAACAAAAGAGCCGTCATTTTTAAGTCATGATAATAATATTGATATTTATACAGATGGTCATGATTTATTTAATGAAATGAAACAGGATCTTCGCAATGCCAAAACTTATATTCATATGGAATACTATGTGTTGAACTTAGACGGTTTAGGAAAGGAAATCATCAGTATTTTAGAACAGAAGGCTGAGGAAGGTCTTGAAGTTAAATTACTTTATGACGCTGTCGGTTCTAAGTCTGTACATAAATCAAAATTTAAAAAGTTCCAAGAAGTTGGCGGACAGGTTGAAGCATTTTTCCAAGCCAAAATACCATTCGTGAATTTTAGAGTGAATAACCGTAATCACAGAAAAATCGTTGTCATTGATGGTATGACTGGTTATGTTGGTGGTTTTAATATTGGTGATGAATATTTAGGTCTCAACGAAAAATTTGGTTACTGGAGAGATACACATCTAAGAGTAAAAGGAGACGGTGTGGACGCATTGCAATTAGCGTTCATACATGATTGGAACTCCCAAGCAAAACGTGAGCAATTAGATTATAATGATAAATATTTCCCGGATAATGCACATCAAGGTGGACAAGTATCTATGCAACTTGCGTTAAGTGCGCCTAGCGATAATTGGCATCAAATTGAATTTGGCTATATGAAAATGATTATGAATGCCAAAAAATCTATTTACATGCATAGTCCATATTTTATTCCGGATAAAGGTTATATTAATGCGTTACGAATAGCTGCCAAATCAGGCGTAGATGTACGTTTAATTATTCCGTGTAAACGGATCACATTTTTGTATATTGGGCGACTATTACGAGTGTGGCACAGTTAATTAGAGATGGTGTGAAAGTGTACACATATGAAAATGGCTTTATTCATTCTAAAATGATGATTATTGATGATGAAGTGGCAAGTGTTGGTTCTTCAAACATGGATATCCGTAGCTTCGAGTTGAATTTTGAAATCAATGCATTTATGTATGATAGCGATATTACGAAGCAATTAAAGGATGCATTTTTCGAAGACTTGAAAGTATCGAAAGAACTTACTGAAGAACGTTACAATCAACGTTCTTATTGGATTAAATTTAAGCAATCCATCGCCAAATTGGCATCACCAATATTATAGTTTAATGAAAAGTTGGATTATTTATTTTAGTCAATCTTGAAAGGAAGATTAAATCTCTATTGGGATGAAGAAAAATATAGGTGAGTAAATCGCTGTATTGAACTTTAAATATATCTTGAATTTTCAAATAGATAATTTAGGTATTTTAATCGTTATTTTATTAATTTATTTAAACTTTAAGATACCTGCTTCTAGATTTACAGTTATATCCTTATGGTCTAAAATCAACAGACTAAAAAAGCTCTATCTCGTTCAGAATGGATTGCTATATTGAGGATAATCATTCCTGTTATAATTAGTTTCATATTCTAGTTTTGCATTTCTATATAATATGATGTTATAATACGTATAACGAAAATAAGTATTTATTTATACACCAATCCCCTCACTATTGCGAGTAGTGAGGGGATTTTTGTTGGTGTGGCTCGATGTCACCTATTTTTTATTGCGCTTACTTAGCCAATAAGTATAATACGCAATGGCACAGCCACTGATGACTGGCGCTACGATGTGAACGAAAATAAGTATCACTTTATACACCTCCTCTCTACGCCTACTAGACGCCTGAGAGATAGGCGACTTTTATATTATACACCTGTATATGTTTGAACACATCCACTTTGGTTAAGTTTTATTAATTAACATTTTATTCTTTTTGCAGTGTCATTCTCTTTGTTATTGAATTCTTTTTTAATTGAAAGTATGAATACCACAATTGAAATATTGGAAATTCTAGCAATTAAAAATACTAAACTTATTAAACTAATAATACCATCAACAATTGGGGGTGTAGTAAGCAACATACAGTAATAACCAACTTGAAATTATATATATTAATCCACCAAATAGTGGAAAGAAAAGTGTTGTGTACTCTATTAAATTGTCCATTTTTCTGTCTAGTATTTTAATACTAATATTAAGTGATATTTTTACTGTTACAAAAACTATGGTAAAGAAACTTAATCAACGGCATAAAAAAGAGAAAGCAATTACCATTCACAAATGTTTTTGCTTTCCTAATCACTATAATGTTATAATCAGATTAACAAAAAGTAGTTCCATTGGAACACCGAAGCCCTCAACTTATTTTAATAGGTTGGGGGTTTTTGGTGGACTAGTCGTCTATTTATCATTACGTTTGCGTAGCCAAAAGTTAATAAACCTTAATCACACTAATACTCCAATAATAAAAGCAAATATAGCACTACTACTGATATGTTCAATAATATAAGAGATTATTGAACATATGTAATTGATTTGCCTGATTGCTCCTTTGTAAATATATAATTTATGTCAAACATTTTTAAAATAAATAACTGTTTTTCTGAATTTTGACTTAACAATGAGTCTCTTACACATCTTATTGTCATAGATTTTGCCTTCTCAACAACTATGATGTTATAATATGATTAACAAATAGAGTGTTTATATGGTAAACACCGAGCCCGATAACTATGTCCGTAGTTATCGGGCTCTTTTTGGTGTATTGGTTATGTCGCCGCTGGATTATTTAGCACACTTGTTTAACCAATGTGAAAATAACGTGATTATAACTCCTACTATGATAGGCGCTATAAGTGCTACAAATAGAGTGCTTAACATGGTATCACCTCCTTCCATGTTAGTTAAAACACAGAAGTAAAACGGCGACTCTATTATTATACACCTGTAAATATTCACATACATCCACTTTAGCTAAGTTGAGTTATGTTACTTTGAGTATCTATAAAACTGTATATCTTTAAGCTTGTTTTTAAATATTTTTAAATATAGTTTATTAATAACAAAAATTTTCACCCGTAAAAATATTGGATTAAGTATAATGAATTTCCTACAGTAATAGCATTTATACTTAACGGCAGACGCTAGTTTGCAACATGAATGAGTTGATCACCTGGTTTAATCCATTGCTTTTTAAAGAAGTATCTATACAATACAAAGCTAATGATAGCAGGTAAGGCAATATGAAAGACAAGTATGAGTAACCAAGTTTGTATAGAACCGCCCATCGCATTTATTGTCATAATCTGGCCAATGAAACCACTCGTTCCCATACCGGCTCCCGCAGCATTGTTGGTCATAGGGAATAATGTGGTCATAATTGGTGCAACAATGGCACTGGCAACTGTTGGGGGTACAAGTATCATTGGGTGTTTGATGATATTAGGCACTTGTAACATACTTGTACCTATTCCAATTGATAAAATGCTACTCCAACCATTATCCTTATAGCCATTTACAGCAAAGCCTACCATTTGTGCTGCGCAACCTATTGTTGCTGCACCAGCAGCCAGACCACTTAGATCAAGCATCAATGCGAGTGCTGCACTTGAAATGGGTGCAGTTAATGCCAATCCAAATATTACTGAAACGAGAATACCCATAATGAGTGGTTGTTGATCCGTTGCAGCAATAATCACTTTGCCTAATCCCGTCATAAATTGGTTTAATGCAGGACCAAACAATTTAGCGATAGTACCACCAATAATAATTGTCAGTAATGGCGTAACGATGATATCAATCTTAGTTTTCCCTGCATAGAACTTACTTAATTCAACAACAATCAGTGTAGCTATGTATGCACCTACTGCGCCGCCACCAAATGTTGTATAGCCCAAAGTACCTACAATTACACATGAAAATATGACAAGTGGTTTAGCTCCCAATCCGTAAGCGATTGCGACCCCAATCGCAGCGCCAGTGACAGACATAGCTACTTTCCCAATTTCTGATAAAAATGATAAATGAAACTGCGGTATTAGAGTTTGATTCCCAATCGTTTCTAATATGAGTCCAATAATTAAAGAACCAAACAAACCTAATGCCATAAAACTTAATGCTTCAATAATCCACCTATGTAAATAATTTTTCATTTCCCAATCCCCTCGATAGTTAATTCGTATAATTCATATAATTTATAAATTAATATTATTATATAGATAGTTAGTGAAGTTGGCTAGCCTAACTTGAGATAATTTTCACAATTTGTGTGAAAGTACGAAACATCACTTAAAGTGGATCACTTGTTTATATGAAAAAATACCCATGCACAATCTTGTACATGGGTAGAATCACATTTGAATATTATTGATTAGTTTTTATTCACGGAAGCGTCATAGATAGACTCAATTGTTTCGCCTAAAATACGATCGAATTCTTCATCAGATTGATTAACGTTTAAGTCATTGATTAATGCACGAGAGAAACTTGCGATTAAATCTTTGTTTTGTTTAAGGACTTCGTTGGCATGTTCTCTGCTATAACCACCAGAAAGTGCAACAGCACGTACAACATTAGGGTGGTTGATTAATGATTCATATTGGTTTGCTTTTGTAGGAATAGTTACTTTAAGCATTACAAGTTGATCATCATTTAATTGATTTAATTCTTCTAAAATAGCATCTGTTAAATAAGCTTCAATTTCAGCTTTATTTTCTGCATTAATATTAACTTCAGGTTCAATAATTGGCACTAAACCAGCAGCGATGATTTGTTTTGCTACTTCGAATTGTTGTTTAACGACCGCATCAATACCTTCTTTGTTGAATTCTAAGATATTAGAGCGCATTTTCGTACCGAAGATTTTATGTTCGTTCGCACGACGTAATAAATCATCTAAATCTGGCATTGGTTTCATCAATTGAACGCCATCTTTTTGTTCAGCTAATCCTTTATCTACTTTTAAGAAAGGAACGACACCTTTATCAGCAAGATAATCACCAGTGTGTTTACCCTCAACTTCACGATCCATTGTTTGTTCGAAAAGGATAGCGCCTACGATTTTATCTGAGCTAAATGAAGGTGATGAAACAATACGTGTACGCATATCATGAACAAGTTTAAACATTTCATCTTCATTGTTGTATTGATCTTCGGTTACGCCATAGTCTTTAAGCGCTTTAGGTGTACTTCCACCACTTTGATCTAATGCTGCAATGAAGCCTTTTCCGTTTTTTACTTTATCAAATTGTTCTTTATTCATTTTTTACCACTCCTTTTACTTTATTCACTTATAGTATGATAAAAATTATTTTAGAACGCAAGCTGAAGGCACTTTATATATAAAAATAAAATATAAAATTGATTTTTTATAAAAATATCTAATGCTTAGTTACTGATATTAAGAAAATCGGTGTTGGATTATAAAACGCGTCTTCCTCATTATAAATTCGTTGATGAATGGATGTATCTAAATGTAGATGTTGATAGCCTAATGCACTTAATATATCAATATCTGTTTGTGGGCGAGGGAGATGATTAATTGCAAGACTTTATTTAATGGTTTCGCTTTCAGATAACATTTCTTGTCCGAGTGTGTTATGTGCATGATTAGAAGTGATGGCTTGGTACGACTCAAAGGAATCCTTGCCGTAATCTGCATCGATATTGATCAGTTTACCACCTGATTTCAAGACCCGTAGCCATTCTTGATATGCAGCTCGTGTGTTTGGAAGTAGCCAAGTAACGTTACGAGCAATGACCACGTCAAATGTATCGTCTTTGAAGTCTAGGTGTTCCGCATCCATAACTTGAAAATTAACGTCTTTTTTGAATTTCTTTGAATTAGATTGAGCAGATACAATCATATCTGTTGAAAGATCTATTCCAGTTACTTCGGCACCATATTGACGACATAAAATGGCTAAAAATCCTGCGCCAGTTCCAATATCTAAGATGCGACTGCCTTTAATTATTGGAACGATATGATTGATTTCATTTATCCATTTTTGAGCATGTGCACTTTCTAACTCAGCCTGTTTATTTTGACTAAATGTGTGTGCACGCTTATCCCAATAGTTGATTATTTGTGTTTTATCCATAGCTGTGTACTCCTTCTGCTGAAAATTAAAAACTTTACCACTTTAATTATAGGCCATTCTAATAAAAAGTTTGTTTCTGATGATTGAATTAACGTAATTAGCTTATTTTCTAATCAAAGAAATAAATAGTTTGCTACTTTAAATTTTTTAGTGAAAACAAAAAAATAAAAGAAATATTTATGCGTTTATAAGGAATAAATATGCACTAGATAAAATTGTAAGATTCATTCAATTCGTTAAATTTAAATTTAACACTACTATTATAGCGATTTTTGAGAAGTGATTCATTGTTCCAATTATATAATTATTCATATATCGAATATTAAGTTTTTGAATGCAATTTGCATTATTATTTAAAGTTCGTTAGGCTCATGAATGTGAATTAAGAAATAGTTTTGCTAATGATTATATATTTTTAGCAGCTTTTACATAGTTAAAAAAACTAAATACAGGGGTGTTCAAAAATGAAGAATAATAGAGTTATGGATTGGACGACCTTTATAGGGTCATCCGTAATTTTACTTATTGCTGTTATCCCTATGATGGTATTTCCAAAAGCAAGTCAGGAAGTTATTACAACGATGAATAACGCTGTCTCAAGTGCTTTGGGATCTATATATCTACTCATAGGTCTAGCAATATTGATATTTGTGCTTTATATTGCCTTTGGTAAATATGGCAATGTAACCTTAGGAAAGGCGACAGATAAACCTGAATTTAATAATTTCAGTTGGGCGGCTATGCTATTCTGTGCTGGTATCGCCTCAGATATTTTATATTGGGGAATTATTGAATGGGCATTTTATTATCAAGATCCGCCACATGGTGGTAAAGGCATGACAGATAGCGCATTAAATTATGCCACGATGTATGGTATGTTCCATTGGGGCCCAATAGCATGGGCAACATTTGTTCTACCAGCGCTTTGTATTGGTTATTTATTATTTGTTAAGAAAAAGCCAATTTATAAAGTGAGCCAAACATTACGTCCAATTTTAAAAAATCAAACAGATGGTATTGTTGGACAAATTGTAGATGTGATATTTATATTCGGCCTATTAGGTGGCGCAGCAACATCATTAGCTTTAGGTGTGCCAATGATTACAGCAGGAATTGAAAGGCTCACAGGTATCGATGGTGACAACATGTGGATGCGTGGAGCTATATTATTCCTAGTCACAGGTATCTTTGCCTATAGTTCATATTCTGGACTGAAAAAAGGAATTAAAGTATTGAGTGATTGGAATGTAATTCTGTCGTTCCTATTACTTGGATTTGTCTTAGTTGTAGGTCCAACAATTTTCATTATGGAAACTACAATTACAAGTATGGGGAATATGGTTAAGAACTTCTTCCAAATGGCAACATGGCTAGAACCATTTGGTGGTATTGGCGGTCGTAAAGAGACAAACTTCCCGCAACAATGGACGATATTCTATTGGTCTTGGTGGATTGTTTATGCGCCATTTATCGGTTTATTTATCGCCCGGATTTCTAAAGGGCGTACGTTGAAAGAAGTTGTCTTAGGTACGATTATCTACGGTACGTTAGGCTGTATGTTATTCTTTGGTATCTTTGGAAACTATGCAGTTTACTTACAAATTAGTGGTCAATTTGATGTTATTCAAAACTTAAACACACATGGTACGGAAGCAACTATTATTGAGGTATTACATCAATTACCGTTCCACAATATTATTATTATATTATTCATGATTTCTGCTGTATTGTTCCTAGCAACAACATTTGATTCAGGTTCATATATCTTAGCAGCAGCATCTCAAAAGAAAGTGATCGGTGAACCTCTAAAAGCGAACCGTTTATACTGGGCATTTGCATTATGTCTGTTACCATTTGCGTTGATGTTAGTAGGTGGTGAAAGGGCGTTAGAATTACTGAAAACTGCCGCCTTATTAGCGAGTGTGCCAGTGTTAGTTGTCTTTGTCATGATGATGTTTGCATTTATGCGGACATTAAATGAAGACAGGCTTAAGTTAGAACATCGTGCTGATAAGTATAGAGAAGTAGAACGACGTTCATTACGTATTACACAAGTAAGAGAGAAAAAAGAAGACGATAATTTATAGCATAAAAAAACTGTCGACTAGCGTCGGCAGCTTTTTTTATAAAAATAAGGGTGTCAGAACAATATAAAATTGCCCGCACCCTGTGCATTGAATTAGTCAATGGAGTCTGTGTATTTATTTACAGGAATTGGAAAATACTTAAAGATTTCTCCACTTTCAAGTGCATTGCTTAACTGTTCTAACCACTCATAGTATGGCAATGTGTCAATAAGTTGTTGTTTAGTTTCAATTGCTTCAGCCTTCGTTGACGCATCAATTGTTTCATTGTTAATTAGTGTGTCTAATTGCGCTACTGCTTCGTGTACTGCTTCGGCATTAATCACAATCTCTCTTCGCCATTTTTGTGTGAAGAAATTGCGAAAGAAGTTGAAGAAATCTTTTTCTGCTATAAAATGTTGTTTTCTACTGCCACGTGTAAATTGTTGTTTGACGATATCAAACTCTTGTAATCTTTTGACGCCTGCACTCATGCTTGGTTTACTCATTTGAAGTTGTTCGCGCATTTCATCGAGTGTCATGCTTTCTTCAAATAACATCGTGCCAAATAAATTACCGACACTTCTGTTAATGCCATATAAATCCATTGTTTCACCAATTGCATTGATAACAATATCTTTGGCTTCTACTAATTGATTATCTGGATTGATTGAACGTACCATGTTGTCCACCTCCGACCAAATTTGTATATAAATATAGATTATAGCAAGTCAATATCTGTAGTGTAAGGTCACACTATTTAACAATAATGACATCAACCTATAATATTTGAGTACGTTTGACACGCTTTCAAATACTATGCTAACATAAATTCTATAAAATTCGTTAAATAAAAATTTAACAAACTTAACGGAGGTCATTTTAATGGAACTTGTAAATCGTTTGTCTCGTCGTCAATACATTGATGGTGAGTGGGTAGATAGCTCAAATAATGAAACTAGAAAAATTGTGAATCCATTTAACCAAGAAGTGATTTTTGAAGTCGCAGAAGGTACAGCATCAGATAGTGAACGTGCAATATTAGCTGCAAGAAGATCATTTGAAAGTGGTGAATGGTCTCAAGAAACAAGTGAAAATAGAGGTAAAAAAGTACGTGCGATTGCCGATGCAATTGCGACACATCGTGAAGAGTTAGCGAGACTTGAGACACTAGATACAGGTAAAACATTAGAAGAATCTTATGCAGATATGGACGATATTGCCAATGTATTTAACTTTTATGCAGGATTAGCAGATAAAGACGGTGGAGAAATAATTGATTCACCGATTCCAAATACAGATAGCAAAATAGTAAAAGAGCCAGTAGGTGTCGTGACGCAGATCACACCGTGGAATTACCCATTATTACAGGCATCATGGAAACTTGCGCCAGCCTTGGCATCAGGTTGTTCACTTGTTATGAAACCTAGTGAAATAACACCACTAACTACAATTCGCGTATTTGAATTGATGGAAGAAATTGGTTTTCCAAAAGGTGTTATTAACCTTGTACTAGGTAAAGGTTCTGAAGTAGGTGAACCGTTATCAGCACATGAAGAAGTTGATTTAGTGTCATTTACAGGCGGTATTAAAACTGGTAAACACATCATGAAACAAGCAGCAGATCATGTGACTAATATTGCTCTAGAGCTTGGTGGTAAGAATCCAAATGTTATTTTCGCAGATGCGGATTTCGATTTAGCAGTAGATCAAGCACTTAACGGCGCATTCTTCCATGCAGGTCAAGTTTGTTCAGCGGGTTCAAGAGTAATCGTGCACAATGATATAAAAGATAAATTTGAAGCTGCGCTTATCGAAAGAGTTAAAAATATTAAATTGGGTAATGGTTTTGATTCAGAAACAGAGATGGGTCCAGTTATTTCAGCGGAGCACAGAGAAAAAATCGAAAACTACATGGAAGTTGCCAAGTCTGAAAATGCATCAATTGCCATTGGCGGCAAACGTCCAGAACGTGAAGATTTAAAAGATGGCTTTTTCTTTGAACCAACTGTTATTACTGACTGTGATACGTCAATGCGTATTGTTCAAGAGGAAGTCTTTGGCCCAGTCGTGACAATTGAAGGTTTCTCAACAGAAGCAGAAGCGATTGAATTAGCTAACGACTCTATTTATGGCTTAGCAGGCGGTGTGTTCACACAAGACATTAGTAAAGCTGAACGCGTTGTTAATAAGTTGAAAATGGGTACGGTTTGGATTAATGATTTCCACCCTTACTTTGCACAAGCACCATGGGGCGGTTATAAACAATCAGGTATTGGTAGAGAGCTTGGTAAAGAAGGCTTAGCTGAATATCAAGTAGAGAAACATATATTACGCAATACAAATCCAGAGCCAGTCAACTGGTTTGGTAAAGCATAAATCATTTTCAAATAAGAAAAAATCTATAAATTTCAGGAGGCAGTATAACGATGAAACAATCATATGATTATATCATTATTGGTGGCGGTAGTGCTGGTTCAGTACTAGGTGGCCGACTAAGTGAAGATGCATCGAATGATGTACTTGTATTAGAAGCTGGACGCAGTGACTATCCATGGGATTTATTAATACAAATGCCAGCAGCGTTAATGTATCCAGCAGGTAATAAACTGTACGATTGGATTTATGAAACGACACCAGAACCACATATGGGTGGACGTAAAGTTGGTCACGCTCGCGGTAAAGTATTAGGTGGCTCTAGTTCTATTAACGGTATGATTTATCAACGTGGTAACCCAATGGACTATGAAAAATGGGCGAAACCAGAAGGTATGGAATCATGGGACTTTGCACATTGCTTACCATACTTTAAACGCTTAGAAACAACATTTGGTTCTACAAAAGATGATCCATATCGTGGTCATCATGGTCCGATTAAATTAAGACGTGGTCCTGCTGACAATCCATTATTCCAAGCATTCTTTGATGCAGGTGTTGAAGCTGGTTACAATAAGACGCCTGATGTGAATGGTTTCCGTCAAGAAGGATTTGGACCATTCGACAGTCAAGTACACAATGGTCGTCGTGTATCAGCGTCTAGAGCATACTTACACCCAGCTATGAAACGTAAAAATTTAGAAGTACAAACACGTGCTTTCGTTACGAAGTTAAATTTCGAAGGTAATAAAGTTACAGGTGTAACATTTAAGAAAAATGGTAAAGAGCATACAGTTAACGCCAAAGAAGTCATCTTATCTGGTGGCGCTATTAACTCACCGCAATTGCTACAATTATCAGGTATCGGTGATTCTGAACACTTACGTTCATTAGGTATTGAGCCTCGTATTCACTTACCAGGTGTTGGTGAAAACTTTGAGGACCATTTAGAAGTTTATGTGCAACATGCATGTAAACAACCTGTTTCAATGCAACCAAGTTTAAATAAATTAAAAATGCCATTTATTGGTTTACAATGGATTTTCGGTCGTAAAGGCGCAGCAGCGTCCAACCATTTCGAAGGTGGCGGCTTTGTGCGCTCTAACGAAGATGTAGACTATCCAAACTTAATGTTCCACTTCTTGCCAATCGCGGTAAGATACGATGGTACGAAGGCACCTGCAGCACATGGTTACCAAGTGCATGTTGGTCCGATGTATTCAAATTCACGTGGTCATTTAAAAATAAAATCTAAAGATCCATTTGAAAAACCTGATTTCGTATTTAACTATTTATCTACAGAAGAAGATAAACGTGAATGGGTTGAAGCGATTAAAGTTGCTAGAAATATCTTAAGTCAAAAAGCTTTAGATCCATATAATGGTGGCGAGATTTCTCCAGGACCAGAAGTACAAACAGATGAAGAAATTATAGAATGGGTTAAACGTGATGGTGAAACGGCGTTGCATCCATCATGTAGTTGTAAAATGGGCCCTGCCTCAGATGAAATGTCAGTTGTAGACCCAGAAACATTTAAAGTTCATGGTATGGAGAATTTACGTGTAGTTGATGCATCTGTAATGCCTCGTACAACGAATGGTAATATCCATTCTCCAGTATTAATGATGGCAGAAAAAGCATCAGATATTATTCGTGGTAAGAAACCATTAGACCCTGAGTATCTTGATTTCTATCGTCATGGTGTTCATGATAAAGATGCAGGCACAATTAAGTAAGCTCAGAATTAAGTATTGAACATATTTTGTGAGAATGAAATAGAGATAGATTGCAAGAAGAGTCCGGGACATAAATAAACGTTCCGGACTCTTTTTCAATTAGGCAGTAGATGACTGAATTGAAAATGCGCTTATATCAAGCTTTTTTCAACTCTAGTCATCTTTGCCGGGGTGGGACTACGA
>NZ_JBOIRQ010000025.1:0-32318 GCF_051413795.1 Staphylococcus caeli | reverse complement strand
TTGGAATATCTATTGTGTAGTTGCCTTCATCATCAGCTGTTCCTGTACCTGTTGTTCCGTCTGGGAACGTTACTGTTACTGTTGAACCTGGTTCTGCTGTTCCTGAAATTTGTGTGTCGTCACTTGTTACGTCTTTCACCGTTGGTGCTTCTGGTGCTGTCGTATCCGTAACTGTTGTTGTTGCTTCACCTGACACATTTCCATCTTTATCTGTCGAAGTGACGTTTAACGTTTCTCCACCTTTAAGGTCAACATTTGCTGGAATTTCAACTGTGTAGTTACCTGCGTCATCTGCTGTTCCTGTTGCTGTTGTTCCATCTGGGAACGTTACTGTTACTGTTGAGCCTGGTTCTGCTGTACCTGAAATTTGTGTGTCATCACTTGTTACGTCATTCACCGTTGGTGCTTCTGGTGCTGTCGTATCTGTAACTGTTGTTGTTGCTTCACCTGACACATTTCCATCTTTATCTGTTGCTGTTACAACGATATTTTCATCGCCTTTAAGATCAACATTTGTTGGAATATCTATTGTGTAGTTGCCTTCATCATCAGCTGTTCCTGTACCTGTTGTTCCGTCTGGGAACGTTACTGTTACTGTTGAACCTGGCTCTGCTGTACCTGAAATTTGTGTGTCGTCACTTGTTACGTCATTCACCGTTGGTGCTTCTGGTGCTGTTGTATCCGTAACTGTTGTTGTTGCTTCATCTGACACATTTCCATCTTTATCTGTTGAAGTGACGGTTAACGTTTCTCCACCTTTTAGATCTACATTTGTTGGAATATCTATTGTGTAGTTGCCTTCCTCATCAGCTGTTCCTGTTGCTGTTGTTCCGTCTGGGAACGTTACTGTTACTGTTGAGCCTGGCTCTGCTGTACCTGAAATTTGTGTGTCGTCACTTGTTACGTCATTCACCGTTGGTGCTTCTGGTGCTGTCGTATCTGTTACTGTTGTTGTTGCTTCACCTGACACGTTTCCATCTTTATCTGTTGAAGTGACGGTTAACGTTTCTCCACCTTTTAGATCTACATTTGTTGGAATATCTATTGTGTAGTTGCCTTCGTCGTCAGCTGTTCCTGTACCTGTTGTACCATCTGGGAACGTTACTGTTACTGTTGATCCTGGCTCTGCTGTACCTGAAATTTGTGTGTCGTCACTTGTTACGTCTTTCACCGTTGGTGCTTCTGGGGCTGTTATATCCGTAACTATTGTTGTTGCTTCACCTGACACGTTTCCATCTTTATCTGTTGCTGTTACAACGATATTTTCATCGCCTTTAAGATCAACATTTGTTGGAATGTCTATTGTGTAGTTGCCTTCCTCATCAGCTGTTCCTGTTGCTGTTGTTCCGTCTGGGAACGTTACTGTTACTGTTGAGCCTGGCTCTGCTGTACCTGAAATTTGTGTATCGTCACTTGTTACGTCTTTCACCGTTGGTGCTTCTGGGGCTGTTGTATCCGTAACTATTGTTGTTGCTTCTTCCGACACATTTCCATCTTTATCTGTTGAAGTGACGGTTAACGTTTCTCCACCTTTAAGGTCAACATTTGTTAGAATGTCTATTGTGTAGTTGCCTTCGTCGTCAGCTGTTCCTGTACCTGTTGTACCATCTGGGAACGTTACTGTTACTGTTGAACCTGGCTCTGCTGTACCTGAAATTTGTGTGTCGTCACTTGTTACATCATTCACCGTTGGTGCCTCTGGTGCTGTCGTATCTGTTACTGTTGTTGTTGCTTCACCTGACACGTTTCCATCTTTATCTGTTGCTGTTACAACGATATTTTCATCGCCTTTAAGATCAACATTTGTTGGAATGTCTATTGTGTAGTTGCCTTCCTCATCAGCTGTTCCTGTTGTTGTTGTTCCGTCTGGGAACGTTACTGTTACTGTTGATCCTGGTTCCGCTGTTCCACTGATTGTTGTATCGTCACTTGTTACGTCATTCACCGTTGGTGCTTCTGGTGCTGTCGTATCTGTAACTGTTGTTGTTGCTTCTTCCGACACATTTCCATCTTTATCTGTTGAAGTGACGGTTAACGTTTCTCCACCTTTAAGATCTACATTCGTTGGAATATCTATTGTGTAATTACCTTCGTCATCAGCTGTTCCTGTTGCTGTTGTTCCGTCTGGGAACGTTACTGTTACTGTTGATCCTGGCTCTGCTGTACCTGAAATTTGTGTGTCGTCACTTGTTACGTCTTTCACCGTTGGTGCTTCTGGGGCTGTTGTATCTGTAACTATTGTTGTTGCTTCTTCCGACACATTTCCATCTTTATCTGTTGAAGTGACGGTTAACGTTTCTCCACCTTTAAGGTCAACATTTGTTGGAATGTCTATTGTGTAGTTTCCTTCGTCATCAGCTGTTCCTGTTGTTGTTGTTCCGTCTGGGAACGTTACTGTTACTGTTGATCCTGGTTCCGCTGTTCCACTGATTGTTGTATCGTCACTTGTTACGTCATTCACCGTTGGTGCTTCTGGTGCCGTTGTATCTGTAACTGTTGTAGAACCATTTTCAGATGTATTTCCTGCTTCGTCCGTTGCCGTTGCAGTAAGCGTTTCTCCACCTTTAAGATTAACATTCGTTGGAATGTCTATTGTGTAGTTTCCTTCATCGTTGGCTGTTCCTGTCGCTGTTGTTCCGTCTGGGAATGTCACTGTCACTGTTGAGCCTGCTTCTGCTGTACCACTGATTTGAGGTGATTCACTATTTACAGTATTAATTGTTGGCGCATCGGGTGCCGTAGCGTCTGAAACTGTAACAGTATTTGAAACATCACTATCTTTACCATTTAATGATGCAGTTGAATTAAGCACAGTTCCTGCTTGAAGTGGTTGGTTTAAATTAATTGTTGCAGCTGATCCATTCGTTGGAATAGTCACAGTACCAATCACATTATTGTTACTATCTCTTACAGTTATAGTTGCGCCAGCGGTACCATTTACCGTTAATTGTTGATCATTATCGTCAACTGGATTAATCGTTGGAGCAGGTACTTTTGAATTGTCGATAATATTAAATTGTCCAACTTCATCATTATCATAATTTGGCGAATCAATTGCTATTGTATATGCACCTGCTGGTGATTTTGGAATAGAGACTGAAAATGTACCGTCAGCATTTACTGTTGCTGTACCTACAGTTACACCATTTGCATTAATAACTTTTGCAGTTTGAGTTGCTGCGCCCGTTTTTAATGGGACAGTTCCTGTCACAACAACATCATCAGTAGTTACGTCTGCTGCAATAGGAGTACCAACTAATGGGGAGGTTTTATATTTTACAACTTCATCTCCGTCATTTTTACCATCACCATCAGTATCATTGTTTTCAGGGTCACTTAATGAAACTTGGCGTTCGTATCTGTCTAAAAGACCATCTCTATCATAATCTTGTAATGTAAGTGTTGCAGTACCCATAGTATTATTTATAAGTTTACCTGTACTATCTGTTAAATATCCGGCAAAAGTGAAATCTTCTTTCTGTCTTGCTGTTTCACCAATCAAATTACCTTGCGCATCATATTGTGCATCTTGCGTTAAAATGTTATTTGGATTTTGATTTAACTTAAGCACAATTCGTATACCAACTGTTTCTGGTGTTAAGTTATTAAATTCAATTAAATCATTGAGATTTGAACTTGTAATTGTTCCATTACCATTTGCATCAAGTGTCAAAGTTGCTGCTTTATTCCCAGCAATATACGTTTTATCAAAACCGCTTAATCCTTGATAATTTAATAAATGTAATTCCGCCGTATCATATATGGCAACAAGTCTTTATCAATTTGGAAATTATAGCTCCAGTTTTTGCCTCTTGTGTACGTAAATATGCCATCTTTCATTATTTGTTGATCAACAATAAATCCACCATTCGTTCCTATTGTAGGATCAAATGTTGCAGAGCCTGAACTCGCTTGAAATGCCGTTTTACTATCACTTGAAACATTATTCTGTAACTGAATTAAATCTGCATCAGTTTTTGTTAAAAAGTAACCACTACTTTCTGATGTTCTTACTATTTTATTTCCTTCTGAATCACGTACATACATTTGATAGTTAAGTTTGTTATTACTTAAATCTCCAGCTGCTTTTAGAATATTTTCAACTGTGTCATCCAACTCTATTCTACCATTCGTAGCTTTATATTGAGATAGAATTTCAGCACCACCAAATAGACCGCCATTTGCTCTGATAAAATTAATTTCCCAAATATTAGTAAGGTTACCATTCTCATCGCGTAATCTAGTAAACTCTACAGGTGTTGTTCTACCTGCTGGATTAGCTGTGATTTTTGTTACATGGTCTGCAATTATTGGATCTAATTTCAAATCAATTTTATATCTATCACCTGAGTTTGATCCTGACATATAACTATTTATATCGAATGGAATATAATTACCTTTTAAAATTGTGTCTGAATCTAATGGTTTAGGATTAAACATTAATGTTGCAAATGTATAGTTATCCAAATAACCTAATGATTTTTCGACTTCTTCACTTTGATCTACAGCTGCTGCAATTGCTGTTGGCGTTGCCATTGCACGAAACATTGTACGTGTTGGTGTAGCTAAAGTCTCTGCACTTTTTTGACTATTAACCAATGTTATTAAAGAAGCCTTTAAAATTTCGACATTAATTTCCTCGGCTGATGCAGTTTCATAATTAATATCTGCATTGTCCATAATTTTTTGTGTTTCTGAATCAGATAATTGCTTATTTAAAAATGATTCAACAGTTGCTTCTTTATTTTCTGAAGAACTTAATTTTGTTTCCAACGTAGATTGTTGTGCTTTTTTAACTGTTGTTGTTTGTTCAGGTGTTGTTGCTTTGCTTTCTTCTGTTGTTGTTACTTTATCTTGTTCTTGTTTAGGTGATTCTGTAACAGTTGTATCGTCTTTACTTTGTGTTTTTTTACTGCTTTCTTTATCTGTCTGAATATCTGATGATACATTTTCACTTGTTGTTTGTTCTTTTGACGGCGTTTCAGTTGTTACTTCAGGACTTTGTTCTTTAGTTGTATTTGAATCACTGTTATCTGTTTGTGTTTCTGTTGAACTATCTTCCGTTTGTGTCTCTTCCGTTGAAGATTGTTCTTTTGTTGGTGCTTCTTCTGTTGAAGTTGCATTATTATCCGTAGCCTCATTTATTTCTACAGAAGTTTCTGATGTATCTTCTGAAGTGCTATTTTCTGTATCTACACTATTAGATTCGTTTGTAGCTGCAGTTTCATTTTCTACTGATGTTTGATTAACCTCATTTGTAGTATTCTCATCAACAGCTTTTATGTCCGATACATCTAAAGCTTCTCCCTTATTATCTTTTGCATTATCATCCGTAATAGAATCTAATTCTGCCGCTTGAACCTCACTTCCCACACCAAATACTAATGTTGCTCCTACTAATAGTGACGCTGTGCCAACTGTAAATTTTCTAATAGAATATTTATTCAATCTATTAGGCAAAAATCCTTGTCTGTTTTTCATCTTTTCCCACCTCAAAATAAACTTTGTACAATTTCATATTACCCAATTTAATAATAAAATCAAGAAGTTTTTTTGCATTTCATACAATTACTTTTATAATTACATATAATTATAATTAATAAATCATATTTGAAAAATTGAATAATACTTTGCTACATTGCATTTCGCATAACTAATTTTAACATTTATAGATTATTTTTACACAGGAAAATATTTGTTATGTAAAATGATTTTCATTTGCATTTGTTATTATTAACATCCCTAATAAAATACAAGTAAATTTTCATAAACTATAAAATCAAAACACTAATTTTCCAAACTATAACTAAGTAATATTTCCTACTTAATTAATAACCATCAAAAATTTGTAATTAACTTTATAATAAATTAGAAAGTTATAATGTAATTCGTTATTAGTTTTTCATATTATAGCGAGCAATGTAATTTCATTTTATAATGGGTTAATGTCAGTAAGGGGGGCAAAAATTATACATCTTTATGGAGATTTTTTAAACTTCACAATTTAATATCAATTCTCAAAATAAAATATAACAATTTTTAAAGGGTTTATATTTAATTGACAATTCTTTTTAACAATATTAGACTTGCTTGTATCTATAATAATTACAAGAAGAGAGACGTGAAAGGACTTACTTATGAATATATTATTAACAGGGGCTACCGGCCATTTAGGTATGCATATTACAAATCAAGCAATAAAACAAGAAATTAATAATTTTAGCATTGGCGTTAGAAACATCAATAAAGTCCCAAATTCATGGAATAAAGTGCTAGAAGTTAGAGAGTTAGACTATTTCAATCAAGAAAGTATGGTTAAAGCATTTGAAAATATAGATTTAGTTATTTTCATCCCAAGTATTATTCATCCCTCATACAATAGATTGCCTGAAGTTGAAAATTTGGTTAATGCTGCAAAAACAGCGAATGTAAACCATATTATGTTTATCGGTTACTATGCTGACCAACATAATAATCCTTTCCATATGAGCCCCTATTTTGGCTATGCGGAAAGATTACTTGCAAGTAGCGGCTTAAATTATACTTATGTTCGAATGGCAATGTATATGGACCCACTAGTTGACTATCTTCCTGAATTACAAAGGTTAGGAAAACTCATCTATCCGGTTGCTGACGGGAAAATCAATTATATTTCTCGAAATGATATCGCCAAAGGTGTTATTGCAATCGTAAATAATTCCAATCTTTTAGGGGAAGGTTATCTCTTATCAGGGCATACGTATTCTATGACAGAATTGGCAAATATTTTATCTGATATTGCAGGATCAGAAATCAAATATGCTCCCGTTTCCTTAGAAGATTTTGGTAATATGTACGATGAACCTGAAGGCTTTGGACCATTACTTGCTTCTATGTATAAGGCTGGTGCAATGGGATTATTAGAGCAAAACAGCTCAGATTTTGAACTATTGACAGGCGAACAACCTGAAACATTTGAACATTTTTTGCAACAACATGTTAAAAGGTAATATAAATTAACAGTTCTATATTTACCAAATATGCTTTAAATATAAAAAACCCTTGAGTCCCATGACTCAAGGGTTAATTTGATGGTTATTTATTATTTAATTCTAATTCTGTATTATTCGCTTCACGAATTTGCTTTAGTAATTGATAATCTTCAATAAGTGATTGACCATATGAAGGTATGATTTCTTTCAATTTAGGCTCCCATTGCTTAATTTGTTCTGGGAAATTTTTCTCAATAACTTCTAAAGCAACTGAGACTGAAGTAGAAGCACCTGGTGATTCACCTAACAATGCAATCACTGAATGGTCTTTCGAATTAACAACTTCTGTACCAAATTGAATGAATCCTCTACCATGTTCTTTCGTATCTTTGATAACTTGTACACGTTTGCCAGCTTGCATTATATCCCAGTCTTCATCTTTCGCATCAGGTACAAAGCGACGCAATTCTTTCATACGATCAGCCTTTTTAGCTAACACTTCTTGAACTGAATACTTAATTAGTGGGAAGTTCTTCGCTGCTGCTGATAACATTGTTACAACGTTACTTGTGTTAATAGATTTAAATAAGTCTAAATTAGAACCATTTTTCAAGAATTTAGGTCCAATTGCAGCGAATGGACCAAATAGTAGTGACTGCTCATCTTGAATATAACGTCTATCTAAGTGTGGAACAGTCATTGGTGGCGTGCCTTCTGGTTCCTTACCGTACACTTTCACTTCATGCTTAGCCACAACATCAGGGTTATTACATACTAAAAATTCGCCAGTAATCGGGAATCCACCTAAATGTTTGCTTTCTGGAATGCCAGTTTTTTGTAATAACGGAATTGCAGCTCCACCAGCTCCTATAAATAGATAATCAGTGATATGATGTTCTATTTTCTTAGTTTTTAGATCTTTTACTTTAACTTCCCATTTGCCATCTTTACGGCGACTAAAATCTTGGACTTCATGTCGATAGAAAAGTTCAGCATTTTCATGATCATTTAAATTTTTAGCCATTTTTCTAGTAAGTTCACCAAAGTTAACGTCCGTACCCTCGTCAATCTTACTAGCTGCCACAGTTTCGTTAGGATCGCGCCCCTCCATCATTAATGGCATCCACTCTTTTAACTTTTCATGATCTTCTGTATATTCAATACCTTTAAACATTGATAATGGTGACAAAGCTTCAAAACGTTTTTTCAAAAAGTTTACATTTTTATCACCTTGTACAAAACTAATATGCGGTAATGGGCGTATAAAAGCTTGCGGATTTTGAATTTGTTTACTCTTTACTAAATGAGACCAAAATTGTTTTGAAATTTCAAATTGCTCATTAATTTCTTTCGCTTTTTCAACATCGATTGAGCCATCTTTTTGTTCAACCGTATAATTTAATTCACATAATGCAGCATGTCCAGTACCAGCATTATGACGTTCATTAGAACTTTCAATTCCAGGTTTGTCGAGTCTTTCAAAAAGTTTAATATTCCATTCTGGTGCGAGTTCTTTTAACAATGTACCAAATGTCGTACTTAAAACACCAGCACCTATTAAAATAACGTCTTTTGAGTTTGAATCTCTCATCGCTGTTCCACCTTTCGTATTCACTTTTCAATATAAAATAGCAACTAATAATCGCATAAAAAATATGTTGCTCATGTCTGCTTCAAACGATGAACATACATAATACGGACTATCTATTAACATATTTTCTCGATAAATATCTCTCATACTATATGATAAAACAACCCTCAAAAATTGTAAATTATATATTACAAGTATATGAATGAATTTGAATTTAATATTCCTTTTTAGTAAAAATATTTATTCACTTATTTATAATGATATTATCTATTAACCGTGCCTTACTAAATTTAACTGCAAGTGAAATAAAGATATCACCAGCTATTTCATATTGCTCGACAAGTTCTGGATAACTATATATTGCAACAGTTTCTATATGACCACTCGTATGCTCCTCGATATAAGCACGTGTGGCTTTAATGATTGTCTCACTATTTCGCTCACCTTGATTATATAATGATTGTGCTAAACATAAACTTTGGTATAAATGCGCCGCTTCTATTCTTTCTGTCTGTGTTAAATATATGTTGCGCGAACTTTTCGCGAGGCCATCTGATTCTCTGACAATATCTACGCCAATGATTTCTATAGGATGATTAAAATCTTCTACCATTTTTTCTACTATAGCTAATTGTTGTGCATCTTTTTTCCCAAAATAGGCTTTATGTGGGCTAACGATATTAAATAATTTATTGACGACCGTTACGACACCATCGAAATGACCAGGTCGTTCAGCACCTTCTAATACGGTAGCTAAACGTCCAGCTTTCACCTCAATTGTTGGTTCGGCTGGATACATTTCCGCTTCACTTGGGTAAAATATGTAGTCAACACCTACTGAACTTGCTTTAGCCTTATCGCCTTCGATATCACGCGGGTATGATGATAAATCTTCATTTGGCCCAAATTGTAATGGATTTACAAAAATGCTGATCACAGTAATATCGTTTTTAGCTGCTGATAGAGACATCATCTTCAAGTGTCCTTCATGTAACGCTCCCATAGTTGGAACGAAACCAATCGTATGCTGTCTATCCTTATGATCATTTATAATATGTTTCATTTCATGGATTGTTTTAATTATTTTTATCATTCTATGACCTCATCCATTACTTGTTTTTTATATGTATGTGCTTCGCATGGAAATTGTAATGTTTTTACTTCTTGGTTATATTGTGCTAACGCATCCGTACCCATTGAGAAATCACCAAACTGTTTCACAAATTTCGCTTGGTGTTCGACTCCATAATTTAAAATATCGTGATATACCAATACTTGACCATCTGTGTCTTTGCCAGCTCCAATACCAATAACTGGAATTTCTAGTTTCTTAGAAATCTCACGTGCCAAGTCACTTGGTACAGCTTCTAAGACGAGCATAATTGCCCCCGCTTGTTGCACTGCATATGCATCTTCTATAAGTTGCAATGCCGCTTCTTTATTATTAGCTTGCATTTTATAACCCATAATACCAACGCTTTGCGGTGTTAATCCCAAGTGCGATACGACCGGAATGCCCATATTACTGCAATTTTTAATATACTGCGTCAAATGGGCACCTTCAGCTTTGATCGCATTTGCATTCGTTTGCTGGTAGAGTCTTATAGCATTTTCTAAATCATATTGCTCACTCACACCAACTGCTCCGAATGGTACATCGACTACAATATAAGTGTCAGGTGCACCACGTCTTGTTGCCTTTGCATGGTGTATGATATCTTCAACAGTTACTTGTACTGTACTGTCGTAACCTAAAACGGTCATCCCCAAAGAATCTCCAACAAGTATGATATCTATATTTGCCGCTTCAACTTGTTTAGCGCTTGGGTAATCATAGGCTGTCACCATTGAAATCTTTTCTTGATTAACTTTCATTGTTTGTAACTGTTTTAACGTTTTCAATTAAAATCAACTCCACAATTTGATATATTATTATTGTTATTCATATATTAACCAATCTTTTTAGAAAAGGAAATACAAAACATGACCAACATCGCCATCATTGGTCCCGGTGCAGTAGGTAGTACAATTGCATTTGACCTTAAACATTTGAATTCCCATTTACAATTACTCGGACGTCGCGCCGAAACGCTGCAATTTTACGCAAATGGTGATAAAAAGACAGCGTATACCTTAGATGTTTCACCACTTCATGCACACCATCAACCGGTTGATGTACTTTTTATTGCTGTAAAGATACCACAACTCGATTCTGTACTATCTGAATATAATCATTTGTTGCATCCAGAAACGATTATTATTTTGGCTCAAAATGGACAAGGGCAATTACCTAAATTTAATCATCCACATGTCTATCAAGGTGTCATTTACATTAGTGGCCAGAAAAAGGAGCGTGTTGTCACGCATTTTCGTGATCATAAGATTATATTAGAGCGTAATCCCCATACTCAAAAGCTAGCTGAATTGGTATCGGCTTCTCCACTCAATATAGAGCTTACTGAAGATATCAATAAAGCTATTTGGTATAAATTGCTCGTTAATTTAGCGATTAATAGCGTTACAGCATTGGGTCGTTCCACCGCTTCTGTGCTAGAAGTACCTGGTATTAAAACGCTTTGTAGGCAATTACTCTTGGAAGGTATAGCCATTGCTAAAGCGGAACATATCTTATTTGAGCATAACATTGTCGATGATATTCTTGAAATCTATGAAGGCTACCCTTCTAATATGGGGACCAGCATGTATTATGATATCCTGGCTAATAAACCGTTAGAAATAGAAGGCATTCAAGGCTATTTATTTTCGATAGCTAGAAAACACCAATTAGAAACACCAATACTTGATACAATCTACGCACTTTTGCTTGCACAACAACCAATACTAGACAAATAAAGCGCATACCAATAACTAGTATACGCTTTATTTATATAATGAAATTTGAATTTCTCTTTATTTAATTGTTAAAAGTTCATATACAGTTCATAAATAGGCATTATATTACAACCATAAACAATATGGAGGTAATAATAATGAAAAAATTAATGTATAGTTCTGCGTTTTACACACTTTTAGGATTATTAAGTGGGCTTTTCTATCGTGAAATGTCTAAAGCAGAAAACTTTACTGGATATTCACAATTAAATGTAACGCATACACACTTACTTGTACTTGGTACTATTATGTTTTTAATATTTATGGTCATCGAATACCAACTGAAATTAACAAAACATAAACAACTCTTTAATAGTTTCTTTTATATCTTTCACTTAGGCGTATTAGTCACTGTCGCAATGCAATTTGTCAACGGTATTGCTGCAATGAAAGGTTTCAGTGTGAGTCCTGCCATTGCAGGTATTGCAGGATTAGGACATATCATGATTACACTGGCGTTCATTTTATTCTTTGTCTTATTAAATAAACGTATCAATGCAGTTACAACCAAAAGTAAATAATTGCTAATAGACTATCTGTTTAAATCTTTCGTATAAGTATTTAGACAGATTTTTTATTTAGGCATAACCAACACAATGCCTAAAATTATAATAAATAAATATAACCACGCATCAAAACTTCTATTCGATGTAATTTTCATCAGAATTTTGCCAGCGATTACTGAACATATTAAAATAGGAACTGCTATGATAAAAATAGGCCATGTTTGATTAGTCCAAATTCCGCCCATTCCTTGCCCCATAACAACAAATATTGCTGTAATTAGAAAATGCGCTTGAATCGTGCTACTTAAAGTTTTAACTGACCATCTTGTCAAAGTACCATATATTACTATTGGTACGCCATGTGAGTTATAAAGACTTCCTAATACACCAGAAATCATTCCAGCAATGGCTCCCCATATCTTATTATGTAGTATAAATGGTTGCGTATTTTTAAATAATGTATTCTTTGAAAAAGCATAGGCGCCATAAAGTACTAAAAAGTAGCCTAACATTATTTGAATGTAATCAATATTTGCAAAGTTTAAAATCCATATACCGAGTGGCACACCAATTACACTTCCAACAAGCAATGTAATGAGTAATTGGTATTGGATACTTTTAAAATCTAAAAAAATGTTAAAAGCAGCTACTAAAACGCCCGCTAAACCAATCACAGAAATCGCAGTATGCAAATCCATGCCAATCAGCGCTAATAAAGGCATACTAACTAATGCTTCACCAAAGCCAAAATAAGTTCGGACGAACCCACCAAGGAATATTACAAATAATATTAAAATGTATTCATAATTCATAACTATCATCCCAATCATTACGATTTCATCGCAGCAAACTACAGTCAAAATAATTATAGAGTCCGGGACATAAATAAACGTCTCGGACTCACTTCCAATTAGGCAGTAGATGACTGAATTGAAAATGTAAAGTCTCACTGCTTAATTCATTAAGTTAGTGAGACTTATACCTGAGCTACAGCTCAGGTATACCTTTCAACTCTAGTCATCCTTGCCGGGGTGGGACTACGAAATCTTTATTAGAAAATTCGCTTTCTGTCCCACTCCCTCTACTCAATATCGATTTTATTATTTTGTCTTTCGTATGTCTATCCATTTCATATAAGTTGCTGTCTTCCATATATACTCCAACGGCCCTAATTTAAAGTACTTTAACCATATCACGCTGATTACAATTTGTGTGATATAAATAAACATACAAATCCATAATGTATCTACATAAGTCCAATGCGCCTCATTAAAGGTAATTAAAACCACATAAATCAGTAATGTTTGTCCAATATAATTTGTTAAAGCCATTCGTCCATAGTACTTTAAAGGAGCTAACAATCTATGAGTCCACGAAACATTCATTAATAAAATAAGACACGATGCATAAAATATGCTCATGAAAGGAGAGAAAATAAAAATCAAATGATTATAGTGATCAACGGCACTGATATATTTTTCTGAATTTTGTTGTTCCTGTGTTGTTAATAAATCGATTTGCGGTACAATATAATTTTTTTCTAGCATATACCAACCTAGTATGGATATTGCACCAGAAATCGTAGCAACAAGACCCCATAATTTTTTATGGTTTTCAAATTTGAAAATAAGGCCAAATTGAGCTGATGCTAAACCTAAAATAAAGTATGGCAATGGGGTCAAAATTTTCGCATTTAAATATAGCGTTAAAATTAGTATAATCAATCCAACTGCTAAGTTAACATATTTATTTAACTTAAAGAACGGAATTACAATTATGCCAAATATTGCATAGACCAATAATGCTTCACCTGGTTGTAATAACATGTGTAAACAACCAAATACAGCAAGTACGAAAATACGTCTAAGATATATAATATATTTATTTCCAGTCTTATACTCAGCTCTTTGCATAAAAATATAGAATCCTATACCAAATAAGTATGAAAATATGGCAAAGAATTTACTTTCTATAAAGAAATCTAAGAATTTTCTATAGGTAATATCCGAAGACAAATCTGACGCTCCTAGATTCGCTATTACAACAATGTTCACGAGTATAATACCTAATAAAGCAAAACCTCTTAAAAAATCTAATGTTTCTATTCTATTATTAATTTTCTGCAAGCCAATACTCCTTTGCTTTTTATCATTTAAAGCTACATGTTTATGTTTATCTTTATAGTTATTGTATTTTATCAAAGTAACCCTATCGTCACCCTATTTCTATGTGAAAATGATATGACAATTTTGTTATGAAAAAACAGCGAATTCTAATTAATTGAATTTGAATTCGCTGTTTCGTTTTAATTAAGGATGTACCTTAATATAATTTATTTTTTAAATTTGTACTCTATTATTTATAATCTATGACCATAGAAATCAATGTCCTATCTGTTCCGTTATTAATATAACTGTGTGCTATGTCTGACTTAAATCTCAAGGCATCACCTTTTTTTAACTCCAGTACTTCATTTTCTAAATGCATTTCTAATTGACCCTCAGTGATAATGATAGATTCCTCTGAGCCGGACAAATGCGGTTCAGATTGTAATGTTGCTCCTGGATCTAGCTCAACGTAAAAAAACTCAAATGATTTACTTTTTTCAAATGGAAAATATGGATAAACACGATACTTTCCTTCATCTTCAGTGACAGGCACAACTTCTTCCTTTTTCACTTGTATATAATCCGATTCGGCTTCACTCATTAAACTACTGAATGATAATTTTAGACCGTTACTTATTTTCCATACTGTGTTTATCGATGGAATTGTGTTCCCTTTTTCAATTTCATTCAATGAAGAGGTACTGACACCTGTTAATTTAGAGAGTTTCTCCAAGCTAATTTTGTTTTTCTTTCTATATAAATAAATGTTTTTAGCTACTATTTTATGAAATTCCATCATAATGACCCCTTTTGTAATTGACTTTCCACTAAAACGGATATAAAATCCTTTTAATAGGAAATATCCCGTAAAACGGAATATTCATCCAACTATTTCCATAATAACGGATAATGTGAGGAGAATGCAATTTGTTTATATCATTTATCATTTACACGTTTTTCATGAGTTATACACCTGGACCTAACAACTTATTAGCATTAGACGGTGCTTTACGTAGTGGTATGAAAGGGACTATGCACTTTTTATTTGGCATTTGCTTAGGCTTTTTAACACTATCACTATTATGTTTAATGTTCAGTGAATACATGGCTACATATTTTGACGGTTTTATTTTAATTATTAAAATTTTTGGTTTCTTTTATTTATTGTATCTTGCTTATTCAGTCTTTAAACATAAATCAGATACTGAAAAGCAGAATAGTAATTATCGCTTAAGAGATGGTTTATATCTTCAATATATGAATCCTAAAACAATTGTCTATGTACTCACAGCTATCGTGACGTATGTCACTACACAAAATATGAATTTATTATCTTCTTTGAGTTATACACTCATTATCGCTATCATCGGTGCTTCTGGTGCTGTTGCATGGGCAGCAATGGGACTTTGCTTTAAGAAAATATTATTGAAATATAATTCAATTTATAAAATTTCAATGTCTACTTGTCTTATTTTATTAGCATTTATGATACTTTTAGAGTAAATGCAATATTTGTAAAGGAGGTACATATGTTTTTAGCTTGGAATGAAATTAAAAGAAACAAATTGAAGTTCAGCCTTATTATAGGTGTCTTAATTATGATTAGTTACTTACTGTTTCTATTATCTGGATTAGCAAGTGGATTAATGAATATGAATCGCGAGGGTATCGATAAATGGCAAGCAGATGCTATTGTGTTAAATAAGGATGCGAACCAAACGGTCGAACAATCCCTATTTACCACAGATAATGTTTCAAATTCATTTAAAAAACAAACAACTCTGAAACAGTCTGGCGTTATTATTTCTAATGGCACACATGAAGAGAATACGCTATTATTTGGCGTTACCGATAAATCATTTTTAGTACCAAAAATGATTGAGGGAAAAAAATTTCATAAAGATAATGAAGTTATTGCAGACGAATCTTTAAAAGAAAAAGGCTTTAAGCTAGGTGATAAACTATCGCTATCACAATCTGATGAGAAATTAAAAATTGTTGGGTTTAGTGAAAGTGCAAAATACAATGCATCACCTGTGTTATTTTCTAATAACAATACAATTCAAAAATTAAACCCTTCCCTATCTTCAAATAAAACAAATGCAGTTATAGTCAAAGATGCAAATTGGCAAAAGAAATCTCTACCTAATAATTTAGAAGCTATCAAAATCGAAAACTTTATTAAAAACTTGCCAGGATATCAAGCACAAAATTTAACGCTTAACTTTATGATTATATTTTTATTTGTTATTTCTGCAACAGTAATCGGTATCTTCCTTTATGTAATAACACTACAAAAAACAAACCTTTTTGGTGTATTGAAAGCACAGGGATTTACAAATGGGTATCTAGCAAAAGTTGTATTATCTCAAACATTCATCATTGCTTTAATTGGTACTCTGATTGGTTTGATTTTAACTATAATTACGAGCGCCTTTTTACCATCTGTAGTTCCAATTAAATTTAGTATAGTGACGTTAATCATTTATGGTGTCGTACTCATTGCTGTTTCATTAATAGGCAGCCTTTTCTCAATTCTAACAATTAGAAAAGTAGATCCACTGAAAGCCATAGGATAATAAGGAGAATAGACATGCTAGAATTTAAAAATGTAACCAAAAGTTTCAAAGATGGAAATCAAATTATTGAAGCAGTTAAACCTACCACAATCAAATTTAATCAAAATGAGCTTATTGCGATTATTGGTCCTTCAGGATCTGGTAAAAGTACATTCTTAACTATGGCAGGTGCCTTACAAACACCCAGTTCCGGAGAAATCATTATAAATAATAAGCATATTTCTCAAATGTCGCAAAAAGCATTAGCACATACAAGAATGGAAGAAATTGGTTTTATTTTGCAATCTACAAATCTTGTTCCATTTTTAACTGTTAAACAACAATTTAAATTATTACAAAAACAAAAGAAAGACGTTATGTCTCAAGAAAGCTATACACAGCTCATGAATCAACTGAGTTTAAGCGATATTGTAAATAAACTGCCTAGCGAAATATCAGGTGGACAAAAGCAACGTGTAGCGATCGCGAAGGCGCTTTATACCAACCCTTCTCTAATATTAGCCGATGAACCAACCGCTTCTTTAGACACTGACAATGCTATGGAAGTCATGAATATCTTAAAAGAACAAACAGCTGAAAAAAATAAAGCTGGTATTGTCGTTACTCATGATGAACGTTTAACTAAATTCTGTGATCGTGTATGTCATATGGAAGATGGCGTTCTAAAAGCTAAATAAAACATGCCGTTACTTAATTGGTGCATCATCATTAAGTAACGGCATGTTTTTTATTAAATTATTAAATTCATTACTAGTATCAGACCCAGTCCAACAACAGATAACATTGTTTCTAATAAAGTCCATGTTAAAAATGTTTCTTTCATAGTTAAACCAAAGTATTCTTTAAACATCCAAAAACCTGCATCATTTACATGTGAACAAAATATACTCCCTGCTCCAATTGCTAATACTACCAATGAAATGTTTACATCAGTTGATTGTAATAACGGTAATACTATTCCAACTGAAGATATGGCCGCAACTGTAGTTGATCCTAATGCAGTACGTAACAATGCTGCTGCAAGCCAAGCTAATATAAGTGGTGACATCTCCGTTCCCTTAAATATCTCAGAAATAGTATCACCTACACCCCCATCGATAAGTATTTGTTTAAATGTACCGCCACCACCTATAATTAATATCAACATAGCAATCGGTGTTATCGCATTAGTTACTGTATCCATAATTTGCTTCATGTTTTGTTTTCTTCTAATTCCCATTGAATAAATCGCAAACAAAACTGCAATTAGCATCGCTGTAACAGAAGTTCCAATAAAATAAATGAAGCCTTCAACACCTTTTGCATGACCTTCTTCATTTCCTGTTATAAGTTGAACAACAGTGGCAAATAACATTAAAATAACTGGTAAAAGAGCTGTAAGTATACTTATACCAAAACTTGGAGAATTATCTTCATCCAACTCTTTTACTTCACCGACTGCAGCTTGATTTCCTTCTCTGCTAAAAGCATCCGGTGTCAATCTATACGCTATTTTGGGGAAAATACCCCCTACAATTATTGCTAATGGTATACCGATGATAAAACCGTACATTAACACGTGACCAATATTAGCATTCACAGCTTCAGATATTGCTACTGGTCCTGGATGCGGAGGTAAAAATCCATGTGTTACTGCAATCGATGTAGCCATTGGTAGACCAACTTTAAGATTTGAAATTTGCATTCTCTTAGCTAATGTAAATACTAAAGGTATTAATAAAACAAAAGCTACCTCTAAAAATAATGATATCCCTATAATAAATGATGCAATAATCATTGCCCAAGTTACATATTTTTTTCCAAACACATTGATTAGCGTGTCAGCAATACGTGTCGCTCCACCACCATCTGATAGTAATTTCCCTAATATTGAACCTAATCCAAAAATAATAGCAATATGTCCTAATGTGTCTCCCATACCTTTTTCAATAGTTTCAACAATTGAATCTAAAGGCATTCCAAGTAATATACCTGTAACCATCGAAGTAATAATTAATGAAATAAAAGTATTTAACTTAAACCACATAATCAGCATTAATAATATAATCACACCAATTACAACTGCGATGAGTGGCCAAAATTCTCCCAACATAAATCTCTCCCCTTTATATATCTATAGAATTCATTTTGTATACTTCAGTTAGTGTTTCATCATCTCCAATATTTCCCGGGAAAATAACATACGGCATTTGATTGTATTTCGCCTCATTACCAGTTAACCACACCGGTACACCTTTAGTTATTTGTCCAATAACCTGTGCTTTCTTTATATTTAAACCTTTTGTAGCAACATCACTTGAAGTTATGCCACCCTTAGCAATAATAAATCTTGGCTTTAGCGTTAAACCTTTAACGATTTCAACTAATGCGTTTGATATATTAGTTGAAATACTTAAATTATTAGATAAATCTTCTGTTCTAATAACATCTCTAGAAGTAAAAACTACGACATCTTTTTTTAATTTAAGTAACTTAATCACCCTATTAATCTGTTGTTTAATATATTCATCCAAATCTTGTCTAGTAACTGCTTTTACGTCGAATTCAATGGAAGTTATATTTGTATTTTCTAATAGGTGTTTTAGTTGCGCTGATGTTTTTTTAACGTGAGAACCAACAATTATTAATCCTCCATTTATTTGTGAACCATATTGCTTTAAATCAATGATCTCACCAGGCGTTTGACACATCGCTTTAACAAATGAAGCTGCAGTTCTAAACATAAATTTTTTATCATTATTCATTAAAAATGCTGTTAAACATGATACAAAATAGTCCATATCTTCATCATTTAATGCATCAACTACCACAGCATCAAAATTTGACACCTCATCCAAAACTTGATTTATTGATTTTCTATCTCGTTTACGTATCTGATTTAAAGTTATTCTTTTAACATCATTTGCTTTAATACTTCCTTTACTCTTTTCCTCAATAAAATCTGACATGGTTTTTGCCTTAAAACCAAATGTTGTGTCATTAGCAAACTCACTCTCAGAAACAGGAATATACGAATTAGATTCCTTAAGATAATGAATTCCATTATAAGTAAAACGATTACCTTCAAAAAATTCTGGCAAATAAAATACAGCATCAAAAGCGTTTTCTGAAGTATCACTTAAAATTTTTGGCTCAAGGTAAAAGTGGCCTCTTAATGTTGAGTCACCTCTACTTATAACAATATAAGGGGTATCTAATTGCTTAGAAACTTTCTCAATATTTCTACTGATCTCTTGATGTAAAATTGTTGTTTCCGCTTCATTTAATGCCCTGGAGTTTGTCAAAATATAAAACATGTTACTACTTTGTTTAAAGCCATTTTCAATCAATGATTCAGTCCATTCTGTGTATACTGGTAAATCTTTCACAGTTTGTGTACCAGTTGGATCATCATCTAGAACTATAATTTTATATTTGAATTCATCGAGATTTTTATCAAAATTATCGCCTATTGTTTCACTAATTAAGCTTGCATTTAACATTTTTTCACCTACATATTATTGATTTTTTCGAAATATTTTATGATACCTGAATGATCATTCATACCATTCCCCTGAGCTACTTCTGATTTATATATTTCTTTAACTTGATTTGCTAAAGGTAATGTCAAACCTACAGTATCAGCAGTAGAATTCACATTTTTCATATCTTTCATATTTATATTTATAGTTCCACCTGCTCTATAATCTTCTTTAATCATTTTAGGGAATTTAGCATCCATAACATTAGAGCCAGCTAGTCCACCTTTAATTGCTTCATACATACTCTCTAAATCTATATCAAATTTTTTCGCTAATACTACGGCTTCTGATAGTGCAGCAATATTTGTATTCACAATAATTTGATTCGCTAATTTCACAACGCTTCCAGCGCCGACATCTCCAACTCTAATAACAGATGATGCAATAGGAGATAATATTTGTTGTATTTCTTTCAAGTCTTTTTCTGCGCAGCCAATCATTACTGACAACTCTCCAGTAATTGCTAATGGTTCACCACCACTCACAGGCGCATCAATATATTTGATATTTTTTTCTTCTAGTATTTTACTGATTTCTAAAGATTCATTAGGTGTTAGTGAGCTTGTATCAATAATTGTTTTGACATTATTATTTATTTGCTTTGTTATAGCATGTTCCCCACTATAAAGCACTGATTTTACAATAGCGCCATTTGGCAACGAAGTTATAATACAATCTGCTTCTTTCGCCATCTCTTGGATAGAAACTACTACTGCTCCATCATTTGCTACTTCTATTTCTGCTTCTTTATTTAAATCATTTACCATTACTTCTACGTTACTTTTAAGTAAGTTTTTAACCATGGGTTTTCCCATAATACCTAGTCCAATAAATCCAATTTTCAATTTCAACACCCTTTCTGAAAACGTTTACAAATTAATTGTATACTATTATCTATAAAATGTATACATTTTATTACTGTTTTTTTTATAGTACACTTAATTTGATGAGGTGAAAAAATTGAATAACAATGAATTGACCATTTACCAAAAAATAAGAAATGATATTATTTCTGGTGATTTGAAGAAAAATGAAAAAATTACTGAAGCAAAATTAGCAAAAAAGTATGATGTTAGTAGAACCCCAATTCGAGAGGCATTAAAACAATTAGAATTAGAGTATTTTATTAAAGACTCTTATATTTTTATACCAACAACAGAAGAATATAGACAAATATTTGAAATGAGAATATTGTTAGAAACATATGCATTAAGAAAAGCAGCAATTGTATATACTAAATCAGATTTACATGAATTGGAATCTTACACTAATATTGATATCGATCACGAAAACGAACTTGAAATCATAGAAACTAATGATAAGTTTCATCAAAAAATAATTGCCGCTACTAAAAATCAATTTATATTAGATACCTATCAAAAATACAAAAGCTTTATCTATTTGTTCAGTCAAACCGTTATAAATCAACGAAGACCAGGGTTAATTGAAGAACATAAGGAAATTGTAGCTGCACTTTATAATAGAAATATTGATTTAGCTGTCACTTTATTAGAATCACATTTAAAAAAAGATTTAGATTTTAGCCTTTATTACTTAGATTTTAAAAAATAACGAATAGGTATATATTATTGCTAACAAGTATATTTTTTATACTCAATAACGTTTATTTATTTTTTAAATGGAAATGGGTATAAAGATTATAAATTTAAAATTTGGAGGGATTTCAATGACTATTACTGGTCATCACCACATCTCAATGTACACGAAAGATGCTCAATTGAATAAAGACTTTTATACCAACATCTTAGGATTACGCTTAGTTGAGAAATCTGTCAATCAAGATGATCCAACTATGTATCACTTATTCTTTGGTGATGAAATCGGTTCTGCTGGTACCTTGCTTAGCTTTTTTGAAATCCCTAATTTAGGAAAAAATCGACCAGGTACTAATAGTATTCATCGCCTATCATTACTTGTTCCAGATGAATCAGCATTAGAATATTTCGAAGTGCGTTTAAGCACCCATAATATAAATACGACACGAATGACTTATTTAAATCAGTCAGCACTCTTATTTAAAGATATCGATGGTTTAGAAATTATTTTACTTGCTAATGAACACTATCAACTACCGCAATCTTGGCGCAAAAACCCTTATTCAGAAATACCAACACAACATCAAATACTTGGCATGGGGCCAGTTGAACTACGTTTGCGTGATACACAACCAACCATAGATTTTTTGACACAAGCATTGCACTATACACCTCGAGAAGACACAGATGAAACAGTCATGACTTTAGATACTAATGGATTATATACTGACTTCGTTATAGTAGAACAAGAAGGAACGCGTGCACGACCAGGACAAGGATATGTGCATCACATTGCGGTCAATACACCAACAGATGACAATTTAAAAAACACGTTAGATACTATCAATCATAACCCAGGAAATAATAGTGGTATTATTGACCGTTACTTTTTCAAATCACTATATTATCGTCATAACCATATTTTGTATGAATTTGCTACGGAGCAACCTGGATTCACGGTGGATACGGACATCAAGGATTTAGGTAAACAACTCAATTTACCTGATTTTATGGAGCAACAAAGAGCTGAAATCGAAAAAAATTTACATGATTTATAAAGGATGATGCATAATGGCAATTTTAAAAATGAATGAAAATACACCATTAGAATTTGGGCTTTATTCTCTCGGAGACCACTTACTCAATCCAGAAAATGGTCAAAAAGTAAGTTATGAACGGCGTATTCAAGAATTAATTGAAGCAAGTCAATTAGCAGAACAAGCAGGTATTGATGTCTTTGGTATAGGCGAAAGCCACCAAGAACATTTTACTACACAAGCCCATACAGTCGTATTAGGTGCGATTGCTCAAGCCACTAAAACAATTAAAGTCTCTAGCTCTTCTTCAATCATTAGTGCTGCCGATCCTGTCAGAGTCTTTGAAGACTTCGCAACGTTAGATTTAATTTCTCACGGACGTGCAGAAATTGTTGCTGGTCGCGCTTCACGTACTGGTATTTTTGACTTATTTGGTTTGGATTTAAACCATTATGATGAACTTTATGAAGAAAAGCTTAATTTGTTAATGGAGCTTAATCAAACAGATAAAATTACATGGTCTGGTCAATTTAGACCTGATTTAAAAAACATGAAAATATTCCCTAGACCTATCGATAATTCGTTACCAATATGGCGTGCAGTTGGTGGTCAACCTGCAAGTGCTATCAAAGCTGGTCGTCAAGGTATTCCAATGATGATCACTACATTAGGTGGTCCCGCAATGACTTTCAAAAACGCCGTTGATGCTTATAGAGAAACTGCAGAAGAACACGGCTTCAATACTTCACCCGAGTCTTTGCCAGTCTCAACAGCAAGCTTGTTCTATACTGCTAATACGACGCAAGATGCCTTACGTGAGTTCTATCCTCACTTAAATGTGGGAATGTCCTTTATAAGAGGCGCTGGCTATCCAAAACAACAATTTGCAAATGCACCAGACCATAGAGATGCATTAATGGTTGGAAGTCCTCAACAAATTATTGAAAAAATTCTTTACCAGCACGAACTTTACCAGCACCAAAGATTTATGGCTCAAATCGATTTTGGCGGTGTACCTTTCGAGAAAATCATGAAAAACATTGAACTTATCGGTAATGAAATAATCCCAGGTGTTAAAAAGCATTTGAAAAATTAGGAGGTAACAAATGAATATTGTATTACTTTCCGGATCAACTGTTGGTTCAAAGACAAGTACTGCTATGAAGTACCTACAATCTGAAATAAGTCATGTAGCATCTGAACATCAAGTCCAATTTTTCGACTTAAAAGATTTAGATTTATCATTTAGTGATGGCCGCAATTATTTAGATTATTCAGGTGACACTCTAGCGTTAACGACTGCACTCATGCAAGCAGATGTTATTTTCATAGGATTTCCAATATTTCAAGCTTCAATACCAGGCACGTTAAAAAATGTTTTCGACTTACTCCCAGTGAACGCATTTAGAGACAAGGTTGTAGGTATTATTGCGACGGCAGGTTCAGCAAAACACTATTTAATTCCTGAAACTCAGCTGAAACCTATTTTAGGCTATATGAAAGCACAAATCATACAAACTTATGTATTTATAGAAGAACGTAACTTTTCACAAGGCACAATTGTAAATGATGATATCTTATTTAGATTGAATGCTTTAACAACTTCAACGCTACGTGTAGCAAAAGTATATGCCCAAGTACTTGAAGAAGAAAATGATCAATATGATTTTTAATGTTTAATGTTATGACACAATCGTTCCAATTTGGTGCGATTGTGTTTTTTTATAAAAATAGGACAGTTTAACAGACTTAGAAACATATCTTTAAGTCCGTCAAACTGCCCAAAATCATTATTTTAGATATATGTAATATATACAGTTTACTTAATTTAATTTGTTAGTTACTAAACCCTGTACAGGGTCAAAAATCGTCATTTCATCTTGCATAATCAGTGCTTCAGTTAACTCTAATTCTGTTATTTCATTCGTATCATACCATTTAATATATAAAGTTCGTGTCGTTAAATTCAATACTGTTTGATACAACGTATAATGTATACCTTCATTTTCATCTAAAACAGCGCCTTTGGGAATACTGACACCATCTAATAATTTAAATGCATCGAGCACATCATATGTGGGATTACTGCTACCTATTAGATTATGTTTTAAATATGCCATACGGACAAAACGCTCGGACGAAGTAAATCCACCTGGCAGACCAAACGTACCTCCTTCATTACCGAGAGAGCCTATCGATTGACCTAATAACACCTTGTTTGATGGTTTGTGAGGAGTTAGTTGTGCATAATTTCTTAAATTTTCATAATGCCATTTCAAATCCGGGTTATTCGTCAACACACCTAATGGATTTTCATTGATGACAATTTGACCTTCATTAAAAGTAAGTTCCACAGTACGTCCTGTCTCATCCGTAATATGATAATGTATGGGCGGAACTTCATCAATGTCATTTAATACATGTCCAACAACATTAACTGATGGCGCATTTTGAATTATATCCTCAACATTTTTATTATAGCCAAGTATCCAAATAATCACTTCGCTTTGTGCGATATTCATGTAACCTTTACGTGGTCCTGTCGCATAAGAAGCATACCCTCTGAAGTATTGTATCGATGTACCAAGACCATGTTCATTCACACCATCTCCAAAGAGAAAGCCCTCCATGTCACAACCTGATCCAATAAACCCGTATTTTGTTTCTCCCTTATAAGCAACACGTGATTCCCAATAATAATGTCTTGGTTGTACTGCAGGAAACCCTTCAAGTTCATGCACAAAATCCATTGTTCGGCCTAATAGAACTTGCTTATTTTTTGATAAAAATGAAAAGCCTGTACACATCTTTTTGCCCCCTTTACATAAGCACTATTTATATATTTGATTGAATGATGAAGTTTGAAAAAAGTTGTTAATCTCTAATATATTCACATACACGTTGTTGTTTTAATGAAGTTTGAACATCAATGATACGTTGATTTAATGAACCTTTATATGGCAAGTTAGGTTTATATAGGTGATTAATGAAAGGACCATCTATGAGTATATCAATGTGCTTCAGCAAGGAGCTTCTTTCACCAGTATCTTGTACGAGATACTCAAACAAAAAACCTGTCCATACCCATATTGATTTAGTCTTCCCGAATCGTAGTCTAAATTTTTGAACACATTGTAATGTAATATCCACATTACAAAATGGTTCTCCACCCAATATGCTTAATCCAGAAATATAATTCGGCTCACAAGCCTCCATCACTTCTTCTAGTATATCTTGATTAAAAGACTCACCATATTTAAAATTCTGAGCAACCACATTATAACAATTTTTACAGGCAAACGGGCACCCTGAAACATATAAACTGCATCGTACGCCTTCACCATCCACAAAGCTTTGAGATTCTATTTTAGCAACATGCCCCTGTCCATGTGTGATATCTAACCACTTCATATAGTTGTATCCTTCAAATGTTTGACTCGTGCACACATTTCTTTATGACGCCCTTCTATAGTTGGGCGTTGCACAGGGTTACCGAGATAGCCACATGTCCGTTTCACCACGTCTACTGTTTTAGGATCAGCGTTGCCACATTCAGGACATTGATATCCCGTTGACGTCGTATCAAAATCCCCTTCAAATCCACATTTACGGCAATGATCAATTGGAATATTCGTACCTAAATAGCTCACCTTATCATATGAATAGTCCCATACTGCTTCAAGTGCCTTTAAGTTGTGGTTCAATTTTGGATATTCACAATAATGAATATAACCACCACTTGCATAAATTGGATAATCTTTTTCGAAATCAATTTTCTCAAAAGGAGTAACATCTTTGCGTACATCATAGTGAAATGAATTTTGGTAATAGCCTTTATCAGTAATATCTGCAATTTCACCGAATTGCTCACGGTCTAATCTACAGAAACGATCAGTCAATGATTCACTTGGCGTGCTATAAATACTAAACCAAATATCATATGTATCTGTCCATTTTAATTGATATTCTTTCATCACTTTCAGTATATCCAATGTAAAGGCTTTAGCTTTAGAAAGTTTTTCCCAATCAGGTCCATAGAATACTGTTGCAGCCTCGTATAATCCAATATATCCCATAGATAAAGTGGCGCGTTGACCTTTAAAAATATCTATTATATGGTCATTATCATTCAAACGATATTTAAATGCTCCATTTTTGTATAGGATGGGTGCATTCTCTGGAGTTGCTTGTGTAATGCGTTCAATTCGATAAACAAGTGCGTCGTGCATAATTGCCATACGCTTATGAAAAATCTTCCAAAACACTTCTATGTCACCTTTAGATTCAATTGCAATTCTTGGAATATTGAGCGTAACTACTCCCAAATTACAACGTCCATTATTTTCAAAATGACCTTCTGCATCTTTCCAAGCTGGTAAAAATGAGCGACATCCCATAGGTGCTTTAAAATCTCCTAATAATTCAACTGTTTTATCATAGTTCAAAATATCAGGGTACATCCGCTTCGTAGAGCATTCTAATGCTAACTGTTTAATATCATAATTTGGATCTGTTTCACTGAAATTTACACCTTTTTTAATAGAAAATACTAATTTGGGAAAAATAGCCGTAATGCGATCTTTGCCTAATCCTTTGATTCGAGTACGTAATATAGCTTTCTGCACTTTACGACTATATTTATCTACACCTAGTCCAAAACCCAGTGTCACAAATGGCGTTTGCCCATTGGACGTATACAGTGTATTAATTTCATACTCTAAACTTTCTATCGCATCGCCAATATCACTAGTTACACGATCATCAACATAAGCATCTATATCTTCTGGAGCAATAAATTTCTCAGCGATTTGGTGATGTTTTATTTCATTAAATTCAGCATATTTACTCAACAATTCATCAACGCGATCAATCGTGCATCCACCATACTGACTACTTGATACATTGGCTATGATTTGAACGAGTTGTGCTGAAGCCGTTTGAATAGATTTTGGAGAAGTCACCGTGGCATTACCAATTTGAAACCCCTGTTCTAACATACTTTCAGCATCGATTAAGCAACAATTCGTCAGTGGTTGGAATGGATGATAATCTAAATCATGAAAATGTATTTCACCGCGTTTATGTGCTTGAGCGACATGTTCTGGTAATAAATAATTTAAAGCATAGGATTTTGAAACTACACCTGCCGTTAAATCCCTCATTGTGGAAAATGTCGCACTATCCTTATTCGCATTTTCATTAACAACCGTGGGATCTTTAGTAATAAGGTTTTTTAAATCCTGTTCTAATTTGTTCATTTTACCCCTCTTTTTCTACATATAGTATTTTATTAAAATATAAACCACTATATATTGTGTTTCAAATACAAGGATAGTCGTTAACAAAATTGTCATAGCTTTGTTAAAAGTTCATGAACATTAAATTGCTCTAGATATTTTTAAAGAGCAACTACTTCATTAAAGAAGCCTAGCTGCTCTTGTGTAAATACGCTATTATTTATGATTTGTTTGAATTTTATTCTCATCGATCGAAAAATAAGACTCCAGTATCACTTAATTACTATATTTTTAAAACAAAATTCTAGAAAGATAAATCACAATAACCACTGTTATTGCACTGAGCAGCGTAGAAAGAAATACAAGTTCTGCAGCAAGTTCTGGATGATTATCATATTCTTGAGCAATTACTGAACTGTTTACCGATGTTGGCATTGCAGACGCAATGAATAATGTTTGTGCAATGATACCTTCAATCCCCATTATTTTAATTATAATGAGTGCGATAAACGGTCCTATTATTAATCTTATAAAGACATAAATATATGACTTAGACCACTTAATGCTAAATTTAATTTTTGATATTTGTGCACCTACCATTAATAAAGCAATGGCAATCATTGCATCTGAAACATAATTAGCCGGTGTCCAAATAAACTCTGGTATCGGCACATTGGCATAATTTAATACGATAGCGAGTAACAATGCATAAAGTACAGGCATTTTAAAGTAACCTAGCAACGCCTTCAATTTACCAATATATAACGATTGAATTGCAAACACACCATATGAAAAAGTAAAAATATTTTGCAAAGATAATACAATAACCTGTACCGACATTGCTAAAGGATCGCCTTTGAATACAAGATCATTTACAGGTACACCATAATTTCCAGAATTAAAAAACATTAAACTATTTGTAAGTGTAGTTGCTTCCCCTTTATCCGTTTTACGAAGCATAGCAATCCCTTTACCTATCATAAATAAGACAATCATATATATGATAAAAAACATCACAATATATAGTAATAAACTTATTGCGAAATCCGTTTTATAAAATTTAACAAAAATAAAGCCAGGGACAAATACATAAATGTTTAACTTCGCTAATGTATTTAAATCTAAAGAGAATTTCTTTTGTATGATAAATCCAAGCAGTATCATAATGAAAATAGGCAGGAGTACAGTCTGCAAGATGTAAAACATTTCACTCATAATGTGCCCTCCTTTAATTATTAATCATGACATTTTTATTTCTGTATTTTGTCTGTTCTTAATTATTTGATTTCTTTTATCATATCAGAAGATTAATGATTTTACTGATACAGTTTATTACTTCTCCATTGTTTCACGTAAAACAATATATAAATCAACTACTGTTTACAAAAGATAAGACTACCTTCAGTGTACAGTCACTCGTCGGTCAGTCTTACCTCTATAAGTATTAGATGAAAATATAAAAAGGAGCAGGACAGAAACCTAATTTACTAAAAAGGTTTCATCGTCCTGCCCTATAAAGGAAACAGACTAAGACTATTTTAATGTCCTAGGATAATTTTAACTATTTATTTTTTTTATTACGCTTTTTCTCTTCTAATACAGCCATCACTATAAACCCAACTACTAATAGTGGTGACAACATGATTAAAACCATCATTTCACTACACCTCTTTTGCTCTAATAAGAAGTTTACTTTTTGAAGTTATTAAAACTCACAACATTTTTATCAGTCCGCTTAAGATTTTTATATTCTTCTGAATTATGACCACGATATATCCATTTTCTAATTTGCGGAATGATTTTATTTAAAAATTTATCCCGTTTTGTTCTAGGCATTTTAGTGATAATATGATTTTCTTCAAAATTTTGCAAATACAACTTTACATGTGCTTCATTGACTGACGACGATATCATGGTTAGTAAAAATACTTCCATCTCGTCTTGATTTGTCTTATCTTTATCAATTAAATGTTGTTTAAACAATTTAGAGAATCCTTGCATTTCAAGTGTTTGATAAATATCACTATAACCTGTTATAACCTTAAATTCTTCATAATTTTGAGGCACGAAATAAGGTACATCTAAAATAAATGTTAAATATTCTTGAATATCATCCATAATGAATGGGTGTACAATGTAATTCTTATATATTAATCCTTCTCCTTCTAAATCAAATAATCCTTTTAATTCATTTTTAGAGACTTCTATATTTAAATACATATTTATAAGTTTTTGCATATGCTTCATTTCTACTACACCATATATTTGTAATGCACGTTGCACACATTCTATAATTTCATAGTTTGTTTGCGGAACTTGAACACTCTCTATTTTTGATTGTACATCAAAATTTTCCTCTAAATATGTCTTTACATCAGATGGCAATACTCCAATAATAGATCCAAATCGATCAAATATACCGACAATAAATGGGAATAATTCTAAACTATCCATATTTACATCTTTAATACTATTTCTATCTGATGCTAATAATTCATATAATACTGCAACCGAAAAATCATCATCTAAAATACTTGCAGCTATATCTTTACTTTCAAAAAACTTGTTTGATATAAGTTCGCATAAACCATTTTTATTTTTGGTAGAAAAACCTTTAATTGAGTATAGTCTACAAATATCTTTCAATTCTTCATTACTGTATAATTCAAGCAATTCCATTAATGTGATATCTTTCAAATTTTCTCTGAATTCATCATTTAATACCAGCCCTCTTACTGTTTGTCTTTGATCTTCAGATAGTACCTCTAGCGCTGGATATTTTAAGTCTAATACAATTTCATTATAAGCATTAATCAATTCGGGGCTAACTGTGTATAAATCATCATCAATTCTATATAATAAATTATACTTTTTTAACACTTTCATTTGATTGGCTTCATCTTGAATTAATAAAATTGGATTGGGTCTCTCTTTTAACAAATTTTCTATTATAGTACTTTCTTTTTTACTAAATTCATTATTTATTTCATGCATTATTCCAATATTAATTTCAAACATTGTTTCATTACCAAGTTTCAAATCCATTTCTACAATTTGTGAAGCATCATATACAGTTACTGATTCAGGTAATTTGAACATCAATTTCACCTCTTTTTATAACTATTATTATATATATCATATAACATCAATGAATGTACGCCAATAAAAATATGATATATAAAAGGGATTGCCTATATACTAGACAATCCCTTTCACTGAATTAATATTTATATGGATCTTCTTGAACTTTTTTAGATCTTTCATCTAAATCATCAAAATCTTTTAAATCTTGGTTTTTATCTTGAGATGTTGAGTATTCATCTTTAATTGTTTCTTGTTCTCTTTTCTTTTGGTCCTCTGATAACACAAATGAATTATTGTGCTCATTTACTTGTGAACCATCTTTGATATAAGGGTTATAGTTACCCTCTTCATCTTTATCGTATATAGGTGCTTTCGGTTTTCTTACTAATAGCATAATACCAGCAACAAGCCATAAAATTGCATTAATCCAACTACCTACTAAAGAAATTACACCTACGACAATAAGTAATATACCCGCAACTTTGGATTTTTTACCAATTAAGAACGCAGCAATAACAGCAACGATTAGTAAGATAATACCTACTATAAGTGCTACTACCATCAAACCACTTAACACATTAAATATATCTGTGCCATCTTGATATGAGAAGGTACTATCTTCCTCCATCATTCCTTGAATAAATGAATCCTTAATTTCACTATTTCCCATGAGCGGCATCGCAATTGCTATGAATACAACACCTAGTAATTGTAATACGATACCAATCCACGTTAATACGCGCTCTATCGTTCTTTTCATCATAATACGCCTCCTTATGTTCCTTTAAAATAATTTAAGACAAAAAACTTATAACTATTATTTTTCAAAATATTTAATTGTATACTTAATTATACTAATTGTGTATATTGAAGTCCATGCTTTCAAAGCTTTTATGTCAATAAACTTAAAAACTCCTTTACTAACTATGGCCCGCATTAAAAAATGAAGAGGCTGGGACATAAATCCCAATCTCAAAAAAGAGGGCTAATCCTTATATGGATTGGTCCTCTTTATATTTAAAATCTTACGATTTTGTCCGTGCATGCTTGCCTGGGGTATGGATCGAGCCAGTAGTCTCTCACTCATACTATTCCCCTAGGCGTCAGCACGTTACAAAATCGGTACAATATATATTTTGCTATTCAAAAAATAAGGCCCTTTCGTATAATTTAATAAACACTACTAAACTAAATTAACGAGGTGCCTTATGTATAAAAATTATAACATGACTCAAC
>NZ_JBOIRQ010000024.1:0-33045 GCF_051413795.1 Staphylococcus caeli | reverse complement strand
ATAGTGCATTGCAGTATTTACTTTCTTTAGATGATAAATTAGAAGCAACATATCGTATGGGTCATCAAATACTAAATGCACTAAGAATGAATAATCCAAAACGCTTCGAAGAAGTTTTAAACAAAGCAAAAAACGAAGATATTTCCGAAGGTCTCAAACGTATTATTAAAACATTTATTGAGTATTTACCGTATATTGAAAACACTATGAGTTACCCTAAATTTACGAATGGACCGATTGAAGGTATCATAAACAAAATAAAATTGATAAAGAGAAATGCCTACGGCTATCACAATTTCATTAACTTTAGAAATAGAATCCTTATAATTTCTAGATTATTTGTCTCTCAACATAAAAAATACATCAAGCAACAAAAACGAGTTGCTTGATGTATCGAAATATATTTATTTTTTATAGACCAACCGTTATTGACAAAGAGCCTAAATAATCATTATGTTTTATTTTGAATGCACTGAGCGTTTAGATTTAATAAAGTAAATACCATAAAAAATAGCTAAGAATAAGAATACTAAGGCCGAAAAATAGAAAGTGTTGTTTACGGATCTTGTGAATTCTGTAATAAGTCCACCCACAAGCGGACCAATCATTGATCCGAAACCTTGAACACTGTTAAAGACACCCCAAGTTTCTTCTTGTTCTTCAGAATGAATGTGACTTGCCATAAAGGTATTCCATGCTGGAAGTAAGATACCATACATCAATCCGATAAATACAGCTAAGACCCAAACGAGTGTTATATTTGTAATCAATGATAACGCGAAAATCATTATCGTATATAACAAGAATCCACCGAGAATAATACCATACATAAATTGTTTGCCATGATTATCTATAATTTTAGATAAAAAGAGCATAGATATCGCACAGCCGATACCACCAAATACAAGTGCAAATGTATATTCTAAAGTAGAAACGCCAACCACTTTCGTAGCATAGGTTGGTAATATTGGTACTAAAGCAGTTATGGAAGCACCTTGTAATAAAATACCAGGGAAAAGAATGAGGTGACGTTTAGTGACATTCACGATTTGACCTAATTGTTGCTTCACAGGGCGCGTATTATAGTTGGTAAGACGTATTTTTACGAAATAATATAGTATCCATGCTATCAATACAACAAGTGACATTAAAAAGGCAAACTGTGTAGGATGGAATTTGAATATGACATTCATTGCCACCATACCAACGAGTAGGCCAAGTAACCAAGAGAAATAAACATAGCCCATTTCTTTACCACGGTTTTTTTCATCAACACTTGCTAACATAATGACCCAAATCGGACTTACTGCAATTCCCAGTAAGATTGCACTAGTTATTAGGACCACAGGTGAAGTAGGGAACCAAATCACAAAGAACAAGCTTGCGAAGGCAAGTAGGAAACCTAACGTCAGTACGACTTTCGTGCCTAGGCGTTTAAGTAAAAAACCTATGACGAAATTTGTCGTCGCATCTGCTATAAAATGTATAGAAATAGCGATAGATGTAATACCTACCGCGATAGAAGTTGCTGTTGGAAGCAATGCTAAATAACTTAATATGTACATACCGCGCGCGAATTCCATTAAGAATAAGATAATTAGCATGATTATGAAATTTTTATTAGATTTATGATTATGATTATTTAACGAAGAGCTTTGCATATAAAGGTACCTTTCCATAAACTTCTTCATAATGTGATGAATGATTGAGTAAGTTTAATAAATCTTTGCATAATTTATATGTTGAATATGGAATACGCGATGCGTCCATCGCTTCTGACATTGTTGCCAGTTTATCTGGAGCATTTGTCAATGAAGCAACTTGTTCAACTGCAGCTTCAGGTGTTTTGGCAATACGACCATAGCCTTTTTCTTCAAAATAGACTGCATTTTCAAGTTCTTGGCCCGGAGCAGGATCTAGGAATATCATTGGAATTTGACGTGTTAATGCTTCCGAAATTGTAATACCACCTGGTTTCGTTATCATTAAGTGGCTTGAGGCCATCCATTCATTCATATGCTTCGTATAGCCAAGTATGAGTACGTTATCATAATTTTTAAATTGAGATGATAGCGAGCGCTTAAGTTCTTTACTTTTACCACATATCATAACAACTTGCGCATGTGGACTACGATTTAATATGTCTTGTATCATTGGTCCAAAGCCTTTAGAAACACCAAAAGCTCCTGCAGACATTAAAATAGTCGGTTTGTTTGGATCAAGGTTATTTTGACTTAACCAGGCATGTTGATCGACGTTCTTCTCGAATTTATCAGAAATTGGAATTCCAGTGACTTTTAATTTATCTTTAGGAATGCCAATACTTGCAAACTCTTCTTTTAACTCATCAGTTGCAAGATAGTATTTTTGAGAAAACGGTGTTATCCAGTTTTTCTGTAAACGATAGTCCGTCATAACTGTTGCAATTGGAATGTTCATATCGAATTGTTCGGTTAACACAGACATGACTGGTGTTGGGAATGTTAGTAATATTAAGTCTGGCTTTTCTTTTAAAAGCAAATTGATTAATTTATTTAGGCCATAATATTTATAAAAACATTTATCTAATTTGTCTGGTTGACTATAATAAAAGGATTTATACATGTTTCTAAAATATTTAAAGCTGTTGATATACCATTTTTTACAGATAGAAGTTAGGATTGGGTGTGCTTCTAAAAATAAATCATGTTCGATAACTGTTAAATTGTCTAGATTCATTTCTTTAAATTGGTTCACTACACTTTGTGTAACTTGTAAATGCCCATTACCAAAAGATCCAGTAATTATCAGTATTTTTTTATTTTGAGTAACCATTAAAAGCCACCCTCCAATAGATTATATTTAGCACATACTAAGTTTACCGCATTTTTTTAATGCGTGAAAGAAAAAACACACAATTAATAATGATTATATCATTTTACAAACAGTTGTGAAATGATACATACTGTATTGGGATTTAACATTGTGATAAAAATATGTTGTTGTTATCACTACAATACCATTATTAATGTAAAAGTATACGGTCAAAATGATATTTTAAGAAAATATTAACAATGGGACAACATTATGTTAACAATAAATAATTTCTAATAAATTTTTACGCCAATAGCAGTCTATATATAATAGGAAGAAATAAATATAAACAAAGGAAGAGATTCTATAAAAACACAAGAAAATGTGTATAATAGAAGTATTGGAAATAAAGGAGCGATAGATGTTGAAAGCAAACGTGTTGTTTGAAAAAATAAGAGTGAAACAAGTTATAGGTACGTTAGATAGAAATGTAACTGATATAACTACGGACTCTCGTACGGCACAACAAGGTAGTATATTTGTTGCCTCGAAAGGATATACGGTTGATAGTCATCGATTTTGTCAGAATGTAGTTGAACAAGGTTGCCAAATTATTATTGTCAATCACGAGCAAGAATTAGAAGGAGATGTAACGCAAGTTATAGTGCCTGACACATTACGAGTAGCAAGTCTATTAGCCAATACATTGTTTAACTATCCAAGTAAACATCTTGTAACCTATGGCGTGACTGGTACGAATGGCAAGACATCTATAGCAACGATGATTCATCATATATATAGAAAACTAGGTAAAGGCAGTGCATACTTAGGTACGAATGGTTTCCAAATAAATGAAACAAAGTCAAAAGGTGCTAATACTACGCCAGAAACGGTGTCACTCACGAAAAAAATAAATGAGGCTGTTGAACAAGAGGCGGAAGCGATGACGCTAGAAGTTTCAAGCCATGGGTTATCATTAGGAAGATTACGTGGTGTCGATTTTGATGTAGCTATTTTTTCAAATTTAACACAAGATCATTTAGATTTTCATGGCACGATGGAAGCATATGGACATGCGAAATCCTTACTGTTTAGTCAATTAGGTGAAGATTTATCACAAGAGAAATATGTCGTTCTTAATAATGATGATACATTCTCAGAGTACTTAGCATCAGTAACACCATTTGAGGTATTTACATATGGCGTAACCAATGATGCTCAATTTACCGCAAGTCAAATTAAAGAATCGCTTCAAGGTGTTACGTTTGATTTTAATACGCCAGAGGGTGTCTTTCATGTGAAGTCACCGTATGTCGGTTTGTTCAACGTATCGAATATCATGGCAGCGATGATTGCAGTTTGGAGTAAAGGTATTTCATTGACGGATATTGTGCATGCAGTTGAATATTTAGAACCGGTTGAAGGTCGATTAGAAGTGCTAGATCCATCATTACCGATAGATTTAATTATTGATTACGCGCACACTGCAGATGGTATGGATAAGTTAATTGATGCGGTAAAACCATTCGCTAAACAAAAATTGATTTTCCTATGTGGTATGGCCGGGGAAAGAGATTTAACTAAAACACCTGAAATGGGCAGAGTTGCTTGTCGTGCGGACTATGTCATTTTTACACCGGATAATCCAGCAAATGATGATCCTAAAAAATTAACACATGAGTTAGCTAAGGGTGCGACTCATGATAATTATATTGAATTTGATGATCGCGCTGAAGGCATACGACATGCCATTGAAGTTGCAGAGCCAGGAGATACTGTCGTATTAGCGTCTAAAGGTCGCGAACCTTACCAAATTATGCCTGGTCATATCAAAGTACCACATCGAGATGATTTTATCGGACTTGAAGCAGCATATGAAAAATTCGGTGGAGGCCCTAATGAAGATTAGAACATTAAATTATCAGGAAATACAAGGGAGAGTATATATTTATGAGCATATAGATAATCAATTATTGCTCGTAGCTATCCCAGATATGAATTGGTCTGTTGAAATTTCTGAGACGTCAAATCAAGATGATATTCACGAAGCAGTTGTGATACACTTATTTACGATACTTGATGAGTCAATAGCAGAACAAATAGCTGATGACATCGTTAAATGGATATTTGAGAATTAAAGGAGCATATATATGAGTATAAAGGAAGAAGTAGAATCAAGAAAAACCTTTGCGATTATATCTCACCCTGATGCTGGTAAAACAACATTAACCGAAAAATTATTATTATTTGGTGGTGCGATAAGAGAAGCAGGTACAGTTAAAGGTAAGAAGAGTGGTAAATTCGCAACGAGTGACTGGATGAAAGTGGAACAAGAACGTGGTATCTCTGTTACAAGTTCAGTTATGCAATTTGACTATGACCACTATAAAATCAATATCTTAGATACACCAGGGCATGAAGACTTTTCAGAAGATACATACAGAACATTGATGGCTGTCGATAGTGCAGTCATGGTCATCGACTGTGCTAAAGGTATCGAGCCTCAAACATTAAAGCTATTCAAAGTATGTAAAATGAGAGGTATTCCGATTTTTACATTTATCAATAAATTAGATAGAGTCGGTAAAGAACCATTTGAACTACTAGATGAAATTGAATCTACATTAGAAATTGAAACGTACCCTATGAACTGGCCAGTAGGTATGGGACAGAATTTCTTTGGGATTATTGATAGAGATACACATACAATTGAGCCATTTAGAGACGAAGAGAATGTCTTACATTTAAATGATGATTATGAATTAGAAGAAGATCATCCTATGAAAAATGATAGTGCATTTGCACAAGCTATTGAAGAATTAATGTTGGTTGAAGAAGCGGGCGAAACATTTGATAATGAAGCGTTATTAAACGGTGATTTAACGCCTGTATTCTTTGGGTCTGCACTTGCAAACTTTGGTGTTCAAAATTTCTTGAATGCCTATGTCGATCACGCACCAATGCCAAACGCACGTCAAACAAATGAAGATGTAGAAGTGAGCCCATTTGATATTGATTTTTCTGGATTTATTTTTAAAATTCAAGCCAATATGGATCCAAAACATAGAGATAGAATTGCATTTATGCGTGTAGTAAGTGGCGCATTCGAACGTGGTATGGATGTGACTTTACAACGTACTAAGAAAAAACAAAAAATTACGCGTTCCACATCATTCATGGCAGATGATAAAGAAACAGTCAATCATGCTGTAGCCGGTGATATTATTGGTCTTTATGATACAGGTAACTATCAAATTGGTGATACGCTTGTGGGTGGCAACCAGAAATTTAGTTTCCAGGAACTGCCACAATTTACGCCAGAGCTATTTATGAAAGTTTCTGCTAAAAATGTCATGAAACAAAAGCACTTCCATAAAGGTATCGAGCAACTTGTACAAGAAGGTGCGATACAGTATTATAAAGCGTTGCATACGAATCAAATTATTATCGGTGCAGTGGGACAATTACAATTCGAAGTCTTTGAGCATCGTTTGAAAAATGAATACAATGTTGATGTTGTCATGGAACCAGTTGGTCAAAAAATTGCACGTTGGATAGAAAATGAAGAAGATATCAAAGATAAAATGAGTTCATCACGTTCAATTTTAGTGAAAGATATTTATGACAACTATGTATTTTTATTTGAAAATGAGTTTGCTACAAGATGGTTTGAAGAAAAATTCCCAGAAATCAAATTATATGGATTGTTATAAAATTTAAATTTGTGTATAATATTCATATTAATAGAATACCTATGACTTTGTAGTCAGAGGGGAGTAACTCAACTATATAAGTGATATATGATTCAAGCATATTCGTGTTAATTTAATTAACTTATGTGCTGGATATATCCTTTCAACATAGTCATTTTATCGTCATTACGAAGTTTAGGCTTCCGGTAAAATGGGCATAATAACAATGTCGAGTGAGACCTTTGCTAATAGTGAATAAGAATATATACTTTGTATTAAATGTTGTAGTAAACGTTTAATTACATAGCATTATATGCCGAATTTGCTAACTTAGCTTAGGTCTCTATTTTTATGCTTAAATAAAAGGAGTTGTCCAGTATGGATCCGAGTTTGATCTTACCTTATCTATGGGTACTTGTCGTACTTGTATTTTTAGAAGGTTTATTAGCTGCAGATAATGCAGTCGTTATGGCCGTAATGGTAAAACATTTACCGCCTGAACAACGTAAGAAAGCACTATTTTATGGTTTACTTGGTGCATTTGTATTTCGTTTTATTTCACTATTCCTAATTAGTATCATCGCACATTTCTGGTGGATACAAGCATTAGGTGCAATATACTTATTGTATATGTCTATACGAAATTTGATATCATTCTTTAAAGAAAAAGACCATCAAGATCAAGATGGTACGGATGATCATCATTTTGATGATGATGGATCAGAAATTCATGCGAGTCCGAAAACTTTCTGGGGAACAGTATTAAAAGTTGAATTTGCAGATATTGCATTTGCTATAGATTCAATGCTTGCTGCACTTGCTATTGCAGTTACGTTACCAGCAGTAGGTATCCACTTTGGTGGTATGGACTTAGGGCAATTTGCTGTCATGTTCCTAGGTGGTATGTTCGGTGTGATTATCATGCGTTTTGCTGCAACATGGTTTGTAAACTTACTTAACAAATACCCAGGACTCGAAGGTGCTGCCTTCGCTATCGTTGGTTGGGTCGGAATTAAATTAGTCGTGATGGTATTAGCACATCCAGATATTTTAATTTTACCAGAACACTTCCCACATAGTGTCTTATGGCAATCTATCTTCTGGACAGTTATGATTGTATTAGTCGTAATCGGTTGGTTAACTTCCGTTCGTAAAAACAAAAAAGAAGAAAAGAAATAAGATTGAGAAGACCCCTAATTCGCAGTTTATGCGAGTCAGGGGTTTTATGTTGTAATGATTTTACAAAAAATTTCCATAAAGTAGTTTTTTAAGCGCATAGTTTAGCCATCATCATTGATTAATATCAAAGTTGATGAGTAGTACAATATGCTAAAAATATACCTTGAATAAAACCAAGATAATAGCAGAAAAAAATACTGTGATATGTCATAATAGATAACATAGTAACATGCAATTTAGGGGGCGTTTTGATGTCTAATGATAAAAAACATGTAATTCCTAGAGCCCAATATGGACGTAAGAGACGCGCGTACTTTCATAATGAGGAACGGGAACAACGTATAGAGAAAGAAAGAAATGCACGAAAACAACGTGCAGAGAAAGAAGAAATTTTAGCTAAAAATAATGAAGCACGTGTCAAAGATAATTTGAGAAAAGCACGTATTGAAAAACTTACGCAAGAAGAAATTCATCAACAGCGTGCATTGGCTGCACAGCGAAGTGATCATTACAATGCAGAAGATGATAAATCAACACAAAATATCGATGCACTAGAAGCAAATGACCAAACTTCAAACCAGGACAATGTGTCTGAAGGTGAAGAACAAGCAAAAGTGGCAGCAACCCCTGCCCAAAGTAAGTCAACTGCAAATAAGTCTAAAGCAAAGACTGAATCGCACAAAAAAATGTCTGAAGCTAGTGGGCCAATTTCTAAGCAACGTGACGATGATCATTTTTATTCCGAAGAGGCACAACAATCTCGCGTGAATCATTATATTGAAGGCGGTCAGTCAGACAAACTTCACAAAGATAAGCATACTTATAAAGATACTAAAACACATACACCAAATAATGGGAAAAACAATGTTTCAATCGTAGATAAGATCAAATATTTCTTAGAGGAACATTGGGCGAAAATTTTAATCGTCATTGCTGTTATTTTATTAATTGTATTAATCAATGCCATTTTCAATAACGTTGATAGAAATGGAACTTCAAAAGACAGCATATTCCAGAGCAGTCATAACGAAGACAAAACGTATACAACAACGATGAAAAGCGCTAACAGTGCGATTCATTCTGTAGTTACAGTTGAAAACGATACAGGGAAACATGCTTCATCAGCTGAGAAAGAAACACAAGAGGCCGGAAAAGAAAATGAGTTAGGTTCAGGCGTCGTCTACAAAAAAGTGGGCGACTCTATTTTTATTATTACAAATGCACATGTTGTGGGTGATAAAAAAGAACAGAAAATTACATATGGTAATAATGACTATACAATTGGCACAGTGATTGGATCAGACAAATATTCAGATATTGCTGTAGTAAAAGCAAAAGTTAAATCTGGTAATGATGTCAAACCAATAAAAATGGGAGATTCTAGCACATTGGTGCTTGGAGAGCCTATTATCGTTGTGGGGAATCCACTTGGTGTTGATTTTAAAGGTAGTGTATCGGAAGGTATTGTATCTGGTTTGAATCGACACGTGCCTGTGGATATAGATAAGGACAAACAATATGATGTACTTATGAATGCATTCCAAATAGATGCGCCTGTTAACCCAGGTAATTCTGGAGGAGGCGTAATTGATCAACATGGTAAATTGATTGGTATTGCTTCAATAAAAATTGATATGGAGAATGTTGAAGGTATCGCATTTGCAATTCCAGTAAATGATGCAACAAATATTGCCAAACAATTAGAGGCTAATGGTGAAGTGACTTATCCAAATACTGGTGTTAAAATGGCCAATATCAAAGATTTAGACGATACAGCGCGACAATCTATCCACTTGCCGAGTGATGTGAATCATGGCGTTGTGATTGGTGAAGTAAAAGAAAATAGTCTCGGAGAAAAATCTGGGTTGCAAAAAAATGATGTAATAGTAGAATTAGATGGTAAAGAAGTAGAAGATAATCTTAGATATAGACAAATTATTTTTAGTCATAAAGATGATCTAGATACGTTGCCAGCAAAAATATATAGAGATGGTAAGGTAAAAGATATCAAATTAAAATTGAAGTAGTGTTGAGGTGAATACGCGTTGTCCATTTTCAATCAATTATTAAAAAAATCCAGTCCTCAACAAGGTATAGTCATGTATTACATTGTAGCTATTATAGTTGCATTCCTATTACTAAATTTGCCATTTGTTCATAAACCAGGGATTCACGTTGATCCAGTCGATTCCTTATTTGTAGCAGTATCGGGTGTTAGTGTAACAGGCCTATCACCGGTCAATATTGTGGACACCTATACGACATTCGGTCAAATTATTATTATGATTATCCTTAATATCGGTGGAATCGGTGTCATGGCTATTGGTACGATGTTATGGGTAGTGTTGGGTAAACATATTGGTATGCGTGAAAGACAATTAATAATGTTAGATAATAATAAAGATACTATGAGCGGTACGGTTAAATTAATTCTAGATATTGTACGTACTATTTTAATTATCGAAGCAGTTGGTGCTGCATTATTAGCATTTTACTTTTACAGAGATAACCCTGATTTACAATATGCTATCATGCAAGGTTTGTTTGTAGCAGTGTCAGCTACAACAAATGGCGGTTTGGATATAACTGGACAGTCATTAATACCTTATGCCAATGATTATTTTGTACAGACGATAGTGATGTTTTTAATAATTTTAGGTTCCATTGGATTCCCAGTATTAATAGAAGTTAAAGCATATATTAAAAACAGAATTCCTAACTTTAGATTTTCATTATTTGCTAAAATTACAACTATGACATATTTAGTGTTATTCGTATTTGGTGTGCTTATTATTTTATTATTTGAATATAACCATGCTTTTCAAAATATGTCATGGCATAAGTCATTATTTTATGCACTATTCCAATCGGCAACAACAAGAAGTGCGGGCCTACAAACGATTGATGTTAGTCATTTCAACGAAGGTACCAATGTCATTATGAGTATATTAATGTTTATCGGGTCATCTCCAAGTTCTGTAGGTGGTGGTATAAGAACTACCACATTCGCGATACTCATTTTGTTCTTACTCAATTTCAATAATAATAGTGAGAAATTGTCCATTAAAGCATTTAATCGTGAAATACATACAACAGATGTACAGCGTTCATTTGCAGTATTTACAATGGCAGGTATATTAACGTTTGCTAGTACCATTTTCATTTTAATGGTTGAAAATGGCAAAATATCATTCTTACAAGCATTTTTTGAAGTCATGTCAGCCTTTGGTACATGCGGATTATCATTAGGCGTGACGGATAATTTTAATGACATGTCCAAAGTTACATTGATGATACTCATGTTTATTGGACGTGTAGGATTAATTAGTTTCATTATTATGATAGGTGGTAGACGTGAACCAGATAAATATCACTATCCAAAAGAACGTGTCCAAATAGGATAATGATGATTTCAAGTAAATCCCACTTCATAGACGTAATGTCTAATGAAGTGGGATTTTTTGATTTTACAGAGTCTGTTTAAAATTAGCTATAACTAAACGAAAAGTTAGGATACAGTGTGTATCATTGAAAGTGATTTTTGTGTCGTAGTATTTAATAATCATGTTAAAATATGGTTGATGAGGAGAGTGGCCTATGAATAAAAATGAAAAAGTTGCTATTGATGTCATTACGACTTCAGATATGCATAGTTATTTTCTAAATGGTGATAGCGGCTCAAATATATATAGAGCTGGAACATATGTTAAATCAATTCGCGATGAAAGTGAGCATGTCATACTATTGGATAGTGGCGGTAGTTTAGCAGGATCACTAGCTGCATTTTATTATGCAGTCGTGGCACCATATAAGCGCCATCCAATGATAAAGTTAATGAATGCGATGGAGTATGATGCAAGTGGTATCAGTCCAAATGAATTTAAGTTTGGTTTGTCATTCTTTTCAAGAGCAGTATCATTATCTAGATTCCCGTGGTTATCTGCCAATATAGAATATAAGCAAACGAGAGAACCTTATTTTTCAACGCCATATACTATAAAGGAAATTGAAGGAGTTAAAGTTGCAATTGTCGGTTTAACATCAGATGGATTAATGGAACGTGAGCATTTTGAAATGGAAAGTGATGTGCGTATAGAAAAGACATTATTGTCATCTAAAAGATGGATTCGATATATTCATGAAACCGAGATGCCAGAATTTCTTATTGTCATTTACCATGGTGGATTAAACCAACTTAATAAGTCAGCAACTGAACGTGAACAAAATGTCAATGAAGCGGAAAAATTAATGCAAACATTAGGCGTTATTGATTTACTGATTACAGGGCATCAACATCAAACATTTATAGGGCAAAATGATAAGACTTTGTATGTACAAGCAGGTCAAAATGCAGAACAATTGATTCATGTGAAGCTGAATTTTAAAAAACGTACCAATTCATATGAATTAGAAAATGTTGACTCTCAAATCGTTGATTTAAACGAATATGAAGAAGATGCAGATCTACTTGATTTAACGTATTATGATCGAAAAACAGTTGAACATTGGAGTGAAGAATCTTTAACCACGCTAAAGACAGAGGCAAGTGTCTCAGGTTTAGCCGACGTGATTAAGCAACCACATGCATTTACGCAATTATTACATGATAGTATACGTCAAGCATATGATAATGATATATCTTGCGTACATTTACCTACGAGTGGCGAAGAAGGGTTGTCTGGTGAAATCACAAATGAACTGTTATATAATGCGTATCCACATCCAGATATTCCAATTGATGTAACAATAAAAGGCCAACAAATAAAAGATATACTAGAATATTGTTATGGACACATTGAATTTAGCGCAGGTGCATTAAGTTTAACCATAGTTGATGAAACACTATGCACGTTCTGGCAAGGTGTCGACTATACTATTGATATGAATGCGCAGCCATTTCAACGCGTACAATTGCATAATATTGATTTAGCACACACGTACCGTATAAGCATGACGGATTATTGTTATAGAAATTATAGACAATATTTGGAAAATGCCATTATTCATGAGTCCGGAGAAATTACGATGGTAGAGCTTATTTCAAGAAAATTAAAAGATTCAAGTTATAATATTCAACAAAATCAAACATTTAACGTGTTAACCTAAAAAAGCTGGAAGATTTCATTATTATTGAAATCTTCCAGCTTTTGCTAAATTATTGTATGATTTTTATGGCTATACATTAAATATTAAGAGAATAACTACTGCAACAATTTGTGCTACAGCTGTAGTAGCAATTCTACGTGTATAGAAATAACTAATTGAAAGTACTAACTGAACAATAAATATAAAGAACATAATCCACATATTATCTAAATAGAAAAACAATGAAGCAGAACATAATGCCGTAATAATAATGCTCAACCAACTTGGAATGTTTAATTTAAGTAATTCTTTTTGTAAAACAGTTCTCATATAAAGTTCATGACACGGTATAACAAAGAGTAATGTCACTAACATTTGCCATTTATAATAGACACCTGTACGTGTTAATTCTTTGATTAATTCAGCATATTTTATATCAGAAAATATTGCTGCCAAAATAAGTTGAATTACAATTAGTGCTATACCTGTAATAATCCCGATACCAAGTGATGTGAGTAATCGTTTAGATTCAATATCTCTTTGATAAAAGATATAACTAACTCCAGCGATAAGCATTATGCCAGTGTACAAATACCAATATTCCTGTTTTTCGCCCCACATAATAAATAGTATTAAGTGAAATACGATAAAACTTACAATAAACCATATTAACGCCTTAGAAATTCTATTCATTATAATTATCCTTCTTGCTCAACGATTGTGTATCGTTTATGATTAATGACAGTTTTCTCTGGCAAGTCTAGTTCTTCGAAGTTCTCCATAATTGTTAAGTCTACAATTACTGAGTTGTCATTAATCTTTTCTACTCGACCTTTTAAGCCGTCATAAAATTCTACAATATTTCCAACTTCTGCAACAGTCATTTTAAGTCCTCCTAGAAATGCTAACTAGATAGTATTATACAAAAAATCGACAAACAAATAAACAAATAAACATTAAATAGTGTGATATAAAGCATTTTCAAGATTTTAGTAAAATTATAGTGTGAATGATTGGCATTTTTGTCGAAAATATTGCATAAATAATATAAGGGTATATATGGGGATCGGGCAGAAATCAAATGCTCTAATAGAGATTTCGTAGTCCCACCTTGGCAAGGATGATTGGGATTGAAAAAACTTGATATAAGTGAACTTTCAATTCACGCATCTACTGCTTAATTAAAAATGTAGCTGAGACATCTATTTTGGTCTTTGTTTCATATATGGTAAAGGAGTGTAGTTGATGAAATTTATTAGTAATAATGATATTACGGATCCAACATTGAATTTGGCAATGGAAGAGTACGTGTTAAAGCATATGCCTAAAGACGATAGCTATTTCTTATTTTATGTAAATAGACCATCGATAATTATTGGGAAAAATCAAAACACAATTGAAGAAGTGAATCAGCCGTATATTGATGCACATGGTATTGACGTTGTAAGACGCATATCCGGTGGGGGTGCCGTGTATCATGATACGGGGAATCTAAACTTTAGCTTTATTACAGATGATGACGGAAATAGTTTTCATAACTTTAAAAAATTCACAGAACCCATTGTTGAAGCTTTGAACAAACTCGGGGTGAATGCAGAGCTCAGTGGGAGAAATGACATTCAAGTTGGAAAAGCCAAAATTTCCGGTAATGCAATGGTTAAAGTGAAAGAGCGCATGTTTAGTCATGGCACATTGATGTTAAACAGTGAATTGAACGAAGTACAGAATGCATTGAAAGTAAACCCAGCAAAAATTAAATCTAAAGGCATTAAATCCGTCAGAAGTAGAGTTGCTAATATTTCAGAATTCTTAGAAGAACCCATCGACATTGATCAGTTTAAAGAAATTATTTTGAAAACAATTTTTGGTGAAGCGATGCAGGTAGAAGAATATAAATTGACGGACGAAGATTGGGCTAATATTGAAAAATTAAGTAATGAAAAATATCGTACATGGGAATGGAATTACGGTAGAAATCCAAAGTATAACTTTGAGCGCGAGGAAAAATTTGATAAAGGCTTTGTGCAAATTAAGTTGGACGTGAAAAAAGGACGCATTGAACACGCAAAAATTTTCGGCGACTTCTTTGGAGAGGGAGATATTACCGAATTAGAAAACGCACTAGAAGGTACCATGCATGAATTTGAAAGCATAGAAGAAGCACTTTCAAATTATGATATATATCACTATTTTGGGGATATTGATCGCTACGAACTAATCAGATTAATGTCTTAAAACTCTTAATTTTTAAAATTAAAAAGGTCTATTCTCTATCTTAGTTAAAGTAGGGAATAGACCTTATTTTGAATATGAAAAGATTAAATTAGCCAACGAGAAATTCCTCCAATTGCTTATATTCTTCAGTAAAACGTTTGAAATCATTCTCGTTTTTATTTTTTAGTGCATTATCAATTAACAGTTCTAATTGCTGCTTACGAACATTGCGTAGTGATTCATCAATGATTAACTCAATACCCAAATCATTAATGGTTGAGACAAAAGATTCTAGCGTATTATATTTAACATGTGTATTATGCTTCATTGCCTACACGACCTTTCTGTTTATATTTAAGTAATAGTATACAAGGTTTTAATTTTGAAATCAATGAATATTCTGACTTTTCTGAAGAAATAAGTGTAAAATGCAACTTTTCTAAAAATTAATAATTGCAAAAGATTCTGCTCCGAAAATTAATTGTAGAAAACTTATAAAAATAATTATTATATAAGTTGATTTTAAGATGTTGTTGGTATATTATTTGTTTATCGTCACATATAACAAGGAGGTAACAACATGATTCAACCCTATATTATTAAAAAAGGTGATATGGCCATACAACCATGTAATTTGGCCACAGGTAAAAATGAAGGAAGCTATCTACTGAGATATAAAGATGAAAGTAAAATTTTGAAAGAACGCGTTCCTAAGATTATTGACCGATCTTGTAGATTTTATGGTAGTAGTTATAGCTTTAAAAAAGAAGATACAATGCGTATTACAGGCATTAGTAGTAAACCACCGATTTTATTCACTCCGCTTTTTCCTACGTATTTTTTCCCAACACATTCTGACAGAAAAGAAGAAAACACTTGGATCAATATTCATTATGTCCACAATATCAAAGCTGTGAAAGAGAAAAAATGTAAAGTTACGTTTGTAGATAATCAAACGATTATTGCTAATATTTCAGCACATAGTATGCAACATCAATATCTAAATGGCATATTATATTATTACATGATGGACAGAGCAGCAAGAGTTGCAACATTTGATCCGGACTCTCCAATTGATTACACCAAACCTCAATTAAACATTTATGAAGCACTAGCTAAGTATTCTTTATTCGAAAATAAATAGCGAAATTACTATTGATTTTATATGTAAAAATGACATATGTGGAATATTATATTAATTTAGTGTAAATATTCCGCATATTTTTTTGGTTTTTCTACTTGAAAAATTTAACATTGTTGATATAATAGTATTTGTGCTTGATTAGAGAGAACACATTAATCCACAGTAGCTCAGTGGTAGAGCTATCGGCTGTTAACCGATCGGTCGTAGGTTCGAGTCCTACCTGTGGAGCCATTGGAAACGTACTCAAGTTGGCTGAAGAGGCGCCCCTGCTAAGGGTGTAGGTCGCGAAAGCGGCGCGAGGGTTCGAATCCCTCCGTTTCCGTAATTTAGTTAATTCCCGTTAAGTTGACGTAAGTAAAACGTTAATTTAGCGGGTTTTTTTATTATGTCACGATAATTTTGGTTAAGTGTCGCAAATGGAGTTTTACGCCAACGTTGCGACAATATTAATATCATTTTTGAGTTTTACTCTAACGTGTTGGCATTAGTTACTATTTTGTCTAATGCCTGTTTAGCTTTATCATTTTCAACTTTGGGTGTTTCATCTAACAGAAGTATTTTAAGCATATAGCGGATATTCTATTGAGAAGTATTCATTAACTTATAATGTTGAACAATAAGAAGTGAAAAGAATTCTAATTTTATAGGAATTCATTAAAAATATGTTAGAATAAAAAATGAGTAAGTTAGATAGATGGTGGCTAATCTTAGTATAAAGTGAGGTGGTGCTTATGGAAGTGCCGACAAAATCTTTAGAAAGGAGACGCCTTGTGTGGTTTCAATTGTAGAAACACTACACTTAATGTTAGGTTTCGGTACTTTCATCGTTACCTTATTAGGTTTAGTGATTGCAATTGTTAAATTAAATCATAAAAAATAACCATCTCTAACTTTGGCAAGGACGAGATGATTATTTTCGAATAATTATTTAAACCAGCCACCGTCTTTTTAACGGGATCGCTTGGGCGATACACGTATTGTGTGTCGCCTTTTTCATATCTAAATTAACACAATATAAAAAAATTATCAAATATTTAAGTCGGCATAGTCACGTCGTCTTTTTATTTTATAAAGGTTATCTACTTTATTTAACTACTAATTTCCTACTATGTTATTGCTAGGTAGACTACAACCTGTAATATTTCAAATAGGAAAATGCATGAATACAATTAAATATCAGTAATAAAATAAGGGATACTCCAGAACATGATCAGGAGTATCCCTTTTTGACTCTGTTATTCACTTACTTAGGTACTGCAGCGATGATTGCTTTAATGATAGTGATAATTGCATTAACAATATCTGTAATCATAATAGTCACCCCTTTGATTTTCTTAAGAATATTATACTGCAAAATAATTATTTTATTTCATTTTTTCCTAATTGATTATTATTCAAATGTAATTGTCATACAATTGAATGTTATACGACACTGGGGCATTCCTAAGTGTTGATCGGTAGATAGACTTAAATAAGCTTACGTTTTTAATTGTCCAATACAATATTTTCATTATCTAACGGTTTAAATTGTAATACGAAATAATATGTAATTAGAACTATAGTTCTAAATTTTTGTATTTTTTAAATAGGTGGTATTATTATTATTGAATTAATTTAAATTCGATAATAAATGAATATATTATAAAAAGGAGTGTATCATATGGTAAAATCTTTATATGAAACAACAGTCATTAGTAATGGTGGACGAGATGGTAAAGTTTTCAGTGAAGATAATACTTTTTATCAAGATTTAGCTGTACCCAAAGAAATGGGAGGTAACGGCGTAACGGAGTCAAATCCTGAGCAATTATTTGCAGCAGGATATAGCTCATGTTTTAATAATGCACTTATGCACATCTTAAAGCAAAGCGGTAAAGCGGAAATTGAACCTGAAGTCAAAGTGACAGCATATTTTCTACCTGATAAAAGTGATGGTGGCGTAAAATTATCAGCAAGTTTAGATGTTACTTTAACGGATTTGAGTCAAGAAGAAGCAGAAGCATATGTAGAAAAAGCTCACAATTATTGCCCGTATTCGAAGGCTTTAAAACAAACAATTGATATAGAAATTGAAGTTAATGTAAATTAATATAGAACAAAAATAAAAGCTGATAATCACCTCTACAAAGGTAGTTATCAGCTTTATTTATATATTATTGTGATTTTTTACTAATTAAATTTCTGATTGCTTTAACGATATAACCAACTGCTAATGCTCTAAAAACACGCTTAATTATATTTTTCATTTTAATCCTCCTAAATTATCAGTCAAATACTAGAATTTGCATTATATGTTATTTACCCAATTTTCATATAAGTTAAGTGTTAAATCGGAAAATAATGAAAAACGGAGCGTCATTTATTTTGTGAAACTTATTAAACCGTCCTCATCTGCTGGTTTGAAGAAAATTGTGATAATACCACTAATAATAGCGAGTATATAAGGGATGCCGGTCCAAAAGAAAATGAGATGAATTACTCCTTGTAGAAGTTGATTAGAATAGAATTTGTGAATACCACACCATCCTAGTATAAATGCGAGCACAACATAGATTACTTTGTTTACTTTCATACGTTCATGTCCTTTCTTAAATTGAATGTATTATATTAATTATCGCTTAAATTTTAAAATACAACAATCGAAAACTACTTAAATTATTTCTTTTAAGAAATAGTCATTACTTCGAAATTTTAATTTAATCATTTATAATTAAGTTAAACAATGAATTGAAAAGGGGCATATAAGATGATTAGAAAAGCGAAACCAGATGATATTCCCAAAATTGCAGAGTTGTGTTATATCATTTGGAAAGAATTAGAAATAGACATGGTTAGAGATATTGAGAAATCAAGACTATTAACAATTATGGAAAAAAGTATGATTGATGTGCCATATAGAGGCCACTATAGTAATACATGGATTTATGAATTAGATGGACAAGTAGCAGGATGCTTAATTGCGTACCCAGGTGATAAAGAAATAGCATTGGAACAGGCTTGGCTTGATATGGATTTAGATGATGATATACGTGCGTATGGGTCGCCTATGCCAATGAAAGAAGCACATGATGACGAATGGTATATTGAAACAGTAGCAACATTCCCAGAATTTCGTGGGCGTGGCATTGCAACGAAACTTGTTCAGCATGTATTAGAATCAAATAAAGATAATAAGTGGAGTTTAAATTGCGATATTCATAATGATGGTGCGCTTCGTGTTTATAAAAAATTAGGATTCAGTATTGATAGTGAGTTCGACCTTTATGGACATAACCATTATCACATGATTAACAGTGAAAAATAAAAGAGGTGAGACAGAAATCAAGTATTCTAATAAAGATTTCGTAGTCCCACCCCGGCAAGATGATGTTTAGGACTGAAAAGTATACCTGAGCTGAAGCTCATGCATGAGCCATACTAACTTAATGAATTAAGCAGTGAAACTCTACATGTTCAATTCAGTCAACTATTGTCTAATTGACAAAGGATCTGAAACATTTATTTATGTCCCAGATCCTTAGTCATGCGTTGATTTAATTTTTTAAATACCACCAAGTAATGCACTGATATAAATACCTAATGCATATAGTAAACCAAAGAATGTATTAGTTTTTCCAGTTGCTGCCATTGCTGGCATCATTGTTTGTGGTGTATCATTTTTCTTGAATCTACGCACAGCTTTGATAGGCATAGGGAACGATAATAATGCTAGTAAGAAAAAGATAGATCCACCTGGGATGAAGAATGTAATAAATATAACTAGTACATAAGCCACGATATACATAAGCGCCAAGAAGCGTATGGAATTATTTTTACCTAATAGGATTGGCAGCGTCATACGACCACTGTCTTTATCCTTCACACGGTCACGAATATTATTCGCCATATTAATCATACCGATTGTGATTACGATAGGGATACTAATCCAAACAATGAGTCCTTGTAAGTTGCCAGTTTGTATAAAGAAGGCGATTAAAATAATAATCATACCCATAAAGATACCGGAAAATAATTCTCCAAATGGGGTCCATGAAATAGGGAATGGACCACCAGTATAAAGGTAGCCTACTGCCATACAAACCAAACCAACAGGTAAAAGCCAAAATGAACTTTGAATCGCGATAAATATGCCTAGCAAGCCGGCAATAATGTAAAATGCGATTGCGATATTCATGACTAATTTGGGACTCATACCATTACGTACGATTGCGCCACCTATACCTACAGAAGTGTGATCATCTAATCCTTTTTTGAAATCGTAATATTCATTAAACATGTTTGTTGCAGCTTGGATTAACAAACAAGCAAGTAACATTGCTAAGAATAAACTTAATTTTAAATGATCTTCACTACCAAGTAGGAAAATTTTAGCAGAAGCAGTACCCACAAGTACGGGTACGACAGCAGCAGTCAATGTATGTGGTCTCATCAGATGCCAGTATTTTCTGACAGTTGAATATTGTTGATATTGAGATGCCATAATGATTTACCTCGAATTCTTTTAATTTATAATATTTTTTATCAAATTTATTTTAATGGAAGAAGTTGTACAGGTCAAATAACGGAAAATTTGTATTAATGAAATAAGCTCGAAACCATACACACATTGTGAAAAGTGGTACAATATTGTAATGAGTGCAAACTGATAAATGAAAGAAGTGAAATAGATGACTATAGACGTCAGAGAACGTGAAATTGTCGAGGCGGTATATGAAAACAATCATACTTGGGTTTCTGTTGAAGCAAAAATAAATGAAGTATTAGACCCTGCATTATTGTTCCATTTAACAGAAGATTTAGCAGGAGACCGTTTTTATTATAAGAAAAATGACAACGAAACATCATTCTTTGGCTATCATGCTATTACGAGACTCAAAAATGATTTTGAAAGTAAGCAATCCATTTTCCGTGAATGGGAAAAATATAAAAGTGATATAAGCTTAATTCATCCTAGTTCGGACAAACACCATTTGAAAATTTGTGGTGGTTTTCAATTTTCTACACATAAATCAGGTGATGAGTGGCGTGAATTTGGGATTAATCATTTTATATTACCAGAAGTATTAGTGACGATGGAAAAGGACGCGACTTATATAACGTATACGGTAAAAGCCAAAGATTTTAAAATAGATACCTTTAAAGCAATTATAGATAATTTGACGCAAAAAAACGTATTTCCTGATTGTGATATGGGAAATATCAAACGTATTGATGATATCTACAAAGATGAATGGCGTGATTTAGTTCAAGAGACAATTGATATGTTAGATGTACATAAGAAGATTGTCTTAGCTCGAAAACGTATGGTGATGTTTGATAGAGATATTAACATACCATATATTTTGAAAAAGGCATCACGAGGAGAACATAATAGTTATTTATTTGTCTTAGAATCACAAGACAGTGTCTTCTTCTCGCAAACGCCAGAGCAATTAATGGAAATCAAGAGTGGCGTATTATCAACGAAAGCTGTCGCAGGTACAATCAAGCGCACACATAACGATGAGATTGACAATGCAAACATTAAAGCTTTTTTAAATGATGATAAGAATTTAAATGAGCATCGCTTTGTTGTGGAAAGCATTTTAAGTGATATAGATACTTATGTAGAAGATACAACGTATAATAAGGAACCACAAATTTTAACTAATGACCACTTATATCATTTATATACAAAAATTAAAGGTAATTTAAAAAATAATTCATATATTGGCTTACTAGATAATCTACATCCTACACCAGCTTTGGGGGGTTATCCTAAAGGTGAAGCTATTAGCTATATTGAAGAAAAAGAATTTGGAACACGTGGGCTTTATGGTGCACCAGTAGGATATATCGATATGTATGATAATTGTGAATTTATTGTTGCGATAAGATCGATGTTGATTAAACACAATCAAGCTACATTATTTGCTGGTTGCGGTATCGTCAAGAATTCTGATGCAGATAGTGAAGTTGAAGAAACAGCAGTAAAATTTAACCCTATGATGAAAGCTTTAGGAGTTGAGGAATATGAATAACCATACAAATGCTTTAACAAAACAAGTATTTACATTTGTTTCAGAATTATATGCTTATGGTATTAGAGAGGTTGTTATTAGTCCAGGGTCTCGTTCGACTCCAATGGCAATCGCAATCGAAGCACATCCTAAAATGAAATCGTGGATTCACCCGGATGAACGTAGTGCAGCATTTTTTGCAATGGGCTTAATGAAAGGTAGCGAGAGACCTGTAGCTATCCTTTGTACGTCAGGTAGTGCAGCAGCAAATTATACTCCAGCTATATCGGAGAGTAGCCTAAGTCACTTGCCACTAGTTGTAATGACAAGTGATCGTCCGCATGAGTTAAGAGGGATTGGTGCACCCCAAGCCATAAATCAAGTGAATATGTTTAATAACTATGTGAAATTTCAGTTTGATTTTCCAATTGCTGATGAAAATGATGAACTGGATATTATGGAAAGTACGATTAAATTTCAATTACAGAAAGCAAGCCAATTTCTATATGGACCACACCGTGGCCCGATACATTTTAACTTGCCTTTTAGAGAGCCATTAACACCGAATGTCGAAAAAGTAGAATGGCTAACAGCAGATAGAAAAGTGTTGCCACATTATCAAAAAACAACAAGTCTTAATGAAATCAGTACAGTTGTTAAAAAGCGTAAAGGATTGATTATCGTAGGAGATATGCAACATCAAGACGTTGACCAAATACTGACATATGCTACGATTCATGACTTACCTATATTAGCAGATCCACTTAGTCAATTACGACGAGAACATCATCCTAATGTAGTAACAACTTATGATTTACTATTTAGAGCTGGCTTAGATTTAGAAATAGACTTTGTCATTCGTGTTGGCAAACCAGTCATTTCTAAAAAACTAAACATATGGCTAAAAGAAACCAAAGCCTTTCAAATTCTAGTACAAAATAATGATGAACCTGACGCCTTTCCAGTATCTCCTCAGGTGTCATATGAAATGTCGGCTAATGATTTCTTTAGACAAATGTCAGAAACACCAACCGTTGAGCGCAAACAATGGTTAGAAAAATGGCAGACATTAGAAAAACAGGCAATTGTTGAAATCAAAGACCACTTGAGAACTGCAACGGATGAGGCGGCATACGTTGCCAATGTAATAGATAAATTGTCATCCAAAGATACGTTATTTGTTAGTAATAGTATGCCTATCCGAGATGTAGATAATTTATTTATTGATTGTGACGCTGAAGTATATGCCAATCGCGGCGCAAATGGAATTGATGGCGTGATTTCAACAGCGTTGGGCATGGCTGTGCATAAACGTGTCACATTGTTAATTGGTGACTTAGCGTTTTATCATGATATGAATGGCCTACTGATGTCTAAATTAAATGATATTCAGCTGAACATTATATTATTAAATAACGATGGTGGTGGTATCTTCTCGTATTTACCACAAAAAGAAGCAGCAGATGCCTATTTTGAAAGATTGTTTGGTACACCGACAGGCTTAAACTTTGAACATACAGCATTATTATATGATTTTGCTTTTGAAAGATATGACACGATTGAGGCATTTAAATATGCAGAATTATCCAAATTAGGTTCACATATTTATGAAATTTTAACGCATCGTGAAGAGAACAAACAACAACATCTAAAACTCTATAAAAAGTTGAGTGATATTATAAATGTTACATTATAAATTTCATCAATCAGATAATCCTAAACAGCAGTTGTTAATTATGTTACATGGTTTTATCAGTGATCAGCATAGTTTTGATCAGCATATACAACAATTCACAAGCGAAATGAATGTATTGACTATTGATTTACCAGGTCATGGGGAAGACATGTCGGATGTTGAACAAGTGTGGGACTTTGATTTTATTTGCGAGCAATTAGATCTTACATTAGCAACGTTTTCGGATTATCAATTATTTTTACATGGTTACTCAATGGGTGGTAGGATTGCGTTGTACTACGCGATGCATGGACAAGTTAATTTGCACGGTCTTATACTTGAGAGTACTTCTCCAGGTATAGAAGATGAGGAAGAAAGAAATGAAAGACAACTTGTGGATCATGCTAGAGCCAAAGTGCTGGATATTGCAGGTTTAGAAATCTTCGTGAATGATTGGGAAAAATTACCGCTTTTCTATACTCAGTACGATTTAGATAAGGTGTGTCAAAAAGAAATTCGAGCTATGCGATTACGTCAAAATCCAGCACGTTTAGCAAAAGCATTGCGTGAATATGGTACAGGACATATGCCGAATTTATGGACACAATTAGCACAAATTAAAATACCTACTTGTATTATTGTAGGACAATTAGATGGGAAATTCTGTAAAATTGCGCAACGCATGACTACAGAAATAACTACTAGCAAACTACATGAAGTTGAAAACAGTGGACATACAGTTCATGTGGAAGAAATGGCAGAATTTGATAGAATAGTATTAGGTTTTATTCATAAGGAGGAGCAAAATGACTAGACAATGGGAAACAATTAGAGAATATAAAGAAATTAAATATGAATTTTATGACGGTATTGCCAAAATAACAATTAACCGTCCAGAGGTACGCAACGCATTTACACCTAACACGGTACAAGAAATGATTGATGCATTTTCAAGAGCACGTGATGATCAACGTATTTCAGTTATTATTTTAACAGGTGAAGGCGATAAAGCATTCTGTTCCGGTGGAGATCAAAAAGTACGTGGTCATGGTGGTTACGTTGGTGATGACCAAATCCCACGTCTAAACGTATTAGACTTACAAAGATTGATTCGTGTTATTCCGAAACCAGTTGTGGCTATGGTTAGAGGATATGCAGTCGGAGGCGGTAATGTATTAAATGTGGTATGTGACTTAACTATTGCTGCAGATAATGCAATCTTCGGACAAACTGGACCGAAAGTTGGTTCATTTGACGCCGGTTACGGTTCAGGTTATTTAGCACGTATCGTTGGACATAAAAAAGCGCGCGAAATCTGGTATTTATGTCGCCAGTATAATGCACAAGAAGCTCTAGATATGGGCTTAGTTAATACAGTCGTACCATTAGACCAAGTAGAAGACGAAACAGTACAATGGTGTCAGGAAATGAAACAACATTCACCAACTGCATTAAGATTCTTAAAAGCTGCAATGAACGCAGATACAGATGGTTTAGCTGGATTACAACAAATGGCTGGAGACGCTACGCTACTTTACTATACAACAGATGAAGCAAAAGAAGGTAGAGATGCGTTTAAAGAAAAACGCGATCCAGACTTTGATCAATTCCCTAAATTTCCATAAATTAGTGAAGAACTACAATTGTATTTCGCATTATTAAACAAAGAGCTAAATTAAACGTACAATGTTTAATTTAGCTCTTTTTATTGTAGATTTAAACAGACTGGTTTAGTAAGGAATGTTGAATGCAATTATAAAATTAAATTTTTGTCAAAATAAATATAATTAAATTCAAAATGTAAAAATAAAAATATTTTTACATTAATTTCTGTTGTTCAAACATTATTCAATTAATGGGAGAATACATTCTTTTATGAACACTTTATTACATATATTTATTAAAATTGACTAAAATTAAAATATATACTAATATAATATGTAAGGACTAGGGGTGAGAGTTATGACTTCAAACAATTTAAATGAATTGAGAAAAGAACTATGTTATCTTTTTTATATAACAAGTAAAGAAGTAGTCAATATATTTAATAAACATTTGAAAGAATTAGATATTAGTTTTCCAAATTTCATTGTTTTAATATATATAGAGAATGAACGTCCAATTTATATAAAAACGCTATGTGATGAATTATATTTAGATTCAGGTACAATTAGCCCAATTATTAAGCGTCTCGAAAAAAAAGAACTAATAGAACGTATTAGAACGGCTGATGATGAACGTAGAGTTAAAGTGAGATTAACTGACAAAGGATTAGAATTGAAGAAAAAATTCGCGCGTGTTTCCGAAGAGGTAATTCAGCAGTTTAATATGAAAACTGAGGATTCAATGGAATATTTACAGATTCTGAGAGCATTCGCAGAAAAAAATATTTATACAAAACATGATGAAGTAAAATCGTAGAATATTAAGCTGGTAAATCATCTGATAATATCTAAATAAAAGAAACCAAGAAAAGTTTTGAGCAGCTCAATAACTTTTCTTGGTTTTTTGTTTATTTATAATTATGTGAAAGGTACTGTTCAAGTCTTCGCATTGCCTCTTTTAAGGCATCAAGCTCATAAGCATATGAAATACGGACATGACCTTTACCGATGTCTGTAAAAGCAGATCCTGGCACAATAGCTACATGTGCATTTTCCAAGACATCAACGCAAAATTGAAAGTCATCATCTGTAAATTGTTTAATACTAGGGAAAATATAAAATGCACCTTCTGGTTTAGCGTCTAGTTCAAATCCAAGCGCCTCAAGTCGTTCAATTAAGTAATCACGACGCTCAATATAAGCTTCATTCATATACTGTGGCGCTTCAAGACCTTCGTTTAAAGCTGCAATGCAAGCAATTTGAGCTGGAACATTAGCACAAATGCAATTATAAGCGTGCATGAAGGTTAATTTTTCTATAATGTATTCTGGACCAATAAGAAAACCAATTCGAATTCCTGTAGCTGAATGTGACTTGCTGAGTCCACCGATGAGCAATAGCTGATCACGAATGTCATTAAATTCAGCGAATGATGTATGTGAACCTGTAAATGTATTTTCTGCATAAATTTCATCACTAATAATAAATAGAGACTTTTCTTTTAACATATTTGTCAGGGCTTGCACTTCATCATAAGATAATATCACGCCTGTTGGATTCGTTGGATAGTTAAGCAAAATAGCCTTCGTATGCGGAGTAATATGCGCCTCAACAGCCTCAGGCGTTACTTTATAACCAGTCTTAGATGTATCAATATAAATGGGGGTTCCACCGAGTGTCTTAATTAATGGAATATACCCAGAATATACGGGGGCAGGTATTAATATTTCATCACCTGGATCAATTATACTTCTTAACGCGGTGTCCAAAGCTTCGCTTGCTCCATTTGTGATAATAATTTCTTCGGTACTATACTTAAAATGATAGCGTTGTTCAAAATATTGGCTTACGGCATTTCTAGTTTCAATTAAGCCTTTATTATGTGAATAGTTAGTTTGATCTTCACGGATTGCATTTATATAAGCATCTTTCACGACTTGTGGCATCGGAAAATCAGGCTGTCCAATCGTTAAATTGATGCAATTTGGAATACCACTAATCCTACTGGAAAATTGTCTAATACTTGGTGCGCTTAAATATTTAGAATTATTGTTTAATGAAAGTTTCATTGTTTATATTTCACCTCAAATAAAATAACGAATCGTATTGATAATATGTATGATTGTGTAAAAGCTAATGTATTTGAATATTTTTAACATACTGTAACGTATGTTGATGTCATAGCTTTATCATAACATAATTAAAATCAATACAATTCGATTGATTGTTTGTCTATGCTTTAAATTTAGAAGGGGACTGTAAGTTTATAATGGGATTGGTCCATTTTGATATAAAACGTGTAGACAATACATATACGATGAGCATCGTAAATAGCAGTAAATATAAGTACGTGAAGACAGATATCGACTCTTTAAACGGATAGATACCAAAACCACGTATGATACCTATAACAAGACCGTGTAGTAAATATACATGCATCGTTTTACGACCGATATAAGTAAAGTAATGCGCTTTTTCAGAAATTAAATTTAAGAATGAAAATAAAGTAATTAAGATTATGAAATACAATAATAGTCTTTTAACCGGACTATATAAATCTTGTTTGCCTTCTAGTGACATATAAGGTGAATTGCCTAATAACCAGTCTGCATTAATCGGATGGTACGTATAAATGATATAAAAGGATACTAATACGATAATTGAAACCGGAATAAATTTTTTGTTTTTTAAAATTTGTATGTGTTTCGTCGTAAATAAATATCCTAAATAAAATATAGGAAAGAACATAATGGTTCTTGAAAAACTCATGTAATTGCCGATATTATCAGAATAGCCAGCAAAAAGAGAAACAATAATTGCAATGGGTAAAACAAAATAGGGTTTATAATCTTTTACAATCACTAATATCACATGGAAGAAAAATAAAGTCAGTAAAAACCATAATGCAAAAACTGGATCAAATGGATCAATTTTTACACTATCTTCTTTGCCAGTGAAATAATAATATAATGAGAAAAATCCAAAGAAAATGACATATGGAATTAATAATTTTTTAGAGACTTTTTCTAAATATCCGGCTTGACCAGCTTTTTTGGCAAAATAGCCTGAAATAAATAAAAAACCTGGCATGTGGAAGCTATATATTGTTAAATACAATGCAGATAAATGCTGACTCGCTTCAGTATAGGGTTGTAATAAATGTCCAAATACAACAAGAAAGATTAATACAGCTCTTGCATTATCAAAAAAGTAATCTCGCTCTTTTAATTGTGGCATAGGGGAGCTCCTTTAATAAGTTACGCTAAAATTTAAATATACTATATCTAATTTATTATAAATCGTATGAGAAATGCAACAATCTAGTACAATTTGTAGTTTAATATTGTATATTGTCATGAATACTATTATAATATTAGAAAATAAAATAGTGTATATAAATTCTGATGAAACTAATTTTAATGTAGTGGAGATGAAACAGCATGTATAAACAACTAGAGCAATTAATTACACTGACAAGCAATGACCTAAATTTAGTAAGTAGAAGGTTCGGACAACGAACGGACTTGACGTCAGATCAGCTAGAAATGTTGAGAATTCTGTACAATTACAAGATATTATCTCAATATGATTTGACTATGAAAATCAACAAGGAACAATCCATTGTTTCGCGTTGGATTAAAAAATTAAGTCAAATGGGGTACATTACAAGTAAACAATCAAGTAAAGATATGAGATGTAAAGATTTGATGGTAACTGATAAAGCTAAAGCATTAGTAGAACAGATTAATGAGGTAAGGGTCGCTTTAATTGAAGCGCGATGTCAACATCTTACCGCTAATGATATCGAAAATTTGAATCGTTTATTACATAAATTGAATTCACATCATGCATATATTTAATAACAGATAAAAAGCGTACATGAGTACAATCACAAATTTTGAAGTGATTATACCATGTACGCTTTTGTTTACTATTTGAAATTATTAGAAATACTTATTTTAACAGTCGAAACAATACTATTTATACGTATCAACGTCGAAGTATTTACCTAATTTATTCATTGAATCATAGAAGCCTTTAATACGTGTTGCATTATGTGATGCCCAAGCTACGTCTGTAGCGTATTGGTGAACACCTGGGTTTTCAGGGTTCCAACGCATTTTATAAAGTGTGTTTTGACCTTGGTGTATATATGATCCAGCGATAAATTTAGCACCACCAACGATTGCTTTTTTAACAGTATTCCAACCGTTATTTTTAGCTGTTGCAAAGCCTTGTCTAACCGCATCATTGTCAACTGCGCCAATACCAAACATATTATAATATTTGTTTTTACCGTTAGTGACAACTTTACCATTAACAACATCGCCGCCATTTGCAAGTTTAGAAGTACCATTACCAGTTTCAAGTAGGGCATGTGAAATCAAGTAAACTTCATTTATGTTATAAGCTTTAGCAGCTTCACTAAATGCTTCGCCTTGACCTTCTAAAACGCCTTTACCAATAAGTAGTTTATTTAAATCAGCAGAAGAGATATTCTGTGATTTGTCTAAACGTAAGAATTGATATTTTTGAGTTGGATCTTTAGCTAATTTGCTAGAGTCCATAGCATTTTTAATTTCTGCAGAAGTAGCATTTTCCCATTTACCAGGTGTACGTTGAATTTGAGGTTTATATGATAAACCTTTTTGTAACGCTACTGCTTGGTTTAACGTAAGTCCAGTTTTATAATATTTTACTAACTCTTTACGTAAGTCATTTTCTTTAACCCAAACAACTTTACCATTTGTTAATTTACCGTGATACCATGTAACACCATTAATGACTTGTTTTTCATAAACTGTGAAGATACCTTCGTAGAAATCTTTTAATGAACCGGAAGCTTTACCAGTAGTTGGATCAAGATAGTAACTTCCATTTTTATTATAAATAACGTAGTCATATTTAATTGGTGTCACTGCTGACTTAGACGCTGTTGGTGTCTTTGTTGTGCTAGGTTTAGTTGCATTTTGGACTTTGTTTAAATCTTTAGCAGCAATCCAACCTGTTTTATTATTTACGATGCCGTAAAGGTATTCATCTTTATCAACAAATACTGATTTTGAGGCTGTAAACTTATTGTTTTTAAGGTTTTTAAGAGCATCTAATTGTTGCGATTTAGTACCCCAAGGCACTGCATATAAACCACTATTTGTAGCTTTCACAGTATACTGACCTTTTTTAGCAGCTGTTTTACTTAGGCTGCGAGTATTAATATCTTTAGTATTAACCCAACCAATTGGGGTATTTTGTTTAGCATTTTGTATTAATACATAAGTGTTATCACCTTGCGTACGTTGTTTCGTAACTGTGTAAGTCTTGCCAGCTAATTTAGAAGCATCTTTGCCTTTTTCATCATAAACAGTTGATTTAACACCTGAATTTTTCGTATTAAGTTGACCAATTTTACTTACAGTTTGAGTTTGATTAGTAGTTGCTTTTTTAGCAGCTTCTTTAACTGTAATGTCACCAGTTAACATCCAACCTAAATTCGCATTCGTTTTATTATCTGTAATTAAGTAGAATGATTTACTGCCTAAAGTTGCTTTCTTACTTAGTTTGTAAGTTTTACCATTAACATAAGATTTTTGAACGCCTGCTTTATCATATACTGATGTGTATACACCATGATTTGATTTAGCTACTGTACCTTGTTGGTTAGTAAGGTTTGTAACTACTAATTTAGACGTTGTAGTTGACGGTTTGCTTGGTGTTGTACTTGTTGTTGAAAGTTTGCTTGGTGTTGTACTTGTTGTTGAAAGTTTGCTTAAGCTTACCCAACCAGTAATATTGTTAACAGTACCATATACATAATTGGTTTTACCAATTTGTTGTTGTTTAGTCGCTTTAAATGTTTGTGCAGATTTTCCAGAAACTGTACCAGCTTTTTGAGCGCTTGTTCCCCAAGGTACTGTATAAATCACTTCTCCTGGATTAATCTTATATGATTTATTAATTGAAGTCGCAGCTTTAGCAGCATTATAGCTAACATCACTTTGGTGTACCCATCCAAGTAAAGTACCTTTATTAAAGTCAGAGACTAAGTAGAAGTTTTCTTTACCGATAGTCGCAGATTTAGTGACTTTCAACGTTTGATTTACACGGTCTGTCTTTTTACCATTTTGGTCATAAACGGTAGTGTATAGACCATCATTTTTACTATTAATACGTCCGACACCGTTATTTGCAGTAACTTTAACAGTACCAGTCTTAGAAGGGGTAGTTGTACCCGTGCTTCCAGAACCTGTACTTCCAGATGAAGTAGTTCCCCAAGCAGCTGCTTTTCCAACTTTGATTAAATATTTTTCGTAAATTAAATCATAAAGTTCATCATAGCTATAATTATGTGATTCTAGGTAACCATGTGGGTCACTGTGATCAGAACCACCTAAGAAGTTACTTACCGCTCTGTGAGTCCAAACAGTTCCATTACCATCATATTCTGCACTATCAGGTGCTAAACCATAATATTGTAGATTTGTTGCAGCATAATCAGCATAGTTATTAATAGAACGCGCAAATGAATCATAGTCATGCGTGTGCACTAATTCTACGTGAATGAAGCGTTCATTGGCTTGAGGACCAGCACCCCATGCAAGGTAGTCTGTGTTCGCTGTTTCAATGATGCGATTGCCATCAACATAAGCATGAACGAAAGCGCTATTGTAGTTATTCTTCATATAGTTTACTTCGCCATCAATAGTTGAATTATCATTTGCGGTTTCATGTAAGACAATACCTTCTGGTTTACCATAGCGATAACTATATTTAGGTAAATAACTTGCGATATCTTGTTCGTAATTTGGAGTTTTGTAATTCTTCTTACGAATATAATCGTTGATAGAAGATTTTACTTTTGGTGAATATTTCGGTAACGCTACTTTTGATGTAGCTGCTTTTTCTGTTACAGCACGAGAAGCTGTTGTTGTATTTGTTGTTGCAGCTCTAAGTTTAGGTGTTGCTTTTTCTGTTACAGCACGAGAAGCTGTTGTTGTATTTGTTGTTGCAGCTCTAAGTTTAGGTGTTGCTTTTGCACTAAACGTTGAAGGTTGTGCTTTTGAAGTGCTTTCTGTTGTTTGTGCTTTTTTAGCAACTAACGCAGAAGGTTTTACTTCTTTATCAGAAGTGACTTCTTTTTTAGCTTCAGAAGTAGCTGTATCTTGAGCTTTTACATCAGTTGAATCATTAGAAGTTTTATCTTCAGATTTAGCTGTATCTTGTTGTTGCTTAGCAGTAGTAGTTGATGTTTTTTCAGAAGTAGCATCAGATTTTTCAACGTCAGAAGCAACAGTGTCTTGAGCTTTTACGTCAGTTGAATCATTAGAAGCTTTATCTTCAGATTTAACTGTATCTTGTTGTTGCTCAGAAGTAGTTGTTGTTTGTTCAGAAGTTGAATTAGATTTTTCAACATCAGAAGCAACAGTATCTTGAGCTTTTACGTCAGTTGAATCATTAGAAGCTTTATCTTCAGATTTAGCTGTATCTTGTTGTTGCTCAGTAGAAGCAGTAGCTTTCTCAGAAGTAGCATCAGATTTTTCAACGTCAGAAGCAACAGTATCTTGAGCTTTTACGTCAGTTGAATCATTAGAAGAAGTATCTTCAGATTTAGCTGTATCTTGTTGTTGCTCAGAAGTAGTTGTTGTTTGTTCAGAAGTTGAAT
>NZ_JBOIRQ010000023.1:0-35293 GCF_051413795.1 Staphylococcus caeli | reverse complement strand
TCGACCAAGAAAGTGTCTTAATTGGTGTACACCTTATGAAATTTTCACTGTAAGTCTGTTGCAGTTAAATTGACAATTCATCATAAAAAAATAGACACAACGCTATTGACCTTAGTTGTGCCTATGAACCTGAGTTCTGTTACTTTGCTGTATGCATGGGTCTGAGAAATTAGTTATGTCCTAGACTCAATGAATACTTTGTTTACTATATCTATTTTCTTTATACGGTATTCCCATATGTTGCCTTAACGTCGTACCTTGATAGCCCTTATCATAGTAACCTTTTGCTTCTAAAATAGGTAAAACTTCATTTATAAAATCATCATAAACCGTACCATATATATATGGTCCGAATATAAACCCATCTGCTGCACCATCTTCAAACCATTCAATCAATAAATTCGCAACGGTTTCATAAGTACCAGTGAATGGTGAACGACGTACAGTTTCTTCAAGTGCTACTTCTCTTAACGTTAAATGCTGTTCTTTTGCACGTGCTGCTATGGCATCTACAGTTGCGCGGAAACTATTTTGCCCAATATTACCTAAATCGGGAAATGGTGCGTCTAAATCATATTGACTAAAGTCATGATGATCATAATATCTTCCTAAATAATCCAAGGCCTCTTCAATATTCGTTAGTGCTTTGATTTCTTCATATTGTCGTTCAACTGCTTCTTCAGTCTTAGCAATAATAGGTGCTAAAATGGGATAAACTTTAATATCATTTGGATTACGCCCCTGTTCGATTGCTTGCTGCTTAATACTGTCATAGTTGCGTATTGCGGCGTCTTTGTCTTCACCTAGTGTAAAAATTGCATCTGAATATTTGGCAGCATATGCTTGTCCTTTAGGTGATGCACCAGCTTGAAATATAACAGGTTGTCCTTGTTCAGACCGACCGGCATTTAATGGTCCCTTAACTTGAAAATATTTCCCTTCATAATTTAAGGTATGCATTTTTGATTTATCCAAATATTTACCATTAGTTTTATCAAACGTAAATGCATCATCTTCATATGAATCCCATAAACCTTGAACGACTTGTAAATGTTCTTCAGCAATATCGTATCTGACATCGTGTTCTGGGTGATTCCCTTTACTATAATTATCTGCACTGCCTTCTAATGGTGAGGTCACTACATTCCACCCTGCACGGCCGCGACTAAGTCTATCGATAGTTGCCAATTGTCTTGCCACTGTAAATGGTTCACTATATGAAGTCGATATCGTGCCAACAAGACCTATGTGTTGTGTCACAGGTGCAAGCGCTGCTAATAGCGTCAATGGTTCATGTCTATCTAAAAAATGAGGAATAGATTTCTCATGAATATATAATCCATCTGCTACAAATACAAAACTGAAACCTGCTTGTTCGGCACGTTTAGCAATATTAAGTTGAAATTCAAAATTCGTACTGGCATCATTCGGAACTTGATCTGATTTCCATGCATTCATATGACTACCTGGTCCATTCAACATGATGCCAAAGTCTAATTTTTGTTGGCTCATACAATCCCCACTTTCTTGTTATATATTTCTGTAGCTGGCGCAAGTTGTTCTACTGTTTTCACTCTAAGTGCGTGGTTTGCAACTGGCATATGAATCATAAATTCATCGATGGCTCCATCCCTATTTAATTGATTCAATTCCGACTTAATTGTCTCAACATCGCCACTTAATACTCCCGTTTGCTTTGCTGTTACTTGAAATTGTTCAGTACTTTGCGCTGTAAAATCATCAAGTTGTTCTTTCGTATTCACGGTTATCTTTCTACCATCTTCAAAGTGCAATGCATAATTCGTGCGTCCCGCTTCAACCATCTGTCTTTCAGCTTCATTATCTGTTATAACTGTTGCTACAGTTACAATCACTCGCCCCTCAGGATATTCTGATTTATACTTGCGAATCGCTTTATGCAAGATTTCTTTATCCGAATTTATAAAATAGGCAAATACAAAACCTACTTTTTCTTTAGCAGCTAAAATCGCTGAGTTTTCACTTGCACCTAACAAAAACACTTCTGGTCTTGACACTTCATCAGCACGAATTGCAGTTTGCAGGTTGTGATAATCTTCATCCTTTTGGAAATCATGTCGATTAAAACGATTCAACAACTGAAATTTTTCTTCAAATGCTAAAGCTGGAGATTTAAGTTCTGACTGTAATGTTTGCGTTGCTAATGGGAATCCCCCTGGCGCCTTTCCAACACCTAAATCCACACGGTTTGGCGCGATTTGGCTCATAAAATGAAATTGTTCAATCACTTTAAATGGGCTATAGTGTTGCAACATTACACCACCAGAACCAATTCGTATATGCTCCGTTTGATTTAGTAAATGTGTTACTAAAATTTCAGGACTAGTACCTACTACTTCTGGAATATTATGATGTTCTGACACAAAAAAGCGCTTATAATTTAATCGATCCGCTAATTGTGCTAACGCTACTGTGCGCGAAATGCCATCCCCTACACGCTCATCTTTTGCTATTGGGCTTTGATCCAAAATACTCATCGATGTCATTTGAAATCCCCCTCGTTTTAATTTTCTGAAAATTATATTAAATGTAATACTATGCGTGATTTTAATTTTTGTCAAGTATTCTTATCGTTTTACTAAGAATTAATATAATAAAAACTTACATGCTTAGAATCACCTATGCATGTAAGCTAAATTTGCTTTATTTTAGATTTACTCTTTAGTATATCTACTCAATTATAGTGCTGTATAGCCACCATCAATTGTAACTACACTACCTGTAACAAATGATGAAGCATCTGATGCCAAGTAAAGTGCTGCACCTTGTAATTCTTCAGGTACACCAGGTCTACCTAATGGGGTAAACTTCATCCATGTGTCTATCATATCGCCACCTTGTGCAAAATAATCTTTTGTCAGTTCTGTTTTCATATAACCTGGTGCAATTGTATTTACACGAATACCGTGTTCCGCCCATTCACTTGCTAGACTTTTCGTAAACATGATAACCGCACCTTTTGAAGTATTATAAGCCGCTTGCGGTTGTGGTGTATTCACAATAATACCTGACATAGAAGAAGTATTCACGATTGAGCCCTTCTGTTGTTTAATCATCACTTTACCAACTTCTTGTGACACGAGTACCATACTGTTTATATTCACATCCATATTCTTAACCCAACGATCATATGGCATGTCCTCAAATTTAACGTGTTCATTGATTCCTGCATTATTAAATAAAATATCAATACGTCCAAATGTTTCCATCACATCTGTAACCATCTGAGAAACATCTTGTTGACTTGTAACGTCTACTTTACATGCTAATGCTTTGTTTCCTGTCTCTGTTTCAAATTCAGCTGCTGTTTCTTGTGCTAATGCTAGATTAATATCTGCTATAACTAAATGTGCACCTGCTTCTGCAAGACCTTTCCCCATTGCTTTACCAAGACCTGACGCACCACCAGTTACGATAGCAACCTGTCCATCTAACTTGAACTTATCTAAGACACTCATCTTTGTGACCTCCATTTATTGATTATGCTACTAACAATTGTAAAATAAATATTTTAATTACGATAGTGAAAACGCTTACTCTAAAGATTTTCTTTTACATAAAAAATGCACAGGATTCAGACAACAAATATTGCCTGAACCTCTGCGCTCCAATTCACATCATACTTAATATGACCAATTTACTGGTGTGTCTTCATCTTCATCTGTTTCTATTTCATCAATATCGATCATTGATTCCGAAATATTTCTTGAATGATAACCAATTCTTTCAAGGATTGCAATCATATCTAAATAAAGCAAACCACCTTCTGGCGTACATTCTCCAGAACTTAATCTCTTTATATGTTTCTTTCTTAAGTCGTATTCTAAACGATATGATTCGTTACTAATCTTCACGATTTCGTCACGCTTCACTCGATCATATACATCAAACATATCAATCGTTTTATCGAATGACGTTATGACATGGTCATAAAGTTTGTTAATACTTACTTCAGCTTTTTCTGAAATTTGAACTTGTCCTGTTTGTTCTTTCTTCTTATCTAATAAATACGCTTCAGACAAACCTGCAACCTTTAAAATTGTACGGTTAACATCTTGTAACACTGTCATTCTTTCTGCATCTTTTTGAGATAATTTCTTTTCTGATATCTTAGTTAAATATTGACGTACATTATCATACATATTATCAATTGCTGCATGCTTATGCATAATATCTCTTTCTTTTTTGTCATCATAACTGTTCACGCTTTTTAACATTGCGAATGTCATATGTCCAATATTTTGAATTTCTTCTTGTGCTTCTTGTAAAGCAATACTTGGTGCTCTGTTAATTAAGTTTTTATCTAATGTTCTTGGTTTATATTTTTCATTCAAGTCTTCACCAGGAACAATCTTCGTAACAATCCATGCTAATACAAAAATAAATGGTAACTGTATAAATGTATTAGTGATGTTGAATGTACCATGCGCAAATGCTATAACCATCTCTGGTTTCAAGTTTAAGACACCTTGCATCCATTCAATAGCCATTTGATAAAGCGGTAATATAATTAAGAATATTGTTGCACCTATTACATTAAAAAGAACATGGACAGCCGCAACACGTTTTGCTGCAAGTGATCCTGCCAAGCTCGCCAATACTGCTGTAATTGTAGTACCTATATTGTCACCTAAGAGTACTGGTAATGCACCATGTAAGCTAATTAAATCGTTAGCGAAGAATCCTTGTAAAATACCGATTGTCGCACTTGAACTTTGAATGATAACCGTTAGTATCGTACCTGCCGCTAATCCATAAATCGGATTAGATGACATGTCTAGCATTATTTGTTTAAAACCTTCCAAATCAGCTAAAGGTTTCACAGCACCACTCATAAGCTCTAAACCATAGAACAATGCACCAAAACCAAATAGAATCATACCAACATTTTTAACTTTACGCTTCTGAATAAAGAATATTAAAAATGCACCAATCGCTAAAATAGGGAGCGCATAGGCACCAACGTCTATACCTATAATAAATGCTGTAACCGTCGTACCTATATTGGCACCCATGACTACCCCAATAGCTTGTCTCATTGTCATAAATCCTGCACTTACAAGTCCGATAGTAATAACTGTCGTACCCGAACTACTTTGAATCAAAATCGTTACAATCATACCTGCAAGTACACCCATAATTGGGTTACTGGTAAACGTGTTTAAGATGTTTCTGAGACGATCGCCAGCAGCTGCCTGTAATCCATCGCCCATTTGCTTAATTCCGTATAAAAATATACCTAGTCCACCGATAAAAGTGAATATTATCTCCATTACAGAAGAATCCATTGTTACACCTCTTTAAATTATTTGTAAACTATGTGAATTGTACCTTATTTTTGTTAATTTATTGTTAAGTAAAGATTAAAATGTCGAAGCAATTGCTAAATAATTTTGTAATATGATTGCAAAATTTTAAATACGTCGCATAAATGGCGCCACAACAGAATTTTACGATATTTATATTTCACTAATTTTAATGCTATATTTTTAAAATTGCTTTAACTCTACTAAATTTTACAATATCCTCACCTCAAATTATACTTCTTCACTTAATATTTGTTACTACTTTCACTTTTATGTAACGCATCAATTATAAAAATAAGAAAAAAAACACCTAGCACGTAGTTTAAACTACATGCTAGATGCTTCAACTTCAACTAATTCATTTTAAGAAGGTATTTCTGTACGTTTACCACTATGTTTTCTAACTAAAGCAGCTGTAACAGATGAAACAATACCGAAGATAATAAATCCAACAAACATCCACATTGTCCCATTCATTTCTAATGGTTGATTCATATATAATAATTCTCTGAGATATTCCCCATAATGTGTAAATGGATTCCAACTTACAATATAATCCTGATAAAATTTTGGCAACATTTGTTTAGGGAACATTACTAATTGCATGCTAAAGAACATAGCAATAAAGAAAATTGGTATTGATTTCATACCTAACCATGTCATAACGCCTAAAATTAAACCTATAAATCCAAGTAATGCAATAGAAACGAAGAAACCAATTTTATTGATATCTGGGAAATCAAAGCCTTGTACTGCTGACATGAAGTATACATATCCAAAGCCACCAATAAATGCTGTAACAACTGCGACTGCTAATTGACCAATTGATGCAATAACGCGTTGTGATCGTTGAATATTATCAGATGTTCTAAATGCAAAGAATAATAATATAGACGCCACAATAGAACTGATCCATACAGGCATAAACATTAAGAATGATGCATTTCCATTACCTTGATGATCTTTAACTTTATTCACTTTGTGTTCTGATACATTAACAGGTTGTGTGATTCCTTTTATATCATTTGCGCTAACCTTAACATCTTGTTTCTCTAATGTAGTTAAGCTCTGGCTCATAATTTGTTTATTTAAATTATCACCCATACCTTTTAGGACTTGCGTAGCAATTTGTGAAGCTTGCATATTGGCACCATTATTTATCAATGTTTTAAACGACGCACGTTGAACTTTGATGTCTTGTGAGCCACCAGATTTAGCCATTTTAGCCTGCATTTGTTGTGCTTGCTCAGGTGGTATTTCACCTGATTCTACTTTAGCTTTCATTTCTGATTTTTTGCTGTCCATAACTACTTTTTGCGTTTTGCTCATCGCATGTTTTGAAAAATCTTTTTCAAATATTGCAGCACCAAAGTACTTTTGCTCATCTAAGCCTTTGCGTACTTCTCGCTCACTATCTACTTTAATCCATTTAATAGTCTCACTATCACTATCCATTAACTTGTTCTCTAGTTTCTTACCAATATTCACATTTTTATCTTGAATTGTTGTACCTTCATCATGGTTAACAATTGCGATTGGTAATGCTTTAGGTTTAGGGTTATATGCTGGGTAAAATGCGATTGAAAAAATGGCAAGTATAATTAAAATTGCGATTGGCGTAATCCATAATAGTTTATTTTTAAAAATATTCATTACTGCTCCTCCTTATTGAACATTTTGTTGATTATTATTTACTTTGTTTATTATAATGAGATTAATTCAAGAAACAATACGCAATGATAATCATAATGTTCTTTTAACGACATATTAATAAGAATTGTCCATTAATTTACAAGGAGTTGTTACTTATGGCAGAAGATCGCCGCGTACGAAAAACCAAGCGAGCTATCAAACATGCATTTATACAATTATTATCAAGCAAAGATTTAGATAAAATTACTATTCAAGATATTACGACGTTGGCAGACATTAATAGAGGTACTTTTTATTTACATTATGAAGATAAATATCTTTTACTATCTGATATGGAAGATGAATACATTGCTGGATTAGCTGACAAAATTCAGTTTTATAAAGTCATAATGGAAGATTTGAACATTGAAGATTTCGCTAAAAATTTTTCAGAGCATGTGTTGAAGAGCATTATTTTACATATATCTGACAATATAGATTTTTATTTGATTATTTTTAATTTGGAACGTAAGAGTCATATTGAGGAAAAAATTTCTGAACTTATGTATGAAAATATGGCCAAAAATGTAAACAATGCGAATAATATTTCTGACATTCCTTTAGACTATTTTCACAGCTATGTATATGGCGCAACAATCTCATTTATCAAACATTGGGTGCAAGATCCAAATAGAATGGAAACAGATGTCGTTGTTGATTATTTATTCAAGATTATTTTCAATGGACCATTACGTCTCATGGCTAATGCACAACTAAAGTCAAGTAGTAATTGAATCCTTGTCAATCTTACATTTCTTCGCTAATATATAAAAGAGTTTCTAAGAAAGGACAACGTTATATTATGATAACTGCATATAAGCATGGACAGAACCACGAAATTATTGAATCTGAATTAAATCAAAGCGCATCTTGGATTAATATCGTTGATCCGAACTGGGAAGAAATTGAAACACTGATTGAACGTTACAATATTCCTGAAGACTTTATTCGAGATCCTCTCGATTCAGAAGAAAGTGCGCGTGTTGAATATGATGAAGATACCGGATATTCACTCATCATCATTGATTTGCCTGTTGTTAATGATAGAAATTTAAAAGTACTATCATTTATTACAATTCCATTAGGGATAATTATCGGTAATAAAAAAATTATGACAGTTTGTGATGTTGACAATGAATTTCTAGATAATTTCACACGTCAAAATATAAACCTGAATTTTCACAGTCGTTTTGCATTAAATATCTTGTTAACGATTTCTAATCATTATAATAGAAATTTAAGATTACTTAATAAAACACGTTTACGTATTGAACGTGAATTAAAAAATAATGTTACAAACAAGCAATTATATAATCTAATGGAAGTAGAAAAGAGTTTAGTGTACTTTTTAGCAGCATTAAAAGGCAACGAAAGTATTGTGAAAAAATTATTCCGCTTGCCGGCTATTAAACGCTTCGATGAAGATGAAGATATTCTAGAAGATTTAGTAATAGAAAACAATCAAGCACTAGAAACGACACGCCTTTACACAGACATTCTTGAAAGTATTACAACATCGTATGCCTCATTATTGTCTAATGAAATGAATAATACGATGAAGACGTTGACTTTATTCACTGTATTCTTAACGTTACCAACTTTAGTATTTAGCTTTTTCGGAATGAACGTTCCTTTACCTATCGATGATCATAGTTATATATCTTGGCTCATTGTTATTGGTATTTCTCTCGTTATTGTGTCTATTGTAGGTGCATTTTTGTGGAGAAAACAAAAATTATGACGGTGCGTAAAAAAAGCACAATCTTAAAAAATTTTAAGATTGCGCTTTTTTTTATTTGAATAATAACTCACTTTATTTACTTAGCAATTTCCTTGTTGCCTTTGCGATATGACAAAGCATATGTTACACCAAAAGCAACTACGAAAGCTAAGATCATTCCAATACCATAGTGTAACCAACCATTATTTTGACCACTAATTGAAATAAAACCAGGAATACCAGCTGTACCTAATGCGATTGCTTTTACTTTGAAGAATGAAATATATGCTGCCCCGATACCTGATCCTATAATAGCACCAATAAATGGATATCTTAGTTTTAAATTCACACCAAACATTGCTGGCTCTGTAATACCTAACAACGCTGAAATACCCGCTGCAGATGCCACACCTTTAAGTTTTTTATTTTCCTTAACAATGAAGAAAGCTGCTAATGCTGCTGCACCTTGTGCGATATTAGACATTGTGGCAATTGGGAAGATAAATGAACCGCCTGTAGAAGCACTGTCTGCAATAAGTTGTGTCTCAATTGCGATGAAACTATGATGCATACCTGTAATTACAATTGGCGCATAAAGCAAACCAAAGATCAATCCACCTATAGCACCACCAAATTCGTATAACCATGTTAAGCCATCTGATAGCCAATAACCTAATGTGCGTGTGATTGGACCTACAAATGAGAATGTGATGAATGCTGTGACTAATATAGATAATAATGGTGTTAATAAATTATCTAATACTGTTGGTACTACTTTACGTAATGCTTTTTCAATCGTCGCTAGTATGTATGCAGCTACTAACATTGGGAGTACCTGACCTTGGTATCCAACCTGATTAATATCTAAGCCGAATATATTCCAATGAGGTATAGCTTTACCTTGTTCTAAAGCTTTTGGATAGTCATAAGCACTCATTAAATCCGGATGTACTAAAATCATACCTAATGCAGCACCAAGAAATGCATTACCTCCAAAACGTTTCGCTGCACTAAACCCTATTAATATAGGAAGTAATGTAAACGGTGCATTGGCAAAAATATTAATCATTTCTGCTAAACCTTTAAACTGGTCATGTACGTCAATTAATGACTGTCCATCGTAAAAAATACCAGGCGCTGTCAAAATATTGTTAATCCCCATTAATAAACCACCCGCAACAATCGCCGGTATGATTGGGACAAAGATATCCGATAACATTTTCACAAATCTCTGGAATGGATTCATATTTTTATTACCTTGCGCCTTAACTTCAGAGGTCGTAGAAGCTTCTTTACCTGTAATTTGCTCTAGTTCATTAAAGACTTTATTTACTGTACCAGAACCAATAATGATTTGATACTGACCTCCAGTAGCGAATGTGCCTTTGACAACATCCATTTTCTCAAGTGCTGCTTCATCAACGATACTTTCATCTTTTAAGACAAGTCTTAATCGGGTAGCACAATGAGCCATTGCGTCTACATTTTCTTCTCCCCCGATTGCTTGTAATATCTCTTCAGCAGATTTTTTATAATTCATTACATTTCCTCCTCTTCAACGGAACCGGTACCAAAATTCTCAACACCACTATTGTAACCGGTTCCATCAAATAACGCAATCTTATTTTTCAATTTATTTATAGTTATATTTAATTGCTGAAATGCCTTAACCAAGCACGGCTAGCTCTTCTTCTGTGAATAGATCATATGCTTTTATTCTTTCAATAAAATAGTCTTGTAACCTTTGCATGTTTTGTTGATTAGTTGGTGCATTGTTTAAATGTATCGCCCATGCCCTAGCAGGACATTCAGTATCATAGAACATTTTATGCAATTTTACAGTTGTTCTATTGACCGGAAGCTTATATTTTTGTAATAACATTGCAGCAATTTTAAAACTTGCTTCTTCATTTTGCATAAAGGCTTCATCAGATAATACGCCTCCAATTTTCGACTGACATCTTTCAATTCCAATATAATGTTCATTCGCAAATGTATGTCCGCAATGCCATTCTATATGGTGAGATGGATGAAACCAGTAGCTTGTATTTTTATCAATATAGACACATGCCCAGCCTTTTTCTAATTCGTCATGCTCTATTCTATTTTGTAACCACTCAATATAATCTTTTGCAGAATAATTTTCTGCGTCGTCATGTAGTACTACTCCTAGTATTTCAGGTTTGCACGCAGTTATTGTTTCATGTTGCTTATAAAATTTCGAATAAATATGCTCCACATAATCTCCCCCGTTAAAAAAATCTGCTATTAGTTAAAAAATTAAGTACTTTCATCGCAAAATTTATCTAGTTTTTTCGATAAATTGCGCGGAATTTAATTTTAAGCATTAAATCACTTTACAACATATTAAAATATTTATATTTAAAGTATTAAAATTCTCAATTTTTTGTAATATAATGAAATTCAAACAATGTATCATTTTAAATTATTATCAGGAGTTGCTTCTCAATGGATAATACGACTTTATGTATTCATGAATATTTGAATACGCAAACACGACGCTCAATTGATCAAGTCAAACTTTTCTTTTCATTAAATAACCAATTAGAACTTACCATAAATGGTAGACATATATCTGCTGGTAGCCGTATACTCATCGTTAATCACTGCGATTTATATCTTATTTCCCATGCTGAACAATTGGTTGAAATGAGTATTCCCGTCAAGTTCTTTACCAATATGGATAAAAACTTTTTCAATTGTTACTATAATTCAACATTAATAAATTCTGACACTTACATAAAATACCAAATTTTAACTATGGTTCAACATTTAGGAGAGTACGATAATATAGATACTACTCAGGTTTCTGACATCATTACGCTTATTAATAAAGAAGCTAAAGTTGAATCTGATTATACTTATGTCCCTTCGATTGATTCTGAAAATACTTTATTAAATAAAATCACTACATTTATAAAAGCTCACATCACTATGCCATTACTTTCTAAAGATGTATCTCGAACATTCTATATTTCTGCACCCTATATTTCTATATTATTTAAAAAATATTTAGGTATGAGTTTCAAACACTACATTACCAGTCTTAAAATCGCATTATCACTAGAGGAATTAGTTCGAAATAGACAAACAATCTATTTCATCTCTGAACAATATGGTTTTAACCATTATTCCAATTATACACACCAGTTCAAACAATTTTTAAATATGACACCTAATGAATTTAGAAAAGGATTTCAAACGAGCAACTCTATGTGCGTCAATTTAATTAACAATGACATTAGTGACTACCAAGTCTATTTAGATCAATTTACATCAAGCAAACCACAAACAATTAATCAATATAACATAGAATTAAATGAGCTTACTTTCACTGATACTGCGAAGTCACCTACACTTTTTATACACGTCGATAATTTAATGGACATCGTTCAATCTGATTTAAATCCTAAGCTAAATTTCAAAGATTTAACAGATGTTTACATTCTCATCAATAATAGTCGAAATTTAGCACTAGAAAATCTAAGTCTAACTGGCATGATTGATTTTATAGATTCTCTATTTTCAAATTATGTTGGTATTGCAATCAGAATTAAATCCGTGGAACAGTTTGACAGTATCGAAGCAATAATTTTACAATTTTTAAAATTTAAACCTGAATATACGCAACAAAAAAGGGCATATAATTTCCTTATTCTACTTGATAGCATGCATATTTCATTAACAGATATCAATCGCTTATTTATTCGCATCAAAAACTAAAACTCAATTTAAACATTAAAGTTGGTATAACAGTAGAAGGGGTTATAGAACAATCACATACGATTAAAAATGCGTATAACCTCTTACATCGATTAAATTTTGATTACTATTTTATAGATATTGAGCAATCAACTGTCCGATCGCTACTCAACCAAAAAGGGACGCATTTCCACAATGGAATGAGTTATTTCGATTACTATAATAAAGTGATTGAAAATACACAAATAGATGCTTCAAAATGGGTATATACCAAACTCAGTAAACAAGGGTTCACTTCCTATGACGGCAAACATCCCCTAAACATGAATGATTTAATGTGCCATATGCTCATTATGTTGAATCGTGGATGTGGCGTTGGATATGAGCTCATGCGTAAGGAAGAATCTGACCTCGCCCTTATGAATAGCCATGGCATATTTGAACCATTAATGTATTTATATCAGTTTGTGAAACCATTTCTCGATATGCACGTTGCAATTGGTGACAATTATATTATTTTTAAAGATCATCATTCACTACACTTGTTGTTGTTTAATGCAATGCATCAAAATTTATCTACGGATGATGTACAACACTATATTCTTAAAGAGCAAGTATTGCCGCAAAATACGACGCTTTTCATTCAAACTTTGAATAGAGAGCATGGATTTATAGATTATGCACTACCATCTTCATTTAACGATACCTATATCGAACGATCATTATTAAAACATATTGAACAGTCTACGATTCCTAAAGCAGAAATTAGACATCATTCTCGTTCGGAAACACCGTTACATTTTTCTTTGCATTACGATGAAATTAAATATATTCGCATTTTACCGAATTAGTGAACAATTCATTTAAAATATATGTGTATACACAAAAAATGGACATGATATAAGCATTCAATTTCTGTAAATTGATACTCATATCATGCCCTTTATTTTAAAAAAATACTCTAAAAGTTTTTACCATTAGTCTTTCGGTTTATAATCTTCTTCAAATGCATTATGTTTTGCATCTTTAACGTTTTTCTTAGTTTCACTGTCAAATCCTTGTACTAAAATTCCTTTGTATGTACTAATTGGTTGAATGACGTATGTGTAATCTGGGTCATCTTTGAACTTCACTTGCTTATAATAAAGACCTTTTTTACCACTATATAACGTTTTTTCAGATTTAATCTTTTCTGTTAATTGATGCTCTTTCATATAATTGTCTACCAGTTCCAGGTTTTTATGACCTTGATATGTACGTAAACCAAAGAAAAACACTACCGCAACGATTAGTGATAACACTAATAGCCCTATAATTTTTAAAAATGTCTTCATCATTAATCTCCTTTAATTAAAACAATCTCTTGAAGCACAAACCACTTTATTTAACATAGTGCGCTCTGTATAGTTATTAAAATCCATAATATTTTTATTATGACTGATTCGCATTATTTTATAAAGTATTCCATCGATTTTGTAACAAAATTTTCTTAATTCCTACAATCATACATTCTTACTTTCCTCACACATATCTCGTTTAATTACATTTAAAAATCAAAAAATTCAAAAGCGCTTCCATCCTTGTATGAACTACATTTTACCTCTACCTATTTATTTCATTTCCACATATAATTTTGCATTAAGAAGTTAAATAAAAATTATATAAAAACAGTAGTAAAGAGGCGCACAACTGTTGCTTGACAATGGACACCGTTCATAATAACCTTAACCTTTATAAGGGGTGATTTAATGGAGGAGAAGGAGAACACATTGGAACGACAATTATGTTTCTTATTTTATGTTTCTTCAAAAGAAATAATCAAAAAATATACAGCCTATTTGAAAGAATTTGATTTAACGTATACTGGCTATATTGTGCTATTAGCTATTGGAATAGATGAAAAAATCAATATCAAATCGCTTGGTCAACGCGTATTTTTAGATTCTGGCACACTAACGCCATTACTAAAAAAACTAGAAAAAAAGGGCTATGTAACTAGAACACGTGAGATTGATGATGAACGTAATTTACGAATTGCGTTAACACGTAAAGGTATTGATGTGAAAGAACCACTTTCTAAAATATCTAAGCAAGTATTTGGAGAATTTGATATGAATTTTGATGAAGCTGTTGAATTAAAGCAAACATTGCAAAATTTTGTGAATAAGAACTTTTCAGAAAATATTTAAATACTTTGAGGTTGAGTAACGTTAAATTGTATTCATGACTTTACTAACCTCTTTTTTTATGCCTTTTTCTTTAATGTAAACTTATAATCTTCTACTATTCGTTCACGCCATATATCGATAACTTATGAATTCCCAATGCAAATTAAAATACAATAGTACATCATTGATGGTATCCTATTAATTAGAAGTAACACTTAAGCACTTAGACAATTAACACAATTTCAAATCTAGGAGAGATGTATGATGAACTTTGAAAAGAGACCATTTAACAATTCATTTTTTGAAGGTAACCCTAGTGATTTATTTAAAGATTTTGGTCGTCAATTTTTTGAAAAATTCCCAGATAATACGAGCATCAGATCAGATGTAAAAGAACTTGATAATGCTTTTATCGTTGAAGCTGAATTACCAGGTATAAAAAAAGAGAACATACGCTTACAATTCGACAATAATATTCTAACAATTGAAGGCAAACAAGTCGTTGAATACAATGAGGATACAGATAAAGATCGTATGATTCATCAAGAACGTAATTATAGCGATGTCGAACGTCAATATCCATTCGATAATGTAAATGAAACGGCTATTAAGGCTTCCTACGACAATGGCCTACTCAAAGTAACTTTACCTAAAAAAACACAAAACGAGAAGTCAGTTTCGAATATTCAAATAGACTAATAAGTAATGTTCCATACTGATATATCTATACAAAATGAGCAGAAATAATAACACAAGTATTTATAAAAAAGAAGCTGCAGTACATCGATTCTGATGAACTGCAGCTTTTTTTATGCCAAGCGATTTATTTTTTCTCGTTTTACAATATGCATCATAGTTATTAAAGCAATCGCACCAAAAATGGCTAGTAATATAAATGAGAAGTGACTCGTTCCTGTGATACTCGTCACATAAGAAATAACTAACGGTGGGAAGAAGCCACCTAATCCACCCATCATAGAAACTATACCATTCGCAGACCCTGCTTCTTTGCCAAAGTAAGATGGCACAAGTTTAAATATCAATCCATTTCCAATACCCGCACACATACTGATAAGTAAACATCCAACCGTAAAGAGTAATATATGGCTTGATAATCCTAGTATAATAGCACCTACAATCATTAATACAAAATCAAAAATCAATAATACTACGGCATTAAATTTATCACCTAGTACACCACCAAGCGGTCTTAAGAAAGTCGCTAATGCAATAAATACACCTGCTCTTATTCCAGCATCCACTTCTGTAATCCCAAAATTTTGAACTAAGAAATTAGGTAAAAACAATCCAAATGCTACAAAGGAACCAAACGTTATAAAATACCAAAGTGATAAATAGTAAAGTCTCAAGTCTTTCATTAAAATTTTATATTGTTTTATAAGTGGGACTTTTATCTTAGGCTCTTTTGGATCACCTAATAAGAACATTAATAAGGCAAACAAAACGATAACAATCAAATAACCTCTAACTGTTGTCTGCCATCCAATTACCCCTGCAATCGGTGGTGCTAAGAAAGAAGAAATCGCAGTACCAATATTCCCCATGCCATATATACCATTGGCTAAACCAACTTTTTCTTTAGGGAAATATTTCGGCAAAGCCGTTACACCTACAGAGAATACTGCACCGCCTACACCAAGAAAGAATCCTGAAGCCATAAGCATACTCGGTGTCTGTGCCTGACTTAAAAAGTAAATCGGGAATAGTAAGATGATAAAACTACAGAAGAATACCCATTTCGCACCAATAATATTAGTGAGATATCCAAAAGGTACTCTCAATATAGAACCTAATATGACTGGAATCGCAAGAATAATAGAAAGTTGGCTACTTGTAATCTGCACATCCTGTGAAATATAAGGCATTAATGGTGCAATAATGCTCCATGCCATGAAACCTACTACTAGACTTAACGATTGCAATGTTAATTGAAAACCACCACTCGCTTTGTTCATTTATTTCACCTTCATTTTAAATTTTTTATAAGTAGCCAAGTAGTCTACAAGTTGTACTAAGCATTTATTGGCGTAAATTGGTTTAAATTACTAAAATGCTACAACTGGTGTAATATATGTAAGTCAAAATGTATTTCTATATAGACTACTGGCTACATTGCTATTATAAAATCTTTGTGAAAAGTTGAACATAAGGATTATCCCTTAAGTCTTCGTATATTTTCCCTACATACCAATGTAATAAAAAACAGTACATGCCGCTACGCATTTTATTGCGTAGTGGCACGTACTGCTTTACTTGCTATCGTTTCAAATTAAAAATCTATTAACTTTTTCTTCATGGCATACTCTACTAATTCTGGTTTAGACTTTAATTCTAATTTCTGCATGATATGTGTTTTATGTGCTTCGACTGTTTTCACTGACACGAAAAGTTTTTCAGCAATTTCTTTATTACCATAACCCTTTGCAATTAGTGGCAATATTTCAATTTCTCTCTTTGATAGAATTTTGAAAGGATCTGACGTAGATCGCGCATCATCTACAGAATGATTGACAAATTCATTAACTAAAGATGTCGTTAATTTCATATCAACATATGTTTCACCTTTGAATACTGTTCGAATAGCTAATAATAATTGCTCATCTGGAGAATTTTTCAAGATATATCCTTTTGCACCATTTCTTAATACATGAAATAAATATTCTTCGTCATCATACATCGTCAATATCAATATTTTCGTTTCTGGAAAACTTTCAGAAATTTTACTCGTCGCTATAAGTCCCGACTCACCCGGAGGCATGCTTAAATCCATAATTAATACATCAGGCTTGTATTTCATTACCTTCTGATACGCTTCAACACCATCTGCAGCAGTGCCAACAACTTCCATATCTTCTTGATAATTTAAAATCATTGAAAAACCCGTACGCACTACTGCATGATCATCTGCAATCACTATTTTCACAATTAATTTCTCCTTATTCCCTAAATTGGAACTTCAAGTGTAACAATCGTACCTTTTCCCATTTGTGTATCGATATTTACGTGCGCATTAACAAGTTCGGCGCGTTCATTCATGCCATAAAGTCCCAAGCCAGTTCCCTGTGGCTGATCAGTCTTTATGAAACCTTTACCTCTATCAATTATTTCTGCTATTAAATGCGTCGGACTGACATGCACTTCAACATCAATCGAATCTACATTAGCATACTTAATCGCATTAAATAATGCTTCTTGTACAATACGATAAACGACCGTTTCAATTTCATTATCAAATCTACGCGATTCTAAATTAGCGCGATAGACAACCTTCACACCATAATTAGCTTCTATTTGTTTAAAATAAGTCTTAAATGCTGCATCCAGCCCCAAATCATCCAGAGACGATGGTCTTAATTCAACAGATAAATTGCGAATGTCATCTATTAATTTGGACATTAACCCTTCAATTCGTTTAGAACCTTCTACAAGTTGCCCCATTTCTTGTTGATATTTTAATAATCTCAACTCAACATCCACATTTAACAGTTCCTGTACTACGCTATCATGGAGCTCTCTAGAAATACGTTTTCTTTCATTTTCTTGTGCAGATATTGTTTTTTGCATCATTTTACGTTGATACATTTTGTCATGTCGCTCTATTTGCGGTGACACATTCTGCAACGTAAATGCTTTAATATCATTTACTTGATCAATCGTTTGATATGTTGCTGCAAAAGGTTCGACTGTGCCTCTTGTCGTCTTCATAAATACTTGAAAACTGGTATTACCGACATGTTGCGCTTCTAAAAAGCAGTGTTTACATGACTGTAAATCAAATTCATTCGTATAACCATCACAATGATTACATATTGCATTTGTCATTCCTTCGTAGTCATTGTCTAATGCTATGATGTCATTTGCAGCTTGATTCATTGCGATGACTTTTCCTTGTTTATCGACGAATACTATTTTCTCGGTGGTATGATTAAAATATTGCATGAGTAACTGTTGTACATCGTATTCCTGATTTATCTTCATGACCTTCACCTAATCTTCTTCACTAAATACGCCCAGCTTGTTATGAAATGATATGCTTTCATGATTTTTGGGTAATGGGCGATGGTTTCTTTGTCCTAACAATAATACACCGTAAACTTGTCTATCATACCAGAGCGGTATCGCAATCATGGCAGTTAATTGTTCGCATAAGACGATTGGATATTTGTGTTGGTCATGTGCAGATAATGAAGCTGCCACATTTTCAATAATCATACGCTTACCCGTCTTCATTACATTACCGGCCAATCCTTTGCCTTTCCGCAGCACAATTAATTTATAGCGCTCATTTAAGTTACCTGAAGCGTAACACCATTTTATTGGAGAAGCATGGCTTTCTTGTTCATAAAATGCAATACCTGCAAAATCAAAACCTTCTTCGACGCGCATTGAATCCAATACTGCTTGATAATGTAAATGTTCATTTAATGATAATGCATTCAACATATCTCCTCCATTCATACTTTATGTTTACGATAAATGATATAACTACGACTCACATAGGTTAATGGGACACTCCACACATGTACTAATCTACTAAATGGCCAAAATGCCATAATGACAAATCCTAAGAGTATATGCATTTTAAATGCTAGAGGTACATGCATCATCAGCTGTGCATCCGGTGAAAACGTAAATAAATGTCTAAACCAAATTGAAATCGTTTCCCTATAGTCAAAGGATGGTGTTGTCATATTAGTTACTAATGTTGCATAGCATCCCATGAACACAATCGCTAATAGCAAGAAATTCACAATAATATCAGATGCTGAACTTAACTTTCTAATGTTCTTAATTGTGACGCGTCGTGCCGTTAACAACAGCATACCGATTAATGTTATTATACCAAAAATACTACCAATATATACAGCGCCTATGTGATAAAGATGATCGTTGACTCCTACTGCTTCAAGCCATGACGCAGGAATCAACAAGCCTACTACATGTCCCATAACTACAGGTATTATGCCTAAATGAAACATTAGACTACCCCATTTAAGTTGTTTCTTTTCAATGAATTCACTTGATTTAGCAGTCCATGAGAATTTATCAAATTTAAAACGCGCGAGATGACCGATGATAAATATGGCTACACATACATATGGCAAAATAATCCATAAAAATTGATTAAACATTTTGCTTCACCTCATTTGCTGGCTCAAGACAAGCTTTTAACGTTTCTCTTAATCCATTGACCAAGAAATAATATGGACTATTTTGCTCTGCCAATTGATTTGCCATTGCAAATGTACCATCCTCAATAATCATAATGACAAATTCTATATTACCTTTAGCACGAGGATCATTTTGCCACTGTGCTATATAAAGAAACTCTAACATTAAAGGGAGAAAATCCGATAATTCATTGTCTGCCATTTTCAAACCAAACATTTCATATAATACTTTTAATTTAGCTAATAATTGACCACGTTCTTTTTGTGTATCAAATTTATTATATGTCATATACAATGGGGCCGTTTTATTAAAATCAAATGTATCTGAATATAATTGTTTAATTTGTAATAAACTCAGTTCATACATTTGTTCACGATATACTTTTACATCTTGATATGCTGGATGTTGAGGTGTGATAACTTCTTCAAATGTAGCTGGATGTAATGTTACTTTTTCAGGAAAAGAAAATTGTTGCGCAAAATAACCAAGCGTCTCTTGAAATTTACTAAACTGTGCAAGATTAATCACGGAAAATCCCTCCATAGAACTGCTCGTTATATATTTCTTGTCCTGATTTTTCTGAAGCCGTAGCAACAGGTACACCACAGCCTTCACAATTTGAACCAAAGTATTCCCCACCATATCCTTGACTGCCTTGTGCACGATACGTATCCATATACGTTTCTTTATGTGAAGTTGGAATGACAAATCGATCTTCATGTTTAGCGATCGCAAGTAAACGGTACATATCTTTGGTTTGACGCTCAGTCATGCCGAGTCTCGTTAATTTATCTGCATCAAATGCTTTTTGAGTTACTTGTGAACGCATATAACTTCGCATCATAGCCATACGTTGTAGCGCTAATTTCACGGGTTCAGTATCGCCTGCAGTAAACAAACTTGCGAGATACTGTATTGGTAAACGCATTTCTTCTATAGCTGGAAAAATCATATCTGGATTTCTGTTAGCATCCATCGCAGTTTGGCCTTCAAAGTAACTCATAATAGGGCTTAGTGGCGGGCAATACCATACCATAGGCATTGTACGATATTCTGGATGTAGTGGAAAAGCGAGCTTGTATTCAATTGCCAATTTATAGACTGGAGAATTTTGCGCCGCTTCAATCCACTCAAATGCGATACCATCTTTTTGAGCTTGTTCGATAACATCCTCGTCATAAGGGTTTAAGAATAAATCCAATTGCTTTTCATATAAATCTTGATCATTTTCTGCAGTTACCGCTTCCTCTACTCTATCGGCGTCATATAGTAATACACCCAAATAACGCATACGTCCAGTACATGTTTCCGAACAAACCGTTGGCATACCTGCCTCAATACGTGGAAAACAGAATGTACATTTCTCTGCCTTATTCGTTTTCCAGTTGAAATACACTTTTTTATACGGACATCCTGTCATACAATATCTCCAACCACGACACGCCTCTTGATCCACAAGGACAATGCCATCTTCATCACGTTTATACATTGCTCCTGAAGGGCAAGATGCGACACAACTTGGATTCAAACAGTGCTCGCAAAGTCTAGGCAAATACATCATAAACGTTTCATCAAATTTGAATTTAATGTCTTCTTCAATTCGTTGAATATTAGGATCTTCAGGTCCTGTTACATGTCCACCTGCTAAATCATCTTCCCAGTTAGGTCCCCATTCTAGATCTATTTTTTCTCCTGATATCATTGAGTGCGCTTTAGCAACTGGTGAATGTTTTCCAGCTTGAGCAGTTGTGAGATGTTCATAGTTGTAAGTCCATGGCTCATAATAATCTTTTATGACTGGCATATTAGGGTTATAAAATATTTTCCCTAAGGCTATTTTAGAAAGTTTAGTGCCTGATTTTAGTTCTAATTTACCCTTTTTATTTAAATACCAGCCGCCTTTATATTGTTCTTGATCTTCCCAGCGTTTTGGATATCCAATACCTGGTTTCGTTTCTACGTTGTTAAACCACATATATTCTGCACCTGGGCGATTCGTCCAAGTGCTTTTACATGTGACACTACAAGTATGACATCCAATACATTTATCTAAGTTCAATACCATTGCAATTTGTGCTTTAATCTTCAAGCCAATCAACCTCCTTCAGCTTTCTCACTGCTACATAAACATCTCTTTGATTTCCAATAGGTCCATAATAATTAAAGTGGTAACTGATTTGTGCGTAACCACCTACAAGTTGTGTCGGTTTCAAGTGAATACGTGTCGGCGCATTGTGTGAGCCACCGCGCGTATCTGTAATCTGTGAGCCTGGTGTTTCGATATGTTTATCTTGTGCATGATACATAAACATTGTGCCTTTTGGCATACGATGAGAAACAACTGCTCTTGCTGTTACTACACCGTTTCGGTTATATACTTCCAACCATTCATTATCTTTAATATCATGTGCTAATGCATCTTGATCTGAAATCCATACGGTTGGACCACCTCTAAATAGCGTTAACATATGTTGATTATCTTGGTATGTGGAATGAATGTTCCATTTACCATGTGGCGTTAAATAACGCAATACTAACGTTTGATTATCTATCGTTACTTGCTTATCTTTCGTACCAAATACCATAGGTGGCAATGTTGGTTTATACACAGGTAAATTTTCACCAAATTGATGGAATACTTCATGATCTATATAGTAACTTTGGCGGCCAGTTAAAGTTCTAAATGGCACCAATCGTTCTATATTTGTTGTGAATGGTGAATAGCGTTTTCCATTTTTATTTGATCCTGGAAAGACCGCTGTAGGTATGACTTCTCTCGGTTGCGCTGTAATATTTAAGAACGAAATTTTTTCTGATGCACGTTCGCTTGAAATATCTTTTAATGGCATACCTGTTTGCTGTTCTAAATCTTCATAGGATTTCTGTGATAATTTACCATTGGTAGCAGAAGAAAGATTAAGCACTACATCTGCTGCCCTTCTTGCAGTATCCAATCTTGGTCTGCCATTTTTTACAGACGTTTCATCTGTTTCACTCCATGTGCCGACCATACTTTTCAGTTCTTCGTATTGTTCTGACACGGAAAAACTAACGCCATGTGCACCTATTTTCGCATGCTCTAAGAGTGGCCCCACAGTGACATATTTATCAAATATCTTCGTATAGTCTCGATCAACTACCGCGAACCCTGGCATTGTTTTCCCAGGAATCGCTTCAATTTCACCTTTAGTCCAATCTTTCACAATACCATTTACATTTGAAATTTCTTGTTGTGAATCGTGAGCAAGTGGTGTTGTGACAACATCTTTATAAGTACCTTGCAAATGTACTTCAGCTAACTCTGATACTGCTTTGCTTAATGTCTTGAAGATATCCCAATCTGAACGTGATTCCCATAATGGATCAATCGCCGGATTAAACGGATGCACGAATGGATGCATATCCGTAGATGATAGGTCATGTTTTTCATACCAAGTAGCTGCTGGTAGGACAATATCAGAATAGAGTGGTGTGGAGGTCATCCTAAAATCTAATGACACAAGTAAATCCAACTTGCCTTCTGTATCCTCACGCCATTCAATTTCTTCCGGCTTCATATCTTCGTTAGGTTCAGCCAATAGTCCTGATTTAGTTCCTAATAAGTGTTTCATAAAATATTCTTGCCCTTTAGCTGAACTTGATATTAAATTAGAGCGCCATAAGAACAATGTTTTGGGATGATTTCTCTTTAAATCTGGATCTTCAACTGCAAATTTTGTATCCCTAGATTTCACTTCATTTATGGCACGTTTTAAAATGGCATCGTTATTAAATTCGCCCGCATCTCTGGCATCTTCACCAAATGACAAACTATTTTTGTCAAATTGAGGATATGATGGTAACCAACCAAGTCTTGCTGCCAAAACATTATAATCAGCAGGGTGTTGGTGTTTAATATTTTCTGCAAGTGGTGATTTCAGACTATCCACTGACGATGCTTCATACTTCCATTGATCTGTAGCAAAATAGAACCAACTTGTACCATTTTGCAGACGTGGTGGACCTTGCCAATCTTTAGCAAAGGCTATTGTATTCCAGCCTTCGATTGGCCGACATTTTTCCTGACCTACGTAATGCGCCCAACCACCACCATTAACACCTTGGCAACCACAGAGTAAGACTAAATTTAAAATAGAACGATAAATCGTATCAGAGTTGAACCAATGATTGATACCTGCTCCCATGATTATCATGGAACGTCCTTTGGTATCTACAGCGTTTTGAGCAAATTCACGACCAACTTGTGTCACAACATCTTGTTTCACACCAGTGATTTGCTCTTGCCATGCTGGCGTGTAATAAGACTGTGCATCGTCATACCCTTTCGCTTCCAATTCATGATTAAATCGTTTTACGCCATATTGACTTGCCATTAAATCAAATACTGTCGTGATATATTTCGTTTCTCCACTTGCGAGTGTCACCTTTTTCACTGCAATTGGTCTTTCGAACACACCATTACCTTCATTATCAAAAAATGGAAATTGAATCGTTTGTAATTCATAATCATGTTCTACAAAGCTCAACGCTGGGTCGATTTGACTGCCATCTTCATTCTCTAATTTCAAATTCCACTGCTTATCTTTCTCCCAACGTTGTCCCATTGTGCCATTTGGTACTGTTAACTTTTGTTGCATATTGTCGAATATTACTGGTTTCCATTCACTATGCTCAGTCATTTCACCTAAGTCATGCGCACGTAAAAAACGCCCTGCTTTATAACCTTTTTCATCTTCGTCTAACATAATTACAAAAGGCATGTCCGTATACTGTTTTGCATAATTAATGAAATGTTCATTGGGCTGATTAATATAATATTCTTGTAAAATAACATGTGTCATTGCTTGCGCTACCGCTGCATCTGTACCTGGATGAGGTGCTAACCAATTATCAGCGAATTTGACATTCTCTGCATAATCCGGTGCTACAGACACAACTTTTGTGCCTTTATAGTGTACTTCTGTCATAAAATGAGCGTCCGGTGTTCGCGTTAATGGGACATTAGATCCCCACATCATAATATAAGATGCATTGTACCAATCACTAGACTCCGGAACGTCAGTTTGCTCACCCCAAATTTGAGGAGACGCTGGTGGTAAATCTGCATACCAATCATAGAAACTTAACATTTCGCCACCTAATAAACTCATAAAACGTGCGCCAGATGCATAACTCAGCATAGACATGGCTGGAATTGGTGTGAATCCAGCTAATCTATCTGGACCAAATTTCTTAATTGTATAAATAATTTGTGCAGAAATTAACTTAGAGACATCTTTCCAATTAGTCCTAATAAGTCCACCTTTACCACGGGCTTGTTTATAGTATTTCGCCTTTGTTTCGTCTTCAACAATCGAAGCCCAAGCAGCTACAGTATTATTGTCATGTTCTACTAACGCCTCAGTCCATAATTCCCATAATTTACCACGAATATAAGGATAACGAATACGTAATGGACTGTACTCATACCAAGAGAAAGACGCACCTCTCGGACATCCACGTGGTTCAAATTCAGGCATATCCGGGCCACAGCTCGGATAATCTGTTTGTTGATTTTCCCAAGTAATCACACCATTTTTCACAAATACTTTCCATGAACAAGAACCTGTACAGTTCACCCCGTGTGTTGTTCTCACTACTTTGTCATGACTCCAACGTTCTCGGTACATTTTTTCCCATTCACGACTTTTACTTTCCAAGATTGACCAATCGCCATTAAATTTTTCAGTTGGTTTAAAAAATTGTAATCCAAATTTCTTCATTAGAAACACCCTCTCACATCATTCATCAATCACTGAGCTACTTTTCCACAAACTTTAAAATTTCTACTTTCACAACTAAATTGTACATTTTTTCACAAATTCACTGTATTAGGGATTTGCCTAATTGGCTAAAGGAATACCCTAAGTTTTATAACTCCTTATTGCGCTAGAAATTTGCGCATCAAACGCTTTATATTTCAACGTTAAAAAGGAGTGGAACAGAAACCTAAATTTTCTAAAAAGGTTTGTTGTTCCACCCATCAAAGATGACTAGAATTGAAAAGTTTATCTGAGTTTCAGTCATCACTGACTAATCAAAAAAGAATCTGAGACATCTATTAATGTCCCAGATTCATGACGCACATATGAATTTTACTTCACTATGATTTTATTTTTCATTCTCTTCAATTCTCATCAAATTGTTGACGATACCAGTGTAAAATTGTTTCAACTCTTCACCAGTTCGCTTATAATCTGTCGCATCTAGGCCGACAAAGTCCATATGATCCCAGTCTTTTTTAACTGGTAATACTTGCCATACACCTTTCGCACTTGCCTGCGCAATATCCGCAACATCTTTAAATGCTTGTCCATTAGGATGTAGTGCAGACACGGTTGGGACAATACCATCATTGAGTCTTAATAATTCATTTGGATCTTTTCCAATTATGCGACTTGTTAAATCCATAAGTGGATACTGTCTAATATTTGGCACATGCTTACCTGAAAGTGCAGCATGAGAAGCTTCTCCTGCAAATGATGTATAAACAATGTTAGGATTCAATGAAGTATTTTGATTTAATTGCTCTGAACCAGCAGCTGTTAAGTCCGTTAATGCATTATCAGTTGTATCCCATAAACGACTATTTTTAATACGTTTTGTGTATTCAATATAATTTTCATTAGGACGCTGCTTGAATCCCCATTGACTGAAACCTAAATCTATATTTGAGAAACGACTACCACTTAATTTTCCAATATCATTTAATATTTTTTTGGCAAATTCGCGATTTCCTAAATTATCAGAAGCTGGAGAACCATTATGAGGAGTCGCTAATGTTGTAATAGAAGCAATCATGTTATCTTGTTGGCCCTTGAATAGTGATGACACTTCTCCACCATGTGCTTGTTGGTAAGCAATTTCTTCTGGATTACCATTACGTAATAATTGTTCCAAGAAACGAATGGTTTGCCCACCCATACTATGCCCAATTAAATGAACTTTCTGACCTGGTTTCCAATTTGGCATAATACCTTCATATGTTCTGCCATATCGATGATGTCCATGTTTTTCGGCATGTGCTTGTCCATAATCAGCAGCGCCACCTTTAATATAATGGTACAATTCTACTGCTCTATCATAATTACTGCTGAATGCGCCTACGTCCGCTTCATAAACTTGATAGCCTGCTTTTTCTAATTCCTCTTTAACTTTATATTTTTTGCCACTCCAGTAATTCGGATAGACTTTCGGTGCATTATCACCTGTTAGTCCCATAAATCCATGAACTAGAATGATAGGATACTTATTAACGTATTGTCCTTGTTTTGCGTTTTTTGCATTTTTCAATAATTCATTTACTTCAGATTGTTGAACTTGTGTATCTGGCTTTGTAGCAGGCGCTTTATTTGCTGACAATTGCTTTTGTTTTGTTGAAGGCGTCGTTTGTTTCGTAGATTGTATCTTATTGTCATTCGTTGTTTTGTGGTTTGTTTCAAAAGCATTTTTGGTTTTTAGATTTTTCGAAGTACTTTGATGTAGACCTGGTTCTTGTTTTCCTTCTGCTTTATCAGCGACTTTTTCTTTTGTCACTGTTTCATCAGTGTCTGCTGCTTTCTTTCTTAATGATGTAGTTTGTGAATTACTTTGTTCATGCGTTTTCACACCTTTGATTGTATCTACTGTTTTCTTTTCATCTGTTTGGTTTGTTGTAATATGCTTGTTTTGGGAATGTTGTAGCGTTTCATCTTGGTGATTTAATTTCTCTATAGCAGGTTGTGCTTCATGATCACGTAATTCATTTACTCGTTGATTTGAGTTTTGTATACTTTTTTGAGTTTGCGGCTGTTCAATTTGAGCATTATTTTCTACACTTTTCGTATTGTTAACGTTTTCATTTTGTTGTAAATTTTTCTTATGTTCAGCATGTATCGAAAGGTTTCTTTGCTCAACTTGTTGACTCGTATTGTCGTTTAATTCAGGTGCTGGTGTAGCTTTGATTTGAACATGACTAGCAGTTGACTTATCAAGTTGTTCTTTATTTGTATTTTGCGCTTTAAGTTCATTTGAAGATGGTTGCAACGCATTGTCTTTAGAAGCTGATGTATCGTTGTATTGCAGGTTTGCATTTTGTGATTGTTCTGTTTGAGGAAGAGGTTTTTCATTACTGTTATCAGATGTTGGTGCTTTGTTATCTTGATTTGCTTGTACGACTTTCTGCTGATCTATTTGATGACTAGCATCTTGTTCGCTTGCATATGAAACTTGCCCATTTACAAAAAAGAATGTTGCTGAAACGATTGAAACTGTTCCGATTGTATATTTTCTGATACTAAATCTTTGCCTTGCTTTTTTCCTTTGATTGTCTTGAATTGCGTTTCATAAAATCATCTCATGTTTTATTTTGTGATACGTAACATTCCAAAACAATAAGGTTTCCCCAAAATTAGAATGACTGTATAAATACAAGATAGCACATTTTATATTGTTGTAAATTAATATTTTGTAAAATTTAGTTGTTGAATTAGTTAATTATTTTAAAATACAAGCTTTTTATTTTTCAAATCTAGTGTGTTTTTATCCATCCTTGATGCGACTCGTGCCATTTGCAAGCAACTGTTAATCCAATTAATCATAAAAAAACAAAAAGTAAAGCCAGCTAAATATGTGCATGACTTTACTTTTTATTAGTGATTTACTTTTTAATTTTATACTACATCAATTACTGTATCATAAGTCTTAGCTTTCAATTGTTGCAACAATGATTGTTGACTCTCATGTAAATACTTGGACTCTACGGGATTTATCACACACCAATGCCCTTCCTCATATAATTCAAAAGCTTTATTCAATGCTTGTTCACGTGGACCAGACACTAAAATACGTTGTTGTGCACAGTTTTCATTATTACAATTACTGATTCGTGATATATCTGCAATTTCACCTACAATAATGATACCTGGTGTACTTGTTTCTTCCATGTTTGCTATTTGAGTATATATCGTTCTTACCGTACCGTAATAGCATTTCTCATTATAAGCCGATACATTAAACGCAATTACAACGGGATAATCAATCCCGGTAGCCTGATAAATATCATTCATAATTACTTTCAAACGTTTAACACCCATATAGATTGCAAGTGTACCCCCGTTTAATAGACTTGTTACGTCAGTCGTTTGGTGACTGTCATCCTGAAAATGTCCCGTAGTAAATGTGACTTTGGAGGCAACGTTTCTGATAGTTAATCCCAATCCAAGAGAAGCGACGGTTGCACTCGCTGTCGTAATACCTGGTATAACTTCAAAATTGATATCATGTTGACGAATCGCATCAATTTCTTCATGAACTCTGCCGAATATAGCAGGATCTCCACCTTTTAATCGGACTACACAGCGATGATTTTGCGCTGCGATAACCAGTTGATCATTAATTTGTTGTTGTTGTATATGTTTATGATATGGCTTTTTACCAACATCAATAATTTCCGTTTCTGGTTTGACTAATTGTAAAATAAATGGATTAACTAACCGGTCATATAGAACAATATCAGCAGATTTAATGAGGCGTTCAGCCTTTTTAGTTAATAATTCTGGATTCCCAGGTCCAGCACCAATGAAAAAAATAGTCCCCTGATTATTTAAAGACATAAATAAATATCTCCATCTACAATTTCAACAGGAAAGACATCTACGCACCCAGTGTCTGGTTCTTGAACGATGCCAGTTGTTAAATCTACTTTTTGATCATGTAGTGGACAGTATACATAATGTCCGCTTACAGTACCTTCTGACAAAGGTCCTTGTTTATGTGGACATATATTATGCACAGCATGAACCTGTCCCGCACTGGTTAAAAACAATCCAATTTCTTTATCTTGAACGATGACTTTTTTACCTATTAATGGTGTCAGATCTTCAAGTGTCGCTACCTTTACTTTGTTTACTGTCATCATACTTTCACTTCCTCTACTTTAAATATTGCTCGCTCATTGGAATTGCTAATAATCGTTGACCAAGGCTCTTGCTCTACTGCATGTTTTGCTTCCATAACCTTTTCAAACAATTCTGTTTGTCGCGCTTGGTCTAATAACACAGCTTGTACTTGTTCGAATCCTATTCGTTGCAACCATGGTGCTGTACGTTCTGCGTAAATTGCCGTTTCTCTATAATATTGCATATATGCGCCACATAATTTGATAACTTCATCTTCAGTTTCGACCGTAGTTAAATGTTGGCCAATAACAACGTCGGTCCCACCATTACCACCGATATAAATTTGGAAACCATTCTCTACACCTATAACACCGAAATCTTTAACACCTGATTCTACACAACTTCTTGGACAACCTGAAACACCCATTTTAAATTTGTGCGGTGTATCGATATATTCAAAAGTCTTTTCTAATCTGATACCTAATTGCGTTGTAAGTTGTGTTCCAAAACGACAGAATTCTTTGCCGACACAACTTTTAACAGAACGTGTCTTCTTACCATATGCTGATGCTGAACGCATTTCTAATTCTTCCCAAACTTTAGGAAGGGCTTCTTTTTTCACACCATATAATCCGATACGTTGAGAACCTGTCACTTTAACTAGTGGCACCTCATATTTCTGTGCTACTTCTCCTAGACGAATCAATTGTTCAGCATCTGTCACACCGCCTCTCATTTGAAGAATCACTGAAAATGTACCATCATTTTGAATATTCGCATGATAACGCTCATTCGCGAATCTAGATTCGATTTCGTCTTTATGTTCATTAGGATAAATCATATTTAAATAGTAATTGATGGCTGGTCTACATTTTGGACATCCATGCTCATCTTTAAAATGTAATTGTTGTCTCACTGCTGCAGATGTTTTTAATGCTTTAGCACGAATTTGCGTTACAATTTGATCCCGTGTTAAGTCAGTACATCCACAGATACCACTTGGTTGAGCAGCAACAAAATCATCTCCAAGTGTATGCTCTAAGATTTGAGCAATTTGTCCTTTACATTTACCACAAGAATTACCAGCTTTCGTCGTTTTAGTCACTTCATCTACGCTGGTAAGACCATTCGAAGTTATGGCGTTAACAATTGTTCCTTTATCCACACCATTACAACCACAAATCGTAGCATCATCTGCCATTTCAGCAATATCTAATCCACCCGTTTCGCCACCTTTATGCAATAGCGAAACCATCGTGTAGTCATCTAATACTTCTGCTTTTTTCATCATATTAAAGAATCGAGACCCATCATCTATATCACCATAAAGTACTGCACCAATAATTACATTATCTTTAATAAATACTTTCTTGTAATGATTCGACTGACTGTCAAATATTTCAATACCATGTACGTCATCATCTTCTTTAATATAGCCAGCACTATACAAATCACATCCTGATACTTTGAGTGAAGTAAATGTTGTTGATCCTTGATAAGCAACGCTTTCTCTATCTGTTAAATAATCAGCAAGTACTTTGCCTTGTTCATATAATGGAGCAACGAGTCCATAAACTTGACCTTGATGTTCCGCACATTCACCCACTGCATAAATAGCATCATCACTTGTTTGCATATAATCATTGACTTGAATACCTCTATTCACTGCCAATCCACATTTTTCCGCAACTTGAATATATGGTCTAATACCAACAGCCATAACCACTAAATCTGCATCTAATGTACTTCCATCTGCCAAGACAATACCCGTCACATCTTCATCACCAAGAATCTCTGTCGTACTTGCTTGCATCTTAAATTTCATACCTTGTGCTTCTAAATCTGCCTTCAACAAATCGCCAGCTTTTTTATCTAATTGCATCTCCATAAGCCATTCTGCTAAGTGAATAACTGTAACTTCCATCCCTTGATCTAATAATCCTCTAGCACACTCTAAGCCAAGTAAGCCACCGCCTATGACAATCGCTTGCTTTTTCGATTGTGCAATTTCTATCATTTTCTCAGTATCATCAATTGTTCGCCATCCAATAACGCTAGGTAATGTTGAACCAGTGATTGGTAAGACAAATGCACGCGATCCTGTAGCAAAGATACACACATCATATGCCACATGGATGCCCGATTGTGTTATCACCTGTTTCTCCTCACGTTGGACTTCGACGACTGGATCACCGACAATCAGGCGAATATTATGCGCTTTATACCAGTCATAATCATTCATAATCGTTTCTTCAACTGTCATCTTGTTTTGTAAAATGTTTGATAACATAATACGGTTATAATTTGGATACTGCTCTTTCCCAATAATTGTGATGTCATATTTATCTGCATCTCTATCCAATATTTCCTCAATTGTACGCAAGCCTGCCATACCATTACCAATCATTACTAATCTTTGCTTAGTCATGATTTATCCTCCTTGTATGTTTCATTAAAAAAAGTTTCTACTGTTTGTGCAATGTGTTTTACTTTTTTACAATCTACGCCATCTGACCTGAATGTGATCTTAATATCTTCATATTCAATTTCTCTCATATTATAAAAATCTGATTGTACTTTATTATCAGTTTGATTGACCCATTGATAACGATTAGCATCTCGTTTTATTTGTGCATTTACCGATGTATCATTTGTGGCAGCTATAATTATGTCTGCGCCTTCAATGTCTGTGTGGTCATAACATTTGGTTCTTAATTTGACATTAGGATGTTCAATTTCAAAAAATTCTGGGAGAAATTTTTTACTAATAATATGAAGCGTACCTAGGTCTTCTTTTAATATTTGTCTTACTTTTCGATAAGCAATCTTTCCGCCACCTATAACTACTACACGTTTATCATTTAAGTTAAGTTGAATAGGATACATTGCGTAACACCTCTATCTCTTGAATTCTATCTTCTATTATTTTTGAGAGCTTTGGATCAAAATTTATCGCCTCAGCATAATGAACCTTACTTGACGACGGCATATGCGCGATTTCATATTTGACTTTATTCACGAGAAATCCATCATAAAGAAATACTGGTACAATCAAGATACTTTCATTCATTAATAGGAATGGTTGAAGCAATTGCTTGAAACGATAATCCCCATAAACCATCATCATATGCATAGGCTTATCAAACACATCGCAGGCTTGCATCAACTGATTTAGTTCAATGTTTGGCATATCATAAACTGAGCTTCCATGTCCGATAAATATAATTCTATCGACTTGTGTAACACGTTTGAACACCTGCATTATTTGGTCAATCATGATAGAAGCCATCCATTGATGTGTTGCTAATGGTTGCGCCATACGATACTCTATTTGCGGGTAAGTCTGTTTAATGCCATTTAAAATGTTAGGTATATCATCACAATAGTGCTGTGCTGAAAATAACAATAGCGGTATGATTTGGAATCTCTGGTGTCCTTCATGTATTAAATTTGTCATCACGCGTTCTAAATGCTGTGTATCACTTTCTAAAAAGGAAAGGTGAATTGTTCTTTGTTGACCTACCATCAATTCATTTACAAAATCGCCAAGTATTTGGTTCTGTTTACCATGCCTCATACCATGTATAACCATAATTGTTTGTGTCATTAGATTCCCCACTCTCTTTATACTTAAATTGTAATACAAATACATGTTTTTATGTGAAAATATTCACAAATATATATAAAAATAGGGAATCCCCTTACTTCAATCATAAAAGGATTCCCTAAGTATTAAGCTTATTTAAAAGGTGGTTGCCCTAACACCGCTTCATCAAAACGCTCCGGTATCAGTACTTTTCTCATAATCACACCTAAATCGCCATCATCTGTTTCGTGTTCAGCATACACTTCATAGCCACGTTTTTTATAAATCTCCAGTAACCATGGGTGCTTACGTGCTGATGTTCCTAGTGTTACTGCCGGCACTTTCAATGTATCGCGTAAAAATGTCTCTTCCACATATTTTAAAAGTTTACTACCTATACCTTGCCCATCATATGACGGTTTTGTCGCAAACCACCACACAAATGGATAAATGGATAATCGACGTTTACTTTCCCATGGGAAACGAACAGTAATTGTTGAAATGATTTCACTATTATTTTCCAATACAAAGGTCGTATTTTTGATAAGATTATTCTTCACTAAATCTAGATCTGCATTTACAGAAGGCCAATCGATGCCTAACTCTCTTAATGGGGTAAATGCCTCATGCATTAACTGATGTAATACTTCAGCATCTGATTCTTCAGCAATTCTAATATTATAATCCGACATGTTATCGCTCCTATCTTTCATTCATACATATATTAAAAAAATAAATTCATGCACAAACACAAAGTTTCATCATATTATTACAATATGGCTTCACACACATGGGGTCAATAAATACGTTCTGAAAAATATTTTTGCATCTAATATCATAAAAAGCCTAAAACACATCAATGTCTTAGGCTTAATATTAACGATTAATTAACTTTTATTCATTTTAAAATTGTCATATCCATTTCGATTTTAGAGATTTAGTTACTTAGGCTATCTCTTTTACCATTTAAGTACGCGTATACTAAACCAACAAAAATACCGCCGCCGATAAAGTTACCTATGAAGGCAAATACAATATTTTTTAATACATGCAACCAAGCTACAGCGTCAATGTCATAAAATACCATACCTGCATACAATCCTGCATTGAACACGACATGCTCATATCCCATAAATACAAAAACGACAACGCCACATGCAATGAAAAACGCTTTAGATAAACCATCTTTAAATTGTATCGATACATAAATACCAATATTAATAAAGAAGTTACAGAATATCGCTTTGACTAGAATCGCATACCAAGTACTATCAATTGTTTTACCGTCTACCATTTTAGTTAAGCTACTTAGCATTTCAGGTGTCATAATTGGTGTGAATTTCATCAATGCAAATAGTATAAACCCACCAATAATATTGAATAGAAAACAATATAAACAAATTGCTAATACCTTATTCATTGTAATTACTTTGTAGTACCAACCTACTGTTAAGTACATAAAATTACTCGTTAACAGTTCTGAATTGGTAAGAACGATAAGTACTAAAGCCAAACTAAAAGAAATGGCACCCATTATGTTTACTAAACCTTCATTTGTTCCAGTAAATTGTGTTTTAATCGCAAGCATGAACACTGTCACGATAGCTAGTAAAAAACCAGACATGATTGCTTTTAATGCGTAACGTCCCGGGGTTTCGTTAAACATGACAACCTTCATTTGTACTTGACTATTAATGCTTTCAACTGTTGCTTTTGATGTATATGTATCGTCGATCGTCTTGGTATTATCTACCATAACATTCTTGTCCCCCTCTACAAACTTTAAAAAATATTTCACTAACAGTGCCATTATATGTGTTTTCAAACTTATTGAATAGAGTAAACAGTCATATTTTATTATATGACGGATTGTAATATTAAGTGCAACACTCTTAAAATTTCATAAAAAAATGCCCATAAACGGCACTCTATTGTAAGATGTTAATAAC
>NZ_JBOIRQ010000022.1:0-36261 GCF_051413795.1 Staphylococcus caeli | reverse complement strand
TTGATAAAAATAAAGAAAACGATAATTTCTACATTATTTCAATAGAAATTATCGTTTTCTGTTTAGTCAGAGACATTTATGTCCCAGCCTGATTTTAATGATTAGTTAAATGATTCAATTTCATCCATAACGCGCTGTAAATCTTCCACATTATATTGAATTCGACCATGAAAGACAAATTTATTAAAGAATTCGTCTAACTGCTCTGAGCCGACAAGGACTTTTGTATTTGAACTTTGTGCATAGTTTGAAATTGTTACTGCACCATCATTTTTAGGGTTGAAATATAAAATGGTTGTCGGTGTAAATTTCAAGTTTAATTCTGTTTGAATATCGCCTGCAAGTTTTTCAATTGCGTTTAAGTGCGTTGTATAGTTAACAAATGATAGAGAATCTTTGTCCTCATTTTGATCTAAGACTAACGTTTGTGGCGTTGTTCTATCAAGATCTAATGTACTAAACACCTGTTCCATCATAGGTTGTTCTTTAAACTGCGCAGCACTCACGCCATTATAAACATGGCCTTTTAGTACTTGTGAATCGATAATGTATAAGCCCGTACGTGTCAGTACTAAATGACTAATACGTTGCACTTCACTAAATTCATTTCTTGGTAAAAATATATTTGCCATGATGTGCATATCTTCAGGACGAATTCTTTTCTCATTGACCAAACGTTCACGAATACCAATCAATCTCATATCAGTTACATATTCACTTTGATTTTTAGAGAATAATTTCAATGCATCAATTTCTCTATCTTTGGAATTAACCGTAGCAGTATATTCTTCTTTTTGTTTCGTTACTGTTTTCTTATTTTCAATTCTTTCTTTTTCCAACTCTTCTTCATGTGCATCGCTCAATTGTTGTTCTCTTGATTTATACTGTGCCTCTACCTTTTCTTGTGCCTTTTTCTTACTTTTCAAAGCGACAATAAATAAAATCAAACAAATGACCGCTACTACAATTGCCACGATTAAACCAATTTCAATTGGTCCAAATGAATTCATAACCAAAACGCTCCTTTATGTGTTCAATAACTTCATTATAATAGAAATTTGCTATGCAATCGATAGTAAAGTTTCAAAATTACAAAATTACGTACTAATGCGTTACAGCATCTTTTAATACATTTACTTTATCTAATTTTTCCCAAGGTAATAACACATCTGTACGACCAAAATGACCATACGCAGCAGTTTGTTTATAAATTGGGTGTTTTAAATCAAGCATTTTAATAATACCAGCAGGTCTTAAATCAAAATGTTCTCGCACTGCTTCCACTAATTCATTTTCAGATACTTTTCCTGTACCAAATGTATCAATTGAAATGGATACTGGCTCTGCTACACCAATGGCATATGCTAACTGTACTTCACATTTATCAGCTAATTCCGCTGCAACAATATTCTTCGCTACATAACGCGCAGCATATGCAGCCGAACGGTCTACTTTTGTTGGATCTTTACCACTGAAACAACCTCCACCATGTCGCGCATAACCGCCATAAGTATCGACGATAATTTTACGGCCAGTTAAACCTGCATCCCCTTGTGGCCCACCAATAACAAAGCGTCCAGTTGGATTAATATAGAATTTAGTATCATCATCTAATAAACGCTCTGGTACCGTAGGATAAATCACATGTTGTTTAATATCTTCTTGAATTTGTGCTAAATCAATATCTTCAGCATGTTGCGTAGATACGACAATTGTATCAATACGATGAGGTTGATCTTGTTCATCATATTCTACAGTTACTTGGACTTTACCATCAGGACGTAAATAATCTAAAATGTCATCTTTACGCACATCAGATAAGCGTTTTGCTAATTGATGCGATAAAAATATTGGTAAAGGCATATACGTATCAGTCTCATTTGTTGCATAACCAAACATTAAACCTTGGTCACCAGCACCAGTTGCTTCAATTTCTTCTTCTGATGCATCATTTCTATATTCAAGCGCTGTATCTACACCTTGTGCAATATCAGGCGATTGTTCATCAATCGCAGTTAAAACAGCCATCGTTTGACTATCATATCCATATTTCGCACGCGTATAGCCTATTTCCTTAATTGTCTCTCTCACTACTTTTGGAATATCTACATATGTCGTTGTTGATATTTCACCTGAAATTAAAGCCATTCCAGTTGTTACAGTCGTTTCACAAGCAACACGTGCATTTGGATCGTCTTTTAATATTTCATCTAAGATTGCATCGGAAACCTGGTCCGCAATCTTATCTGGATGCCCTTCTGTTACAGATTCTGAAGTAAATAATCTTCTATTATATGTCATAATTTGCTCCTTTAGTTTTAAATTACGAAAATTCTCTCTCTGTTGAGCTCATTAAAAAAGGCCTTCTACACTATAGTAAATAGAGAGAAGGCCCTTTATACGTCCATTCGCTCTTATCGTTCAGACGCTATTTGTCTGCAAACGGTTTGGCACCTTTCTTCAAATAAATGAAGAGGTTGCTGGGCTTCATTGGGTCCATGTCCCTCCGCCTCTCAGGATAAGAGAATCCGTTAACATATATAGTACCTAATATAAGATATAATGTCAATTTTACATTTATTAATATTTATTTAAAATTCCTTTTAAAATGATGTGGACTATTACTTCATATGTGTTATACTCTGTAATTGTAAAGGCTTACATCAACAAATAGCGTGGAGGGATTAAGTATGGCGGTAGATACATACACGTATACAAGTAAAATTGAAAACATTCTAGACAAGCAATCTTCATTATTTCAATTATCTACAACACAGTTGTATAACAAAATTTTAAATAACAATGAAGGCGAATTAACTGAACTTGGTGCAATCAATGCTAAGACTGGGAAATATACAGGTCGTTCACCAAAAGATAAGTTTATCGTAACTGAGCCATCTTACAGAGATGACATCGACTGGGGAAATATTAACCAACCTATCGAGGAAGAAACATTTTTAAACCTATACGATAAAGTCTTAAATTACCTAGACCAAAAAGACGAACTTTATGTCTTCAATGGTTATGCCGGAAGTGACGCAGATTCACAATTAAAACTAACTGTAGTTAATGAATTAGCATGGCATAATTTATTTGCACAAAATATGTTTATTCGACCGAATTCTAAAGAAGAAGCTCAAGAAATCAAACCAAACTTCACGATAGTTTCAGCACCACACTTCAAAGCAGATCCAGCAGTAGATGGCACAAATTCTGAAACATTTATTATTACTTCATTCAAACACAAAGTCATTTTAATCGGTGGAACTGAATACGCTGGTGAAATGAAAAAAGGTATTTTCTCCGTAATGAACTACTTATTACCAAAAGATAAAATCATGAGTATGCACTGCTCTGCAAACGTTGGCGAAAAAGGCGATGTAGCATTATTCTTTGGTTTATCTGGTACAGGTAAAACAACGCTTTCTGCAGACCCAACACGTAAACTGATTGGTGACGATGAACACGGTTGGAATGATAACGGTATCTTCAATATAGAAGGTGGTTGTTATGCAAAAGCTATAAACCTATCTCACAAAAAAGAACCACAAATTTATGATGCAATTAAATATGGAACGATTTTAGAAAATGTAGTAGTAGATGAAGATGGTGATGTTGACTTTGATGACAATCACTATACTGAAAATACTAGAGCTGCCTACCCTATCAACCATATCGATAATATCGTAACACCATCGAAAGCAGCACATCCAAATACAATCATCTTCTTAACAGCCGATGCATTTGGTGTGTTACCTCCAATTTCTAAATTATCAAAAGATCAAGCCATGTATCATTTCTTAAGTGGTTTCACAGCCAAATTAGCTGGTACAGAACGTGGCGTAACTGAACCCGAACCATCATTCTCAACTTGCTTCGGTTCACCTTTCTTACCATTAAATGCTAAAGTATATGCTGATTTACTTGGTAATTTGATTGATAAACATGGCGTTGATGTCTACCTAGTTAACACGGGCTGGACAGGTGGTAAATACGGTGTTGGCCGTCGTATCAGCCTAAACTATACAAGACAAATGGTTAACCAAGCGATTACTGGTGAATTGCGTAATGCTGAATATATCAAAGATGATATGTTTGGATTAGATATTCCTGTAAATGTCAAAGATGTACCTCAAACTTTACTTAATCCAATCAATGCTTGGAGCAAACCAGAAGCATATAGAGAACAAGCTCAAGATTTAATTAATCGCTTCAAAAACAATTTCGAAAAATTTGGAGACGATGTTGAAGAATTAGCTACAAATGGTGGCTTTAAATAAAGATATTTAAAAGCAGGTTTCACTTTTCTAAAGTGAAACCTGCTTTTATGTATGTTCATTTTGAAAAATCTGATTAGCAACCACTACTTCACACTTTAAAGTCTTAACAAATATTTTTATGATTCATATGATTTGATAACACCATTTTCAACATCCGTCATCCATTGTCTAATATTGCTCAATGTATTTGTTAATGCAAATGGTCTAGGCACATGACCTTCATTCATTTGATAAAAAGTACGATATGTTGTTCCAATTTTTTCCAACTGATCTGCTAAATAATGTGCATTGTGAATACCTACTTGCTTATCTTGTCCGCCATGAACGATCAGAATTGGTGGGCTTGATGCCGTAATTTGTGAAATAGCATCTCGCTTATGATAAGCGTCTGCTTGCTTTTTAGGATGACCCACCATGCGTTTTAACATACCTCTTAAATCAACACGTTCCTCGTACATGAGGTCAATGTCTGACACACCGCCCCAAATTATATAGCTAGATACTGGTAAATCTTGAAATGTTAATAAGCCTTGCAGCCCTCCTCTTGAAAAACCAACCATATGGATTGCTGCTTCAGGATATAACTGATGTAAAATGCGAACTGCCTCAGTAACATCATGTAAATCTGCGCCATAGAATTCATCCTTACCTTCACTACCATTGTTACCTCGATAGTACGGTCCGAACACGAGTGTCTGTGGATCAGCAAATTGCATAAGTCGACCTGTTCTCACTTTCCCCACTTGGCCTTTGCCTCCACGTAAATAAATAACAATGCGCTTCACTGTTTGCTTAGGTAACATTAATAAACCTCGAACCTTTAAACCATCTACTTGGTATGTGACTTCTTCAAATATATGCCACTTTGCTTCGACAGGCATTCTCTTTTTATTGGTAAAATCCAAGTTCACTCACTCTTTCTAGACAATGTAGTATCGCAGCATCTTTTAACAAAAAGCTTTTTTTTGTTTCTGCAATTTGATCCATGTGTTTGTATAATAGCGGACCATTTGTTTCAAAATAATCTTCTTGTTGTATGATTTCATCAACCTCAACCACAAACACATCTTTAGTAAAGCTATATCCACTTTGGCGATCTACTCTATATTGCGCAATATATTCGCAATGCTTAATGGAAGCCCCTGTTTCTTCAAACAATTCACGTTTGGCTGCTGTTTCACTTGTTTCTCCTGGTTCCTTTTTACCACCTGGAAATTCAATACCACGTATTTTATGCTGAGTGAAAAGTAATTGTTGCTTATATATTGGAATAATCAATACATGTTGACCATTTGCAACATCGCTATTAGATTTATAGGTTAAATAAACTTCATCATTCTCTTTATCTCTAAACTTCACATACATCACGCTTCCCCATATTATGTTAAACTAACAATGCTAAGATTTTTGTTGGAGGCAAAACTATGAAAAAGATATTTCTTGGACTCATTCATATTTATCAACATTTTATATCACCCTTAACACCTGCAACTTGTCGTTTCTATCCAACGTGCTCTGAATATACTCGAGAAGCCATACAAGTGTATGGAGCGATTAAAGGTACTTGGCTAGGTATTAAAAGAATATCCAAATGTCATCCACTCCATAAAGGTGGATTTGACCCAGTACCATTAAAGAATAAAGATAAGGATTAATCATTTTAAATCATGCGTTGCAGTTGCATCACATCTACCGTAGGAGGCTCAAAATAAATGGAGCCTCCTTTTAATATGCCTGAACGCGGCACAATATCATGATCAAAGTAATAATGCTCAGGCGTAATATCACTTGGATAGTCGGCATACTGCGCTAACATCGCTGTAAAATATCTACTTAATCCATACTCATACATACCACCAATAACAAATCTAATATTTTTACGTCTAAGTATTTGTATTAAATCTAACACCTTATCTATACCCCCGAGTCTAAATGGCTTCAATACAACCACATCGACATCATAATATTCAATCGCATCTAGGATTGCCTTCTCAGACGATGCCTTTTCATCAATGGCAATTGGTGGCAGTGCATGTTTATCGAAATGTTCTAAATGCTCCAATGACTTAAAAGGTTCCTCAATATATAGGATGTGATTATCACTTAGATCTTTCAATTGATTTGCTTGCTTCAAAGTTAATGATTCATTTGCATCCACTGCAATTTGCGTATTAAAGGCTAATGATCTAACGGTTGCAATATCCTTTAATATATTCGCGGTCCATTTAATCTTAACACGCTTAGGCTGTGTACATGTTAATTGTTGCAATGTTTCTTTCGTTACACCATTTAACGTTGCGCCATATGGTACATGAAAAGATGGCAATTCATAAAACATTGGATAACATGCCATCATCAATGTACTTCGTGCAGCTGGGTATGCGTCTAAGTCATTTAATGCATTTTGAATTTCAGAAAAATACTTAAACGGATAGTTCACATAATTTGAAAACCATAACTCCACTTGTTCTTGAACGCTGTCAATTGTTTCATTTGCGTACCATGCTGACTCGAATGCATTGCACTCACCATAGTAACTATCTTCCAAATCTGTAATAAGCTCTATAAATAGCGTCTTACGTGATGTCATCTTCACTTTTGGCGTTATCACTGGCACCTTAAAATCAGCTTCAAAATGGTAAAAGTTGATATCTACTATCTTCATAGCGTCTCCTTAGTATTAATTATAAGTGGTTGCGCTGTAACTTACCGGTAGAGGTATATGACAACGACGCAACACGTTTATATTGTTTAGGGATTTTATATTTTGCTAAGTGTTTAGAGAAATATTCATCAAACTGTTCATCTGATATCGACTCACGTGCCACATAATATAACATAGGTACAGCGCCCCATGTTTCATCTTCAATGCCAATACACATAGCGTCTTCAATATTTGAAAATTGCTTAGCCACTGTCTCAATTTCGTAGGGATAAATATTTTCACCACCACTAATGATAAGATCTTTTCTGCGATCATAAATCATTACAAAGCCATCACTATCAATCTCAGCGATATCACCAGTCTTGAAATAACCATTCTCAAAAGTATCCAATTTGTTTAATGGATATAAATATCCATTCATTACATTATCACCTTTAATAAGAAGTTCTCCATGACCATCCGAATTTGGATTCTTGATCATAACACTCACATTTTCACTTGGTTTACCTACTGTATCATAGCGTTGTTGTAACATTTCTGGAGATGCCGTTAAAAATTGAGAGCATGTTTCTGTCATCCCAAAAGAATTATAGATTGGTAATCCACGTGACAAGGCCTGTGTAATTAACGTACTTGAGAGCTTAGCGCCACCGAGCAGAATCTTTTCAACGTGATAAGGGTGATTCAAACCTGCATCCATTAGCCACTTCAATGTTTGTGGTACTAATGAAAGGTGTGTTGGTGATTCTTTTTTAATAATATCTAGCATAGATTCCGCGTTGAATTTGGCTTCTATGCGCAAAGTAAAGCCTTCAATCAATGCCCTTAATACAACACTTAATCCAGATATATGATAAATAGGTAACACTGATAACCATTTCGTTTGTTGATCAAATCCTAGACTTTCTTTACAAGCTATGGCGCTTGCCAAGTGATTGTTGAAAGTCTGTGGTACAGCCTTCTGAGGTCCCGTAGTTCCAGAGGTAAACATAATAGAAGCAATCCGTTCCTGTGTGAAATTTGCTTCATATTGTTTATCAATATTCTCTCTCTCAAGTGTATCTAAATACACAATATTTAATTGTTCTAATTCAAGTGCTTCAACTGCAATCACAGTATCTATATGAATCGATTCCATTTGTGCAATCATTTCTCGTTTCGTTAAACGCGTATTAATCATTGCAATTTCAATCCCTGCTAGCCAAGCTGCATTAATAAGTGCAATTGAATCAATTGAGTTGTTAATATATAGCCCTACTCTTGCACACTGAAGTTGTTTTAATGTATAAGCTAATCTCGTAGCACGTTGATACATTTCTGAAAAAGATATTTGCGTTGCACCATCATCCACAAAGATTCGTTCCCCATTTTGTTTAGCTTGCTGTTTCAACCAAAAATCCACTCTGACATTCCTCCATCTCACTATATATTATAACGCGTTTAACCATTTTTAACATAGCCTGTGATTATTTAAATATAATAGTTATATAAAATATAAGACTGTTTTTTTATAAATTTTAGTTTTTCTAACATATAAACTGGGTAATTAATTATTAAATATAAAATGGGAGTGATACTAAATGAGATTAAAAACATTAACTACTTTATCATTATCAGCCCTACTACTAACAGCTTGTGGTAATAATGATCAAGATGATTCTAATGATAGCTCGAATTCAAACAAACCTAGTAAAGAGACTTTAGAAAAACAAGTCACACAATTAGATAAGGTAAAAACAAGCCCAGAAGATGCAATTAAAAAAGCGCAAAGTGAATACTCTGGTCAAGCATTGAAAGGCATTTCTTTTGAAGAAAGTAACGGTGAATGGGTCTATAAAATAGAACAGCAAAGTAATAATGAAGAATCTGAGGTCATTATTTCTGATAAAAATCAAAAAGTATTACACAAAACATCTGAAAAAGAAGACTCTGTAGACACTCAAGATTCATTTAAGTATAGTGAGGCAATAGATTATAAAGACGCCGTTAAAAAAGGACAAAAATCATTTAATGGTGATATCAAAGAATGGTCACTTTCAAAAGATGATGGCAAATTAGTATATGATTTAGATTTAAAAAAAGATACAACCAAACATGAATTAACCATTGATGCTAAAAATGGAAAAGTATTAACAGATGAACAAGAAGACTAACTATATAAATAAGCGAGCACCCTATAGTTGGATGCTCGCTTTTGATTACTTGTATTAAACAGTATGTTGGTTGCCCATAGAAATCGACAATCTATTCCACATATTAATTTGATTAATAATTAATACTAAGTCCGTATATTCTTCTTCAGAATATTGAGCACGTACTTCATTATATAAAGCAGTTGGCACACCATTTTTAGAAATATGTGTAATCGCCTCTGCCAATTTGAACGCTAATTTTTCCTTCTCTGAATAAATATTTGTATCGTCCCAAGCATTAAGTAAATAAATTTGTTCTTCTGACACTTTCATTTTTCTTGCATCTGCGGTATGCATTCCGATACAGAAAGCACATCCATTGATTTGAGACACACGTATTTTAATTAATTCTCGTAATTTACGATCTATAGAAGTCTTCTTGAGTTGTTTTTCTAAATCCATAATTACCGTTAATTCTTCTTTTGCTACCTCATAATAATCTATTCTATTATCCATTTTTTAATCTCCATTTCATTTATGAAATATTATTAGTTCGCTTACACTTATTTTAACATTCAAAAATATAACCTAAACTTTTTAGCTCATATAAATCATTTTTTAAAAATTACTGGCACTGTTTAATTAGAAATATTGTTGTCTTCTGTTCTTTTATTAGGTAAAATTATACATGTAAAGAGGCAACGCACTTGCGATGCATTGCCCTTTTAAGCCCGTTAAAAAGACGGTGACTGTTTAATAGTGATCTAATAACCATCAAAACTGCCAAAGCTAGAGATGGTTATTTTTTATGATTTAATTTAACAATTGCAATCACTAAACTTAACATGGTAACGATGAACATACCGTATTATTTATTCATAATCTCTTTTGTAGTTGTCTTCTGTTCTTTTTTTAGGTAAAATTATACATGTAAAGAGGCAACACAGTTGAGATGCATTGCCCTTTTGAGCCCGTTAAAAAGACGGTGACTGTAATTTGATAATATTTAAATAATCATCTCATTCTCGTCAAAGCTAGAGATGGTTATTTTTTATGGCCTAAATTAACAATTGCAATCACTAAACTTAACATGGTAACGATGAACATACCGAAACCTAACATTAAGTGTAATGCTTCTACAATTGAAACCACACAAGGCGTCTCCTTTCTAAAGTTTTTATAGGTACCTGCATAAGCACCACCTCACTTTATACTAAGATTAGCCACCATCCATCTAACTTACTCATAATTTTATTCTAACATGATTTTATATGATGTCATTTCAGTTTATATTTTTTTGCTAACTTTTTTGTATACATATATTCAATCAAACAAACCCTATCATTATTTGGTTATTTTCGGGATTAGCAATTAATTTATACATTATTCACGGTATATAACGAAGGATATCAATATACAACAAAACCCCGTTATATCAACGTTTAGTTTAACGAAGAATAACGAGGAATATCGAATTAACGGAGAGTGAGGGATTCGAACCCTCGAGACGCTTGTGGCGCCTACACACTTTCCAGGCGTGCTCCTTCGGCCAGCTCGGACAACTCTCCATATAAAAAAACAGAAGCGATAATTCACCTCTGTTTGTATGACCCCGACGGGACTCGAACCCGTGTTACCGCCGTGAAAGGGCGGTGTCTTAACCGCTTGACCACGGGGCCATGGCTCCACAGGTAGGACTCGAACCTACGACCGATCGGTTAACAGCCGATAGCTCTACCACTGAGCTACTGTGGAATAATTAAAATGGAGCGGGTGATGGGAATCGAACCCACAACATCAGCTTGGAAGGCTGAGGTTTTGCCATTAAACTACACCCGCACTTTACGATTATGGGGCGGATGATGGGAATCGAACCCACGAATGTCGGAACCACAATCCGATGCGTTAACCACTTCGCCACAACCGCCAAAGTATAAAGCTAAAAATGGTTCAGGACAGAGTCGAACTGCCGACACATGGAGCTTCAATCCATTGCTCTACCAACTGAGCTACTGAACCTTAATAAAAATGGCGGTCTCGACGGGAATCGAACCCGCGATCTCCTGCGTGACAGGCAGGCGTGTTAACCGCTACACTACGAGACCTATGTAAAAAATTGCGGGAGGCGGATTTGAACCACCGACCTTCGGGTTATGAGCCCGACGAGCTACCGAACTGCTCCATCCCGCGCTAATATTATTAATAACGCTTACCCAATTAATATACCACATTCATTTACTTAATGTCAACAATATCTTAAAACTAATTAACATTAACTTCATTCAAAGTTAAAATAGAAATGTCATAATTAATGTTTGCACATGCCCTATCAAATAAGACTTACTCAGTATATAAACTTTTAAGCCCTTAGTCAATGGGTTCTACAGATTAATTTGTGTAAAAACAGACTTTATCTATAATTTTTTAATTTTTGTTCCCTATTTATATAAATAAAATCTGATTACCATCCACACTTTACATTTTAAACCACATCAAATCAACTCGACATGTGCAAATTATATAACTCTAACTATTCGCTCATAATCCCTTGCATCTTACTTTGCAATCTCGTAAAAGTTGTAAATCCATCGTCTTCCATAAAATGGCCACCAAATTCTGTAATTTTACATTTGCCACCTAAAGTATCCATTAAGCGTTCTGTTTCTTTATAAGAAACATGCGTATCATCTTTAGAACATAATCCATAAAAAGCGTCTACTTTACGTTTCACTTTTTCATAATCTATATGATATTTATCCGTATTTACATTTTCAGCAAAAACTTTTGCATCTTCCATAAAGCCAGCAATACTAAATAGACCTTCTATACGACTCACTTGAGCTTCTTCAATATATTTTAACGCTGCTAATGTTCCTAAGCCATGTGTAACAAAATATGTTTCATACTTATTAATTTGAACTTGTTCTTTCATTTTACTAACCCAAGTTTCGATTTGATTATTTTCATCAACAGGTATGTTAAATAAAGTGACATCATAGCCTTCTAATTCAAGATTATTTGCTAACCATTCATACCAATGATTAGATGCATCACCATATTTTGAATGTACAATGATTATATCTGTCATTTATATATCCCCCAACAAACTTATAGTTATCGTTTAATTGCATTCAATTAGAGTTACTTATTTAGTATCTCATAAATATAATTTGAATTTAACTAATTCAAACAATTTAAAAATACCACCTCTTATCAAAATAATTGGTAAAGAGATGGCAAGATTTATTATTTTAAATACAACTAAATTGTTTCAAGTAATTCATTTACCGCGTTCTTCCCTTGTTGTATACAATCAGGTAATCCAACCGCTTCAAATGGTGCTCCAGTAATTCTTAATTTTGGATAATTTCGCTTAATATGAGTTTGTATCGCTTTAATTTGGTTCATATGTCCCACATGATATTGAGGCATACTCTTCGGTAATCTGTTAACAATGCTAAAATCTGGTGCGCCTTTAAATGTCATCATCTGCTTCAAATCTCTTTTAACGATATTAACTAGCTCTTCATCAGTATGATCATCAACAACAGAATCATCAGGTTTCCCTACATATGCACGTAATAATACTTTTCCTTTCGGTGTCGTGAATGGCCATTTTTTACTTGTCCATGTACATGCAGTAATATCTGTTTGACTTGTGCGTGCTATGACAAACCCCGTACCATCGTATGTGTTTTCAATATGCTTTTCATCGAACGCTAATACCACTGTAGCAACCGTTGTCGCACCCATCTCTTTAAAATAATCAAATGCCGGATCATCACTGAACCATTCTACAAATGTTTGATGTGGCGTAGTTACAAGTACACGATCAAATGTATATTTATATTCATCTACCACAATTTCATACCCTGTTTGTGATGTGACAATATCATTAACAGGTGTCTCAAATTTAATCTTAACACCCTGTTCTTGTACAAATTCTGTCAAACGTTCAATAAACGAGCTCAAACCATGTCTAAATTGTTTAAATTGACCCTTAGGTGCACCTGGGTACAATTGACGTTGCTTTTCCCGTTGTAGTTTCTCATGACGCATGCCTTTAATTAAACTACCAAATTGTTCTTCTCTTCTTTTAAACTCTGGGAAAGTACTCATCAGACTTAATTGATCAATATTGGTACCATAAATACCACCCATAAGAGGTTCTATTAAATTCTCTAACACTTCATTTCCTAAACGATGTCTAAAAAAGGCACCGACTGAAATGTCATCTTTCATAAGAATTGGTTTTTTAAATAAATCCATTCCTGCTCTCAATTTACCCATTGGTGTAATTAATTTTGTTTTAGCAAACGGTTTGATGTCAGTTGGAATACCTAAGATAGAACCCCCTGGGATGGGATATAATTTATTTTTTGCATAAATATATGATTGACCTGTTTGATTGGTAATTAGATCTTTCTCAAGGCCAATGTCCTTAGCTATATCTGTCATAATTTGCTTACGCCCTAGGTATGATTCAGGACCTAATTCAATCGTATAGCCATCTTTTCTAAAGGTTTGTATTTTCCCACCAGTACGAGATGTAGCTTCAAAAATTGTAACATCGATATCAGGGCGTTGCTTTTTAATAAAATACGCACTAGATAAACCTGTAATCCCCGCACCAATGATTGCGATACTATTTGTCAAAATAATTCACGCTTCCTTTAATAAACATTTTTAATTTCATCAACGATAGCACCAATGAATAAAGCATCTGTATTTGGCATAGCTGGACGGTAATAATTCACGCCCAATGCATCACAAACGACTTTACATTCATAATCGTTATCATATAACACCTCTAAATGTTCACACACAAAGCCCACTGGTGTATATACGAAGTGTTTATACCCATGTTCATGGAATAATGTTTTAGTTAAATCTTGTACATCAGGACCTAACCAAGGTGTACCAGTATTCCCTTCTGATTGCCACCCTTCAGCTACATGAATGATATTAGAATGTTGCGCCAATAATTCCGCCGTATGCTTTAATTCATTTGGGTACGGGTCATTATTTTTTTCTATTAATCCTTTAGGCAAGCTATGCGCAGATACTACGAGTACCGTCTCATCATGTTCTGCTTGTGGAATTTCAGCTAAAGTTTCATTGATTTTCTCTGTCCAATACTGGATGAATTTAGGTTGTTGATAATAATGCTCAACATTTTTAAATGTAATTCCAAACTTGTCTGCCTCTTTTTGTGCACGCTTATTATAAGCACCCACTGAAAAACTAGAATAATGGGGTGCAAGCACAACCGTTACCGCTTCATCAATACCATCTTTATGCATCGACTGAACGGCATCCTCAATAAAGGGATGGATATGTTTTAATCCAATATATAATTTGAATTCCACGTCTTCATAGACTTGATTTAAAGTATCACACAGTGCTTCTGCTTGTTTTTGTGTTGTATTCGCTAAAGGTGATAAACCACCAATAAATTGATATCTATCTTTTAAATCCTGCAACTCGTCATCCGTAGGTTTTTTTCCATGTCTGATATCTGTATAGTAAGCCTCAATATCACTTTCTTGATATGGTGTGCCATAAGCCATCACTAATAAGCCTATAGTTTTTGTCATTTTAAAATCATCCTTTTGTATAATAATTTTTAGATGTATATGACATAATATTTGTAAATCTTAATAGCTAAAATTTATGCCGTACTATCTTCGAGTATATTCATGTACAAACGTGGTTACATGTTTTAATGTTTCAGGTTGTACTTCTGGAAACACACCATGCCCCAAATTAAATATATGTTTACCATGGTCTAAGCCTTGATCCAATATTTCTTTTAATCTAGGTTCAATTACTTCCCAAGGTGCCAACAATAATGATGGATCTAAGTTACCTTGAAGCGTCTTAGTAATTTCCATCGATTGCGCTTCTTTTATAGAAAGTCTCCAGTCTAACCCTAAGACATCTATTGGTAAACTATTCCATTCTTCAGCCAAGTGACTCGCACCTACACCAAATAGAATTACTGGAACATTGAATTTCGCCTTAATACCACTAATTAATTTATTCATTGCGGGTTTAATATAGTAACGATAATCTTCTACATTTAATGCACCACCCCATGAATCAAACACTTGAATGAGTTGTGCACCCGCTTCAATCTGTGCAGTTGTATATGTGATTGACATATCTACTAGATGATCCATCAATGCAAACCATGTTGCTTCATCACTATACATCATTGCTTTTGTAAAATTATAATTCTTAGAAGGACCGCCTTCAATCATATAACTTGCCAATGTAAATGGAGCACCTGTAAAACCAATCAATGGCACATTTAACTTTTCTTCAGTCAATAATTTTATCGTGTCCAACACATAAGGTACATCTCGTTTCGGATCAATACTCCCTAATTTTTCAACATCTTGAATATTCTTAATTGGATTGTGAATTACTGGGCCAATACCAGACTTAATTTCAACATCAACACCAATGGGTTGTAATGGTGTCATGATATCTTTATATAATACTGCAGCATCTGTATTATAATTGTCGACTGGTAAATGTGTAACATAAGCACACAATTCAGGTTGGTGCGTAATTTCAAATAGTGAATATTTTTCTTTTAATTTTCTATATTCAGGCTGTGATCTCCCAGCTTGACGCATAAACCACACAGGTGTATGTGTAACCTCTTTCCCATTTATCATATCTAGGATTGTATTATTTTTAGTATGCACCTTTTAATCCTCCTACATTATAATCATTCTTATTTATGATACCATATTGATATATATCACGGGTTTCAATGTCATAAAATGTCATAAAAAAGACAAAGTGTCGACTTTTACCGCTTCAATCATTTGACTATTGTTTTATGTCGTAAATCAATTATAATATTAACAAAGTCTATTTTATAATTATTTGAAATGCTAGTTATTTCTATAGTAATGTAAAATAGTTATTTAAAGTTACATATCTCAAGCAAGGGGGACAAAATTATGAAAATTTATGCATCTTATGGAACATTTGGTTATTTGAATCAAATCAGACTCAACAACCCTGACCATAACTTATTACAATTTTCAGCATCTGATTCTTCAGTTATTATCGAAGAAACAGAACAAAGTTCAGTATTAAAGCAACCTTTAGTTTATGAAGTACTAAAAGCTGAAGGCGAATTAAATAAAGACTATTTTTATTCTGTAATATTTGTGCCTACTTCTGAAGACCATGCTTATCAATTGGAAAAAAGATTAGAAAATTTAACAACAAACTTCCAACAATTTGCAGGTTATAGAAGCTATCGTTTCTTAAAACCAGATCAAGGTTTAACGTATAAAATTTATTTTGGTTTTGAAAGCAGAACTGCTTATGAAGATTTTAAGGCATCTTCAGTATTTAAAGATAACTTTGATAAATTAGCACTAAGTCAATTCTTTGGCGCAAGTGGACAACATTCGAGTTATTTTGAAAGATATTTATTCCCTATCGACGACCATTAAAATAATAGATTCATCATTTATAAAAATAGTGGTGCTCCGAAGTTCATTAACATCGGGTCACCACTTTTTTTAATCTTTCAATAAAGCTTCTTGATATTTCAATTTTTTAATAACATTTCTAATTGTTAACCAACCTACCAAGAAAAATAAGAGGCCAAAATAACTATACATTGGGAATGTAATGGCATAAACAACAATAAATAAAACACCAACGATAATCATTAATCTATATAGAAATTGCTCGTAGCCTTTTATAACTTTAGTATCTGAACTTGGCCATACTTGCGGCCATAAACCATATGCTTGTTGTGTATAAAATTGTGCCATTTGCAGCAAAATAATATACATAAATAAACTACCGATAATCAATGTGACAACTGGATGATGTAGCCAAAACATTAATATTAATGCTAGTAGCACAAGTCTTAAGATAATATTGAATGCGTCCTTCCCTCTCGCAAAACTTCTCTTAAATAAATACAAATACATATAATTTTCATTAAATCGCTTGCTTTTCGGTGTTGCTAATAATGGATCTAAATAGCTTCTGCGAACAGCAGTTTCTTTAAGATGCTTCACATCGGTGAACATATTTACAAATTTATAATAATTCATATGATGTTGTTGCTCTGATTTAATCAATCTTTCCCAAGGGAACAATTGATGTTTATTTTGTACATTTAACAACATCACTAAACCAATAATCAACAATACAGATGTCACACTTGCAATTTGCTTCGCATCTAACGCAACATAATAACTTGAAGTATATAGAATAAAAAGCAAGATATGTAATGTCCAACTTTCTAGTCGGTATTTATACCATTGCCATTTTAATAATAATCCTACATACGGTAAAATGAGCATTAGCACTGCAAATAATATATAAAAGCCATAAGTCTTATCATTTAACACATAAAAGAGCGGAAATAATATGATTATCATAATTATTTGCAACCCTACTCTTGCAAAATAACTATAATTCAAACTATACGATATATATTTTGACATATGTTTTTCAAATGGTAATAAAAATAGTCTGTCGGCATCTTTAAGTAACGTACGTAATGGGAACATTGAAGTTATAGCTACAATGATGCTCGCAATAAGTGCATAATTTATATTTTTAGGAATAGCTTTTAACCAATCACCATATCCCAATATAAAAGCACCTAATAAAATGACCAAAAATACAGAAAAGTGTCCGTTATAAATAAATTTATTATAATAGCGTTTTTCTTTAGCAATGGCATTTTTTCTTGCGCTAAATAATTGTTTGGCATCTTGTTCTTGCGTCATTTATCCTGACCACCTTGTGTCACATGGATGTATATTTCATCTAATGTCTTTCCATTCAAGCCCGTTTGCGCCTGTAATGCTTCAAGGTCTCCAAAGGCTACGACTTCACCTTCATCCATGATTAAAAATCTATCACAATAGCGTTCAGCTGTTGCTAATATATGTGTACTCATGAGCACTGTTCGTCCTTCATTCTTTTTCTCGACCATTAAATCTAACATCGATTGAATACCTAACGGATCTAAACCAAGAAATGGTTCATCAATGATATACAATTCTGGATTTACAATGAATGCACAAATAATCATTACTTTTTGTTTCATACCTTTGGAGAAATGACTCGGAAATATATTTAATTCATCTTCTAAGCGAAACGTTTTAAGTAATGGACGCGCACGTTCCATTGCTGTCTCCTTACTGATATCATATGCCATTGCAGTCATATAAATGTGTTCTTGCAATGTTAATTCCTCGTATATAACTGGGGACTCTGGAATATACGATAACTTCCTTCTATATGCTTCAACATCTTTTTTTATATCAATATCAGAAATCGTTAAATTTCCTTCCATGGGTGTTAATAACCCTAGCATATGTTTAATTGTGGTACTTTTACCTGCACCATTTAAGCCTATTAGGCCAACAATTTCACCTTGTGTTAATTCAAAATTTATATTTTTAATAACAGGTCGTTTACCGTAACCACCTGTGAGTTGTTCTACTTTAACTGTCATAAGGCACCTCCACAAATTATATTGTACCAAAAATCAAAGATTAGTCATAAAGTTACTATTGAAAACTGACGTAAATATGCATGTAATGCTATAATATTGAGTAACAATCTTACAAGGAGTGAAGATTCATGTCAGAAACAATTTTTAGCAAAATTTTAGATGGCGAAATTCCTAGTCATAAAGTATATGAAGATGACGCTGTATATGCATTCTTAGACATATCTCAAGTGACTAAAGGACATACATTGTTAATTCCAAAAAAAGCGTCAGCAAACATTTTTGAAACGGACAGTGAAACAATGCAACATATTGGAGCAGCACTTCCTAAAGTAGCGAATGCGATTAAATCTGCATTCAATCCTGATGGTTTAAACATTATTCAAAACAATGGAGAATACGCGGACCAATCTGTCTTTCATTTACACTTCCATTTACTTCCTAGATATGAAAATGATATAGATGGTTTTGGTTATAAATGGGAAACACATGAAGAACAGATTGACGATAATCAAAAAGCTCAAATTGCAAAAGAAATCGCAGCCCAATTCGAATAATCATGCTTACACAACGATTTAAAGGGTATACAGAAAATATTAATAGATGAGAGATTATTTAGGATAAGGAGAATTTTTATGAAAACAGCTCAAATTTTACTAGGCCTAGGTGCAGGTATTGCAACTGGAGTTGGTGTAGCTTTAATGAATCGTGATAAAAAAGATTCTAGCCAATTCTCAGCGCGTGACAAACGACCAGCAGGTGCTGAATCTGAAGTTGATAGAGAAATAAACACAATTAAACAAAGTATTAATGATATCGCTAATTACGTTGCACAAATTAAAACTGAAAGCACTGAATTCGGTACATCTATCGGTGATGAAGTTAAAACTATGATTGGTGATTTCAAATCAGATATTAATCCAAATATTGAAAACTTACAATCACACATTGAAAACCTGCAAAATCGTGGAGAAGAAATTTCTAAAGCATTTGAAAAAGATAAATAAGCGTGAATAATTTTCAAGACAGGCTAGAACCATGTTAATGGGCTAGCCTGTTTTTTATTTTCCATCCCCTACTGTCCACGCAATCTACTTAAATTGATTTAACGTTAAATTAATCTTGACCTTACTTAAATTAAGTTAGATAATACCAAAGTAAACAGACTACTTAAATTATTGAAGGGAGTATGATAGAAAGTGTATCTTTGTACAAGGCAAATTGATATTAATGCACGTTTCGGTTTACCCAGGATTGCATTTCTCAGTTTAGTTACAACTATCATTACTTTTCTTATCGCATATGAAATTCTATATTTCTTTTCTAATACACAATTAACAGATCAATATTTTTTAATTTTTTTATTGCTTGTGATTGTTTTATATCCTTTGCATAAAGCGATACATTTATTGTTCTTAATTCCATATTATAAATCGTTTAAAAAACATAAATTACTTCGCCAAAAAAACATTCCATTCTATAACACTTATGTCAATACACCTGTGAATAAGTACTATTTTTGTTTTGATTTAATTACACCATTTATAATTATCACAACCCTTTGTGCATACATAAGTACTTTATATCCTCAATATGGTCATTATTTAATGTTTTTAATTGCCTTAAATATGGGGTATTCTGTAATGGATTTTTTATATTTAAAAATCATCCTTTTCTCTAATGAAGGCGCTTATATTGAAGAACATCAAACAGGTATCAACATTTTAAATAAAGTCAAATCAAGTAATATAAATTAGTATTAACAAGTCATATTTTATGCAGCGGATAATCGTAATAGATTGTCCGCTTTTTTTCATTGTACATCTAGTTGTTTCTGAAATAATCTTAACGAAACCGCATTATCAAAGACTATTTTTAATACTATAGTCGTAGATATTAGGTTTCTAATTGGTGAATAGTAAATAATATGTTATATTTACGTTGTTATTCTTACAAAAGGAGTTTCCAACTATGACAACATTAAAAAAAGTTTTACTACCTGTTACGGCTAGTGCTTTGTTATTAGGTGCATGTGGTAATAGCGCAACAGACTCAAAAGAAGATACAATTATTTCATCTAAAGCTGGCGACGTTAAAGTAGAAGATGTTATGAATAAAATCGGTGATGAACAAATTGCGAATAGTTCATTTTCTATTTTATTAAACAAGTTGCTTGCTGATAAATATAAAGATGATGTAAACACTAAAGATATTGATGAAGAAGTTAAAAAAGAAGAAAAACAATATGGTGGTAAAGACCAATTTGAAAGCATGTTAAAACAACAAAAAATGTCTTTAGGCGATTATAAAGAACAGAAAAAACTTCAAGCTTATCAAAAAGAATTATTAAATGATAAAGTGAAAATGTCTGACAAAGAAATCAAAGACAATACTAAAAAAGCATCACACATTTTAATTAAAGTTAAAGAAAACAAAGATGATAAAGAAGGTCTATCAGACAAAGAAGCAAAAGCAAAAGCTGAAAAAATCCAAAAACAAGTTGAGAAAAACCCAGATAAATTTGGTGAAATCGCCAAAGAGGATTCTATGGATAAATCATCAGCTAAAAAAGATGGTAGCTTAGGTTACGTAATTAAGGGACAAATGGAAGAAAAATTTGAAAAAGCCCTATTTAAACTTAAAGAAGGCGAAGTATCTAAAATTGTGAAAACAGATTATGGATACCATATCATCAAAGCTGATAAAGAAAATGACTTTGACAAAGAAAAAGGTAAACTTAAGTCTCAATTAATTCAAACAAAAGTTCAAAAAGATCCAAAATTACTTACGGATGCATATAAAGAATTATTAGACGAATATAAAGTTGACTACAAAGATCGCGATATTAAAAAAGCAATTGAAGACTCAATCTTAGATCCAGAAAAAATCAAACAACAACAGCAACAGCAACAACAACAGCAAGCTATGCAAAGTGGTGCTGGTATGGCTACTGGTCAATAAAACAATATGCGACAATTTAGACGCTAGGTTATCCCCTAGCGTCTTTTGCTTGCTCAATAACAAAAAGCAGCTAATCATCATATAGATTTTGATTAGCTGCTTTATTGTGTTTCCTATTAGTCTAACGACTTAGGATTATAAAATTGTCTACCATCCAATCCAAAAATACGTTCAGTAAATTGACCCTTGTCCGTTTTCTTGAATGCTTTTTCAAACATATTCATTTTTGCATCGATATTGTCGATGAAGAATAGAATTTCTGCTTCTTTCATATGTGGCAATTTAGGCGATCCATATTCCATTTTACCATGATGCGCTAAAATCATATGACGTAGCAATAACACTTCTTCGCCATCTATATTCAATTCTCTTGCGGCCTCAGCCACTTCATCACTCGCAATAGAAATATGACCCAGCAAGTTACCTTCAACAGTATAAGTTGTGGCAACTGGACCACTTAATTCTCTCACTTTACCCATATCATGTAATATAATCGCACTATATAATAAACTGCGATTTAATAATGGATAAATATCACAAATAGACTTCGCAACACGTAACATTGTAAGTACATGATAACTTAATCCACTGGAGAAGTTATGATGATGAGTACTCGCTGCTGGAAATGTAAAAAATGCTTCTTGATGCTTACGAATCAAATGACGCGTAATGCGTTGTAAATGTGCATTTTCAATTTCTAACATATAATGGGATATTTCATCCTGAATTTCATCTGGACTTAAAGGTGCACCATCAACAAAATCTTGTGTTTTCATGTTATCTTCAGGTGTCGCTAATTTTATTTTATTTATTTTCATTTGCTTACGGCCACGGTAATTTATTACATCACCTTGGACATGTACAATTTTCTCGGGTTCTAGTATTTTCATATCTTCCTTACTTACTGTCCATAACTTCGCCTCGATATCGCCACTTTTATCTTGCAAGTATAGTGTCATATAATCTTTGCCTTGTGCTGTCACACCTTGCGTCGCTTTATGGATTAGGAAGAAATGGTCAACAGAATCACCGGGATTTAATTTTTCTACGTTTCTCATTTTTTACCGCCTTCCTCGATTTTATCTAGGGTAATAATTTGTTTTGAAGGCACGCTTGTATCTTTCACACATGTAAAGTATAGAATTTGATAATGTTTCGGTAATTGTCTTAAATAGTTCATCATAATATCTTTTCTCTGTTTATCAAAATGAACAAATGCATCATCTATGATAATTGGGAATGGATAATATGGTTTCAATGTTTTAATTAAGCTTAATCGTAATGCAATATAAAGAATTTCTTTAGTAGACTGACTTAATTCAACCGGCTCATACATTTGCCCATTAGTCTGTTTTACCATTAAATTGTCATTTGCATAAGTAACTTGAACATAATGACCATTAGTTAAATGTCTAAAGATATCAGTTGCTTCATTTATCACTTGTGGTAAACGTTTATCTTTAATTTGTTTAATATGTCCATCAACCAAAGCTTGTAAATAACTTAAACTTGCCCAATCTTTTGCTTCATCATTCACTTTATTTTTTAAAATGTAGAATCGATGTCTTAAATCTGCTAACGTTTTATCTGTTTCCATATCTGTAATTTTAGCATTTAAGTCACTTACTTCGGATTGCATTTCCAAATATTGATCATTATATTCATCAACTTGTCCTGCCAACACTTCATCTTCATATGAAAGTTGAGCTGCTGTTTTTTCACTTAATTTTGAACTTGTATCATAGTTATAGTTTTGGTTTTCCAAATACTTAGTTAAGTCATTAAAACGTGCCATATTTTGATGATAATCTTTATATTGTACATGGTGTTGATAAAATGCTTCTTCGTCATTTACATTAATAAAATCAAACAATCGTGCAATCACATTGCTATTTTCAGATAGTCGATTATGCAATTGTGATACTTCACTTTCAATCAACTTAATTTGTTCATCATTTCGTGTCCATTTTTCCAAATTACTTGTCTCTGTTTTCAACCACTGACTAGTGTCATGGAACAGTGAAAGTTCATTGAAATAAGTCCATTGATGTTTCGTTACTTCCTGTGCATGCGCATAAAATTCTGCTAATTGTTGTTCTAGTTCATGTGCTTGTTGTTGTAACTCATCTATATGTTTATCATGAGCTTTAATCTTATTCATTGTGCTAATACTATCAACAATGAGTTCATCTGACATTTTATCAGATAAGAATAACTCTGATTTAACTTTATCAATATTATCTTGTGCATGTTGATATTGTTTTTTCGCTTGTTCTAATGTACTCATTAAGTAATCTGCTTTTTTATCAATAGCTTCTTTTGACTTAATTGCACTTTGGAATTGCTCACGAACTCTGTATTGGTCGTCTAAATCAAAATCTAAGTCATAATTATCTTCTAATTTATTAATTTGATGCTCTAAATCATCTATTTCATTAGAGAATGACTCACTGTGACCAACTTCTTTCGTTTTCACAAAGAAAATACCTACAATAAATACAAGCGACATCACAGCAAATATAATTCCAAACAATATATTGGATGACACAAATGAAAAGATTGTCAGACCAATACTAACAACTGCTAGCGCAATTAGACTCATGCGTAATAGGTTTTGTCTTTTTTCATTTTCACGTTGTTCTTTATCAAATGTTTCTTTCATTTTTTGATAAAGGTTATTTTTCTCTTGTAATTCAAATACTTGCCTACTATGTTGCTTTTTCTTCTCAAAATTTTCTTCAGGGACAATATCCGCTTCTAATGCATTTATTTCAGCATCATTCGTCTCTTTATCAATTTTGTTCTCTTCAATATTTCGTTCAAGTTGTTGTACATATGCAGTTTGTTCTTGCTTATTCTTAATTTGATTACTAACATGGCTCTTCATCGCTTCAGAACCATCTATATCATGATGTACAGTTTGCCAACCAATATTTGATTTCAAACCTTCTTTTTCGCGTGTTTTATCTTGGATTTCTTTATTTAATGCCTTTAATTCATATTCTTTTTGCTTTATCTCATTTTCTTGTTGATGTAAATGGTTAAAAGCATCAATGTCACTTTGTTTAGGCACTGTGATTTTTTCATTTTCTGCTTTAAGATGTGCTAAACGTTCTTCTCTAAGACTTATATCACGTTTTAAATTTTGAGTTTGAATCTTCGCCGATTCATAACGATCGATACCTTGTTCTGGAAAAACGACAGGTTCTATATTTAATTTTGTTTCTAATTGTTTCCACTCTTGCGTCTGTTCATGTAATGCTAGCTCTTTTTGCTTACGTTCGTGCATCTTAGATAACTGTGATAAATTTTGTTTTAAATTACTTAGGCGTCTTTCTGATTTATCTTTATCATCAACCAATCGTTGATATGTTGTTAATTTTGCTTCCTCTTCACGAATTTGGCTTTCTAACTCTTTTAATTGTTCTAACTGTTGGTTAATTAATGGATTGCGTCCATTTTTCTTAAATAAATACTCTTTCTTTTCATTTAACAATTCACGCATACTTGTAAATTCTGTAGAACCAAGCGCACCAGCTTGTAACAGGTAATTCTGTAATTGGGTTTCATCTAAATTTTTATGAATATCTTGCAAACCTAATACATCAAATGAAAATATGCCTTGATACGTACGTTTAGAAATGTAATTCAGTTCTTTTTTTAACCAGCTTTCATCTTTAATCGTACCATTTGGAAGATAAACTTTAACATCGCCAGTGGCGCTACCTTTAATACGCTCTACTTCTACTAAAGAACCGTCATCTTGAATTAGTGTGAGCTTACCACCATATTGATTCCCTAATCGTGGTTCTAATCGTGGCTCGTTTTCTTTCTTTGTTGGGAATCCGAATAATATAGAATGAATAAAAGCTTGAATTGTTGATTTACCTGTTTCATTTTCCCCATATATCTCAGTGAAAGATGCATCGAATTCAATCTTTCTTTCAATAAATCTACCATAGCCATATATTTCTAATGATTTGATTTTCATATTATTCCCCCCTCATATCTGATTTCAACAATGCTTCCGCACGTTCAATTAAATCTGTTCTGTCAAAATCATTATAATTTTCTAGATATTTGGATGCTTTGGGGTTTAAATACAAATCATTCATTGCTTGATCATAAATTGTTGTATCTTCAATAAGTTCAGTTGAAAATTCTTTGACTAGCGTATTCGGCTCTTCAAATTTATTGCTAACAATTAAGTCTTCTATAAACACAAAGTTGTGTTCATTTTCTTCGTAGTCACTAATCATTTCATGTACTTGCAACTTATCTTGATCAGATATGAGTTGATCGGAATTGACAATAACCTTTAATTGATAAATTGCTTTGCCTTGTGGTCTTACTTGTGCCTTAAACGCTTGAATATCATCAAATAACCCCTGCTTCGTAGTTTTAACCGTTTCTAACGTAGCTTTATCAAAACGAATAAATTGGGTTGGCACAAATTGTGTGTTGAGATTTAAATCATCACCCTCAACAAGTAAGCAACCTTTTTCACCTAACTCTTTAAAATGACGACCTTGAATATTACCAGCATAATGTATCTGCGGCATATCACTCAATTGTTGGCGTTCATGAATATGTCCTAAAGCCCAGTAGTGATACAATTTGTTATTTAAATCCTCTAATCTAAATTCTGTATATCGATCTTTCGTATTTGTCTTACTGTACGTGCCATGTAAAATACCGATATGTATACCTTTTTGACCTTGGCTTGAAGGGTATGCGTCGAGCTTATTTTCATAACTTGCATCATTTTGATAACTAAATCCATGCAAGAATATCTCTTCGCCATTTTTAGTAATGGTTTGATATGTTTCAACATTTTCTGAGAATACTGAAACGTTATCTGGCCATACTGTACCAATTCTTGCTGATAACGGATCATGATTACCGTGACATAAATAAACAAAAATCTGTTCACGTTCTAATCGTTCAAATTGTTCTTTTAAAAAAACTTCCGCACGCAATGTACGATTCTGTTGATCAAATAAATCACCAGAAATAATCATGAAATCTATCTCTTCTTTTAATGCTAAATCAACTATTTTTTTAAAGCTCTCGTAAGCACTTTTTTGCATGTCTTCTAAAATAGACCGACTTAAATAACTTCTAGATTTAAAAGGACTATCTAAATGTAAGTCAGCGCAATGTATAAATTTCACCATACAGTATAGTTCTCCTTTATTGAAAGGTTTATTTATGATAATGCAACAAACACAATTCATCATAGAATTGTTAATTGGCTACGACGATAAATTGTATGCATGTCAATACCTTGTATCTCTATATTTTACCACACAGAACACAATACAGTCGATAAAACTAAGTCCTCAACTCCATAGAATTCTATTAACATTTTGATACTTCAATTTGTTAATTCTTCGGTCATCGAATTTTATCTAATAACTTAAGACTTTGAAAAAATAGAAATGCCGACAAAGCACTAAGACTCTGTCGGCATTTTATTAAAACTATATAAAATTCATTTGCGAAATCTAAGTTAAATTAGTCAGCGTAGATTTCGTCTAAAGGTTTAACAATGATTTGGTTAATTTCTTGGAATACTTGGCTCATGTTTTGTTCAGCAGCCATTAATTCAGAAATGTTTGAATCATTTTCGATTTTTTGAGCTTGTTCTTGTGCTTTTTGTAGCTCTTCTTCACCGATTTCTTCACCTTGCATTTGTTTTTGTTGGAAGTTTAATTGTGTTTCACGGAATTCGTCAAATAAATCTTTTGACTCTTTATTTTCTTTAACTTTTGCATAAGCATTTTGAATAGCTTGATATTCATCACTTTCTCTTAATGCTTGCTCTAATTGATTTGCATGATCGTATAAATTTACTGCCACTATGCTTCACTCCTTTTTTGTATATGTGTGAAAACCACATCGGTATTACAATAACATAATTTAATATGTTATACAAAAATTGCAATTACACCTTGCAATAAACCAATAATACCACCTAATAAAAATCCTAAAAACATGATTAATTTTAATTCTTTATTGGCAATGTCAATAATCAATTTTTCAATATATGCCAAATCAAAGGTATTGATTTGTGCTTCAACCATCTCTCGTAAGTTTATACGTTTCATGATTGGCGAAACGTGTTTAGACGCATTGTCTATAATCATATTAGTTATTTTTTTAGATACATTTTCTTCCAAGAAATTAATAAAACTTGGCATGATTGTAGTTAGCGGTTTGTGCGCATTGTGTTCAATATCCATATAGCCTATCGCTAGTTCACAAATCGAATGTTTTAGTGAATCAAATTGTTGCTCATTTACAACTTCACTTAATTGTTTTGCTTTCATTGTTTCATATTCGCTTTGAATAATTTGTGTTGCAATGGCTTTTGCTTTTGGATGATCTGTTAAACGAATAAGCTCATGTTGAATACGCTCTGCAATGCTTTCTTTGGTCATAAACATTTGCAACAAACCTACTATTTTCCCTTTTTCATTAAAGAATGTATCCAACATAGATGCTATGTCAGTAGCACCTTTCTGAGATTTCAAATAAACACGTGCACGATCAAATAATAGCTCAGGTAGCGCATCAACCTTTTGATCAAGATCTTTGGCTATAACATTAGGTATGATTTGTTCAATTGGCGTCTCTCTATTATCTGAGTAAAATGCATCTAATTTTGAAGAAATTAATGTATCTACCTTACTATTCACTATTTTAGTTAAATCGATATCCGCTTTATTGGCCAAATATTGTAAAGTGGTATTTTCTTGCTTTAATTTTTGTATTTGTTTTAATACTAGTTCCTCTATTGCCTCTCTTGAAGAAGTTGCATTTAATTTTGAATGAATGACACTTTCAGTAAGTAAATGTTCTTCAACCACCTGTCCTATTTTATCTGCGACTTCTTCCCTTCTTTTAGGAATTAATCCAGGTGTAAATGGAACACGTTTATTAAAAATATAATATGTCTTAAATGGATGAAATAACATTCTAACTGCTATCACATTCGTGACACCACCAATGATTGCACCAATCACCATCATAAAGACAATTATCAAAAATGCATGCATATCAGTTACTCCTTTATTTACTTTAGTTCATTTAAAATGACTCTTTTATTATAACCATTTCAGTATCTTATAACACTTCTAAATAGTAATTTTGTGTTTTTAAAGTTTAAAAATGGCTAAATATCTAAAAATAAAAAAGACCTAAAACAATGTTTAGATCTTTTAAAATATAGTGACTAAATCATTCATATATAAGTGTAAATGAATGTTTTCATACTTTATATAAATAATGATTCTTCTATCACAATTTGAATTAATATTATACGTGCATTAATTCTTCTTTAGAAATTCTTCCAAAATACGTCTCAGCTTCTCTAAGTTTAGAAGTACCAAAAATCGGTTGAGTTTCTTGATTCAATACACGATAAATGTCGCTTACCTTATTGCTTTGTAGTGTAAAGCCGTTACGACTATCTACAGTATTCCAGTAGATATCACTTGTCGTAGAATGATTTGGGTATGCACAATGATTACGTGAAATTGTTTGTACCATTTCTAGTGGGTCACAACCAAACGTACTATTTAAAACATCAGAATCTCTGAATAATGCACAAATTGACACACATGTTGTCCAGTTAGGTAGTACTCTCTCTTTTTCTATTTGTACTAATGTCTTTTTTGAAAGACCAATAGTTTGGGCCATCGTATCTTGCGTGTAACCTGCTTCAATACGAACCATTTTAAATTTTGTTTGAATTAAATCTGTAAAACTCTGTCTATCCATTACTTAATCTACCTTTCATAAAGAAATATTTTATCCGGACACAAGAAATTGCAATAATACACGCTTCTTGAAACACAAATTACATCATATTACATTTTTCAGTAAAATAAAAGAGTGAAATGAAATTTTCATTGCTTATTGTCATTGGCGCAATTATCAAAATAATCAATCTTATATCATATAATTAATTTAAAAACAAAAACTGCTTGTTTTTAACCATATTAAGTATAGTAAAAAATACAATAATACAAATTACTTATTACCCTTTTAAGATAAAAACACTATTTGTTATTATAGCTTATTTCATTCAATTCCGCACACAAAAAGATTGAATAGTTTATAAAACTGTCATTTATCTGCTCATTTTTAATGCAATCTCTAAGTGTGAATCTACATAAGTACCTTACTGGTATACGCTTCTTTGTTACTAAATTGTAATAGCTTATTTAAACTTTCTTTTAATCGAAAATTCACTTTTAATAGTTAATCACTTTCCAAGCTGTTATACAACAGTTCTCTGTTCATAGTTAACTGTATTCATTTTCTATACAGTTTTTCAATTCAGTCACAGAACAGTGAAAAAACGTTCACAATGTTTGTGAAAAATATAACAATATAGATGATACAATATTTGTGAAAATATTAACAATATGATTGGAGGCATTTTTATGCTAGAAAAAACAAATGAAAAAGCAACTGCATGGCATGGATTTAAAAATGGTCGATGGAATCGTCAAGTAGATGTTCGCGAATTTATTCAACTAAACTATTCACTGTATGACGGAGATGATCAGTTTTTAGAGGGACCTACTGAAGCTACAACAAAACTATGGGATCAAGTCATGACATTATCTAAAGAAGAACGTGAACGTGGTGGCATGTGGGATATGGATACCAAAGTTGCTTCAACAATCACTTCTCATGACGCAGGTTACTTAAATGAGGACTTAGAAACGATTGTTGGTGTACAAACAGAACAACCATTCAAACGTTCGATGCAACCTTTTGGCGGTATTCGTATGGCAAAAGCAGCTTGTGAGGCTTATGGTTATGAGCTAGATGCTGAAACAGAAAAAATATTTACCGATTATCGAAAAACACATAACCAAGGTGTATTTGATGCCTATTCAAAAGAAATGCTTAACTGTAGAAAAGCAGGTATTATTACAGGATTACCAGATGCCTATGGTAGAGGACGCATCATTGGAGACTATCGTCGTGTCGCACTTTATGGTATTGATTTCTTAATGGAAGCCAAAATGCATGACTTCAATACTATGTCTACTGAAATGTCAGAAGATGTTATTCGTTTACGAGAAGAACTCTCAGAGCAATATCGTGCATTAAAAGAACTTAAAGAATTAGGTCATAAATATGGCTTTGACCTAGGACGTCCTGCAACGAATTTCAAAGAAGCTGTACAGTGGTTGTATTTAGCTTACTTAGCAGCAATTAAAGAACAAAATGGTGCTGCAATGAGTTTAGGACGTACTTCAACATTCTTAGATATATATGCTGAACGTGATTTAAATAATGGCGCAATAACTGAACGTGAAGTTCAAGAAATTATTGACCATTTCATCATGAAATTAAGAATTGTTAAATTTGCAAGAACTCCAGATTACAACGAATTATTCTCTGGTGATCCAACTTGGGTAACAGAATCTATTGGTGGTGTTGGCATTGATGGTAGACCATTAGTTACGAAAAACTCATTCCGCTTCCTACACTCTTTAGACAACTTAGGACCTGCTCCAGAGCCAAACTTAACTGTTTTATGGTCAGTTCAGTTGCCTACACATTTTAAAACATACTGTGCAAAAATGAGTATCAAAACAAGTTCAATTCAATATGAAAACGACGATTTAATGCGTGAGTCTTACGGTGACGATTATGGTATTGCTTGTTGTGTATCAGCAATGAAAATTGGTAAACAAATGCAATTCTTTGGCGCACGTGCAAATTTAGCAAAAACTTTGCTTTATGCTATTAATGGCGGTAAAGATGAAAAATCAGGCGCGCAAGTAGGACCAGCATACGAAGCAATTCAAAGCGACATTTTAAATTATGATGAAGTATTTGAAAAATTTGATAAGATGATGGACTGGTTAGCTGGTGTGTACATTAATGCATTAAATGTTATTCATTATATGCATGATAAATATAGCTATGAACGTATTGAAATGGCATTACATGATACAAATATCATTCGCACAATGGCTACAGGTATTGCTGGTCTTTCAGTTGCAGCAGACTCGTTATCAGCGATTAAACATGCACAAGTTAAGCCAATTCGTGATGAAAATGGTCTGGTTGTTGATTTTGAATTCGAAGGTGACTTCCCTAAATATGGTAATAATGATCAACGCGTAGATGAAATTGCAATAGATTTAGTAGAACGATTTATGACCAAATTAAGAAGTCATAAAACATATCGCAACTCTGAACATACAATGAGTGTGCTCACAATTACTTCTAATGTTGTCTATGGTAAAAAGACTGGTAATACACCTGATGGCCGTAAAGCTTTCGAACCTTTTGCACCAGGTGCTAACCCAATGCATGGTCGTGATCAAAATGGTGCCCTATCATCCCTAAGTTCAGTAGCGAAATTACCATATGATTGCTGTAAAGATGGTATATCAAATACTTTTAGCATCGTGCCTAAATCATTAGGTAAAATACCAGAAGAACAAAATAAAAACCTAACAAGTATGTTAGATGGATACGCAATGCAACATGGACATCATTTAAATATCAATGTCTTTAATAGAGAAACGTTATTAGATGCCATGGAACATCCAGAAGAATATCCACAATTAACGATTCGTGTATCAGGATACGCCGTTAACTTTATTAAATTAACACGTGAACAACAACTCGACGTTATTTCTCGTACATTCCACGAAAAAATGTAATAACGTTGCATAAGGTGGTACTAAAATGCTTAAAGGACACTTACATTCCATTGAAAGTATGGGCACTGTTGATGGACCAGGACTTAGATATATATTATTTACTCAAGGTTGCTTATTAAGATGTTTATATTGCCATAACCCTGACACATGGCAAATAAATGCACCTTCCCGAGAAGTTACTGTAGATGAAATGGTTGAAGAGATATTAACGTACAAGCCTTATTTTGACGCTTCAGGTGGTGGTGTTACGGTAAGTGGCGGGGAACCGCTGTTACAAATGCCTTTCTTAACAGCACTCTTTAAAGCATTAAAAGCACACGGTATCCATACTTGTATTGATACCTCTGCAGGATGTGCTAATGATACAGTTGCTTTCAACAGACATTTCGATGAATTATTAAAATATACAGATCTACTATTATTAGATATAAAGCACATCAATAATGAACAACATATTTCACTAACTGGAAAGCCAAACACCCATATTTTAAATGTTGCCCACAAATTATCGAAATTGAAGCAGCCAATTTGGATAAGACATGTACTCGTACCAGGATACACAGATTGCCCTTCTGATTTAGAGGAACTTGGAATATTCATCAATACATTAGACAATGTAGAACGTTTTGAAATTTTGCCGTACCATCAACTTGGTGTTCATAAATGGGAAGCAATGAATATTGCGTATCAGTTAACCGACATAGAACCGCCTACTGATGAAGATGTTATACACGCTTATCAGACCGTTAATTTTAAGGGTAACATTCCAATGAATATATAGTTTTTAATAATGCTATCAACTATTGTGACAACAATAAATTTCAGCGAACCTCCTCACAGCAATTATGGAGGTTCGTTTTAATGTTCTTATTTTAGAATTCTGGCACGTAGTTTTACTAAATAGTTTTACTTGCATTCAAAAAATAATGTATAATATTTTTCATTGATATATAGAAATAAAGTATATGAAAGAGTGATATGTTCAAATGAATTCAATTTGGTTTGTGTTTAAAGAACAATTAAACAATTTATATTTAATTAAAAGACTAGCAGATTTTCAACTTCGCATTTCCAATCACAACAATTATTTAGGCGTAGCATGGGAAATTATTAACCCTGCCATGCAAATTGCTGTTTATTGGTTCGTATTTGGATTGGGATTACGTAACAATGCCACACATGATGATATTCCATTTATATACTGGCTGATTGTTGGTATTAGTATGTGGTTCTTCGTTAACCAAGGTGTACTTGAGGGTACGAAAGCTATCGTATCAAAATACAATCAGGTTGCTAAAATGAAATTCCCACTTTCAATCATACCTAGTTATATTGTATTCAGTAGATTCTATGGCCATCTTGGATTATTATTAATTGTATTAATTCTATGTTTTTTTGGTGGCTATCACCCGTCTATTTATTCATTACAATTATTAATTTACGTGCCATATGCACTGATTTTAACCACTGTTATTTCAATTCTTACTTCGACACTTGGTGTATTAATCCGTGATACACAGATGATTATGCAATCCTTAATGCGTATCATATTCTTTGTTTCTTCAATTTTATATGAACCTAAAAATGAAATTGTAGTAACAGTTATGAAGTTAAATCCAATTTACTTTTTAGCAGAAGGATACAGAGCAGCAGTCCTACATCATCAATGGTATTTTATAGAACATTGGCATTTAACGGTATATAATCTGATACTTGTTACTGCTTTGTTCATTATAGGTGCTATTGTGCATATGCGTTATAGAGATCATTTTGCAGATTTCATGTAAATGTAATATCCCTTTGTTCTTTATGAACAGAGGGATTTTTATTGTCTTAATTCACTAATAGTCATAAAATGTTATACTTAAAGCAAACAATGTTTCAATCAATCTTTTAATTATTTTGATAATTTAAATTACATTTAGATTGGAGTCATATTTATGGAAATTGATATTAATCATCCTGTATTAGCAATAAATGCCTCATTAAAATTTTTTCAGTTGCAAACAATTCCAGGACACCTCATTTTATTAGATGACCGTATTATATTTAAGTCAATTGAGCCAATTCAAGTTGCAAATGTTAAAGAAACATTTTTATTTAATGAGATTCAAACTTTAAAAACTGGCCTTTCCTTTTCACCATTTAGAATTACCATAATGGATAATGATGGAGAAACATGGATTTTCGATCAAGTTCAACGTGCAGAAGCAAAAAAGTTTGTGGAATTATATGATGCAATTCGTTAAATGAAGTATTAAAAAAAAATTGATTTAAGTGAGGTTAAACGATGAAAAAGTTTTGGATTATTTTTATTTGTTTAATTGCCATGTTATTAGTTTCATTATTAATTTTCAGTATCTCAAATAGTCTCTTTGCTAGTATATTAAACTCTATTATTATTGGCATTCTTGCAGGAACTGCTATGTATTTACTGAAAAAAAGGTGATTTAACCAGATACTAGACAAATCATTTTTAATTTTACTGAGTACATGCATTAAAAAAAACACTCTGAAATAATGGTATTTATTCATACCTACCATACAGAGTGTTTTTTATTAATTCTTCTATTCTTATCTTGTTTTAATTCTTGGAATTTATAGCTGCTAATTTTTTGTCCTCAGATTTAGAAATTATCAATGCACAGGCAGCATCTCCAGTTATATTCACAGAGGTTCTCGTCATATCGAGCAATCTATCAATGCCCAAAATGATACCAATTGCTGCTGGATCCAAACCTACTGCATTCAATACCATAGCAAGCATAATTAATCCAACGCCTGGAACACCAGCTGTTCCAATAGATGCTACAACGGCAATAACAACCACTGTGACTATTTGGCCAAAAGTTAAAGTGACTCCTGAAATTTGCGCAATAAATATGGTTGCAACACCTTGCATAATTGCTGTGCCGTCCATATTAATCGTTGCCCCTAATGGTTGTACAAATGATGCGATTTCTCTTTTAACCCCCATTTTTTTGGTGCATTCTAAGGAAACAGGTAACGTCGCCGTCGAACTTGACGCACTAAAACCTAAAGTAATTGCAGGAATAAAATCTTTGAAGAATTTTAAAGGACTCGATTTTGCAATGAATTTTACTGCAGCTCCATAAACTACAAAGAAATGTATCGCTAATGCGAGTAAGACAATAAAGAAATACATGCCTAGTTGTTGAATTGCTCCAAATCCTGCACCAGTAAATGCATGTGCAACCAATCCAAATGTACCAATTGGCGCAAAAACACTCATTATCATTGTCACAATATACATAAGTACTTCATTTGTTTGGTCTAAAAATTTGTGAATCAACTGTGCTTTCGCACCAACCATGATAATACCTACACCAATGAAGATTGCGAAAGTGATTATTTGCAGCATATTTTCGGTTGCCATAGCCTGTAATGGATTTTTCGGAAATAAATTAATTAACGTCTGATCAAAAGTTTGTTTTGCTGGTGAATCTTGTGCGCTATTTTCTTTATTCAAAGTCTGTTTATAACTAGATACATCATCACTTTTTAATAATTCAGATTTACCTGAACCTGGTTGTAATATAGTAGCTAACGTTATACCAATAATAATTGCAATCGCAGTTGTGGTTAAGAAAAACGTTATGGTCTTTAACCCAATTCCACCCAATAATTTTGGATCGCCAACTCCTACTACACCTAAAACGATAGAAACAAATACAACTGGTACCACTAACATAAAGATTAAATTCAGAAAAATTTGTCCAATAACATTAAAGACATATTTGTCTATGTTTTCTACGAACAGTGAATCTGAAAACATGTTAAAAATAGAACCAATCGCTATCCCCAATACTAATGCTACAACGATTTTTACTGACAAATGTTTCGTTTTCATAGCAACATCCCCTTTTTGTTTATTACTGTTATTATAAAGTATTTTTATATATGATGAATTGTCAATTTAACTGCAACAGACTTACAGTGAAAATTTCATAAGGTGTACACCAATTAAGACACTTTCTTGGTCGATGAT
>NZ_JBOIRQ010000021.1:0-36439 GCF_051413795.1 Staphylococcus caeli | reverse complement strand
TGGTTATTAACATCTTACAATAGAGTGCCGTTTATGGGCATTTTTTTTATGAAATTTTAAGAGTGTTGCACTTAATATTACAATCCGTCATTAGCAAAAACATGTAACAGTGGGGGCTATAATGAAGTTAGATACAGAAACGTTATATCAAATATTACAGCGTCATATGGGACATCAAAAGTGGTGGCCAGCAGAATCGAAAATTGAAATTATTTTAGGAGCCATATTAGTTCAAAATACAAATTGGCGTAATGCTGCCTATGCAATAGAAACGTTAAAACGAGAAACGCAATTAGAACCACACCACATTCTGAATTTGAAATTGGAAGATTTGCAATTGCTTATTAAATCGAGCGGATTCTATAAAAGTAAATCTCAAACAATATTAGCATTATTGACTTGGTTGTCACAATACGATTTCAATTATGAGGAAATAGCAGCAACATATGGATCGAATCTAAGAAAAGAGTTGCTAAGTATCAAAGGCATTGGTAGTGAAACAGCAGATGTTCTGATTGTTTATATATTTGATGGCGTCGAGTTTATACCAGATAGTTATACACGCCGAATTTATCGCTTATTAGGATACGAACATACACAGCAATATGACAAACTCAAACGACATATTACTTTACCTGATCATTTTACAAATCAAGATGCGAATGAACTGCATGCACTTCTTGATAATTTTGGTAAGAATTACTTTAATGGTAAAGCGTCAGATCGATATACATTTTTAGATGAATACTTCAAAAAAGATTAAAATAAAGTAGATTAAAGGGCGCAATTTAAAAAATATTGTTCAAAATTTAGTAAGTATTAATTTTTAGCAATAGATTTATAATCAATGTCCAAAAAGATGGTTGAATTTGATATGATAAAAGTAAATTACTCAATAGGAGATTAAATCATGAAGAAACATTTTAAAGTTGTTTATCTTTTCATTATTTTGGCTGTCTTGTTAGCCGCATGTGGTACAAATTCTGATCAATCTAGCAAAAAAAAGGAATCAGACCAATCATATGACAGAATTGTTTCATTGATACCTAGTAATACTGAAATATTGTATGAATTAGGATTAGGAGATAAAGTTGTAGGTGTATCTACAGTGGATGATTATCCTAAAGAAGTGAAAGATAAAAAGCAGTTCGATGCGATGAAATTAAACAAAGAAGATTTACTGAAAGCGAAGCCAGATTTGATACTTGCACATGAATCTCAAAAAGCTACAAATGGAAAATTATTAAATGGCTTGAAAGAAAGTGGCGTGAAAGTCGTTTATGTTAAGGATGCACAATCTATAAATGATATGTACGGTACATTTGAACAGATTGGGAAAGTCACAGGTAAAGAAAAAGAAGCTAAGACGCTAATAAAAGAAACAAAATCTAATATTGAAAAAGTAAAAGATTCCGTGCCAAAAGATGCAAAATCACAAAAAGTATTTATGGAAGTGTCATCAGAACCAGAAATATATACAGCAGGTAAAGGTACATTCTTTGACGATATGTTAACACAACTGAAGGCTAAAAATAGCTTTTCTAATTTAGAGGGATGGAAAAAGGTAAGTAAGGAAGCAATTATTAAGAAGAATCCCGATATTATGATTTCGACAATGGGAACTTCTCAAAAAGAATATCAATCCGTTATTGATAAACGTGGCGGATTCGGAGATATTAATGCTGTGAAGAATAATCGAATTGAAGCGGTTAATGGTGATCAAATTTCACGACCTGGTCCACGCATTGATGATGGTCTAAAAGCATTACGTGATGCAATTTATAATAGCAAATAAGCGTCTTTAGTAGCGAGTGTACTATACACTAACGCTAACAAATACGTAAATGTTATTTACTGTGCATGACAATAGGCCTAATGTACTGTTACATGTCCATGTATAAGGAATATAAAAAATGCAACGTATATAGGAATGTTTTTCGCGAGTCGAACCCTTGAGTGATGTAAATGCACTTGAGGGTTCTTTTATTGGCTAAAGAGAACATTGATTTATGTAAAAGGGTATAGTGTAAAACACGTGCAAATGGTATTGTAAGAAGTGAAAGATTTCAGTGAAAGTGTGGCAAAGACATGAGGTATTCTAGAGCAATTATCCTTTGGATGCTATTACTTATCGTCAGTGTATTGTTGAGTTTATTATGGGGCATAGGCGCTATGAATGATGCATTATCCCAAACTATATTATTCCAAGTGAGAATGCCTCGTATGTTACAAGCATTGCTTGCAGGTATAGGTTTAACGATAGCTGGTCATATGTTTCAAACACTGCTAAACAATCCATTGGCAGACAGTTTCACACTTGGTCTCGCGAGTGGTGCAACATTTGGTTCAGGATTAGCAGTCGTCATAGGTGTGTCGTTCATTTGGTTGCCTGTCTTTTCAATGGTATTTAGTATTACAACATTAATAATTGTAATATCGTTAACGGCTGTGATGTCGAAGGGGTATCCAGTTAAAACATTGATCTTAGCAGGAATTATGATTGGTGCATTATTCAATGCGTTTTTATATGTTTTAATAATATTTAATCAACATAAAATGAATAACATTGTTAATTATATGTTTGGTGGTTTTTCAACTGCGGAATACAATGAAGTGATTTATATGGGTATTGTACTATTGCTTTGTATATTAATATTATTCGGTATGATATCTAAAATTAAACTCTTACAATTAGGCGATTTACGTGCACTATCTTTGGGCTTGAATGTGCGTACAGTGACATATAGTGTACTATTGATTGCATCTATTTTGACAGCAGTCATTGTTGCATATGTAGGTGTGATTGGATTTATTGGTATGGTAATTCCGCAATTAATTCGTAGAAGTAGGATGAGGTATCGCCTTGGACAACAGATGGTACTGAATATCATAATTGGTGGTACAATAATGGTATTATCAGATTGGCTAGGAAGCATTGTACTAGACCCATTCCAAATTCCAGCAAGTATCATTCTCGCTTTATTAGGCATTCCGGTATTATTCTATTTAATGGCGACACAACAACGCTTGTAAGAATGATTGCCTTGCATAAGTACGAATGAATTGTTTAAACATTCTAAAATAATAGTTACTTTACCATGTATGTGTAGAGTAACTAGAAATATGATAATTAAAGAGGTAATGATGATGGATGTATCACAAGTAAAAGCGGTCGTCTTTGACTTAGAAGGAACACTTTTAGATAGAAAAAAATCAAGAGAAAAGTTTATTGAAGAGCAATATGAAAGGTTTCATGACTATTTAGTACGCATTCAACTTGCAGATTTTAAAAGAAAATTTATAGAATTAGATGATGATGAAGATCATGATAAACCAGAACTTTATAAAGCAATCATTAAAGACTTTCACATTGACCGTCTGACTTGGAAAGATTTGTTTAATGATTTTGAAATGCATTTCTATCGCTATGTGTTTCCATATTATGACACCCTGTATACGTTAGAAAAATTAACAAAGGAAGGTTATTTAACAGGTGTTATAGCGAATGGTCGTTCTAAAATCAAACAGTATCGTCTACATTCGCTAGGTGTGGAAGACGCAATTAATTATCTTACTACTTCAGAAACAGTAGGTTATCGAAAGCCACATCCAAAGATATTTGAAGATATGTTGAATCAATTAGGCACGAAACCGGAAGAAACGATGTATGTAGGTGACGACCCACTTAATGATGTTGCACCAGCTAGGGCGATGGGTATGATTAGTGTGTGGTTTAAAGAAAACGAAGAGGTAGACATTGAACCTTTGCCAGAAGAGGTAGACTTTACAATTACAACAACCGAGGAATTGCTAACAATACTAGGAATTGCAGAGAAAGGGAGATAGTAAATGAATTTATTTACAACAAAAGATGACATTGCATTAAATTATAGAACAAGTGGCGAAGGCAATGCGATTGTTATGTTGCACACGGCTTTTGACAATATGACAGTATTTGATACGATTGAAAATCAATTTAACGGAAATAATCAAGTGGTGCTTGTAGATTTAAGAGGACATGGTTATTCGGATAAGCCACATGAAATAGACTTTAAGACATATGCTGCAGATATCAAGGCATTATTGGATCATCTATACATTACCAGGGCATCGTTTATTGGACATGAATTAGGAAGTTCAGTTGCTGCAGCCTTCGCCTCATTGTATCCTGATATGACAGATTCAATAACATTAATTAATCCGACTTTATTGAATGATATGACACCTGAAGAGCGCTTATACCGTAGATACGCACCTCAAATTAGAAATTGGGATAAAGATGCGCAACAAAAATTCTTGGATGAGCAATTATACTATTCCAAGCGTAAAGCGAAGAAATTTTTAAAACAAGTCGAAGATACGAATAGCATTGCAACAAAAGCAGAATTACAAGCTGTGAAAGACTCTTTTATAGACAATAATATTATGCATTATTTAAGTGATATTCAACTGCCTACATTAATTATTGCTGGTCAACACGGTGAACGAACAACGATTGTAGAGGCCAAGGAAGTTGGAGACTACATTGGAGAGGTTAAATTTGAAGTATTTACCTCATCTGGTTTGTATCCTTTTGTGGAAGAGAAAGATAAATTTGTAGAATTAGTATTAGATTTTATAAAAGAAAATGAAGTTGAGGCAACGTATTAGGTAAAAAAGTTGTAATTTAAGGTTACAAGTTAAGATAAATGAAGGTTGTTGTAATCTTTTTGTAACATTACTGTTATTTTAGTAATGTTTGTAGTATACTATGCGTAAGCACAAAAAGACATATAAATAAGGAGAGAGTGCTTATGAAAAAGTTAATTACAGCGGTACTCGTTTCAGGACTAGCACTTACGGTTGCTAGTACAGGCAGTGTAGATGCAGCTTCGGGTAACTCAATCCAAAACGTTAAAGCTTTACAACATGGAGATACTACATTGGAAGGTGCCAAGTTAGGGGCGTCAATTCAAAGTGTTTTAAAAAATAATCAAAAACCTGTTTATTCACATCGCCCTGATGGCAAAGAACATTATTACGAATTTAAGAAAAATAATGGCGTACTTGTTGTGACAGCGGATGGTAAAAAAGATAAAGGTAAAATTACAAATGTATCAATGAGCTATAATAAGCCAGATGGTCCAACTTATAAAGCAGTTAAACATCAAGTGAGTAAAAATGCAGTAGCACGTGAGCATTATAATAAAGTAACTGGTAACTTTGGTTTTGTTCAGGACAAAGGTTTATCTTATCAATTTAGTTCACCATCACCAAGTGATAAAAATATTAAATTATATCGTATAGATTTGACTGAGTAATCGCCAATCTAAAATAAAAATCAATTTTTTGAGGCTGGGACATGAATGAGTGTCCTGGTCTTATTTAGTTGTTTAACATATCTATAGTACTTATTAATGCGAGTAAATTTTATTATTAGTGGTTAAACCGTTATGTTTTCTTAATGATTATGCAGAATTTCTACAAATATATGAATTAATGAATCAATTTTTTAGAAAAGTGAAATTTCTGTATCGCTATCGTGTTATTGTTATAATAGAATGATAAATGAACTGGCAATTTAATAGTTTTGAAATTATTTCATCATACTAGCACTGCATTTACCATAATGGCAAGGGTTGATAAATAAGAACTATGATTAGCCAACACCTTTGTAGATAAGATAATGTATCTCATCTATAAGAAAATGGTTTTTAAAAATGTACAAAGGAGATCAATATGAGAGTTAACGATAAAGTATTAGTGGAAAATATCAATGATTATTTCACTCATAAAGGCCTTTCTCCAAACTTGATAGAAGATATAAAGGGAAAACTAAAAAAAGATTTTCAAAAATCAGAAGCCAAAGATGAAGATTATATTGAATATAGACGAAAATCACCTGCTGAGATTATTTTAACGATTCAGCGTAATTTATTCACATTACAATTGAATCCGATTATATTTTTTATTATTAATTTTATCTTGATTTCTTATTTATACGATAAACAGTATGTATCATTCCAAGCAGCTACAGGAACATCTATTTTTTATTGCTTAGTGATATTACCAATTTCTATATTTATTTACTTAAGGATAGACTGGAAGAATTATTTATATAGCAATAAATTTGAAATGATTATTGGTCTAATTGTGGCTGTGGCCTCATTTATACTTATTATTTCTCATGGATTAAACATGAATATTGGTATTGTTGCGGTTACAATTTATGCCCACCAAGTCGTATTTTTTGTAGGTGTACTATTTAGTGTCTCCGGGCTTTATTTTGGAAGATTAGAGTTTACGGGTATTGGCTTATTGTTCTGTCAGAAAACGATAGATGCTATGATTAGTAATCCAAATATCGCTCAAATAGGATCAATTGTTATTTGGATACTTTTATTAATTGTGATTATTTACTATACAATTCGAATTTCATCTAGGAATTAATAACTTTCCATGGTGAAAGATTTAATATAATAATATGAAACACGTTTCAATATGAAGTGCTGAACTGTTGCACGACATATATAGAAACGTGTTTTTTAGTAGACTAGGTAAGCTTATCTCGTAAATTAATAACTTAAATAGAAAAGTTGGCGTGAGTATCTAAATATTAGGGTATATAACTTCTGTAAGGGAGGTGACCCATAATGGAAAAAATTGCAACAAACGCTAACACCGAGATTACATACATCCGAGAGGGTCAAGGTTATCCTGTAATTCTAATCCATGGTCTAGATAGTAATATGGCATCCATGGTTAGTTTGAAAAACACATTAAAGCAAACGTTTGATGTTCTTATTTATGATGTGAGAGGCCATGGCAAATCAACGAAAACAAATGCATTCCAATTAGACGATCATGTAGAAGATTTAAAGATATTGATGTCCAAATTAAATATTCCAGCAGCGCATGTCATTGGCCATGACATGGGAGGTATTATAGCAAAACGCTTTTCAGATGAATATGAATCAATGGTCTTATCACTCACACTTATTGCCTGTGATTTAGTAGAAAGTGTCCATGGTTTGAATAGATTGATGGTAGAACATCAAGATGAGATTGAAGGATTTGATAAACACGAGGCACTAATTTTACTAATGCCATACATGTATAAAGATTCAGAAAATGCGAAAAAATGGCTTCAACATCAATTCATATATAGCAGACAATCTGCAGAAGATAGTGCAGTTGCAGCACGTGCATTAATGGGTTTTCCAGTATTTGAAAAAGATGTAGAGATTAAACAAACGGATATTCCTACTTTAATTATTAATGGGGAACATGATCCTTTAGTTACACAAGATACTGTTGAAAAATATCGTACAGCATTTACATCTATACACATGCAAACGTTTAGTCAATCGGGTCATGCACCGCATATCGAAGAACCACAACGTTTTTTAGAATTATTGATTGCATTTATAAAGTCTATAACAAGCAAACAAAGTATGAAAACAACAGAATATTAATAATCGTTATACTGTATCTACCGATTTCTGGTTACAGATACATAAAAAGGATCTTTCCAAGTTGGAAAGATCCTTTTTATTATAATTGGCTTAGACTTCTTTTTCGTCGTTCGCTTCTTTAATACGGTTGTTCACACGTGAAAGCAACTCGTTGATTTTTTTACGTTGTTTTGAATTGACTAAGATTAATACAGTTCTTTCGTCATGTTCGTTACGTTTCTTATCAAAATAATCTTCTTGTGATAAGTTTTTAACTGCTTTAACAACTTGTGGTTGTTTGTAGTTTAAATGATTAATAATATCTTTTAAATAGTATTCTTCACTTTCATGTTCGCTAATATACGTTAATACAGCGAATTCCTCAAAACTTACTGAAAATTCTTTTTTGATGATTCCTTTTAATTTATCAGCATAAGTAACCATTGCTAATAATTCAAAACAATCATTGATTTTGGTGATAGCCATCCTTATTCCTCCCTAGTGTAATGCCCAATCAAGTATACATATTAAAAATGTTGTTGTATAAATATTTGTCTTAATTCAAAGTTAAATACAAAGAATTCATCATAATTTGCAGTATCATTATATTTGGGTAAAATATATTAAAACTGCTATTATTTAGTTTATTATAACTAAATAAAAATAGAAAGTAAACAAAAATCTGTTTAAGCGTTGCATGAATGATTTAAGATATTAATTCAATTCTTTAAATACCAATGGTCGATTTAAAATTAATATTTCTCGATTTCAATTTTCCATAATTTGATAAAATTTCTAACTAAGCTAAATCGATTTAAAACTGCCCGCCATTTATAATGTTTGCATTTATTGTTTTAAAAGTACGGCATTTGCATCTTTGGCAATAATATCGCCTTGTCTCAATCCTTCGAGAATTAACACATGTTTGTTATTACCCATTTTTTGTACTTTAATAACCCGTTTTATAAATTTTTTATTTCTTTTTAAAAAAACAAATTGATTATCATAAATAGCAGTATTTGGAATTTCAATTGTGTGACTGGGAATATCAATTTGAAAATGTTTTCCAAAACGGAATTCAGGCATACTTGTAATTGTCACAGCATAACTGGATTTCTGACTTGAACGATTTGTATGGATAGGTAAGCGATCAATGGAAATAACTTCACCAGTAAAAGTACGAACTGAATCAGCTTTAACGCTTAATTTATCTTTTAATTCCAATGAGTTTACTATTGTTTCTGGAACCGCAGTTTTGATTATAGCATTAGGTTGATAAATTTGCAGAATAAGTTCATTATTTTTCGATGGAGAGCGTTGATTTATGGCAACAATACCATCTATAGGCGCATAAATTGTTGACCTTAATTGAGATTGTAGTGTTTCGATTTCATATTGTATACGTTGAATTTCTAAATTGAGCGAGATGTTTTTATTTGGAGATATTTGATTTAAGTGAGCAAGATATTTCTGTTTTGCAGTAATTTGATGTTCAATATCGGAATTGTAATATTCAAATAGAGGGGTTTGTTTTTTGACTGTGGCGTTATTTTTAACGAACCAATGATTAATATAACCTTTAGAAGTTAAATAGTATATAGGAGCCGTTTGAGTAGGTGTTTGGATTCCAGTGATTACTGTAGGAGGGCTATACTTCACCTTCATGGTTTCTATGGGAGTGTCATTAAGCTGTGTTTTAAGGGTAGTTATATAGGGCCAACCGAACCAGAACATACTACTTATGATGCCAATAAGCATAAATATTAAAATAGATTTTCGCAATAAAGTCACCTCATGTTGTTTGATGTCTTTATTATACAAGTACTGTTTAAGGACTTTCTATAAAAAAATTGAGTCAATTACCATATGTTAAAAGTAATTGACTCAGTAGTTCATTTTTAAAATAATCTCAACAATATAATACCAATCATCATAGCAACGATACCTGCAATTTTTCGTGGTGTAATCTTATTGACATGCGTTCCTAGGAGACCGAAGTGGTCAATGATACTACCCATGAGCATTTGGCCGAGCATGACGATAATTGTAGTTAATGCAGCGCCTAAGTGGGGCATTAGAATAATATTTGTTGTGACGAATATAACGCCGAGTATACCTCCGATAAAATAAATAGGCTTGAGTTTACCTTGTTGTGCATGAGTAGTTGTAAGTTTGAGCGTTCTATTAAAGACAAGTGTCAATATGAAAAGAACCACTGTCCCAACAAAGAATGATACTAATGATGCAGCGATAGGTGATTGAAGAGATTGCCCTAAAGCACTGTTAATTGCAGTTTGAATAGGTGGACAAAAGCCAAATATAAAACCAATAAATAACCATATATAAATCGTTGAAACACCACGCTGATTCGCCATTGGATTGCGACGCACATAATTCATCAGTAAAATACCAAAAATTAAAAATAGAATGCCTAATACTTTGAAAATAGTAAATGGTTCTCGATCTGCCCCAAACCAACCAAAAGTATCAATGGTAACGCCCATAATAATCTGGCCGGCTACCGTCATGACGACAGTTAATGATGCGCCTAAACGTGGTAATAGTAATAAATTACCTGTAAGGAATATAACACCTAACATCCCTCCGACAAACCAAAGATAGCTCAATGATTGATCGCTTATGTATTGTGCACTAAAGATATGAGGGTTAAAAATGAAGTTAATAAGTATTAAAAATATTGTCCCGGTTGCAAAGGATATCGTTGAGGCATAGAACGATGACTTCGTATAAAGACTGAGTCTTGAATTGATAGAAGTTTGAAATGGAACAACCATGCCCGCAATAATGCCTAGTATGTATAAAAGAATCATTAAATCACGCTTTCTTTATATATAGCTACATTATATATGAAAGATAAAAATAATCATAATTTTAAATTTGTTGTAAAAATGAATGTAATTGATAGAAAATAATGTACACAATACAGGAATTATAATAAAATATCTATGTTGATGAATTTTGAAATTTAAAAGTAATTAAATTAATGAAATTTTTAAATAATAAAAGTAATAATAGAAGTGAGTGACTATAAATATTGAAACAACTTTCCATAATTCGACTTTTAGATGAGGAAACTTTTTTCTTGGGTGCTGGTAGTAATGACAATATTAAAAAAAATCAATTTTTAGAAGTGTTGAATTCAAGACGCTCATATAAAAATCTAGCGCAAATTGTAGAAGTGTATGACCAATATGCAATGTGTAAGAAGCTAGGTAAAAAGAAAATATTTTTTGGAGATACGGTTAGATTAAGACCATATAGAGATTAGGGTAATACGTAAACTAAAAAAGCATAGATTAAGAAATCACATACAAGGTGTATTTGATTTCTATAGTATATACTATAATGCACAAAAAAGGCATGAAACGCTAAGGTTTCATGCCTTTTCTTTGGAACACATTGTCACTAAGATTAAATTTTGCTTCCAACTAGAAACGATTATTTTTCAAAAATCATTTTTGTTGTTTTATCGATGATTTGAGCTGCATGTGCAGTTGTTGGTATACGAGCTTTGGGTCTTAAAATGTCTAGTTCAATCAATTTAGACATACCTTCTTTAACTGCTGATTCGTTTAGAAAGTGCTCGATTTTGGGTATTTGTATCTTGATTGCTTTGTTTACGGCGTCATTGAAAATAAGTTCTAATGTTTGGCTCATAATTGAAATCCTCCTTAATTAATTGTTTCTGTTTTGATAACTTCTAATTTATCAAAGTGTTCTCCTGTGATTTGCTCGATGATAGATTTAAAACTTTTAAGTTGTTCAGGTGTTGCATCGGTGTTTAAGTTTGTAAAATGACGTTTGAATTGTGTTGCTTTTCCATCTTTATCGAACAAAGTGCGCGACAATGTAACTGCAAGTTGACTAATTGTATTCATGTTTGCCACCTCCTTTCACTATATATATCGAAAGTGAGATGTAAATTGGTCAAAAATAATTTGAAAAATTTGAGTTAACCTCTTCCATGTGACATAAATATCATATATCATTAAATAAGAAACATTTGAGCGATGAGAGGTGAATATATGAACCAGGTAGATCCAATTAGGGATATACATGAGATACAAGCAATGTATAAAGTATTGCGAGGTAAGTCAGAACGAGATTACTTATTATTTAAATTTGCAATTCATACTGGTGTGAAACTTTCAGAGTTATTAAATCTTTGTGTGAGCGATGTTCAAGATAAAGATCAATGCATCAAACATTTTTGGCTTGAAGATCATTCGCCGAACATTCACATTAGATTGCCAGATAATTTGAGAAATGAATTAGCGCAATATATTAAAATCGAACAATTAGCAATGGACCAATTACTATTTCAATCAAATAGAACGTTAAAAGGATTATCTAGACAACAAGCGTACCGTATTATACATGCTGCTGCGGAGGATATCGGTATGTTACATATTGGTTTAACAACTTTAAGAAAGACATTTGCGTATCACGCGTACCAATCAGGGATATCGATTTCTATAATACAAAAATATTTAGGACATCAAACGACGTATGAAACGATGAAATTTATCGGTATTTCTACTAAGAAGTGCAAGACAACGATTGCGTTAAATTTATAAATCTTAATTAAAGGGGGGATAACATGAGTATTGTTTACCTACTAGGTGCATTAATGTTCATAATGATTATCTTGTTAGGAACATTAACTAAGCAAAGTTTTCAGAAATTTGCTGGATATATAGCGCTTTTAGCACCACTTATAGCTTCAATTTACTTTTTATGGCAAATACCACAAGTCCTTCAAGGACAGTTTGTGTCAGTTAAAATTCCATGGTTAACTACATTAGATATAAATATTGATTTTAAATTAGATGGTTTAAGTTTAATTTTCAGTTTATTAATTTCATTAATTGGCTTAGCCGTTGTTTATTATGCAACTCAATATTTATCCAAAGAACGCGATAATTTACCTCGTTTTTATATTTATTTATTATTATTCATGTTCAGTATGTTAGGTGTAGTAACAGCTAACAATACAATCCTATTATATGTATTTTGGGAATTAACAAGTATTTCATCATTTTTATTAATCGTGTATTGGTACAGTAAAGGTGAGAGTCAATTCGGTGCCATACAATCATTTATGATTACTGTGTTTGGTGGACTCGCTTTATTAGTTGGGTTCATCATGATTTATAATATTACTGGTACAAATACGATTTCATCCATTATCGAACAAAGCGATAAAATTGCGCAAAGTGATTTATTTATACCGATTATTATCTTGTTACTCTTAGGCGCATTTACTAAATCTGCGCAATTTCCATTCCATATTTGGCTGCCAAAAGCGATGGCTGCACCTACACCCGTTAGTGCTTACTTACATTCAGCCACTATGGTAAAAGCAGGGATATTCCTACTATTCAGATTTACACCAGTATTAGGTTTAAGTGATTTTTATATCTATAGTGTGACATTTGTAGGGTTAATAACAATGATATTCGGTGCAGTTAATGCGGTTAGACAATTTGATATGAAAGCAATTTTAGCTTATTCAACTATCAGTCAATTAGGGATGATTGTTTCTATGGTTGGTATAGGTGGTGGCTTTGCACAACATCCAACTGGTGAATTATCGAAAGTTTACGGCATGATTTTATTTGCTGCCTTATTTCATTTAATGAACCATGCATTATATAAAGGTGCATTATTTATGGGTGTCGGTATTATTGATCATGAAACGGGAACAAGAGATATTCGCCGCTTATCAGGATTAAGGAAAGCTTTTCCAATTACACACTTAGTAATGTTAATTTCAGCTTTATCAATGGCAGGCATACCATTCCTAAATGGATTTTTAAGTAAAGAGATGTTCTTTGATGGTTTGGTTAGTGCAATTGAATTGCCACAGTTCGGCTTGACATTGACGATTATTATTACTGCAATTGGTGTCATCGCAAGTATATTTACATTGGTTTATGGTGTGTACATGATTAAAGAAGTGTTCTGGGGAGACTCAAGTCAAGCTTATTTGCCGAAAGCTGAGCCCCATGAACCATTCTTATTTACTTTACCTTCTGCAATCATGATGATTTTACTACCAGTCATCTTTTTCATTCCAAATTTATTTGGCAGTAATATAATCTTACCTGCATTGCGCAGCATTACAATTGGTGAAAAAGTTGACAGTATTGCGCCACATATATCACAGTGGCATGGCATTAACTTGCCGCTTATATTGAGTATTATAGTGATGGTTGTTGGGTTCATCATGGCTATGAAGATTAACTGGAAAGACTATGCGAATCACATTAAAGTGAAATCTATTACAGATTTGTATTTAGGTTCATACAAACAGTTTGAACATTATTCAGGTTACAGCATTCGTACATTGATGAATAACCGTTTAAATCACTACATTACTATTACACTGCTTATTTTCAGTATGGTAGTGATATACGGCATCATTCAAGCTGGTTTTCCAGAAGTACACCAAATCCATGTTAGTGATTTTGGGCCAATTGAAGTCATAACATTAATTGTAGTATTCGTATTGGGAATCGCTTTAACATTTATACGTCAACGACTAACAATGGTAATTTTAAATGGTATTATCGGATATTGTGTAACGATATTATTCATTTTAATGAAAGCACCTGATTTGGCATTAACGCAGCTCGTAGTAGAAACGATTACGACAATTCTATTTATTGTTAGTTTCTCACGTCTACCAAACGTACCACGTGCGAAAGTACATAAAAAACGTGAAGCCGTTAAAATTATCGTGTCATTACTGATGGCTGTCATCGTCGTAACACTCGTGTTTATTGCACAACAAAGTGATGCAATGCCTACAATTTCAACGTTTTATCATGATGCGTATGAATTAACAGGTGGTAAAAATATCGTCAATGCCATTCTAGGTGATTTCCGTGCACTAGATACACTATTTGAAGGTATGGTACTTATCATCGCCGGACTCGGTATTTACACGCTACTTAACTTTAAAGAACGGAGGGGTCAAGATGAAAGAGAATGATGTTGTATTAAAAACGGTCACTAAGATTGTCGTATTTATCTTGTTAACTTTCGGATTTTATTTATTTTTAGCTGGACATAGTAATCCAGGTGGCGGATTTATTGGCGGTCTCGTATTTAGTTCAGCGTTCCTATTAATGTTCTTGGCCTTTGACGTGAAACAAGTGTTGGTAGCATTGCCACTTGATTTTAGAATATTAATGATTTGTGGATCCTTACTTTCATTTATAACTGCTGTGATACCGATGTTCTTTGGTAAACCGTTCCTTTACCAAACAGATGCATATGTACAGTTACCATTATTAGGTGAAGTACATTTAACAACGGTAACCGTATTTGAAGCGGGGATTGTATTGGCAGTAGTCGGCGTCGTTGTCACTGTTATGTTATCTATCAGTGGTGGTCGCTCATGAATTTAATCTTATTATTAGTTATTGGCTTCTTAATATTTATCGGAACGTATATGATATTATCAGTCAATTTAATTCGCATTGTTATTGGTATTTCAATATATACACATGCAGGTAATTTAATTATTATGAGTATGGATAAATATAGTAAGAATAAAGTTGAACCGTTGATAGGTGAAGTTAGTCAGAACTATGTCGACCCATTGCTGCAAGCGATCGTTTTAACAGCGATTGTCATCGGTTTCGCGATGACAGCATTTCTACTCGTACTAGTTTATAGAACCTATCGTGTGACGAAAGAAGACGAAATCGATGTATTGAGAGGTGATGACGACGATGATCATGAGTAATTTATTGATTTTACCATTATTATTACCAGCCGTATGTGCGCTAGGGCTCGTGTTCATACGTACGCATAGTCGTTTATCACGTGTATTCTCAATCGGTACGATGGGTATTACGACAGTTATATCCTTACTTTTGCTTGTCTACGTGATGAATCACAAGCCGATTACTTTGGATTTTGGAGGATGGCAGGCGCCATTCGGTATTCAATTTGTAGGCGATTCATTGAGCTTACTCATGGTTACAACTTCATGTTTCGTTGTAACATTAATTATGGCTTATGGGTTTGGTAGAACAGAAAAACGAGCGATTCGTTATTATTTACCAAGCTTTATACTATTTTTAACAGTAGGTGTAATTGGTTCGTTTCTTACGGCAGACTTATTTAATTTATATGTGATGTTTGAAGTTATGTTATTGGCATCATTCGTGTTGATTACACTTGGACAATCTGTTGAACAATTACGTGCAGCTATTATTTACGTAGTATTAAATATTTTAGGTTCATGGTTACTCTTACTTGGTATTGGTTTGCTCTACAAATTAACGGGTACGTTGAATTTTTCGCTTGTAGCCCAACGATTAAATGAAATGGACGATAAAAGTTCGATTGTCATTGTCTCCATGGTATTCTTAGTTGCATTTAGTGCTAAAGCAGCATTAGTTCTGTTTATGTGGTTACCTAAAGCTTATGCTGTATTGAATACAGAATTGGCAGCTTTATTTGCAGCATTAATGACAAAAGTCGGTGCCTATGCACTGATTCGCTTCTTTACATTGATATTTGATGAGCATAATGGCATAACACATCCATTACTTGTATTTTTAGCATGTATTACAATGCTCATTGGTGCTTTCGGTGTAATAGCGTATAAAGACATTAAAAAAATTGCGGCATATCAGGTAATTTTATCTATAGGATTTATCATTTTAGGCCTAGGAACAAATACATTTTCTGGTATAAATGGAGCAATCTTTTATTTAGCAAATGATATTGTGGTGAAGACATTATTATTCTTTATCATAGGTAGCTTAGTTTATATCACAGGTGTTAGACAATATAAACATTTATATGGCTTAGCGAAACAAGAACCATTCTTCGGTGTCGCATTTGTTGTGATGATTCTAGCTATCGGTGGTGTGCCACCATTTAGTGGTTTCCCAGGGAAAGTCTTTATATTTAAAGGCGCGATTGAAAATGGAAATTATATTGGTTTGGCACTAATGATTATTACAAGTTTAATTGCTATGTTTAGTTTGTTTAGAATATTCTTTGTCATGTATCTTGGCGATGAGCAAAAAGGTGAAGTAATCGACTTTAAAAAGATTCCTACCTACCGTAAAGGGTTAATAGGAACGTTAGTTGCAGTCATTCTCGCAATGGGTCTAGCTGCACCAGTGATATTTAAAGTTACAGAACATGCGACACATTTAAATATGGATGATGGTATGTATGAAAAAATGGTGAATCCGCATTTGATAAAGGGGGATAAATAATGCAACAAGTCTTATTAAATATTGTTATTGCCTTTTTATGGGTATTATTTCAAGATGAAGACTCATTTAAATTATCTACCTTTTTTGCGGGTTACCTTATTGGTTTATTAGTTATTTATATTTTACATCGTTTCTTTGGTCAGCAATTCTATTTAAAAAAAGTCTGGGTCGGTATTAAATTTTTAGCTGTCTATCTGTATCAGCTAAGTACGTCTAGTATTACGACGATTAATTATATTTTGTTTAAAACGAAAAATTTGAACCCTGGACTCGTTACTTATGAAACGTCTTTAGATAGCGACTGGGAAGTGACGTTTTTAACTATTTTAATTATTATTACACCAGGATCTACAGTCATAAGAATTTCGAAAGAAAAGAAAAAGTTCTTTATACATGCCATTGATGTTTCGGACAAAGAGAAACAAAAATTGTTGAAAAGTATTAGACAATATGAAGGACTCATATTGGAGGTGGCAGAATGATAAGTGCGATGACTGATTTTTTCATAACAAGTGCACTCATATTATTTGGAATTGCGCTATTACTGACTTTGTTTAGATTAATTAAAGGACCAACTACAGCAGATAGAGTCGTTACCTTCGATGCTGCCAGTGCCATATTGATGTCTATGGTTGGTTTACTCAGTATTGTGTTTGGAACATTCTCATTCCTAGATTCTATCTTACTTATAGCTATTATTTCGTTCGTAAGTACGGTCTCTATTTCTAGATTTATAGAAGGGGGGCACGTCTTTAATGCAAACAACAAGCGAAATCGTTAATTTGTTAGCGGCATTTATGATTTTCTTGGGTAGTATCATTGCATTAATCAGTGCAATTGGTTTAATTAAATTCCAAGATGTCTTTTTACGAAGTCATGCGGCAACGAAGAGTTCGACCTTATCCGTCTTATTAACATTGGTCGGCGTAATCATCTTCTTTATATCGGAGCAAGGTTATTTAAGTGTTAGGCTTATTTTAGCACTTGTGTTCATTAATTTGACGTCACCGGTGGGCGGACACTTGATTTCTCGAGCAGCCTATCGTACAGGTGCATATATGTATCGGAAAAGTGATGCACCAAGGCAGTCGAGTATATTATTGAGCTCCACTGAAAATAATACCTTTGAACAACTGAAGAAACGTGCTCAAGAGAGAGAATCGCGTAGAAGAGAAGTATATGAAAAAGAGAACGATTATTAATGGTGAATTTGAAGATGTGTCTGTGCTTCATAGACTAGTAACTATTGATTTATAAGTGACTAATGTGTCATCAGAAATTATATAAAAGCAAGATAGAAATGCATTTAGTAATGGATTTTTATCTTGCTTTTTTTATGTAGTAAATGTTTATAGGTATAAATAGTTAAGTTCTTGTGCATTTTCAAACAGAAACTCCTTTGCAAGTGCAATACATTTAAGCAATAGGCGATAAAATGATAAAATAATATATATTTGTAATTGTTATAAATTTTCAAGAGGTTATCAAATTTATCCTTGAAAAGATTTTGGTAAAATATAATTAAGTGTTTGAGACTTAAAACTTCATACGAGAACGTAATAATTTTTATGTTTCAACCTCAACAATTATGAAAGAATAATGACGTTGAAAAGAGGTGAAACCTTGCAAATATTTGAAACGATACTTATATTTTTAGCGCTTGTCATAGTAAGTTCGTTTGTACACACCTTCCTTCCTAAAATGCCTTTAGCATTCATCCAAATTATATTAGGTATGTTGCTTTATGTAACACCTATACCAGTAGAATTCCATTTTGATTCTGAGTTATTTATGGTGGCATTAATTGCACCCTTACTTTTTGTTGAAGGCGTTAAAGTTTCGCGCGTTCATTTAAGAAGATACATTAAGCCTGTCCTTATGATGGCGCTTGGTTTAGTTGTAACAACAGTAATTGTTGTTGGCTTATTTGTGCATTGGATTTGGCCAGATTTACCATTAGCAGCTGCATTTGCGCTTGCGGCTATTCTTTGTCCGACTGACGCCGTTGCAGTACAAGCGATTACTAATGGAAAAGTATTACCCAAAGGTTCTATGACAATTTTAGAAGGTGAATCTCTATTAAATGATGCTGCTGGTATCATATCTTTTAAAATTGCTGTAGCAGCACTTATTACAGGTGGATTTTCAATGGTTAATGCCGTTGAACAATTTTTAATTTCATCAATAGGTGGCTTTATAGTAGGTTTACTAATCGGAGTAGCATTAGTCAGATTCAGAGTTACATTATCTAGACGTGGCATTGAAAATATTAATATGTTTACTTTTTTACAATTAGTAACACCGTTTATCACATATCTTGTAGCGGAGATGTTTCATGCATCGGGTATTATTGCAGCAGTTGTAGCAGGTTTAGTGCATGGTTTCGAGCGTGATAGAATTGCGCAAGCACGTACAAGATTACAAATGAGTTATAACCATACGTGGAATATTTTAGGATATGCATTAAATGGCTTTGTATTTTCTATTTTAGGATTTTTAATACCAGAAGTTGTTGGGCGTATTATTGAAAATGAACCACATAACTTAATGTTCTTAATTATCGTGACGTGTCTTATTGCTTTAGCCATTTATTTATTTAGATTTTTATGGGTATTTGTTTTATACCCGTACTTCTATTTGCCTGTCAGCCCATTCCAGAAAATGATTTCGTATAATGAGGATGCACAGAAAGTCACAGAAACGCCGCCTAAACGTGGCATGTATGCGTTTATAATGACTCTATGTGGTGTGCATGGAACGATTTCATTAGCGATTGCTCTGACCTTACCTTATATGTTAGCCAATCATCATGCATTTAGTTTTCGAGATGATTTATTATTTATTGCTTCAGGAATGGTCATTATCAGTTTAATTGTGGCGCAATTTATCTTGCCATTAGTTACACCGAATGCGAAAAAACCTAAAGTGTTAGGTATGAATTTTAAACAAGCAAGAGTATATATTTTAGAAAAAGTGATCGATTCACTAAATCAACAGTCTTCGGTAGCCTCAAGTTTCCAATATGGAAATGTCATTAAAGATTATCACGATAAGTTAGCATTTTTAAGAAGTGTGGAGAATGAGGATGAAAATACAAAAGAACTTGAAAGATTGCAAAAGTTAGCATTTGATGTTGAAAATGAAACGCTCAATAATTTAGTGGAGAATGGAGATATCACAACAAACGTCTTGGATAACTATATGCGTTATACTGAACGGACGCAGGTATACAAACAAGCATCGTTATTTCAACGTATTAAGGTAGAAGTAAGAGCATTTATATTGAAAAGAAGAATTAGATCAAAAGTAAAAACCAATGCTGCCTCACCTTTATCCGTTGTTGATAACTTACGTGAAATTTCAAATGTTATGCGTACGGTGCATTACCGTGTAGTCAGTCGTTTAGGTAAAGAGACAACGGAAGATAACAAGTTAGAAGTCGGAATGATTTGCGATAGTTACCTCATTCGTATCGATAATTTAACACCTTCAAATTTCTTCAATCCTAAAAATGAAAATTCTATTACGAAAATTAAATTAAATGCACTAAAAGAACAACGACGTATTCTTAATCAGCTCGTTGAAGATGAAGAAGTCAGCGAAGTTACAGCATTAAAAATTCGTGAGTCAATCAATTATGATGAAATGATTATTGTTGATAGTTTAACAGATTAATGAATATTTTAAGAAAAGCAGATTCCAATAACTCAGAATCTGCTTTTTTGTGTTTTCAATTGATTAAGTGAATTAGATTTATTCTGCTAATTCTAGTAAGTAGTGCTACATGGAAGGAATACATTCGCTATTGCGAATGCATAAGTGCGACTAAGCTCCATACATGAAGCAAGTCACACTTTAAAATGCCACTAAGTCATCAAATGAGAAGGAAGGATCCAGGGACATAAATAGATGTCTCAGGTTATTTTCCAATTGGGCAGTAGCTGACTGAATTGAAAATGCGCTTATATCAAGCTTTTTTCAATTCTAGTCATCCTTGCCGGGGTGGGACAACGAAACTTTTTTAGAAAAGTAAGTTTCTGTCCCACTCCCATAAGCGAAACTAATTTTTTCAAAAAAGTTTCGCTAAAAAAAAATCTCCATCAATGGGGGGAGGAGCCGCCATTGATGGAGTAAGGGAGATGATTTAAGGCTTGAATACCACCATGCCGTACGTATCATTAGGAGGGAAGTCGTACGGCATGGGACTATTCACCTATAAATAGGTAAAATAGCCCGCATCATTTATGCTTTATTCCATGCTACCGTGTACCGTTTCAATATTAGATTTCATCATATTGTAATATGAGTCACCTTTTGAACCTTTTTGGCCAATTGAATCAGTAAACACTTCACCATAGATGTCTTTATTTGTTTCTTCACTTAAACTTTGCATACTCTTCTTATCAACACTTGTTTCAACAAGTAGATGCTTCAGTTTATTATCTTTTACGAATTCAATCGCTTGTTTCATTTGTTCTGGTGTGCCTTGCTTTTCAGTATTAATTTCCCAAATATAACCTGGTTTAATGTCATATTGTTTAGAGAAGTATTTAAAAGCACCTTCACTTGTAATCATTGCTCTGCGATCTTTTGGAATGTCATTGAATTTTTCATGACTATCTTTATTAAGTTTTTCTAATTTTGCAATGTAATCTTTACTGTGTGATTCAATATCATCTTTGTGGTTTTTATCATGTTTTAACAATGTATCACGTATTGTTTCAACATATTTGATACCATTTTCTAAACTTAACCAAGCATGTGGATCTTGTTTAGATGTATCGCCTTCAGCACCATTTAAGTAAAGCGGTTTTACTTTATCAGAAACTTTGACTACGCTATCATCTTTTGTTGATTTATTTGCTTGTGACAATGCTTTGTCAAACCAACCATTACCTGTTTCTAGGTTCAAACCGTTATAAAATACAATGTCTGCATCAGTTAATGCTTTGATATCTTTAGGCTTTACTTCATATTCATGCGGGTCTTGGCCAATTGGAACGATACTATGTACTTCAACATTATCGCCGCCAGCGTTTTTAACCATATCGTATAAAATTGAGTTTGTTGTTACGACTTTTAGTTTTTCATTAGAGTTTGATTCATTTTTTCCATTACCACAAGCTGCTAAAAACAACAGTAGTACTAATGCGATAGATATTATTTTTTTCATGTTTGTTGTCCTTTCCTATTGAAAAATTGTAATTTGCTTAAAATAAAAATAACGATGTAAATCATAAATGCGCAGAATACAATGGTTGCACCACTTGGAATGTTATAAATATAACTTATGTATAATCCTACAATTGCGCTGATTGTACTAATTAAACTTGAGATTATCATCATTGTATGGAGTTTTTTAGCAATTAAGAATGCTGCTGAAGCAGGTGTGATGAGTAGTGCGACTACCAAAATAATACCTACTGTTTGAATACTTGCGACAGTTACGAGGGATAATAACAACATGACAAAATAATGAATAAATGTTGTATTTAAACCGCTCATTCTACTAAATACAGGGTCAAATGTTGATATCATTAGTGGTCTATAAAAGACAATAATTAAAATCATAACAATTATTCCAACAATGACGGTTGACCAGAAAGTAGATTGCGTAACGGCGAGTAAATTACCAAAAAGTATGTGATAGAGATCGGTTGTACTATTGATTAAACTAATAAGAATCACACCGATTGCTAAAAAGGCCGTGAAACTAATACCGATTGCAGCATCTGGTTTGGTTTTACTATTTTTAGTGATAAAACCAATAAAAATACTGGCAATCATACCTGTAACTAATGCTCCGATGAACATTGGAATACCAAATAAAAATGATAATGCAACCCCTGGTAACACTGCATGGCTCATAGCATCACCCATTAGAGATAGTCCTCTGAGTACAATCAGACACCCTACAGTTCCACAGACAATCCCTACAACAATAGAAATGATCAATGCGTTACTTAAAAATTTATAATCCAGTAAATGTTGTAAAAATTCCATAATAAGTTAAGTCCTTTCTAAGATGTTAAGCTGTTTCGTCTGAAATAGCCGCACCTAAAAATGTCTTGTTTAAGTGCTCTGGCTGCATCGCTGTTACACTGTCCCCGAAGTAGCGAATAGATTTGTTTAATAAAAGTACACGATCAAAATAAGTTTCTGTTTTTGATAAATCATGATGAACAATGAGGAGTAATTTTCCAGAGGCTTTTAAACGGCGTAATTGCGTCATAATGATTTGCTCACTGTGAAAATCGATACCCACAAAAGGCTCATCTAATAGATAAATGGTACTTTCAGTCATTAAAGCACGTGCTACTAGTACACGTTGTAATTGGCCACCACTCAGTTCAGATATTTGGCGATGACGTAAATCTTCTAACTCTAAAGTATGCATGAGTTGGTTTAGACGTGATTTTGTTTTAGGAGTAACCCATTTAAACCAACCAATGTCTTTATAAGCGCCTGAAATTACAACATGTTCTACATCAATTGGAAAATCTAAGTCAATATGTGCTTTTTGTGGAATATAGGTTACGGATTTCAACGAACTTTGTATGGAATCACCATTTAACTGAGCAGACCCTGTAGATTTAAATTCACCTATTAGGGATTTTATTAAAGATGATTTTCCTGCACCGTTGGGTCCCATAATTCCAATGATTTCCCCATGAACTGGAATGGATAAATTAATATTTTGTAGTACATGTTTATTACCCAATGTAAGATTTAAATCTTTAATTTCTAACATCTTCATCCTCCTTAATAATATTTTTAGGTTAACCTAATTTAATTTATAATATACCATGAACTTTTAGCGTGTCAAGTTGATTCGTGATACAATAAAGTGAATGAGTTGAGAGGTGAGATAATGCTAACTGAAGAAAAAGAAGATTATTTAAAAGCAATTTTGACGCATGATGGCGATCATTCTTTCGTTTCAAACAAAACACTATCCCAATATTTAAACATTAAGCCACCATCTGTCAGTGAAATGGTCAGTCGTTTAGAAAAATCGGGATATGTTGAAACAAAGCCTTATAAGGGTGTTAAGTTATCAGCAACAGGATTAACATATACATTAGATATTATTAAGCGTCACCGTTTATTAGAGCTGTTTTTAATAAAAATATTGCAATATAACTGGGAAGAAGTGCATCAAGAAGCGGAAGTATTGGAGCATAGAGTATCTCATCTGTTTGTAGAACGGTTAGATAAATTATTAGATTATCCTGTGACTTGTCCACATGGCGGAGTTATACCAAGAAATGAACAATATAAAGAATTATATACGACAAGTTTATTAGCATATAATACTGGTGATACGGTCACAATTAAACGTGTTCGAGATAAAACTGATTTATTGATTTATTTATCAAGTAAAGATATTTTAATTGATGAGAAAATCGAAATAATTAATAGAGACGACACTAATAAAGTTATTATTGTAAAGAAAGCAGACCAAGTTATCGTATTAAGCTATGACAATGCGGAACATATTTATGCCGAACAATAATCATCGATACCAATAAGTGTATGTTGAAATTTATAGCAATTAAAAAACAGCTTCCTAAAAATAGGGAGCTGTTTTCATTTTATTATGTGGGAAAGCATAAAGTAATCAATCAATTTAAAAAGTAACTGATGCAAAGTTGATACACCGTGAACAGGTTGATCGCAATCCATATGATACTAAAGCAGACTGTAGGAATATGAGTTAATGATTTGAGCGTGGTTCCATCCCAACTTACTGCTTGATTGGAAAAGGTAAGCTTAAAAATAGTCCAGGAAGATTGCAACACTTCGCCTAATAATACGCCCAAAATAAAATGATAGGACAAGGTCACTATATAGTGCATCATAAGTTGATTGTCACTTTGAAAAAGAAAATATAACAGTATGATGAGTATCATAACGATAAGAATCGGTAATAATTTTCTCGAAGTGAGTACTAGAAAATAAATAAAAATGGCAAGGTAGGCCGTGATAAATAAACTAGGATAATGGAATGTAATAGCTAAGAAGCCTAAAAACAACATAATCGGAGGCATAATATAGCCACCGAATGTTGTTATGGCCTGACCTGTACGCGATTTGGATTGCGTTATTGCAAACCCTTGTTGTCCAGTTTCTAGGCGCTCTGACGGACGTGAAACAATGACTAAATCTTTTGCTTTACCACCACTGATTTTATTAAATAAAATGTGTCCAAATTCATGGGTTAGTACTGGTATATAGTTTAAATAAATATCTAAAATTTGATTAAAGGGTTTATTTCTATAAGTATGTATAAAAATATAAATAATGCTTATTAATATGACCCAATATAAATTAAGTTGAATCGTTGAACTGAAAAATGCTTGTAGTCTTGTCATAATGTAACCTCATTTTATTATTACAATAACCTTTTGTATTTATAAAAGGGAATTGTAGCATTATGATAAGTATAAAGTATTTATGATGAGAATACATTTAGACTTTCGACGTATCTTTAATATTAAATGGACGTTAAAAAATTTATAATTGCTATCTCATGCAATTTGGAATGTGTTAATATGACAGTAATCATTTAGCGGAATGTTTAAAATTGAGTTAGGAGATTCTAAATCATGACGGAAAACAACAGAACAAATAAAGTAGATGTGTTATCTGTGTATTTTGATAATGTTACTTTAATAGAAATGCGTGAACATATTAAACGCTTTTTTCTAAAAGAGGGGAACACAAATTTATTTATCGTGACAGCAAACCCAGAAATCGTGGATTATGCGACAGAAAATGAAGCGTATCGCAATTTAATAAATAGTGCAGACTATGTCGTGCCGGATGGAACGGGTATCGTTAAGGCAGCGAAAATACTTAACACACCATTAAAAACACGTGTACCTGGCATTGAATTGACAGAAGCATGTTTGAAAATTGCAAATGCGAATCAACAGAAAGTCTTTTTATTAGGTGCTAATAATGAAGTAGTTATGAAAGCAGTGGAGAAACTTTCTGCGCAGTACCCAAATATTCGTTTCGATTTTCATCATGGATTTTTTGATTTGACCGATGAAATGGTCTTGAAACAGGTGACAGATTTTAATCCAGATTATATTTTTGTAGGTATGGGTTATCCAAGACAAGAACAATGGATTAAAAAACATGCACATCGTTTTCAAAAAACTGTGATGATGGGTGTTGGAGGTTCGATAGAAGTATTTAGTGGAACGAAGAAACGAGCACCATTACTATTCCGTAGATTAAATTTAGAATGGGTTTATAGATTGCTTATTGATTGGAAACGAATTGGTAGAATGAAAGCAATTCCTAAGTTTTTATTGAAAGTATTTAAAATGAAATTTCGAAAATAAGAAAAAGTTATAGGAATGGGAGTAGGAGTAAGACAAAAAATTAGCTGCTCTGAAAAGTTGCGTAGACTCAACCCGAGAAGGATGACTAGAGTTGAAAAAGTTTACTTGAGTTGAAGCTCATGCATAAGGCCCTTCGTTAATTTAGTAGTGTTTATTAAATTATATGAAGGGTCTTATTTTTTGAATAATAAACTATATATTGTACCGATTTTGTAACATGCTGACCCCTAGGGGAATAGTATGAGTGAGAGACTACAGGCTCGAACCATACCCCAGGCAAGCATGCACGGTCAAAATCGTAAGATTTTAAATATAAAGAGGACCAATCCATATAAGGATTAGCCCTCTTTTTGAGATTAGGGATTTATGTCCCAAGTTCTTGAAGCCATTTTCATATTATTTTACAACGAATCTTGAATTATCTAATTCACTTCTAAATTTCTTTTGATCCGCTTTTGAACGTTTTTTAAAGTCGTCTAAGAATTTTTCGTATTCTGGTAATACCTCATCCAACTCACCGAATTGTTTAAGCTTACCTGCTTCTATCCAAGCAATTTTAGTACAAAATTCACGAACTTGTTTCATATTGTGGCTTACAAAGAAAATAGTCTTACCTTGTTCTTTATATTCAAAAATTTTGTCTAAACATTTTTGAGCGAATGTTTGGTCACCAACTGATAACGCTTCATCAATGACAAGAATATCTGGGTTTGTTGTGATATTAATAGAGAAACCTAATTTAGCGCGCATCCCACTAGAATATTTTTTTACAGGTTGATAGATAAACTCACCTAATTCACTAAATTCGATGACTTCTGGTGTCAATTCTTTAATTTGTTTTCTAGTGAATCCCATACACAACATTTTAAATTCGATATTTTCTATGCCTGATAATTGCCCATTTAATCCCGCACTTATAGCGATGACACTAACATCGCCATCACGTGAAATATCGCCTTCAGTCGGAGATAATGAACCACCAATCATATTGCTAAGTGTAGATTTTCCGGATCCGTTGATACCGACTAATCCTATAACATCACCTTTATATGCAGTTAAGGATAAATCATTTAAAGCATAAAATGTTTTGTTTTTATGAAATGGGACAATTACATCTTTCAAGCGTTCTTTGTTATTACGATAAATACGATACTCTTTAGTTACATTTTTAATGTTAACCGATACATTCATATTTTTACCTTCCTTGTTTACAGTTAATGCTATTATATTATACATTATATTAGTTGTTAAATTTATTAACCTATTGTAAAGTAAGTGAGTACAATTTAACGGATTAAATCTTATACAGTTGTTAAATTTTACTGAATATAAAATATAAAATCAACTATTTAAAGATAAATTATGAAAATATAAAGATATGATAGCTTTTAATGAACTTTAGACCTTTTAGGGTTTTACGTTAGCATATTCCAATATAGTCCTAACATTTCAACCATTCATTTACGGGTGAGCTTGAAAATTGTTATGATGATTATTGAACAGTATAGTGACATAAAAACGAAGGGTTATAAGAGTGAAAGATGACAAGCTAATCAATTGAAAGTGTGGTTTATTAAATGAATGCAGTGTGGGTAGTTTTTAGAGAGCATGTTAAAAATTTCTATCTTATCCAAAGACTTGCGCAGTTTCAAGTGAAAATTACAAATACAAATAACTATCTTGGCATGGCATGGGAGCTCATTAATCCAGCGATGCAAATTATGGTTTATTGGTTTGTATTCGGTCTAGGAATTAGAAATAACGGTCCGGTTGATGGAGTGCCATTTATTTATTGGTTACTTGTAGGGATTAGTATGTGGTTCTTTGTGAACCAAGGTATTTTAGAAGGAACTAAGTCTATAGCGATGAAGTATAATCATGTAGCAAAAATGAATTTCCCGTTATCAATCATTCCAACATATATTGTTATGAGTAGATTCTATGGGCATCTGGCATTACTAGCTGTAGTCATTGGCTTATGTATGCTTGCAGGATTCTATCCGACAATTTATACATTACAATTAATATTATATGTGCCACTCGCATTAATACTAACTGCAGCCATTGCCTTGTTTACATCTACGCTTGGTGTACTCGTTAAAGATACACAACAAGCGATTCAGGCATTGATGAGAATGGTGTTCTTTGCGTCTTCTATCTTGATTGTTCCTCCAGAAGGAATTGTTAAAGATGTAATGAAATTGAATCCGATTTACTATCTAGCTGAAGCATATCGTTCTGCTGTATTGCATAAAGAGTGGTATTTCATTACACATTGGGAATTAACATTATATAATCTAGTAATAATATTAATATTATTCGTAGTAGGTTCTATTCTACACATGCGTTATAGAGATCACTTTGCTGATTTCATGTAGTAGATAAACTAAATTTGTCAACGGAGTCTTTGACTTTGTTGGCATTTTTTAATTTTAAAAACATGATGCACAAATCATTTTAGGTTAAAGAAAGCACGATAAAATGGATTTTTCTATAATTTTTGGAAGAGGATAGCTATAATATAGTAAAAATAGAAAAAAATTGAATGGCGGTGAATGTCTTGAGGCAAATTATTAAAAAGTTATATATGCTAATCATTAGCCTTTTAAATATGGTTTATGCTAAGAAAAAAATACAACATAATCACATTGTAGTATTGATGACCTTTGTAGAAGACGTGCGTCCAATTATCGAAGCGTTACATCATAAAGGGTATAAACTTACGATAATTGGTGACATATCTAAATTTAAAGCTATACAGCACTTAGACGACGTTAATTTCATACCAGCAGGTAATAAACAGGTATTGAAACATATTAGGGCGTTGAGTACGGCAAAAGTTATTGTCATTGATACGTATTATTTAATGCTTGGCGGCTTTAAAAAGAAGGCGACGCAAACAATCGTACAAACGTGGCATGCGGCTGGTGCATTAAAACAATTCGGATTGACCGATCATCAAGTCGACTTGTCTAATCCTAAGATGGTTGCACAATATAAACGTGTTTATGATGCAACTGATAAGTATCTAGTGGGTGGTCAGCCTATGGAGGACTGTTTTAAAGCGTCATTTGGAGCAACGGATGAGCAATTTTTAAAAACTGGGTTACCACGTCTAGTACCGTATACGCAAATAAATGTTGCAGATCAACAGCAGGCATTGAAAAAACAGTATGGGATTGAAGGTAAAGTAGCAGTATATGTGCCAACATACCGTGAGCACAAGCAGGCCAATCGAGTAATTAATAAGACACGCTTTGAAGCGGACTTACCTGATTATACGTTAATTAGTAAGTTACATCCTTCTATTCAGACTGACGCTCAAACAACGATAGACTTGCAAACATTAATGATTCTAGCTGATGTTATTATAAGTGACTATAGTTCATTAGCTATCGAAGCAAGTCTTTTAGGGAAACCAACACTCTTTTATGTGTATGATGAACAAACATATGAAAAAGAACGAGGTTTGAATGCATTTTATGATGCAATTCCTGACGAATATAAAGCATATTCCGAAGAAGCTTTACTTCAAAAATTAAAAAATCAAGATAAGACATGGCAGCCATTATTTAAAAAATGGCACGAATATAATACTCCAGAAAGCCTAACGCAAGTCATTAATGAAATAGAGAAAATGGTGAAACTATGAAAATTTCAATTATTATTCCAGTATATAATGCAGCTACAACGATTCGTAGAGCAATAGCATCTATAGACACAAAACATCATTATGAAATTATTTGTATTAATGATGGTTCAACAGATGATACTAAAGCAACATTGGAACAACTTCAAAAAGAGTATAAAAATGTCATTATTATAAACCAAGAAAATCAAGGCGCGGCTGCAAGTAGGAATATGGGTATAGCATCCATGACGGGTGATGTATTTATGTTTTTAGATGCAGATGACCAATTTCTTCCAAGTAGAATTGATTTTATGGCAGATTACTATCAGAAAGATGACAATGTAGATATTGTCATTGGTCAAATTGCTAGAGATAAACACGGTGCTTGGCAACCTATTTATTCTCACCAAGCAATACAGAAATTAGAGAAAGTCAATCTCGCACAATGCCCAGAAATAGTACAATCTATCGGTCCAGGCGCAAAAATGTTCAGTGCTAAATTTGCAGATTTACGATTTGATGAAGACGTTGTATTTTGTGAAGAGCATACATTCATTGTCGATGCCTTTAAGAAAGCGAGAGATATTCAACTATTACCGAATATGGTTTATGGTTACAATGTACAAGAAGGCTCAGTAACGGATCAAAGTGCAGATCAGTTTATGGCATATATCTCAGATGCACAAAAAGTGAGAGCACGCGTTATGGATACGCTGCTGTTAAGAGAAACACGCATTTACTATAGCTACCGAATGGATGAATTGATAGTCAGTTATTTAGTTCAAGCATTTATCGACAAACATCCTACAATTTCACAAACGCTTATTGCGGCTGTAACTAGTTATATGAAAGCAATGCAACAGACTGATTATAGTGGAGAAGCAATGTTTAGACTTGTAAAAGTAGTAGAACAAGGCGGTAAAAAATGGGATAAATCATTATATCAACAATGGAGAGAAACACTATTGAAGGTGGGGATCGGTAGACCAAACTTTTATCGTTTCCAAGTTGAAGTATTACCAAAACGTGCGAAATTTAAATCGAGAACAAAATTAAAAAGAATTTTAAAACGTTAAAAAAGATAAATTTGCTTATACTTTAAATGAATGTGCTATAATCTTTGAAAATGAAACGTATCAATTTAATATTTTGTTAAGGAGTATACACTTATGAAACGAGTAATCACTTATGGTACATATGATTTATTACATTATGGTCATATCGAATTGTTAAGAAGAGCACGAGAAATGGGCGATTATTTAATTGTTGCATTATCAACAGATGAATTTAATCGCATTAAAAATAAAAAGTCATATTATAACTTTGAGCAACGTAAAATGATGCTAGAATCTATACGCTTTGTTGATTTAGTCATTCCAGAAAGTGGTTGGGATCAAAAAGAGATTGATGTCGAGCGTTACGAGATTGATACGTTTGTGATGGGGCACGATTGGGAAGGTGAATTTGATTTCCTTAAAGATAAATGTGAAGTTATTTATCTCAATCGTACGGAAGGTATTTCTACAACTAAAATTAAAAAAGAATTGTATGGCGATAGTGCAAAATAATAAATGTCTCGCATAATGACTTTATAATTATAAGAATATAAAAAGCTGTATGTGTCTGAAACATTCATCATGTCTCAGTTACATACAGCTTTTTAAATTGATACAAACTTGAAAATGTATTGGCACTAGCAGATAGGCTAGAAAGCATACATTTGTTTTATTTGAATTTTCTTCTCAATATATCGATGGTTAGAAAAATGATAATTGCAATTGCTGCAATGAGTAACACAGTGCCAAGCAATGTTAGTACTGGATGATCATCCCATGTTGATTTCACAATTGTTGTCGCTTGATGAACAATAGGTTTACCTACTTTGACAGTAGGAGGGCCATATTTGTTTGATATGAATGTTCGATCATAATCGATGTGCACTTCGCCATCTTCAACGACGAATTTATAGTCTTTCTTACTAAAGTTTTTAGGGAGTACATCGTAAAGGTCCTTCTGAACATAGTATGTTTTACCATTAATTTTTTGTTCGCCTTTTGATAATATTTTTTGGTATTTATATTGATCAAAGGACATGTTCATCAATGCATTACCCATCATATTACGTTGTTTTTCACCACCAAGATTATCATAGTTGCCAGCGCCCATAATGGCTTGATTAATTCTAAAACCATTACGTTCAGTTGTAATTGAATGATTATAGTTGGCGATATCGCTTGAGCCAGTCTTCAACCCATCTGTACCTTTTAAGCTCATATCAGCGCCTTCAAGTGAATGGTTAAACGTATAATAAGTGACACCATGTTGTGTTGGTGCAAGTTGTTTAGTGAAATGCAAAATCTTTGGTGTATCTTGTACGGCATGTTGTGATAATATACCAAAGTCTTTCGCAGTCGAAGTACTATTATCTTCATTTTTATATTTTGCTGGTGCGAATTCCTGAAGTTGATTATTTTCAGCACCGGTAGGATTTACGAAATGTGTGTCTTTCATGCCTAATGATTTTGCTGTTTCGTTCATTTTATCTGTAAAATCAGAAGTGCTGTCAGAAACTTCATTTGCCAAAATAAGTGCCGCAGCATTACTTGAGTTAGACACAGTGATTTGTAATAATTCTTGGATTGTATACGTTTCCCCTGGATACAATTTAGTATTACTTAATTCTGGTAACGTAGACATTCTATAATGCTTGTCTGTTATTTTAACTTTATCATCTAAGGATAGTTCACCGTGTTTTACGGCTTCAAGCGTTAAATACATGGTCATGAGCTTAGTCATTGAAGCAGGGTACCATGTTTTATTCATGTTGTATTGATAAAGGACTTGCCCAGTTTGAGCAACATTGACTGCACCTTCAGGCTGATAGGCGTCAGAAACATTATAACCATATTGATTTGCAGCTTGTGTTGGTGTTATGCTTTCAGCTTGCGCAAAAGGTGTTATAATTGTACCGACGAAGAGTACAGTTACAATTGTTAGTATAAGCTTTCTCATAATTACATTCCCTCTTAATATATATTCAGTTTTGATTGCAATAGAAATATTTTAGCATAATGCAAACTTATAATGAAATATAACCCTATGAATATTAGAGCGTTTGTGAATTAAAAAATAGTTGTGTAAAATAGAAGAGGATTACGTCTAGAAACATTTGACGCGATATGAAATGAATTGCTCATTTTTAAAGTAAGTGCAATAAAATTTTTAAGAAGAGGTAAAAAATATGAAGCAAGAGAATCCACTATTCTACTTATTTAAAAAATTATCATGGCCGATTGGGCTCATCATTATCGCCGTATTAATTTCTTCATTAGGTAGTATCACCGGACTGCTTGTCCCATTTTTCACGGGTAAACTTGTCGATAAATTCTCCTTTGAAAACATGAACTGGATGTTTGTTGCAGGTTTTATCCTGATTTTTATAGTCAATGCATTATTAAGTGGTGTAGGACTATACCTATTAAGTAAAATAGGGGAGAAAGTCATTTATGCGATTCGTTCGGTATTATGGCGACATATTATTCATCTAAAAATGCCATTCTTTGATCAAAACGAAAGTGGTCAATTAATGAGTCGTCTTACAGATGATACGAAGGTGATTAATGAATTTATTTCACAGAAATTACCGGAGTTGTTGCCTTCTGTTCTGACAATCATAGGATCAATGATTATGTTGTTTGTGATGGATTGGAAGATGACATTGTTAACATTCATCACAATTCCTGTGTTCGTATTAATCATGATTCCATTAGGAAAAATTATGCAAAATATTTCTAAAAAAACGCAGGCTGAGATTGCCAACTTTAGTGGTTTGTTAGGGCGTGTATTAACAGAAATGCGACTTGTAAAAGTGTCCCATACGGAAGATTTAGAATTAGATAATGCACATAAAAATCTAAAAGAAATTTACTTTTTGGGTCTTAAACAAGCCAAGATTACGGCGATTATACAACCGATTTCTGGTGTGATTATGCTTTTAACGATTGCAATCATCTTAGGCTTTGGTGCGATTAGAATTTCATCGGGTGCGATTACTGCTGGTACGTTAATTGCGATGATTTTCTATGTGATTCAATTGTCATCCCCATTAGTGAATTTGTCGACGCTAGTTACAGATTATAAAAAAGCTGTGGGTGCAAGTAGCCGTATTTATGAAATTTTAGAAGAGCCTACAGAGCCTATACACCTTAAACAAGAAGGTACTATTACGGATGGCAGTCTGAAATTTGAACATGTCGACTTTAAATATGGTGTCAAACCCATCCTGTCAGATGTGAGCTTTGAGATTCTACCAAGTAAAGTGACTGCCTTTGTAGGGCCATCGGGATCTGGTAAAAGTACAATCTTCAATATCATTGAACGCATGTATGATATTGAACAAGGTGATATTACATATGACGGTAAGTCCATTTATGACATTGCGTTAGGTGACTGGCGTGAAAAAATTGGTTATGTTATGCAGTCCAATTCAATGATGAATGGCACCATTCGAGATAATATTTTATATGGTATTAACCGAGAAGTTAGTGATTCAGAACTCAAACACTATGCCCAATTAGCAAATTGTCACGAATTTATTGAACAGTTTGAAGATGGATACGATACGATAGTGGGTGAACGAGGCTTGAAACTTTCAGGCGGTCAACGTCAACGTATTGATATTGCACGTAGCTTCGTAAAAAATCCAGATATTTTATTATTAGATGAAGCAACAGCCAATCTAGATAGTGAAAGTGAACGTAAAATCCAAGATGCGTTAGAAGAGCTCATGGACAATAGAACTACAGTCGTTATTGCACATAGACTCTCTACAATTAAAAAGGCAGAACAAATTATATTTATTGATGCCGGTAAAGTGACAGGTGTGGGGACACACCAAGCACTGATTACAAATCATGAAAAATATCGTCAATTTGTAAATACTCAAAATTTATCAGAATAAAAAATGGCTACATGACATTAACTTTCACAATTGTCATGTAGCCGTTTTCATGTCTAAAAACGAACATTGGTGTTATTTATATAAATAAAAACGATTATTAATCGAACGATAAAATAGTTATTTTATATAAAGTCCACTCATGCTATAATAACTGTGCATTATAAAAAACAATGTTTTTATGAAAGTGTAATTTAAAAAGTAATGAATAAGCAAATATAGGTTATCAAGTTTTCACTTTATGATGGATACACAAACTGAAAGTGTGTTTGCTCAAACTTGATGCCGCTTAATACATAGCAAATATGACTTTCAGCATGGCATTGTGATCAATGATTTTATTATGGAATGGTGGGTGTAAGATGTTTTTAGTGATTAATATCATTGGATTATTTGTATTTCTAGGGATTGCCGTGCTTTTTTCTAGAGACAAAAAGAACATTCAATGGAAATCAATTGGTATATTAGTTGTTTTAAATTTATTTTTAGCTTGGTTCTTAATGTACTTTCCATGGGGGAAATCGACGGTACAACTATTAGCGAATGGCATTTCTTGGGTCATTGATTCTGCGCATAATGGAACTGGATTTGCATTTGCAAGTTGGGTGAAACCAGGAGCTATGGATATGGCAGTCAGCGCTTTATTCCCGATTTTATTAGTAGTGCCGTTATTTGATATTTTGATGTATTTCAATATTCTGCCAAAGATCATTGGTGGTATTGGTTGGGTATTAGCAAAAATTACGCGCCAACCTAAATTCGAATCCTTCTTTGGTATCGAAATGATGTTCTTAGGGAACACTGAAGCATTAGCAGTTTCAAATGAACAGCTCAAACGCATGCAAGAAGCTCGTGTACTAACGGTAGCCATGATGTCGATGAGTTCAGTGTCTGGAGCGATTGTAGGGGCTTATGTCTCAATGGTTCCCGGTGATTTGGTGTTAACAGCAATTCCGTTAAATGTAATCAATGCGATTATTGTTTCAGCAATACTTAATCCTATCTCACTAGAAGAAAAAGAGGACATCATTTATAGTATTCAAAATGATGAATTAGAACGCCAACCATTCTTCTCTTTCTTAGGTGATTCAGTGCTCAATGCTGGGAAACTAATCCTGATTATCGTTGCATTTGTCATCAGCTTTGTTGCACTTTCCGATTTGATTGACCGTCTCATTAATCTATTAACAGGCGTTGTTGCAAATTGGGCAGGTATCAAAGGAAGCTTTGGTTTGGATCAAATTCTAGGCGTATTTATGTATCCATTCGCCTTATTACTTGGCTTGCCTTTTAATGAAGCTTGGGAAGTTGCACAACAAATGGCTAAGAAAATTGTAACCAACGAATTTGTAGTAATGGGACAAATTAAAGATGTTGTTGATTCTTATTCTCCACACAGACGTGCAGTCATTACGACATTCTTAATTTCATTTGCCAATTTCTCTACAATAGGGATGATTGTGGGTACTTTGAAAGGGATTGTTGATAAGAAAACGTCAGATTTCGTTTCGCAATATGTACCAATGCTTTTATTAGCAGGGATTTTAGTCTCATTAATGACCGCAGGCTTTGTTGGATTGTTTGCTTGGTAATCGGTCAAAGTAACTTGCTTTAAAAAAGTAGAATAAAACAAAGATATATATATAATCTCAAAATAACTGCGTGTATCCGATAAATGGATGCGCGCTTTTTTATGTTAAAAAGGCTCTTTGTCAATAACGGTTGGTCTATAAAAAATAAATATATTTCGATACATCAAGCAACTCGTTTTTGTTGCTTGATGTATTTTTTAT
>NZ_JBOIRQ010000020.1:0-47017 GCF_051413795.1 Staphylococcus caeli | reverse complement strand
GACATAATGGCGGTAAGACTGAAGAAGAAGACAGTAAACCAATAGAATGGGAAGAAGACACGTTACCAGATGGAGAAAGTGGACATAATGGTGGTAAGACTGAAGAAGAGGACAGTAAACCAATAGAATGGGAAGAAGACACGTTACCAGATGGAGAAAGTGGACATAATGGCGGTAAGACTGAAGAAGAAGACACAAAACCTATAGATGATGAAAAGAAACCGGATGAAGATACAACACCGGATAATAACAAGAAACCAGATGAAGATAAGACACCGGATGATAATAAGAAGCCAGACGAAGATAAAACACCAGATGAAAGCAAGAAACCAGATGAAGGAAACAATAACAATGTACCAATAGATAATAATGGAGTTATTATACCTAATGGTAACAGTGTGCATACAAAAGATATTAAAAAGGAAAATATAAGTTACCAAAAAATATCTAATAATACAAAAGTTAAAATGAGTAATTCAAGTTTACAATCAGGTGTAAAATCAAAGCAACAAATGAAACAAGCTAAAGTAGAGCAAGTTAACGAATTACCAGCAACCGGTGAAAAATCACAGAGTACAACATTGTTTGCAACATTATTAGCATTAATTGGTACGACATTACTATTCAAGAGAAAAAGAAAAAATGCAAAATAGATTATAAATATTTTTATTTGAAAAATGCAATACAGAGGTCCATAAGAATTTTGTCTTTATATTATTTATTATAAATTAACTATTTCAAAATGTTACCCGAATGTTGAACTTCTAAGTTTAACATTCGGGGCATTTTTATATAGATGCATGATTATAGTCTTAAATCAATTAAAATGATAAGCTAGTATTGAGTTTAAGTAAGACCATTTTTAGGAGGGGATTGTTTTGAATATACAATCAGCTTGGTTGAATTTACCAGTTAAAGATTTAAAAGCGAGTGCAACGTTTTTTGAGAATATAGGATTTACAATTAAACAAAACGAAGCAGTATTAGATAAAATGAGAGGTATTGAAACGGTTGATCATAAAATTATAATGCTGATTCAAAATGAACAGTTTGAAAAAGTAGCGCGACTTTCAGAAATTGGGAAAAATGAAGCGCTCGTCTCAGTTTCGGTTTCTGAAACAACAGAAGTCGATACTCTATTAAATCTTGTAGAATCAGCAGGCGGTAAAGTGATTCAAAGAGGTACGAAGCATGAAGGCTACTATGGCGGTTTGTTTAGCGACATCGATGGACATTTATTTAATGTCATCGCAATGTAGTAAACATATAAAACAAAAACTTTCCATAATAAAAAGAAAACTCAATTTCTACATCAATATTGTCACTTTTACTAAGTAACAAAAGATGTGAAATTGAGTTTTTTAATTTAGTTGACGATAAGTACAGGTATGCTGACATTACTTGCAATTTTATGAGTTACATTGCCTAAAATATTCTTAATATCGGATTTTTCGCGCGTATTGCTCATGACAATAATATCATAATTGTTGTCTTCGACTTCAGATAGAATAGATTGTTTAATGTAACCAGTGCTAAATTTCACGTCAACTTTTAAGCCAAGATTTTCAATTTCTTGTGCAAAAGGTGCAAGTTGTTCGTTTTTTTCTTTAGCCAAATCTTCAAAGTGTTTATTATCATAACGCACAGATGCTTCTAAATCACTTTCTGGAATGACATTGAAAATTGTAATTTCTGCATTGTCAGTACCTGTTGTTAAATTACGTAGTTCTTTTGGTACATTATTGAACGAATTGTCAAAATCATAAGCGAGTAAAATTTTATTGTACATCGTAGCGCCTCCTTTATATTTCTATACCCGATTAAAGTTAAAATAACAGTTTTAATCCAGCATAAATTGTTTGGGTATACAAAGTGACACGATATGTACATATTTATTTTACATCTAAGCCAATGATATCTTTAACATTGTTGTAACCATTAGATTTAAGATAGTTTGCAAGTTGTTTGTTGAGCTTTTTGGTTAAACCAGGACCTTCAAAGACTAGTGAACTATAAATTTGGACTAGTGACGCACCATGACGCAGCATTGTAATTACATCTGATGTATCGAAAATACCGCCAGTACCAATAATTAAAAATTGACCCTTTGTTTGTTTGTAAGCATAAGATATTAATTCAAGATTACGTTCAAATAATGGTTTGCCACTGAGGCCACCAGTTTCGACACGGTTTTCTGACTGCAAGTCTTCACGTTTTTGAGTTGTGTTGGCTAAAATAATACCATCGAAAGTTTTTGTTATAGGCTCAAGCATATGACCCAATCCTTCTAATGATAAATCAGAAGTTAATTTTATAAAAATAGGGACGTTAAGTGATTCCTTATCTTTAAACGTTTGAATTGCTGTACATAATTGTGAAAATTCATCTTTATCATGGAAACTTTGTAAATTTTCAGTATTAGGTGAACTAATATTGACTGTGAAGAAAGAGACGTCGTTTTTAAACGTTGAGATAACTTTAATGTAATCTTCATAACGCGCTTCGTAAGCTGTAGCTTTGTTCACGCCCACATTTAAACCGATAGGAGTTTGGTAACTATATTTACGCAAGTTGCTTAAAGCTTTGTTCATACCTAAATTATTGAATCCCATGCGGTTAATAAGCGCATGATCTTCAACTAATCGATACATACGTGGTTTTGGGTTACCTGGTTGTGGTTTAGGTGTAATGCCACCAAGCTCAAGTGCGCCAAATCCTGCTTTCTCAAGTGCTTTTGGTACTTCGCAAGATTTATCAAAACCTGCAGCTAGACCAATAGGGTTATCGAATGAAATACCTTTGAGTTGTTGTTGGAGTGCTGGATTTTCGTAGTGAAACATTTGTCTGATGACGGGAAGAAATACTGGATATTTTTGTGTGAATTTAAGTGCATCGATGGTCATACCATGTGCTTTTTCTGGATCTAGTTGAAATAAGATTGGTTTGATGAGTTTATACATATGATTATCGCTCCATTTGTTAAATTAGGTTAATATTAAGGGCCTTTAATACATGTTGCTTAATCAATTTTGAAAAATGCAAATTGAAAATGATGTCCTTAATAGACTAGCATTTTACATAATCGTTGCCTAGAGTAAAACAACATGTTTTATAGAACTTTCACAGAATATTTTTTCATAAAAGAAGTGATTAAGTCAGTAAATATAAGGAAATAATAATATATAGATTATTTTATAGTCATATTGGAGGGATTGGATATGAATTCAGCATGGCAGACACACTTACCGTTGGAACATATTAAGGCGATTTCACCGGTAAGTGGTGGTGATGTTAATGAAGCGTTTCGTGTTGAAACGGATGATGATATTTATTTTCTACTAGTACAGCGTCAGAGATCGGATTCCTTTTATGCGGCTGAGATAGCAGGACTAAATTTATTTGAAAAGGCAAATATAACTGCTCCTAGAGTTATAGATAGTGGTGTCATTGGAGAGGATGCCTATTTATTATTAACCTATTTAGATGAAGGTGCTTCTGGCAGTCAAACAGCGTTGGGCGAACTGGTTGCACATATGCATCTTCAACAACAACCCAATCAGCAATTTGGTTTCGATTTACCTTACGAGGGTGGCGATATTTCATTTGATAACCAATGGACAGATAGTTGGATAACATTATTTGTAGAAAAAAGATTGGATAAAATTAAAGACCAGCTATCTCAACTTGGACTATGGACAGAAGACGACATTGTTCGATATGAGACTGTACGTAAAGTCATAGTGCATGCACTAGAAAATCATGAGAGCAAGCCGTCACTTTTACATGGCGATTTATGGGGTGGAAACTACATGTTTCTTACAGATGGGTCACCTGCTTTGTTCGACCCGGCGCCATTATATGGCGATAGAGAGTTTGATTTAGGTATAACTACTGTGTTTGGTGGTTTTACAGAACAATTTTATGATGCGTATCATGCACAATATCCAATGAGTGAGGGTGTAGAAAGACGCTTGGAATTTTATAGACTGTACTTATTAATGGTTCATTTAGTGAAGTTTGGTGGTATGTACGCAAGTAGTGTGTCACGTTCAATGCAGCAAATAATAGATGATGCTCCAAGTGAATAAGCGTTAGAAGTAATTAAGCTAGGACAAAATGATTGTTCTAGCTTTTTATTGTTTGACGATTATTAAAATTTTGGATATCTGTCTATTAAGCTACATTTGTAAATAAATTTTATTACAGTTTAATATCAACAAAGTTAAATTAAATAAACTATAATAAATAATTTGATTATTTTCGTAAAATTCTTTAAATTAAAAGGAACAAATAAATTTTAATGGAGGTTTTTTATGATTTTAAGAAAAATATTCGGTGGTACTTCGTTGATATTACTCTTGCTTATATCAGCCATACCATTAAGTGCACAAACTGAGGCTGCAACACAAGACAATACGGCAACTAAGCCAATGCCAAGAGTCGTACTACCTAATGAAGATAGGACACAAATCCAAGAAACGACCGGTGGCCACTACCAGTCTGTAGGATATATTAATATTGGTGACAAGATTGCCACAGGTGTTGTTATTGATAAAAATACAGTGTTAACTAATAAACATGTTGCTAATGGATCGAACGGGAATATGACATTTGCACCCGCAGCCAAAGATGAAAATACATTTCCTTATGGAACATTTTCTGAAAAAGAAGTGAAAGCATATCCTGGAAACGAAGATATTGTCATTGTCCATTTTAATGAAAATGAAGAAGGTCAATCTGTAGGTGACGTTGTGCAACCAGCTACTATAAAAGATGCAGCTGACATTACTAAAGACGCACCTATTACAGTGACGGGTTATCCTGGTGATAAAGCATTAGCTACAATGTGGGAAAGTAAAGGGGCTGTACTGGAGAATAACGGTACACAATTTACATATAACGCAAGTACGTTTGGTGGTAATTCTGGGTCACCTGTATTTAATAGCAGTAACGAAGTGATTGGTATTCATCAAGGTGGTATTGAAGGTGAAAGTAATAGCGCCGTAGCTTTAACAGGAGAAGTATTAAATTTTATTAATGAAAATAGAAGTTAAAACAAAATTTGAGTAGAAATAGTGATTTGTAATTTTTATCTAGATCACAATTCAACAATCCATCTCAATATCATATAATTATGATAGAGGTGGATTGTAGTCGTTTGGAAGCTTTATTCAAATGAGTAACTATAAGGTTAAGTTAAGAGCAAATACATATGAGTCATCCCCCTCTGTTCAACATACATATCGAATCTTATATAAGATGATTTTTAGAATGGAGTGAAACGTATGGGTAAAAAAATAATTATGGATTGCGATCCAGGACATGATGATGCTATTGCGTTAATCCTTGCTGGTGCAAAGCAGAGTGCGCTCGATATTTTAGCTGTAACAACTGTGGCTGGTAATCAATCTGTAGAAAAGAATACTAAAAATGCTTTGAATATTTTAGAAGTAATGGGGAGAAAGGATATTGGTGTATCTGTTGGAGCAACGCGGCCTTTAATAAAACCAGCTTCATTTGCTGCGCAAATTCATGGCGATACAGGTTTAGATGGTCCGAAACTTCCTGAAGTGCCTTCTTTAAAACCAACTGCTAAACATGCTGTTGATACGATTATTGAAAGTTTAAAACAGAGTACGGAACCTGTCACAATTGTGGCAACAGGCCCACTAACAAATATCGCTACTGCATTGATTAAAGAACCGAGTATTACACAATGCATTGAATCTATTACGATTATGGGTGGCGGAACATTCGGTAATTGGACGCCAACAGCAGAATTTAATATTTGGGTCGATGCAGAAGCGGCAAAACGTGTATTTGACAGTGGTGTGCCGATTAATGTGTTTGGACTAGATGTGACGCATCAAGTATTGGCTACAGATGAAGTAATTCAACGCTTTGCAAAAATTGAAAATCCAATTGCACATTTTGTTGTAGAGTTACTAACATTTTTTAAATCTACATATAAAACACATTTTAATATGGATGGTGGTCCGATACATGATGCTTGTACCATACTCTATTTATTAAAGCCCGAGCTCTTTACGATGCAACACACACATATCGATATTGAGCATCAAAGTGCATTAACCTATGGCACGATGGTTGTAGATTTAAATAATGTGATGCAAAAAGAAAATAATGCTTATTTTGCGACAGCTGTTGATGTGCCGAAAGTATGGGAATTGATAGAAAGTATGTTGGAGAGCTACACATAGTAAAATGATTGATGACATAATTCTATATTGAAACTGCAGAATGATTGTTTGTGTACAACTAAAGTATGACGTTTTTTCAAAACGTATTGTTAGAGATTTTTCACTATAAAAAGTATACTTATAAGCCAATACTTTAAATATTAAAAGGTGATTCAAATAGTGAAAAAGACAATAAAATGGATTATCTTTCTACTCATTTTAATCATTCCATTAACATGGTTGGCTTTGAATATAGACAATATTCAAAAAAACATTAGCGATTCATTTACGGAACAAAATGACAATGAAGGTAATCATCGAATAAGTGAATTTTTAAAGGGTAGTCGGGAAACAGAAAACTTTGGAGAGTACGAGTTTAGTGATTTTGACAGCAAACACTATGGCATTGATTATCATTTACCAGAAGATACGCCTATACAAGCAGCGACAGATGGAACAGTGACTCGGACATTTAATAACGATTTAGGTGGTAAAGTTATACAAATTTCAGAACCCAATGGTCAATATCATCAATGGTATATGCATCTCAATGACTTTAAAGTAAAAGTAGGCGATGAAGTACAAGCTGGTGATACGATTGCATTATCTGGCAATACTGGAGAACAAACTACAGGAGCGCATTTACATTTTCAACGTATGCGTGATGGTGTTGGTAATGCATATGCAATTGATCCGGCTAAATTTATAGATGAGTTACCTAAAGGTGAGAAAAGTTTATATCAATTAGACTAGTGAAGAGTATTGGTTAGGTCTAAACTACCGTTCAACATTATGTTGAATGGTAGTTTTTTTGTATGCATACAATTATAGAAAATGTATTAAGTGAGTAATCCTATTTATAATAGAAGAAAAAATATAAAATAAATATTCTGAAAATTAAGAAAATGTGATATAGTAATACTCTATTTCAACTTAGGGGGTACTTCAATGATTAAAGTGAGTCCAAAGCAATTTTTATATAATGTATTATCTGGGGTAGCAATTGCTATTGTTGCAGGATTGATTCCAAATGCAATATTGGGAGAACTATTTAAATTATTTGCTCCTAAATATTCTATATTTGCAACATTACTTCAAATCGTAGAAAGTATTCAATTTACAGTACCGATACTTGTAGGAACATTGATAGCGATGCGTTTTAAACTGTCTCCACTCGCAACAGCAGTTGTAGCGAGTTCGGCATTTGTAGGTAGCGGTGTAGCACAATTTAAAGACGGTGTATGGGTAATTGCAGGTGTCGGTGATTTGATCAATACAATGATTACTGCTGCGATTGCGGTATTTTTAATATTAATTGTAGGAGAAAGATTTGGTAGTTTAACCTTAATTATACTGCCGACATTTGTAGGCGTGATTGCAAGTTTAATGGGTGTGCTGATGTTGCCATATATAAAAATGATTACAACGGGCATTGGTAATCTAGTTAATTCATTTACAGAATTGCAACCAGTATTAATGTCAATGTTGATAGCACTTGTATTTAGCTTTATTATTATCTCGCCAATATCGACAGTTGCAACTGCATTAGCTATAGGGATTAGTGGATTAGCAGCTGGTTCGGCTTCACTAGGTATCGTTGCGTATGAAGGTGTGCTCGTAGCAGGTACATTAAAGATAAATAGAGCAGGCGTGCCCATCACAATCTTTTTAGGTGGGGTTAAGATGATGATTCCTAATATGGTAAGGCATCCTATTATTTTATTACCTATATTTACGAATGCTTTAATTACAGGTTTAGTAGGTGCGTTCATTGGTATCGGTGGGACAAAAGAATCGGCTGGATTCGGTATTATAGGATTAATTGGTCCAATAAGTGCATATAAGTTCATGGAACATTCCATCATGTTGAATTTAGTGTTTGTATTTATAGCATTCTTTTTAGTGCCATTTGCAATGGGATATTTAATCAACGTGTTCTATATGAAAGTATTGAAATTATATGATAGAGAAATATTCAAATTCTTAGCGTAAAATAACACAAATAGAATAAAACGTTTGTCATAATTTGTAATAAAGTAGTAGAGCTAAATATAATCTTTAACAAAGGAAAGAAGTGAAAAAGGCCACAAATCAGTGGTCTTTTTTAATTTTAAACAAAAAAATTTGCAAGTTTTACCCCAAAATATAATTTTTTTGTCTTTTATAATTATTACAGTTGTGTAACAGAAATGAAGAATGTAATATTTCTGACGATATAAATAACTAGCGAAATGCATGTATTGAACGTCGAGACAATAAGATTTAGCGCAATTTATATTGTGTTGTTATGCATAAAAAAGCGTGGCAACACAAAACAATTTCATTTCAATGTTACAGATGTGCATTTGATTTGTAACGTTTTGTTAAGGAAGCGTAATATAACTGCCTTAAAATTATGGTATATTATTTGTGGCGAAAAGCTAAGAGAAAAATTACAAACGAAAATTAGCACATACGATAATTAATTTAACGAAAAATATAACTTAAACTAAAAAGATATTAATTGGAGGATTTTTTAATTATGAAGAAATCAATTTTAGCATCATCATTAGCAGTAGCATTAGGTGTAACAGGATATGTAGCAACAGCTGATAACAACGAAGCGCATGCATCAGAATCAAACGTTGATTATGCACATTTAGCTGATTTAGCTCAAAACAACCCAGAAGCATTAAACGAAAAACCATTACACGCTGGTGCGTATAACTATGACTTCGTATACAATGGCTTTGAATATAACTTCACTTCAAACGGTCAAACTTGGTCATGGAACTACCAAGCAACTGGTGCTCAAAATTCAATCCAAGACGTAGCTGCTCAAGCATCTACAAATACTAACGAAACTTCAGCTAACGAAGTTGCAACTCAACAACAATCAAGCAACACAGAAGTAGCTCCAGTTGAAGCTCCTAAAGCTTCATCTAACTCAAACGTTCAAACTGCACAAACAAGTGCTGCAGCTCAAACTTATAAAACTGCTCAAGCATCAGCAGCATCAACTGGTGGATCAGTTAAATCTCAATTCTTAGCTGCTGGTGGTACAGAAGCTATGTGGAATTCAATCGTTATGCCTGAATCAGGTGGTAATCCTAACGCAGTTAACCCAGCTGGTTACAGTGGTTTAGGTCAAACAATGGAATCATGGGGTACTGGTTCAGTATCTTCACAAACTAAAGGTATGTTAAACTACGCGCAAAACCGTTACGGTTCAATCGACGCAGCTATAGCTTTCCGTGCTTCACACGGTTGGTGGTAGGATTTATAGCACTGAACATTGAGGTTTAGTGGTATAAATTTAGAGCAACTCATTATGAGTTGCTCTTTTTTTGTACATTTATAGCAATTGACAAGTTTGAATATTCTGATAAAATTAACTGTAATTTAACAGATGTACTTATCAAGAGAAGTTGAAGGAATTGTCATGATAATCTTTTAGCAACAGACTTGAATTTTTAGTACTGTGCTTCATCCAACAAATCTGCATACTTAAAAGATAATTAACATACAGAAGACTGAGACAAAATTAGTTGTTTCAGATTTTTTCATTTAGACAGTAGGTAACTGAATTGAAAATGGAAAGTCTCACTGCTTAATTTATTAAGTTAGTAAGACTTATGCATAAGCTTCAGCTCAGGTAAACTTTTCAATGCTAGTCATCATTAGTCGGGTGGGGCTACGAAATCTCTATTAGAAAATTTGATTTCTAGTCACTCCTTTTTAATTAGGGAGGTTTTTATGGTTATTTCAGATAGATTAGCACAAATTCCAGATAGTTATTTTGGGAAAACAATGGGACAAAAGGTTGAACATGGCCCATTACCACTTATTAATATGGCAGTGGGAATTCCTGATGGAGAAACCCCTAAAGAGATTATCGATTGTTTCGCGGAGGCATTGCGCCTGCCTCACAATCAAAAATATGGGGCGTTTCATGGGAAAGCAAACTTTAAACAGGCGATTGTTGATTTTTACCAAAGACAATTTGAAGTATCATTGGATCCAGAGGATGAGGTGTGTATTTTATATGGTACGAAAAATGGTTTGGTAGGATTGCCAACATGCATTGTAAATCCGGGGGAGAACGTCCTTTTACCGGATCCTGGTTATACAGATTATAAAGCGGGTGTGCTATTAGCAGATGCACAACCACAGCCACTTGTGTTGCAACCTCCCTATTATTTACCGCAATGGGACAAGGTGAATCGTGATATTTTACAAAATACAAAACTTGTATATTTAACTTATCCCAATAATCCGACTGGATCTGTAGCTACACAAGCAGTGTTTGATGAAGCCATTGCTCAATTTAAAGGAACTAAGACTAAAATAGTTCATGATTTTGCATATAGTGCCTTTGGTTTTGATGCAAAAAATCCTAGTATCTTACAATCAGATGGTGCAAAAGATCTTGCGATTGAAGTGTTTTCACTATCAAAAGGCTATAATATGTCTGGTTTTAGAGTGGGATTTGCCGTGGGTAATAAAGACATCATTCAAGCAATGAAAAAGTATCAATCCCATACCCACGCAGGGATGTTTGGCGCATTGCAAGATGCAGCAGCCTATGCATTAAATCATTATGACAGCTTTTTAGATAAACAAAATGAGACATTTAAACGTCGAAGAGATATGTTTGAAGCGAAATTGAAAGCGGCGAAGATACCTTTTGAACCAATGAAAGGCGGCATTTTTTTATGGTTACATACACCGCCGAAGTATGATGGAGAGGCTTTTGTACAATATTTATTGCAAGAGCAATCTATACTAGTGGCGCCTGGTATACCATTTGGAGAACATGGTAAAAACTTTGTACGTATTTCTTTAGCTGTGGATGATGCGTCATTGGAAACAGCCGCACAGAGAATACAGTCTTTGAAACACCTTTATGTATAAAAATTATTGAAGGAGCGATTTACGATGACAAGTATTAAATTATTTGGCGTAAGAAATGAAGATATTCCTTATATTGAAAAGTGGGCTTCTAAAAATAATGTACAAGTAGATTTAGATGAGGATTTGTTAAATGAAGATACGGTAGAAAGGGTCAAAGGGTTTGATGGCTTGTCAATATCACAACAAATCCCATTAGCGGAAAGTGTATATAGAAAGTTACATGAATTTGGTATTAAACAAATAGCACAACGAAGTGCTGGTTTTGATATTTATGACTTTGATTTAGCTGAAAAATATCAATTAGTGATAAGTAATGTACCATCGTACTCTCCACATTCAATTGCAGAATATAGCGTTTCTCAAGCATTAAACCTTGTACGTAACTATAATGATATTCAACAAAAGACTCAGGAATATGATTTCAGATGGCAACCAGCAATTTTATCGCGTTCAATTAGAGACTTAAAGGTTGCAGTAATTGGTACAGGACGCATTGGTGCGATTGTGGCGAAGATTTTTGCGCAAGGATTTGATGCGGAAGTGATTGCTTATGATGTTGTACCTAACGATGATTATCGAACATTTTTAACATATGCTGAGAGCATTCCTGAAGCGATTAAAAATGCGGATATTGTGACAGTACATATCCCGGCAAGTAAAGAGAATGACTATTTATTTGATGAAACTTTATTTAGTCAATTTAAAAAAGGTTCAGTGTTTGTGAACTGTGCTAGAGGTACGATTGTGAAGACTAGTGCGTTATTACAAGCATTAGATGAAGATATTATTAAAGGTGCCGCATTAGATACGTATGAAGGTGAAAAAGGATTGTTTCCTAGTGATCAACGTAATACAAAATTAACGGATGATGTTTTAAAACAATTAATTGAACGCCAAGACGTGATTGTTTCACCACATATTGCGTTTTATACAGATGCTGCAGTGGAAAATTTGATTGTCGATGCATTAGACGCAACATTGGAAGTACTAAAGACAGGTGATACAGCGTTACGTGTGAATTAATAAATACTTGATTGTAGAATATTGTTTTATTAGTGGATAAATGAAAAGCACGTTGACATTATTTTCATAAATACCAAATAATAGAAAATTATAAGGCGAAAATGCCACAGGATATCAATTAGGGTGTTCATTTTTTTTCAACATTACTTAAGGTTGTGTTTTGCTAATTCTTCAAGGTGTATAATGTTTTAGTCGCCGAACTCTCAGGCGTTATTTTAACGTAGAGGGGAGGTGTATTTGAATGTTTGAAACTTTGTTTCAAATTGCAACCGCAGCCATAAGTGGTTGCATCGTTACTTGGTTTGCGCATTGGCTAAGCAAACATGACGATCATAAGACAGGCGACTAGCAAACACCTAAAAAACCCCCTCACTACTCAGAATAGTGAGGGGGTTTGGTGTATTAATGTTTGAAACTTTGTTAAGACTATTATAGCACGATAAGAATCGTAATGCAAAACAAAATTGATAATATTACACTAGAAACGAGCTAAATGGTTCTAATATAATATTAAGATTGCTAATATTAGCGATTGTAATTTATGACGTTATTTTACATCGTAGCCTTGATCTTCAATTGCTTCTGCCATGTCTGAATGAGTGACTTTATTATCATCAAAATCAACCGCAACATTACCTTGTTCTAGACTGACATTCGCAGATGAGACGCCGTCAAGTTGTGTGAGCGCAGATTCTACTGCTTGCTTGCAATGCGCACAACTCATACCTTCTACTGTGATTGTTTCCGTTGCCATTTGAATCACCTCCTTGAAATAGGGGATATAGTTTATTTTATACTTTAATATATTTAAATGTAATTCTAACTTTCTTGATAATTAAATACTGAAAAGAGCTCTAATTGAAATAAATTGTTTCGCAACTTGGGTTTGAGATAGCTTTTTATATCCCAGAGATATGTCTACAATTTCATACGTTTTAATCTAAGTGCATTAGTGACCACACTAACTGAACTGAGGGCCATTGCTGCGCCAGCTACCCATGGTGCAAGAAGACCAAGTGCAGCTATCGGTATACCTGCAACATTATAACCGAATGCCCAGAAAAGATTTTGGCGAATATTACGTATTGTTAATTTACTAGCTTTGATTGCTTTCGGAATGAGTAATAAATCGCCACCAAGAATTGTGACATCAGCTGCTTCAATTGCAACTTCTGTACCTGTACCAATAGCGATACCAATATCAGCTTGAACGAGTGCAGGTGCATCATTGACACCATCGCCGACCATAGCAACGGTATTGCCATCTGTTTGTAGCGTTTCGACTTGTTTAGCTTTTTCTTCTGGCAAGACTTGAGCTATAACGGTGTCGATGCCGACTTCATCTGCAATCGCTTGTGCAGTACGTTGGTTATCTCCCGTAAGCATAACTACATTAATGTTCAGGTCATGTAATTGTTCGATTGCTTGTCGTGCAGAGTCTTTAACTGTATCTGCAACTGCAATTGTGCCTCGTAATGTTTGATCAATCGCTATATACATAGCAGTTTTACCCATATTTTCCAATTCTGTTAAACGTGTTTCAGCAGAATCAAAGGCAATGTCATATGTTTCCATAAATTTACGATTACCTACCATAATAGTGCGGTCATTTATCGTTGCTTTGATACCGTGGCCAGGTACCGCTTCAAATGTTTCTGTCGGTAACAATGTAATATTTTCAGTATTTGCATAGTTCACAATGGCCTCAGCAAGTGGATGTTCTGATCCTTTTTCAGCACTAGCTAATAGTTGTAATGCTTCAGTGTCACCATCGAAATCTGTGACTACGGGTTTTCCATTAGTGATGGTACCCGTTTTGTCTAATACGACTGTATCTATTTGATGCGTACGTTCAATATGTTCGCCACCTTTGAACAGGATGCCGTTTTCGGCAGCTTTTCCAGTCCCGACCATAATAGATGTAGGCGTAGCTAAACCTAGCGCACATGGACAAGCAATTACTAGAACAGCAATGGCTGCGACTAATGCTGGTTCAAACTGACCTTGTTGGACTAAAGTTATCCAGACGATAAATGTCAAAATGGATATACCGACGACAATAGGTACAAAATAACCAGAAATAATATCGGCCAGACGTTGAATTGGTGCTTTTGAACCTTGTGCATCTTCTACAACTTTAATAATAGAAGAAAGCGCCGTATCAGAGCCAACTTTAGTTGCCTGCACCGTAATTAGGCCATTTTTATTGATTGTAGAACCTATTACTTCATCGTCTTGATATTTATCAATAGGCATTGATTCTCCTGTTAACATTGATTCATCGATGGAAGTTTGGCCTTTGACAATAATACCATCTACAGGTATCTTTTCACCGGGCTTAACGATTAGATGATCGCCAACGACTACTTGCTCTAGCGGAATCATTTGTTCTTCTTCATTGCGTAATACACGCGCTTCTTTTGCTTGAAGGTTTAATAATTCGCTAAGTGCATTTGTGGTTTGTGATTTTGCGCGAGTTTCTAAATATTTTCCAAATAAAATTAAGGTAATTAAAACTGCACTCGTTTCGAAATAAAGGTGAGGTGTGATACTTGGCTGGTTTATCCACTTAATCATTTCGTATAAACTATAAAAATAGGCAGCGCTGGTACCTAATGCAACGAGCACATCCATATTTGCTGAGCCATTTCTCAAATTCTTATAAGCACCAACATAAAATTGCCAGCCAATAATAAATTGTACCGGTGTTGCCAAGATAAATTGGAACCATGGATTCATAAAAATTGCTGGAATGTGAATACCGAAAAGGTGTACAAACATTGTAAGCAATAGAGGTACGGATAGGAGAGCAGAAATAACAAGTTTAATCAACTTGCGTTTTAACTCAACCTCTTTTTGTGAGTGCTTTGCGGTCATGTCTTGTTTAGGATGTGCATCATAACCAATACTTTGAATTTTATTAATTAATGAATTTACAGATGTTGTACTTGGATTATACGATATTGTTGCGTTTTCCGTCGTTAAGTTGACTGTCGCTTCCGACACACCATCAGTACGATTTAATACTTTTTCAATGCGATTAGAGCAAGCAGCACACGTCATACCGATTACATCTAACTCAACTTTTTCGTTTAAGACGCCGTAACCTGTTTTTTCTACAGTTTGTGTTAAGTCGCTCGTCGATGTGATATTAGGGTTATATTTAATTGTTGCTTTCTCTGTTGTCACATTTACATTGGCATCTACATCTTCCATTTTATTTAAATTCTTCTCGATACGATTCGCACAAGCAGCACATGTCATACCGGTAATTTCTAATGTGGTTGTTTTCTGTTCGGCCATGAACGGTTTCCTCCTTTCAAAGGATGGTGTAGTATTTTTTACACCACCAATATACCCCCTACAGGTATAAAAGTCAATACTCTTGCACCATATAAAATTGAGTCTGTTTTTACGATGAACTTTCTATTATTAGCATTGATGAACTATATATTTATTAATAATTTAAAAATGATATGATGAATTAAATAGGAAATTTTTGGAAAATAAAATACATGCATGGTTTAAATTTGATGTGACATGTTTGTCATTTTAATAGGAAGATTTGTTAGTTCAAACAAACGAGAAATAGATAATAAAACGTTAAGCTATGACTATACAGTAATTAAGGAGTGAATGACATGTCTATATTAAAAGTAGAAGGACTAACGAAAAGTTATGGGAACAGACATCGCCAACAAGAAGTACTTAAAGGAATAGAGTTCTCGATAGAAAAAGGTGAATTTGTATCAATTATGGGACCATCGGGTTCTGGTAAGACAACATTATTAAATGTTCTCAGTTCTATAGATTATATTACAAGTGGCACGGTAGAAATTAATGGTCATAAATTAAATAAAATGAGCAATAAAGCATTAGCGGATTTTAGAAAAAAAGAAGTTGGTTTTATTTTCCAAAATTATAGTGTACTTAATACGTTAACAGTAAAAGAAAACATTATGTTGCCTTTATCGATACAAAAAATGTCAAAGGAAGAAAAGGAAAAAAATTATAAAGAGGTTACGGAAGCCCTAGGGATTCAAGAACTTGGAGATAAATACCCAAATGAAATTTCTGGTGGGCAACAACAACGTACTGCTGCAGCACGTGCATTTGTGCATAAACCAGCAATTATTTTCGCAGATGAACCAACTGGTGCATTAGACTCTAAAAGTGCACAAGATTTATTGAACAGACTAGAAGAACTGAATGAAAATATGAATGCGACAATTGTAATGGTGACACATGATCCTGTTGCAGCGAGTTATTCAAACCGAGTAATCATGTTGAAAGATGGCAATATTCATTCAGAAGTATATCAAGGAGAAGACTCAAACCAAGCATTCTATAAGAATATTATTCATATGCAAACTGCCTTAGGTGGTGTGGCACATGAGCTTTAATCAAATTGTACTTAAAAATTTAAGACAAAACGTGCGTCATTATGCGATGTATATCTTTGCATTAATTGTCAGTATTGTACTGTACTTTAGCTTTGTGACATTAAAGTATACGGATAGTATTAATAATGAGAATTCTATGAAGATTATTAGTAAAGGATCTGAAATTGGAGCATATTTCTTATTTGCGATTATCATCGTCTTTTTAATGTACGCCAATCAGTTATTTATTAAAAGACGTACACGTGAATTTGCGTTATATCAACTCATAGGACTTACTAGAGGCAATATCCTACGTATGATTACGATAGAACAAATTGCTATGTTTGTGACGACAACTTTAATCGGTATGGTTGTAGGTGTATTTGGGTCGAAAATATTACTGATGATTGTACTTAAAATACTAGGTATTAGTACAAGTGTATCTTTAACATTCCAATTTCCAGCCGTCATTCAAACATGTTTGCTAGTAGTAATCGCGTTGTTGATCATATTAAGTCAAAGCTTTATCTTTTTACGCAGACGTAGCATTTTATCTATGATGAATGATAGTTCTAAATCTGAAGCCTCAAAGAACAACGTCTCTATACTTGAAATCTGCTCAGGTATACTAGGCATAGTGATGATTCTCTTTGGTTATTACATGGCTACGGAAATGTTTGGCAAATTTGCGAATTTATTTATGTTCGCACCATTTATTATATTGTTTTTAACGGTTGTAGGGGCATATCTGTTCTTCAGAAGTTCAGTGTCAGTTATTTTTAAAACATTGAAACGAAGTAAACGTGGTAAAGTTTCAATCACGGATGTCGTATTTACGTCTTCGATTATGCACAGAATGAAGAAAAATGCATTATCATTAACGATAATTGCGACAATTTCTGCAGTAACGGTTACGGTGCTTTGCTTTGGTGCAATTAGTAAAGCAAAGATTGATGACAATTTGAAATTGACCTCACCACAGGATTTTAATTTTTCTAAAAAGCATCAAGCTGAACAATTTGAGAAAAAGTTAGAACAAGCACACATCGGTTTTAATAATAAATATAAAGAAGTTTCCGAATTTAAAGTAACAAAAGACAGCTTCTTCAAAAAAGGACAAAGTATCGCAGGTCCACAAGCAATTAATTTATTTGTCACAAGTAATGAGTATATTAACGACAAGGCAGTTAAAGGTTCAAATGCTAAAATGGTAAACTTAGCTGCAGGTGGCGGCATTATTAAATATAATGATGAAGGCGATATTCAATTAAATAGCCAACCAAAGCAAGTCTTCAATGTCAAAGATGCTACCAAAGATGTTTATTTTAGTAGTGAGACGAGCTTTGCAGGGCCGGTTATGGTAGTGAGTGAAGAAAAATATAACCAAATCAAACCAGATGCGAAAGAAACACAACCTCAATATGGCTATGATTTGAAACATAAAAGTGATTGGAATAAAGCGAATAAGATTGCTAAGTCAATCAATCCGAATATACTTCCACAAAAGGTAGCGCATCAAGATATGAATGACTCAATAGGTATCGTATTGTTTGTCACATCATTTTTAGGGTTAGCGTTCTTAGTAGCAGCTGGGTGTATCGTCTATATTAAACAAATGGATGAAACAGAAGATGAACTGCCTAATTTCCGTATTCTCCGTAAAATTGGTTATACACATCAAGATATGTTAAAAGGGCTTGGACTGAAGGTTGCATTTAACTTTGGATTGCCATTGATTGTATCATTGCTGCATGCATACTTTGCCGCTAAAGCATTTATGTCACTTATGGGTGGCGCAACGATGTTACCAATTTACATCGTTATGATAATTTACTCCATCATATATGCAATTTTTGCAATTATGGCATTTATACATTCAAGTCGCGTTGTGAAACACTCAATTTAAATAAGTTTAATTTGAACACTGTAACGGTAACGTTGCAGTGTTTTTTAAATGATAAGAATATTGCTTGCAATATGATATGTGACGTTTATGTTTGTAATTTTCATGAAGTGGTATCGAGCTATGAACAGAAATAACAAGAAAGAGGTGCAGATAATGAATTTATCAGAATTTCATAATCAAATTAAAGGATACACACAGGATAGACAGCCGGGTATCCAAAAAGATATGGATCCACAGCCTATAACAGAAATGGATGAATATAAAAGTGCAGGTAAACTACAAGGCAAAGTAGCACTAATTACAGGAGGAGATTCAGGTATTGGGCGCTCAATTGCTATGTTGTATGCTCGAGAAGGTGCACAAGTCGCGATTGGTTATTATGATGAACACGAAGATGCTGAAGCGGTTGTGGATGCTATAGAAGCATTAGGGGGCACAGCTAAAGCCTATACGCATGATTTAAAATCAGTTGATGATTCACAAAAACTCATTGAGAACGTTGTGAAAGACTTTGGTGGCTTGAATATACTTGTAAATAACGGTGGCGTACAATTTCCACAAGATCATTTTGAGGATATAACACCTACTCAAATCAAAGAAACATTTGAAACAAATATTTTCGGTATGATGTTTTTATCACAAGCGGCAGTACCACATTTGAAAGATGGAGATGCAATCATCAATACAACAAGTGTTACTGCATATCGTGGGTCTGCACATTTAATTGATTATTCAGCAACTAAAGGCGCTATTGTGTCATTTACGCGTTCGCTGGCAACGACATTAAGTTCACGAGGCATTCGAGTCAACGCGGTGGCACCAGGACCAATATATACACCATTAATTCCTGCTACCTTCTCAGAAGATAAGGTTGAACATCAAGGTGGGGAAACACCTATGGGAAGAAGAGGACAACCGGCAGAGCTCGCACCGTCCTATGTATTTCTTGCGTCATATGCAGATAGTTCATATATTACTGGCCAAGTTATCCATGTCAGCGGTGGAGACTACATTACGTCTTAAAAAAGAAGTTTATAGAAAAGAAACAACGGGCTATCTATTTCAGATAGTCCATTGTTTTGTATGGATGATATACGATACTTACTTAAGTGAAACAAATGGCAGTTTATCAATGTAATCTATATGCTCTACATAGGTACCTTTATGTGTTATTTTTACCTTTTGTTTGGAAGGATCATATCCATTAAATGATAATTTATAATCACGTTTTTCTCCATTCGCAGAATAAATTGTTATATTTTGATAATCTTGAGTGTTTGCTTTAACGTTGGCATAAGACGTTTCTTTTTGTAAAAAAGGATTAAATCTGTCGAATTCATCAAATGAGAAGAGGATAGCAGTTAATAATACAAAAATTATAGAACATAGCAATAAAACTTTTTTGACCATAATTAGAACTCCTTTTCTATAATGAAATAAGTGATTAACATATTGGATTTTTTCTACAACGTTATTAATTGTAAAAAGTGAAAAGCGAATAATAATACATCAAGGTGTACCTAGTTAATTAAATTGAGGCATTTTAGAAGTAACTTTAAACACCGTCCTTCTTATAATTTAATTATATTATAAAAAAGGAATTAAAATTGTCACTACTATATTTCAGGAAATTCTAATTATTATATTGTTAAATTTATCTCAAAAATAAAAGCAACGCATGCTTTTAAATAAGCAATGCGCTGCTTCAGTCTGAAGGTTGTCTTGGATATCAATTTGTAAAAAATAAAATCAATATGGTACATGTGAAACGACACAAAATTTATCGGGGAATAATATTTTGTGCTATGTTCATTTGTAAAAGTTATGCTGAATCACTAGAAGTTGGCTATAAACTTTAAAAGAAATCTGAAGGGTTCAAGTTATCGAAATTTAAATTTTTCAAGCCATCAAAATTCACATTCTCAATACTTTGCAATGCCTCGCCATTTTTAACTTGATTAAAGTAATGGGTTGCCTCAGCAGCAACATCGTGGTCTTCAAATGTTTTTACGATACCGAGTATTAAAATGATCGCTATCGCCCCTCGAAATAATATTTTCATAATTATTGACTCCTTTTATAAGTTTATATCATTATTCTAAACTGTTTTTCAGAATTATACATGCGTCTATAGTATAGAAAATACATCATACCTTAGCAGTATGAGAGCTGTGTATTTATAAGCCAAATGCGATAGGTAACCAGAAGTATGCAAAGAATGAAATGATAATAATAGTGAAAATATTTAAAATAAATCCAGCTTTGACCATATCTTTCATTTCTAATTCATCAGAACTAAATACCGCTGCATTTGGTGGTGTTGAAATAGGAAGCATAAAGGCACATGTTGATGAAACTGCTACAATAGCCATTATAATGAATGGATCTTGGCCTATGGCTGCAGCAAAACCAATACTAATTGGCATGAGCATATTAGATACTGCAGTGTTTGACATTACTTCGGTTAAGAATAGTATTGCAGTTGTTAGTACGAGTACGATTAATATCAATGGAAGAGGCTTAACGATGCCCATCATTCCGCCGAACCACTTTGTTAAACCAGAATCTTCAAATGCAGCGGCTAGGGATAAACCACCTCCGAATAGTAAGAGTATACCCCAAGGTAATTTGGACATGTCGTCCCAAACGAGTAGTCCACCTTTTTTAGATTTGGCAGGAATCAGGAATAATATCACTGCGCCACCCATTGCTATCATTGTATCAGTGATATGTAAGGATTCGGGTAATAGACCACCGAATACCCATAGTAAACTGACGAATAAGAAGACGAGTCCAGTTAGTTTTTCTTCCTTAGACATAGGGCCTAACTCACGTAACGATTTTTTGGCGAAATCAGACGATATTTGGTCTGCATCTTCAACTTTGAATAGCCATTTTGTAAGTAAGAAATAAAGTACTGCTAAAAGAATGATAGTCAATGGTACTGCGAAAATCATCCATTGTGCAAAGGATACCTTTCTATCAAGACTTGAAGCAGCTACTGCGGCAAACACAGCATTTGGTACAGAACCAATTAGTGTTGCTAATCCGCCAATTGACGCGGAGTAAGCGACCGTAAGTAGCAGTGCTTTACTAAATTTACTTGCTGATTCAGGTTTCAAAAATTGTGCGTCCTTAATTTCTTGAATCAGTGCCAATGCGATTGGTAACATCATCAATGCTGTAGCAGCGTTCGAAATCCACATCGAAATAAAAGCAGTAGCAATCATCGTACCTAGTATAATTCTATTGCTATTAGTCCCCATCATAGAAATAATTGTCATGGCGATACGTTTATGTAAATTCCATTTTTCAATAGCCAAAGCAATAATGAAACCACCCATATACATAAAGACGATAGGATCAGCATATGCGCTCGTTGCTATGGCTTCTTCTGTTCCACCAGTAAGTGGTAATAGAAATAACGGAATTAAGGATGTAGCTGGAATAGGAATTGCTTCTGTAATCCACCATGTCGCTACAAATAATGTAACGGCAAGCACTGCTCTTGGTGCATCTTCTAATCCCGTAATCGCAGGAATAAAGTAAATGATCACGAACAGTAATGGTCCTAATATTAACCCAATCTTTTTTTTCATAAAAATCCCCCTTGTTGGTGTTGCTATAACAGTAAGAATATCAATTTCCTCACATATAAACAATTTATTTTCAGAAAATTATAAAAATAAATGTAAAATATTGGTAAAATGACTATAATTCATTGGAAGTTTGAGAGGGGATGTAAAATATGGTATTAGGTACACTGATTGCAAAAGATGACACATGGGTACTATGGGCAATTATTATTGTTTGGGCAACCGTGAGTTTATTTTTAGAACAACGATTTCAATGGGCAAGTACAATTTCAGGGGCAATTATAGCACTGGTAGGAGCGATGTTATTATCTAACTTCAAAGTGATTCCAACAAGTTCGCCCGTATACGATACGGTATGGGATTATGTCGTTCCCTTATCGATTCCACTATTATTGTTTAGTTCTAACATATTAAAGATTTGGAAAGAGAGTAGACGTTTACTGGTTATATTCTTCATCGCATCAGTTGGTACGATGATTGGCACAACAGTCGCATTTTTAGCGTTGCATCAATGGATTCCATATTTAAATAAAATAGGTGCAATGATGACAGGGAGTTATATTGGCGGAGGTGTCAACTTTGCAGCGTTAAGTTCTAAGTTCGAAACACCGAGTGAAATGGTTTCTTCAGCAGTGGTGGCTGATAATAGTGTGATGGCATTATACTTTATGCTATTAATCGCGATGCCTTCTATACCTTGGATTAAAAAGTATTTCCAAACAGATTATCACGAAACAAATTCACCTGAAACACAACAATCTTATTGGCAACCTAAAAAAATACAATTACTTGATATCGCTTTTTCTATAGCTAGTGCGATTGCGCTTGTTGCAGTAAGTTTCAAAGTTGCAGAACTTATACAGCAATTTGTCCCTAAAAGTAACGTATTGTTGACGGTCATTGTGTCATTTTTTGGTGATCAATATTTGCTCTTAACGACATTGACACTCATAGTCGTAGCTATTTGGGGAGACTTCTTTGAAAAATTGGCCGGCGCTTCGGAAATTGGGACATTTCTTATTTATATTTTCTTTGTAGTTATTGGCACACCGGCTTCATTTGCAACGATTATTACTACAGCACCATTACTATTCATTTTTGTTATAATTATATTGGTATTCAATTTGGGACTTAGCTTGTCATTAGGGAAAGTATTTCATTTTAAAATAGAAGAAATATTATTAGCGAGTAATGCGACAGCAGGGGGTCCGACAACTGCAGCAGCACTAGCTATTGGAAAAGGTTGGACAGGATTAGTTGGCCCAATATTGATTATAGGAACGTTAGGATATGTCATTGGTAATTATGCAGGAACGATCATGTATCAATTACTTAGTTCTATGATGTGAAGCATAGGGGATTGATACATGTTGCACAATACTTAGGGGCGTTATAAATATAAAGTGATTAACTGGAGGCGACAAATATGACTGAAAAAGAAAAAATGTTAGCTGGTGAATGGTATGATGCAAATTTTGATCTGGCACTTGATGCTGAAAGAATGGCAGCAAAGGATTTGTGCTTTGAATTAAACCATATTAAGCCAAGTGAAAAAGATAAAAGACGTCAAATTCTCAAGAAATTATTAAACTATGAACCACAATCAGTAGAACTATTAAGTCCATTTCAAACAGATTATGGCTACAATATCTTTTTAGGGTCACGTGTTTTTATAAACCACGATTGTTATTTTATGGACGGTGGTAAAATATTTATCGGAGATGATGTGTTTATTGGACCTAGTTGTGGTCTTTACACAGCAATTCATCCTTTAGAATATCAATCACGAAACAATGGATTAGAACAAGCATTGCCTATTCGTATTGAATCTAATGTTTGGTTAGGAGCGAATGTTGTAGTACTACCTGGTGTTACGATTGGTGAAGGATCTGTAATAGGTGCGGGTAGTGTCGTAGCCAAAGATATTCCACCTAATGTACTTGCATTAGGAACACCAGCTAAACCGATACACGACATCAACAACAAATAATTTTTTCTAAAGCGTATGGTATGAGAGTAAGCATTGAACTAGTGCTACATTCATATATACGCTTTTTTTATTATATTAATAATGATACTGAATTTAGGACATTTTAAAGGAAATGCATGGATATATAGAAAAAACTTTTATATTTAAATTGTGTAATATATTAGAATGGATTAAAACAGTATTGAAAAATATTCCGCGGAGCTTAAATTCAAAATAATAAAATAGCTCGGAATATAAAATGAAATTATGTTAATATAAAAACAAGTGGAGTTGTATATTAGATGATAAATGCAATGATTAAGTACATTTATGTGATAGATACATATACATACTTTAGGACGTCACTTATTATGTTTGAAGAGAGATGGGGCATTTATAAATGGATATAATCATAGGTACAGTATTTTTAATTGTAGTGTTAGCGTTATTTACACTATTTACATATCGCGCGCCTAAAGGTATGCGTGCAATGGGGGCTCTAGCAAATGCGGCTATAGCAACTTTTTTAGTAGAAGCTTTTCACAAATATGTGGGTGGCGATCTATTAGGCGTAAAATTTTTAGGTGATTTAGGTGATGCTGCAGGAGGTTTAGGCGGTGTCGCAGCTGCAGGTTTAGTCTCGCTTGCCATTGGTGTATCGCCAGTATATGCACTGGTTATTGCAGCAGCATGTGGTGGTTTGGATTTGATACCTGGTTTTGTAGCTGGTTATGTGATTGGCTATTTAATGAAATATGCAGAACGTAAAGTACCTGATGGTATTGATTTGATTGTAGGTATTATCATCATTGCACCATTAGCAAGGTTAGTAGCTACTGGTGTAACGCCGATCGTCAATAATTCTTTATTGAAAATTGGAGATATTATTCAAAGTTCTACAGAAGTAAGTCCTATTATTATGGGGATTATTCTGGGTGGTGTAATTACAGTCGTTGGTACTGCGCCATTAAGCTCAATGGCATTGACAGCTTTGCTAGGTTTGACTGGTATGCCAATGGCGATTGCAGCGATGGTATCATTTGCGTCATCTTTCATTAATGGTACAATGTTTAACAAATTAAAGTTGGGTGATCGTAAATCTAGAATTGCCGTTTGTATTGAACCGTTGTCACAAGCGGATGTAGTTTCAGCAAACCCTGTGCCAATTTATACTGCAAACTTTATTGGAGGAGCTTTAGCAGGTGCTGTTATTGCATCTTCAGGAATGATTAATGATGCAACTGGTACAGCTACACCGTTAGCAGGATTTTTAGTAATGTTTGGATTTAATGATCCGGTTAAAATCTTTATTTATGGGGCAATCGTAGGCGTTATTGGTTTAATTGTTGGATATGTATGTTCATTACTTTTCAAAAATTATCCAATCATCTCTAAAGAAGACATCGAAGCAAAATAATAAAAAACGCTTTGTTACACAAAATTGGTGTGTAGCAAAGCGTTTCTTAATTTATAGATACGTAAGCTTTTAAATTAATCCATTTTACCATGTTGATAGCTTTCATAGACTTTATCGTATTTAATATGTCCTATGCCACCTACGACGAATTTTCCGAATTTAAATAAGTTAAGCACATAAGCTAAACAAATAGAAACAGTTAATGTAATGATAAAGTTAAATGCTATGTTTCTTAAGGAACTGTCAGCTCTTAATAAACCTAAATCATGTACAAAGAAATAATGTATTAAATAAATGCAAAATGAATAGTTACTGATAAATAAGACAAATTTTGGTACATATTTTATATAAGACGAGAATAAGAAAAATAGTAAAATAATCATAGTCACATAAAAAGGAATATCAAAGCGTTTAGATTCAACCCAGGTACTGATACCTAATAAGTAGTTTCCTATTAATATGGAAGTTGCGACTATCGCTCCAATGATAATATGCCATGTGTATTTTTTAATATTTTCCATTAGTGTCTCATAGTAAATACCTGAATAAAATCCAAGTAAGAAATAACTAATCCATCCTAGGAACAACATCCATCCTTCACGTTCCCAAAATAAACCTAATATAGGATGCTCAGATTGTGGTGCAAATTGTCTGAACGCCCAGTACAATGTGGCAAATATTACAGCGCCGATAATGACTGGGATAGGTTTCCATTTGATAATATATTTGGCGAAAAATATATGTAGTATATAGAACTGAAAAATAATAACAATGAAATATGTTACTGCACCACCATGAAACATCGTATCAGCAAAGTGCTGCATAAATTCTTCAAAAGTTTTTGATTCAAAATAAAATATTGAAATTCCGATATTGATAAAAATATAAGGAATACCTAGATAAATAAGTTTGTTTTTGAAAAAACCAGGTTTTGTTTGGACATGATAATTCTTAGCTAATAAAAATTCTGAAATAAAAACAAATAACGGTGTACTGAACATGAGTAATAATTGAATTACTCTAATAGCTGTACCATGACCAACAAAGTCCATTTTACTAAAAGTTGTTGTTATGGAATGAATAAGCACAATACTTAAACAAGCAATTGTACGCATCCAAAATATGACTGAGGTATAGGTTTTCATAATAAATTCCTCTCAAATATGTTTGTTGAATATTTAAAATTAATTCGTTCGTAAATTTAATCAGGATAACAATAATAACATATAAGTATTATCGGAGTAATCTTTATTATTTAACAAATTATTAAATTTAATTGTAATGTTTCTGTAAAGTTGTGATAAATATAAATATTAATAAATGGTATGTTAGGAATAGAAGATATAACCTAAAACGATTAATTTTTATAAAAGTTTATGTAAGCGATTGCATTTATTGTACGATACCTATACAATGACAATAAGAATGGAAGTTTTCCATTTAGTTTTCTATTTACAAACTTACATGGGGGTAGAAAAATGGTAGTTAATTATCATAACGAACCAGGCATTGATTTTACAGATAGTAAAAATGTCGAGTCATTTAAAGAAGCTTTAAAGATAGTCAAAGGGGAATTAAACCAAAAGATTCCTTTAGTTATTAATGGGGAAGAAAAATTCACTAAAGATACGTATCAGTCTATCAATCCGGCAAATACGACTGAAGTGATTGCAGAAGTTTCAAAGGCAACTCAAAAAGATGTAGATAGAGCATTTGATGCTGCTAATGAAGCTTATAAATCTTGGAAGAGATGGTCTCATAAAGACCGTGCTGAATTTTTAATTCGCGTAGCAGCTATTATAAGACGTCGTAAAGAAGAAATTTCAGCTGTAATGGTATACGAAGCAGGTAAACCATGGGATGAAGCGGTTGGTGATACTGCAGAAGGTATCGACTTTATCGAATACTATGCAAGATCAATGATGGAACTTGCTGATGGTAAGCCAGTGCTAGATAGAGAAGGCGAGCATAATAAATACTTCTATAAACCTATTGGTACTGGTGTTACAATTCCACCTTGGAACTTCCCGTTTGCAATTATGGCTGGTACAACATTGGCACCAGTGGTTGCAGGTAATACAGTATTACTTAAGCCAGCAGAAGATACACCATTAACTGCGTATAAATTAATGGAAATTTTAGAAGAAGCAGGCTTACCAAAAGGTGTTGTTAACTTTGTACCAGGTGATCCAAAAGAAATTGGGGATTATCTTGTTGATAGTGTACACACACACTTTGTTACATTTACAGGTTCTCGTGCTACAGGTACTAGAATTTTTGAAAGAGCAGCAAAAGTGCAAGATGGACAACAATTCTTGAAACGTGTTATTGCTGAAATGGGCGGTAAAGATGCGATTGTTGTAGATAAAGATATTGATACAGACCTAGCAGCTGAATCAATTGTTTCTTCAGCATTTGGATTCTCAGGTCAAAAATGTTCAGCTTGTTCAAGAGCTATTATTCACAAAGATGTGTATGATGAAGTTTTAGAAAAATCTATTGCTTTAACTAAAAACTTAACAGTGGGTAACACTGAAAATAACACATACATGGGTCCAGTTATTAATCAAAAACAATTTGATAAAATCAAAAACTACATTGAAATTGGTAGCAAAGAAGGTAAGTTAAAACAAGGTGGCGGCACAGATGATGCGACAGGTTACTTTGTAGAACCTACAATTATTGCTGACCTTAAATCTAGCGATCAAATTATGCAAGAAGAAATCTTTGGTCCAGTTGTTGGATTTGTTAAAGGTAAAGACTTCGAAGAATTATTAGAAATTGCTAATGATACAGATTATGGATTAACAGGTGCAGTAATTACGAATAATCGTGAAAATTGGATCGAAGCGGTAGAGTCATATGACGTAGGTAACTTGTACCTAAACCGTGGTTGTACGTCTGCAGTTGTTGGATATCACCCATTCGGTGGTTTCAAAATGTCAGGTACAGATGCCAAAACAGGTAGCCCAGACTACTTATTAAACTTCTTAGAACAAAAAGTTGTTTCTGAAATGTTCTAATTATATATGAAAAAGCACTGCGCAATTTTTGCGCGGTGCTTTTTTTGTACTTAGATTTAAGCATCATGAACTTTTATATTAATCAGTTTTTGGAAAAGTACATCAACCTCCGAGGCTGATAAGTCGATATGATTTTCATGAATCCATTCGAGAAAACCATATAAGCTAGATCCATAGACGTAAAATATAAGTTCAGGTGGCACGTTTGCATCCACAGAAAGTCTATGTTCATTTTGTTTAATATCTTCTTGTAATTCACGTATAAAATAATTGGAAATTGTACGTTCGAATTCTTTGTCGTCGCATTGTTTATCACCAACACGTTTCAACTCATCCATGTCATTTAGTGTTTGTTCCATAGCACTAAAAGGATGAGTGAGACGTTCTTTGATATCCATTGAGAAGAAGTCTTTAGTAATTTCTGTAATTAAATAAGTTAGTAAATCATATTTATCGTAGAAATGTTTATAGAACGTTGTTCGATGTGTTAATGCTTCATTGCAAATTTGGTTCACAGTAATGCTTGTAAATGATTGTTTTTCTAATAGAGTATATAGACTGTGGGAAAGTGCGCGTTTTGTTTTGATTACACGTAAATCTTTTTCGTTCATTCTACAATTCTCCTAATCTGTAGTTTAAATAGACATATTAGAATATTTAAATCTTTTATTGATAGTACACAACGTTTATCTTGGATATATAAATAATCTACACAGTATATTTAAACTATAACGTTGATTAATTGAGGAGGCAATAGTTTGGCAAAGTTTTTGTATAAATTAGGTTCGTTTGTAGCGAAACATAAATGGTGGAGTGTTATAGCATGGGTGGTGTTACTTGCTGCAATAATTATCCCTTTAACAGTAAGTGCGCCTAAGTTTGATAACGACATTACCATGAATGGTTTACAATCGCTAGATACGAATAAGAAAATTGAAGATGAATTTAATCAAGATAGTGAAAAAGCACAAATTAGAGTTGTATTTAAAAGTGATTCCGATAATGGAATTGTAAAACAAGGTATAACAAAAGATGTTAAAAATACCCTGAAAGATATTAAAGATGATGATAAAGAAATTAAGAACATTTCAGATCCTTATGAAAATAAACAAATTAGTAAGGATAAAACCACAGCATTTGCAGATATAAATTATGATGTATCTTCAACGTCAATGACTAAAAAATCAAAGGACAATGTCCAAGATAAAGTAAATCAGTTAGAAGATGATCATAATGTTAATGTTGAGCTTATGGGAACAGGTATGGAGTCAACAGAAATCGGAGGGTCTTCTGAACTTATCGGAATAATCGTAGCCTTTGTAGTACTACTAGTGACATTTGGCTCATTTATCGCAGCAGGTATGCCGATTATTAGTGCATTGCTCGGTTTAGGAACAGGCGTCGGTATTATTTCATTACTCACATATGCGTTTGACATTCCCAATGTTACGTTAACATTGTCTGTAATGATTGGCTTGGCAGTAGGTATCGACTACGCTTTATTTATTTTATTTAGATATCGTCAAATTATGAAGACAGAAACAAATCATATTAAAGCAGTTGGTTTAGCAGTGGGCACAGCAGGTAGTGCTGTCATCTTTGCAGGTGTTACTGTAATCATTGCTGTATGTGGACTTTCATTGGTAGGCATAGATTTCCTAGCAGTTATGGGCTTTGCATCTGCGATTAGTGTACTCGTTGCAGTGTTGAGTGCATTAACATTACTGCCAGCATTGATTAGTATTTTCCATAAACAAATTAAACCGAAACAAACGAAATCTGAATTTGATAACGATGTCGATACGAAGTGGTCAAAATTTGTAGTTGGTAAACCACTGGCAGCAGTATTAATAGGTTTAATCATATTAGTTGTTGCAGCGGTTCCGATTAGTAATATGAGATTAGGTATCCCAGACGATGGTATGAAACCAGAAGATAGCACACAAAAGCAAGCTTATGAAATTATTTCAGATAAATTTGGAGAAGGTTACAATGGTCAAATTGCGATGCTCGTGAATGTCAAAGACCAAAAAGATAACCCTCAAGCATTACAAAAAGATTTACAAGCGTTAACAAAAGATATCAATAAGATGGATAATGTAGACATGGTGGCACCACCACAGCTAAGCAAAAGTAAAGATTATGCTTTAGTGGCAGTTGTACCTGAAAAGGGACCGAATGCTGAATCTACAAATGATTTAGTCCATGATTTAAGAGATTATAATGATGATGCCAAAGACAAGTATGGCTTCAAGACAGAAGTATCAGGACAAAGTGTTATCAATATTGATATGTCACAGAAATTGAATGAAGCTATTCCATTATTCGCAGGTGTTATCGTTGCTTTAGCATTTATATTATTAATGGTAGTATTCCGTTCGATTATTATTCCACTAAAAGCCGTATTAGGGTTCGTGCTATCACTTGTAGCAACACTTGGTTTTACAACTTTAATTATGCAAGAAGGCTTTATGTCTGGATTGTTTGGTGTGGATACAACAGGACCGTTACTTGCATTCTTACCTGTTATTACAATTGGTTTGTTATTTGGACTTGCGATGGACTATGAAGTCTTCTTGATGTCCCGTATTCATGAAGAATATAGTAAAACACATGATAACGAACATTCCATTAAAGTGGGCATAAAAGAAAGTGGACCTGTCGTTGTGGCAGCGGCATTAATTATGTTTAGTGTATTTATTGCTTTTGTCTTCCAAGATGATGTCATGGTTAAATCAATGGGTATAGCTCTTGGTTTCGGGGTATTATTTGATGCTTTCGTAGTAAGACTCTTACTCATACCAGCACTAACACAATTATTTGGTAAAGCGTCATGGTATATTCCAAGTTGGTTAAATAGAATATTACCGCAATTTGATATCGAAGGGCATGCGTTACAAGATCAAATGCCTTCATCGCGTACACAATCAAATTCAAAACACGTAACCAATGAAGCATATGATCGCTCATTTAGTATTCAATCTCGGGAGAATGTGTCTCAATCACAACAATTTATGATTCACACAGATGAAAAAACGCACATTTTATATAATGAAGTTGCACATCAAGCGGTGCATAAAGATTTCTTATATCAAGCACTGAAAGATTATCAAACAGGTGTGCATCAATCATCACAACAATTAGCAAAAAATAAATCAAATGATGTCAATGATGAACAAATTAATGATAAAGATATTTATACGCTATTAATGCAACAAAGTGAGAACATTCGAAAATTAAATGAGTTAATTGAACAAAAAGTTAATAAAAAATAGAGAATAGAAGCGGAACTATGAAATCAAAGTTGATAACTGATTTTATGGTTCCGTTTTTTTGCTGTAAGTACTATCTTGTTAGTATAAATATGTAATTGAATTTGTCTAAAATTCAACAATATTCAATAAAATATAGCAATGATGTGAATTTTTATTTAAATTAGATTCTGTAAAGGGGGGTCATATGAAAACATTATATGATGTAGAATTTAATTTAAATACTGATGGAAAACTTTTTGTCAGTGAAGGTCTGCGTATTGTACTTATCTTGAAAGGTTCGATAAAAGTTAGTAAATCAGCGACTATGATGAACTACCAAAAAGGTGATGTATTTATCATAAACCGTAATGAACAATATCAAATATTGGAAAATGAAGATGCCATAGCGATTTCGATTTGTTTAACTGAATCATACTTAAGTCAATATATGTATGATTATCAAGATAGAGACTTTATATTAAATCGTGATACATTGCAGGATGTTATATATCAACAGTGTGTGAATGCAATTGCTAAAATAGGCACAGTTTTCATCAGAAAAGGTGAATTTTATAAACTGTACATAGAGCAACAATTAATAGATTTAGTGTTCATTTTAACGCGTTATATACCAACAATTGATAAAGAAACATCCATACTTTTAAAGACAGATCAAAGGTTAGATTATGTCTGTGATTATATAGAGCGACATTACGCCGAGCATATTAACCTAACAGAAATGGCAGATAAAGTAGGCTTAAGTACTACATATTTATCTAAACTATTTAAACAACAAAAGAAAATGGGATTCAATCAATACATTAACTATATTCGTTTAGAACACTGTAAAAATGACCTAGTAGAATCGAATGAAAGCATCACAACAATTGCATATAAAAATGGGTTTAGTAGTTCAAATATATTATTAAAGCATTTTAAGGCATCGACAAATGAGACCCCTTCAGAGTTTAGAATAAAGTATCAAAGTAAACAAAAGAAAATTGCTCATGATGATAATGCACAAAATGCAACATATCAGACATATCTATATTATTTGTCACTCTTTATAAATCAAAATATTGGTGATATTGTACAGTCGCCAGATGCGCAAAAAGTAATAGATATTTCATTAGAAAAATCTCGGAAATCAATTTCTCATTTTCAGCATGTGATTCAGATTGGTTATATAGAATCATTATTAACGCAAAGAGTAAGGAAGCAATTGATAGAAGTAAAAAAATTGTTAGGTGTGAATCACGTATTAATTAAAGATCCAATTGAAATTGGTCATATTAGACGTTCGAAAATTGAAAGTGATGAAATTATTCCTAACATACACCCTTATATGGAGATTGATGAAGCGATAAATTTTTTAATGACGCATCAAATTGGATTAGGTATAGAATTGAAGCCACCAAGAAGCGCTACTAATTTTAGCGATTATTATAAAGAAATGAGCTATTTTTTAGAGCATATATTTAACGCATTACCAGATAGTGAAGTGTTCAATTGTGTTATTTATATTCAATGCACAGATGAGGTGACATTTAAAAAATTAGTAGACTTGTTTAATAATTACTTTGATAATTTGAAAATCATATTAAATGTGAATATTGACCATTTATCAACGATTCATGAAGTGAAAAACATATTGAATAATGACTATTATCGTATTGATAACATTGCTTTTTCAGCTAATCAAAATGATATGATTGATTTCAAATCTATAGAAGGCCAGCAATATGAAATGGCAAAACGACATATTTACGTGCAATTTAATAAAATTATTGAAACATTGAAGTTAGAACAAAATAAAATTCCGTTCATTTTGCTCAATTGGAATACATTAACAGGCGATACGCATCTTACAAATGGAGAATACTTTAGAGCGGGGATTATTTTTGAACAACTGATTGAGCTGAATGATTCGATTCAAATGATTGGTTATTGGTTGAATTTTGAGCTACATCAACAGTTTCAATTGAATGATACAAGTACCCAGTTAACTGGAATTGAACTATATCATCAATTTGATGGAAAAAGGCCGGCATTTTTTACAAGTTTGTTTTATAAAAGGCTACTTAAAAATGTGCTTTATCAAAATGAAAATTGCATTGTATTAGGATCCTATGATCATTTCCAAATTGTGATGTGGGATGCAGAACACTATAATCCTTACTTCGTTTTAAATGATCAGAATCAGTATTTAACGCATAAAGAATACCGACTCAATGTGACATGTATGGCATCAGGAACGTATAAAATTAAGCATCTAACCTTAGATAAAAATAATGGTGCATTGTATACAGTATGGCAACATTACAATACACGTCATGGAATGGATGAGGAAACGATCGATTATGTTAATCGTATATCTTATCCGAAGATGGAAATCAGTGAAGTTAATGTACAAAATGTTATCACGTATCATTTGAAATTGCAGACAAATGCAGTTCAAATCATTGAATTTAAAAAATATCGATAATTTAAAAATTAGAATGAAAAATACTTATAGAGCGCAGAGCTTTATAAGTGTTTTTTTAATTACTGTAAACTGACTTAATAAAATAACAAAAATAGCACTTCTCTTTTTGTCATCATTTAAAATTAAATGAATTAGATAATGATTAAGTGATAAAAATCACAAATAAAGCATATAGCCAAATATAGATAAGTACTAGACTGAGCTTAGAGAGGATAGCATTTGTAACTTATTGGGAATGTAGGATTCACATTTACAATGAAGCTTATCTTACCTAATGGTCATTAGTTAAAATTTATAGAGGAGGAAGCAACAATGACACAACAGGGAAATTCACAAACGTATAAAGGGGACAACAAACTTATTTTAGGGATTGTACTCGGAGTTGTTACTTTTTGGTTGTTTGCACAATCGTTATTAAATGTAGTGCCAACGTTACAACAATCATTTAACAGTAATATAGGTACGATCAGTATAGCAGTCAGTATCACTGCACTCTTTTCAGGAATGTTTGTTGTTGGAGCAGGTAGTTTAGCAGATAAAGTAGGAAGAGTGAAAATTACTTATATTGGTTTATGGCTGAGTATTATAGGGTCATTATTAATTATTGTTAGTAATTTACCTATTTTATTAATTATTGGGAGAGTTATTCAAGGTTTGTCAGCAGCGGCAATTATGCCATCAACTTTGGCAATTATGAAAGCGTATTTTGAAGGTAAAGAAAGACAACGTGCACTTAGCTATTGGTCGATTGGTTCATGGGGAGGCTCTGGACTAGCATCTTTATTCGGTGGTATGGTTTCAACATTTGTTGGATGGCGCTGGATTTTTATTTTATCTATTATTATTGCATTAGTTGCAATGTTTTTAATAAAAGGTACACCAGAAACAAAATCAGTGAATACGACGAAACAAAGGTTTGACTACACTGGTTTAATATTGTTTGTCATAATGATGTTAAGTATTAATATTGTGATAACGCAAAGTGGTGCTTTAGGGTTTACATCACCGATTATATTAGGACTCATTGTGGTCTTTATTATTGCGACAATCATATTTTTAAAAGTTGAAAATAAAATCGGTAACCCACTAATTGATTTTAAATTATTTAATAATAAGGCATATACAGGTGCAACATTGTCTAACTTCTTATTAAATGGTGTTGCTGGTGCATTATTAGTTGCAAATACATTTGTGCAACAGGGGTTAGGTTTTAATGCATTCCAAACAGGACTATTGTCAATTACGTATTTGATTACAGTGTTATTAATGATCCGTGTCGGTGAAAAAGTGCTGCAAAAAGTTGGAGCGAAAAAACCAATGTTACTCGGTACATTTTTCAATATGTTAGGTATTATATTAATTTCATTAACATTTTTACCAAGCATGGTATATGTAGTTGTGTGTATCATTGGATATTTATTATATGGCCTAGGATTAGGGTTCTATGCAACACCTTCAACAGATATGGCTATTTCAAACTCTCCCGAAGATAAAGTCGGGGTTGCCTCAGGAATTTACAAAATGGCATCATCACTTGGTGGGGCATTTGGTATTGCGCTTTCCGGTGCACTATTTGGAGTTGTAGCAAGTGCGACAAATGTACAAATCGGCGCCTTAGTTGGTTTATGGTTAAATGTATTTATGGCGTTGTTATCATTAATAATTATTATGATTATGGTACCAACAGTAAAAAAACTGAAAAACTAAATGAACATTTTTAGATGAAACAATATATACAGTTAATTGTCAGGAGAGTTGTGACAAATATTTTTAATTGAATAGGTATATAATGTAATTAATTTAATATATTTCGTAGGGGGAATTAGCATGGAAAAATTAATTAACGCTTTGAAAGATAAAGAAGCACGCATGATAGAAATACGTAGATACTTACATCAACATCCAGAATTATCTTTTCATGAGGAAGAAACACCAAAATATATAGAAGCATTTTATAAAGATAAAGACTGTAAAGTTGAAACAAATATTGGGCCAAATGGTTTAAAAGTCACAATTGATAGTGGTAAACCAGGGAAAACACTTGCGATTCGTGCCGATTTTGATGCGTTACCTATACAGGAAGACACAGGCTTAGACTTTGCATCTCAGAACGAGGGTGTGATGCATGCATGTGGTCATGATGCGCATACAGCATATATGCTGATACTTGCAGAAACATTGATTGAACTAAAATCAGAATTCAATGGTAAAGTTGTTGTCATTCATCAACCAGCTGAAGAAGTACCACCTGGTGGCGCACAAGCAATGATTAAAGATGGTGTGCTTGATGACGTAGATCATGTATTGGGTGTTCATGTAATGAGTCATATGCCCGCTGGTAATATATACTATCGTGAAGGTAATGTTCAAACCGGAAGAGACTTTTTTAAATTGAAAATTAATGGGCAAGGTGGTCATGGTTCATCGCCACACACTGCTAATGATAGTATTGTAGCGGGTGCTTATTTTGTAAATGCAGTTCAAACTATTGTTTCAAGAAGATTAAACCCGTTTGAAACTGGCGTTGTGACGATTGGTTCGTTTGATGGTAAAGGGCAATTCAATGTTATTAAAGATAGTATTGAGATAGAGGGTGACGTGCGTGCATTGACGGATGAAACTAAACATACTATCAAGACTGAGGTAAATCGTTTAGCGGATGGATTAGAAGCAATGTTTGGTGTTACATGCGAGTTAGACTACCACGATGACTACCCTGCTTTATACAATGATCCAGAGTTCACTCGTTTTGTTATAGATACGCTTGAAAATGCCGATACAGACGCGATACAAAGTATTGAGAGATGTGAACCTCAACCACCATCTGAAGACTTTGCATACTATGCGAAAGCATTACCAAGTACATTTATTTATGCTGGTGCAGCACCAGAGGATGGCAAAATTTATCCGCATCACCATCCTAAATTTATAATTAGTGAAAAAGCGTTACGAGTTTCTGCAGAGGCAGTAGGTCTAACGGTATTAAATTATTTGAAATAACTAAAGTAACTGAAAGTAACTGGATGTGAATCCATGAAAACTGTCGATAAAGTTTCTGACTTTGTTGACAGTTTTTTGTATTCTCATGGCCACTGCTTATGTTTAATAGTATTTTAAACGCTATACTTTTATTGAAAGGTATAGGTTTCGATGTAAGTTTACAAAAGTACGATATAGTGTATATATAGAATAACACTAAAATGATAAAAAGGATGATTAATAATGAATGGCGACAAAAAGATAGCAGAATTACTAGATGATTATAAAAAACCATTAAAAAAACTTTTTAAATATGATAAATCTAATGCGCTAAATTTCGACAAAGAAAGTAGAAACAAAGTGCAAGAGCAAAAAGGGATTTTTGTAATTTTCAATAATAAGAAACCTATATTTGTTGGACAAGCTGGTGGCTTTATGACTGGCTATAAATTGACACAAAAAGATTTAAGCGACAAATTAGCACAATTCAATTTAAAATCTGATGCAGGTACTGCAAAATTTAGAAGAGGATTTGTTTCTCAAAATAATTTAGATGAATCAGAATTGAAAAATATTAAGGCAGAAGACTATGGCTTAAAGTTCCAATATATAAAAGTTAAAGGAAACCCTGCAATGATTAATACGTTGGAAATATTAGCTTTAGAATATGCGAAAGACAATGATATTAAATTATATAATTTTTTATAAATAGGTAGCAACAAAAGATTATATTATAGAAACGTAATGAAATGTGGTGATGAATGTGAAGATAAGAACATTGACTTTAACCTTCCAACAACAAGAGATAAACGTTAAATTACCAAAAAGTTATTATAAGACGGAAGGGAAGTCTTATCCGCTCATTATTGTACAAGATGGTGACTATTTATACGGAAATATTGAGGAAGATGTTATATTCGTAGGCATTGTGCCAAATGATAGAAAGCGCGATTACATTCCTTGGAAAGCTGAAATTGACGGTATTGAATATGGTGGAGAAGCGGATCACTATTTAAATTGGGTGGCAGATGCACTTATACCATATTTAAGAAAATGCTTTAGTGTTTCAAATAATATTGATGATATCGGTATTGGTGGTGCTTCATTTGGAGGGCTTGTTTCACTATATGCTTTGTTTTACCGCCCAGATGCCTTCGGTAAATATATATTGATTTCACCATCTGTTTGGTATCCAGAATTTACTGATTTTATGAAAGCACAATTACCAATACATGAAACAAAACAAATTTATTGGTATGTAGGAGAACTTGAAGGACAACAAAGTAAGCATCTTAATCAATATATGTTGCCGTGTACAGAATATGGTGTTGACATCATAAATGAACTACTAGTATCTGAGCAAAGTCGTTTTTATTTTGTAACAAACAAAAAAGGGTTACATCGGAAACCATTTTTCCAAAAATACTTCAAAAAAGCAGTTAAGAAAATGTTTTAGAATTTTTGAAGTACTTTTATAAAGAGAAAATAATGAAATGCCATTATCTGAAAATTCTAAAAATAACACTTAAATCCCCGCTTTTAAGTTTGAAAAGTGATAAAATTAAAAGTGTAAATATATCGAAAGAAGTGTGAAATCACTACACTTTTGAATATTATGCAAAATTATCTATTTCAACTTAAACATAGGGGATGTTTTTATGTCAGAACACAAAAACAATATATCTGGAAATCAGTTGCTTGTTGGTATTGTTTTTTCTATCTTAACGTATTGGCTCTTTGCGCAATCCTTTTTAAATATAGGCCCACAAATACAAGGGTTCTTTAAAACTACACCGGATATTGTGAATATTTCTGTTAGTTTAACATCATTTGTAACAGGCGTATTTATGGTGGTAGCAGGAAATATCTCTGATAGATTTGGGAAGGTTAAGATGACGCGTATCGCTTTATTGTTAAGCATTATTGGATCGCTAATGCTAATTATCTCTGGGAACGTAACTTTATTACTCTTAGGTAGGGTGATACAGGGATTTTCGGCAGCGATTATCATGCCGGCAACAATTTCGATTTTGAATGATTTTTTTGAAGGTGATCAACGTCAAAGGGCATTAAGCTATTGGTCGATTGGTGCGTTTGGTGGGACAGGATTATCTTCATTTTTTGCAGGTGCTATGGCAACTTTTATTGCATGGCAATCTATTTTTGTCCTATCTATTATACTTTCGCTTGTCGCACTATTACTGTTGAAACACTTGCCAGAAAGTAAATATGATACAGCACAAACTAAGCGCTTTGATTATGTGGGACTGACAATTTTCGTGGTGATGATTGGTAGTATAAGTTTTGTGATTACACAAGGTTATAAAATGGGATGGACGAATGAAATTACACTTATCTTAAGTGCTATCTTTATCATATGTATTGTTGTATTTTACAATGTAGAAAAATCTAGAACGACACCTTTTATAGACTTAGCATTGTTTAAAAACAAACCTTATATTGGTGCTGTATTGGCTAATTTTCTCTTAAACACAGGTGTAGGTGTCATTGCCTTATTTAATATGTATGCACAAAGTGGCTTGAATATGACTGCATTTCAAGCGGGGTTACTAACTTTACCTTATTTAGTTGCCTTATTACTTGTTATTCGATTGGGAGAAAAGAGTATTAAACGTTTTGGTGCAAAACGTGCAATGGTCATTGGACCGATATTAACAGCGACTGGTGTGTTGTTATTTAGTCTAACGTTTTTTAATTTGACTAGTTACATTGTGATTGCCTTGATAGGCGCTTTATTTTTCGGGGCAGGCACAGGTTTATTCGCAACACCTGCATTAAGTACTGCTGTTTCTACCACGCCACCAGAAAAAGTAGGAGTAGCATCAGGCATTTTTAAAATGGGCTCGACACTTGGTGGTGCGTTTGGTATTGCAATTATGACTTCTATATTTACTGGTGTGGCTCAAAGTGGTCACAGTATCGGTAATGCTGCAAGTATTGGGTTTATAGTTGGTGCAATACTTGTTATGTGTGGTGTGCTTGCCAGTGCGATTATCATACCCAAAACAAAACTTAACCGCTAATCATTTACTAAATCACTGTTGAATTTGGAGCAGTGATTTTTCTATTTTCTATAAGATGAGTAATGAATAACATTCAGAGATGGTAGATTGATGGCATAATAAGCGTTTACGGGTTTACAGGAATATAGTAAAGGCATATGATATGTACAAATCATTAAGAACAGAAATGAGGCAAACGATGGATTATAAAAGTGTATACCAATCACCCTTAGGACAAATCACTTTGATTTCAGACGGTCAAAATATTACAGGATTATGGCTTCCAACCCATAAAGATTTTGAATCACGATATAAATTAGGATTAACAGAAGCAGATTTACCAATTTTTGAAAAGGCCAAGCGTTGGCTAGACGAATATTTCTCAGGAAATAACCCTGAGATAGATTTTCCTTTAAGCGCAAAGGGGACAACATTTCGCGAACAAGTTTGGCAACTCCTCTTAGAAATACCACATGGAGAAACCGTGACATACGGTTATTTAGCAGAAAAAGTGGGTGCTTTACGCGGTAAGTCCAAAATGTCTTCACAAGCAGTTGGAGGCGCTGTAGGTAGTAACCCGATATCAATTATTATTCCATGTCACAGAGTTGTAGGGAAAGATGGTAGCTTAACAGGCTACGGTGGTGGAATAGATGCAAAAATAGAGCTTTTAAAAATAGAACAATTAGATATGGAGTCATTTTATCGACCAAAGCATAGCACGAAGCCATAAATTGCCCGTCAGTTGTATTATGTTATATAAAATAGAAAGCTACATATAATAATATTTATTAATTGTAAAGTTTTCTAGATAGAGTTGAATAATTAACTCAGTATGATATCGTGAAAACCATCTTTAAAATAAAAAATGGGATGGGGAGTCTTCTGGAACGGGAAAAACAGGGATTTTCAAGTGTTTTTATATATTCAGCAGCAGTTATAGCAATACTAGTAATTATTGGGGCAATATTCCCACAACAATTTGGTAGTGTGGGTGGTAAGATATCAACTTGGGTTACTCAGACGTTCGGTTGGTATTATATGTTACTGTATACAGTGATTTTAGGCTTTTGTATTTTCTTATTATTTAGCCCGATAGGTAAATTAAAATTGGGGAAACCTAAAGATAAACCAGAATTTAGAACAGTGTCATGGCTTGCGATGCTTTTCAGTGCAGGTATGGGTATTGGTTTGGTGTTTTATGGTGCATCTGAACCTATTTCACACTATATGGCACCGCCAACAGCAAATCCTGAAACAAAAGAAGCGATGGCAGAAGCCTTTAAGTCATCTTTTATTGATTATGGTTTTCATCCTTGGGCAGTTTATGGCATTGTCGCGCTAGCATTGGCATATTCTCAGTTCCGTAAAGGTGAAAATGGATTGATTTCAAGAACATTGAGACCTATTCTTGGGAAGAGAGTAGAAGGTCCGATTGGTAATATAGTAGATATTTTAGCTGTTTTTGCAACAGTTATTGGTGTAGCTGTTTCACTTGGTGTAGGCGCTATACAAATTAATGGTGGCTTGCACTATTTATTCGGTGTACCAAGTAATTATTTTGTTCAAGGTATTATTATTGCCGTTGTTACTGCGCTGTTTTTATACAGTGCATGGAGTGGCTTAAGCAAAGGAATTCAGTATTTAAGTAATTTGAATATGATATTGGCCGCTTTATTATTAATTGTAATATTTATTGTTGGTCCAACGTTACTTATTCTCAATATGATGACAAGTGGCACAGGTGACTATCTAAACACACTTATATTTAATAGTTTGGATGTTGCGCCTTTAAATGAACAAAAGAGCGATTGGTTACAAACATGGACGATTTATTATTGGGGTTGGTGGATGAGCTGGAGCCCATTCGTTGGAACCTTCATTGCAAGAATTTCTAAAGGACGTAGTATTAGAGAGTTTGTCATTGCAGTCCTTGGTGTACCAGTAGTAATCAGCATTATTTGGTTTAGTGCTTTTGGTGCGACAGGTATTACAGTTGGACAAAGCCATGCAAGTATTTTAAAAATGCCACCTGAAACACAACTGTTTGGTATTTTTAATGAATTACCGTTTGGATTTATATTATCTATTATTGCACTTGCACTGATTGCATCATTCTTTATTACATCGGCAGATTCTGCAACATATGTATTAGGAATGCAGACGGCATATGGCACATTGAACCCATCAGGTTTTATTAAGATTGTTTGGGGATTAGCATTGGCCGCAATTGCTTATGTATTACTGTTAGCAGGTGGCGACACGGGATTAAGTGCTTTGCAATCTGCAGCAATTATATCCGCATTGCCGTTTAGTTTTGTCGTTATACTGATGATGGTGTCATTGTATAAAGATGCGAATAATGAACGTAAAGCATTAGGATTGACTTTGAAAATTAATGAAGAACGAAGTGCGTCTTATACTAAAATGATTGAAGAAGAAAATCGTAATAGATTATAAAGTGAGATAGCATAAAAGACCTCCCTTCTTAAAAGTACTTATGTACTTTTTGAAGGGAGGTCTTTTCTAATTTAATAATTATAATTGAATAGCACTTAGTAAACCAACGATAAAATGTATAAGATTCAAATGAATAACATAAATAAGACAATTTAAATTAAGCAATTATAACGTGATAAGAATAAGTGCTTTAATACCTAATTTAAGGTATTATAATTACGGATATGATCATTGATACTTTCAAGATAGAAAATTGAGTTTTGTTCATTTTGCAACTCTGTTTCAGGGTCGAATTCTAAATTGTCAAAACGGTTGAAGAAAGCTTCGTAAGTTTCAACAGAAATTTCTTCACGGTTATTTAATAGGTCTTTATGTGCTTGAATATCAAGTGCATCTTGATACCCTTCGACAACTTTACCACTGAAGAATTCACCAACAGAGCCAGAGCCGTAACTAAATAGGCCGATAGTATCGTTAGCAGCTAAATCGTGTGTCTCAAGTAATGAGATTAAACTCAAGTATAAAGAGCCTGTATAAATATTACCTACATAACGATTGTAGTACGTTGCTGCATCATAGCCTGTAGTTAAACGTGATTTAGTTTCTTCATCGATATCATCTGTTAAAATAGAATCAAGTGCTTTTTTACCCATTTTTGTAAATGGCACATGGAAGCATAATGAACTAAAGTCAGCTAATAATTTATTATGACGACGTGCATACTCTTGCCAACTTTCTTGGAAAGAATGGATATATGCATCTTTAGATAATGCACCGTCAACGAGTGGATATGGTTGTCCACTTGGACGCCAGAAATCATAAACGTCTTCTGTAAATGCAACAGCATCATCATTTAATTCAAGGATGCGAGGATTATGTGATATCATCATAGCAACAGCACCAGCGCCTTGTGTTGGTTCGCCACCAGATTGTAAGCCATAACGTGCAGTATCACTTGCAATTACAAGTACCTTTTCATTTGGACGTTGTGCTAAATAATCTTTAGCTAATTGAATTGCAGGTGTAGCAGCATAACAAGCTTCTTTCATTTCAATACAACGCGCAAATGGTTGAATTCCAAGTAGGTTGTGTATTTGAACTGCTGATGCTTTCGCTGAATCGATTGCTGATTCAGTTGCTACGATGACCATGCTGATTTGTTTTTTATCGTCATCTGTAACGATATCTTTAGCAGCGTTTGCACCCATTGAAACAATATCTTGGCTTGTAGGGCTCACTGCCATTTCAGTTTGGCCAATACCTAATAAATATTTATTAGGATCAACTTGACGTGCTTCTGCAAGTTTAGCCATATCTACATAAAATCTTGGAACATAAAAATTAATTTGATCAATACCAATAGTCATAAAGTGTATCGACACCTTTCTGTATATAAATAAGCAATTGTATCATACCAAATCACAACGATAAAATACAATGATTTGAAAATAGTCATAAAGGAGAATAATTATGAATAGAGTAGCAATCGTAAGTGCAAAACGTACACCAATAGGGAAATTCAAAGGGAAATTAAGCAAGTATACTGCAGTAGAACTTGGTAAAACAACATTAGAAGCAGCATTAAATGCTATACAATTAGACCCGAAACATGTTGAACAAGTTATATATGGTAACGTGCTTCAAAGTGGTAATGGTCAGAACCCAGCACGCCAAATAGGTATCAAAGCAGGCGTACCCGATACAACACCTGCAATGACAATCAATGAAGTTTGTGGATCGGGCTTAAAGTCTATCATTTTAGGTAAACAATTAATTCAACTAGGAGAAGCCAAAGTGGTTGCCGTAGGTGGTGTGGAAAGCATGACGAATGCGCCGCAATTAATTTTAAATGAAGATGAAGCACCTGTTGAAAGCTTTATGCATGATGGACTTACAGATGCCTTTATGAATGTGCCAATGGGTATCACAGCCGAGAAGATTGCTGAAAAATATGGTGTAACACGTGAACAACAAGATGATTTTGCTAATGCATCACAACAAAAAGCACATCAAGCTACGACTGACGGAAAATTTAAAAATGAAATCGTACCTCTAAAAGATATAAATGGTGAGTGGATGACAACAGACGAAGGCATTCGCGGTAATAGTAGTGTTGAAAAACTAGGAACACTAAAAACTATTTTCAAAGAAAACGGAACTGTAACTGGTGGTAATGCTTCAAGTATAAATGATGGTGCTTCTACGGTAATTTTGATGGATGAAGCATATGCTCTAGAAAATGGCTATGAAGTGTTAGCTATTGTAGGTAATCATGCTGAAATTGGTTGTGATCCAGAATTTATGGGTTATGCACCATATCACGCAGTTACACAATTATTGGAAAAATCTAATAAAGTGATTGAAGACTTTGATGTTATTGAGATGACAGAAGCTTTTGCAGCACAAAGTATTCCAGTTAGAGATAATTTGGGTATTTCAGAAGATAAGCTAAATCTTTATGGTGGTGCAATTGCATTAGGACATCCGATTGGTGCCAGTGGTACACGTTTAGTTACGACGCTCGTGAATCTGTTAGCACAGGAAGATAAACAAACAGGTATTGCTACAGCATGTATTGGTGGCGGTCTAGGCATTGCGATTGAAATTGAAAAAGGAGGCAAATAATGGAAGCGTTAGATAAAACATTTCGTCATTTATCTAGAGAAGAAAAATTGGCTCAACTTGTTGAAAAAGGTTGGATAAACGAAGAAAACAGAGATACGTTATTAAACAATCCCCTTATTCCCGAAGAAATTGCGAATAGTTTAATTGAAAATGTCATTGGCCAAGGCGCATTACCAGTTGGATTATTGCCTGAGATTAAAGTTGATGGTAAATCGTACGTTGTTCCTATGATGGTGGAAGAGCCATCTGTAGTTGCAGCAGCAAGCTATGGTGCAAAGTTAGTTAATCAAACAGGTGGTTTCAAAGTGATTTCAAGTGAGCGACTCATGATTGGCCAAATTGTATTTGATGGTGTACATGATACAGATTCATTGGCACAACATATTCAACAACTTGAGCCTAAAATCAAACAAATCGCTGATGAAGTTTATCCGTCAATTATTGAAAGAGGCGGCGGTTATCGTAAAATAGAAATCGACACATTTGCAACTGAAGGTCTACTATCACTTAAAGTATATGTGGATACGAAAGATGCTATGGGCGCAAATATGTTAAATACAATTCTAGAAGGAATTACTGCATATTTGAAAAATGAATTGGCTGATGTAGATATATTAATGAGCATCTTATCTAACCATGCGACTGCGTCAGTTGTTAAAGTACAAGGAGAAATCTCTGTTGATGCACTGTCTAAAGGTGGACGTGATGGCGAAACTGTAGCCAAACGTATGGAACGCGCATCCGTATTAGCGCAAGTGGATATTCATCGAGCTGCTACACATAATAAAGGTGTGATGAATGGTATTCATGCTGTTGTCCTTGCAACTGGTAATGATACACGTGGTGCAGAAGCAACAGCTCATGCATATGCAAGTAAGGATGGCCAATACCGTGGATTAGCAACATGGAAATACGATGAAGCAAGACAAACATTGGTGGGGACTATTGAAGTGCCAATGACCTTAGCAACGGTCGGCGGAGGCACAAAAGTACTGCCTATTGCGAAAGCATCATTAGATCTTATGAACGTTGATACCGCTCAAGAACTTGGTCATGTTGTAGCTGCAGTTGGCTTAGCTCAGAACTTTGCGGCTTGTCGTGCATTGGTATCAGAAGGTATCCAACAAGGACACATGAGCTTACAATATAAATCACTAGCTATTGTTGTTGGTGCACAAGGTGAAGAAATTGCTAAAGTTGCAGATATGTTAAAAACGCAACCACGTGCGAATACAGCTGTAGCACAACAATTATTGGAAGCGGTCCGAGCACAAAAACCATAATAAGTATCGTAATGTACGATCAAATAGTATTGTTACGAAAAGACACCTCAACAAGTACAATGAGGTGTCTTTTTATGATGTGAAAAGATTTACTTTAGTCAATTTATGAGCCGATTTTAAGTTGTTTCAAAATATAATATATAGTTAGACTTTGAATGATGACAAACAATCAACTAAACTCAAATAAAAAGAAGAAGGAACAATCTCCTTCTGCTACATTTGTTTCTATTTCTTAAATCGTTTATCTCATTGATTTAATACCCAAATAATCTTTGTGTAAATAATATCTTTACTAAAATAACAGGGTCTATTAATGGTCTACCATTATTAATACCGTATTCGTCTTCGATAAGTTCATATACAAAGTTCAAATCAAATATCGCATCGACTTTACGTAATAAATGATTTTGGCTGTACACTTTTAACGGTTGGTGAGTAAAATCATCAATCGTTATTTTTATGTTTGAATACAAAAAAGCACAAATATCTCTATAATTAT
>NZ_JBOIRQ010000019.1:0-54100 GCF_051413795.1 Staphylococcus caeli | reverse complement strand
TAAATCATCGACCAAGAAAGTGTCTTAATTGGTGTACACCTTATGAAATTTTCACTGTAAGTCTGTTGCAGTTAAATTGACAATTCATCTAATAAAAAAACTAGCATCCTTTGTCATTCGAATGGACATATTTATGTCTTCATCCAGAATAAACTTGATGCTAGCTTTCAATATTTTCTCTTAATTACATTGATTCAGGTGCATTAACACCAACTAAATCTAACGCATTGCGCAATGTGATTCTAACAGCGTCAATTAATGCAATTAATGCTGTTGTTTTTGCTACATCATCTGTTAATACTTTTTCAGCATTGTAGAATTTGTGGAAATGTGACGCTAAATCTTGAATATAATTAGTGATTCTGTGTGGTGCTCTATGTTTGGCAGCACTTTGAATCGTTGTTTCAAATTCAGCAACTTTCTTTAATAAATCAATCGCTTTATCATTGGTAATTAATGAATAATCCGCATCTGTAGATGGTGTGATACCTTGTTCAGCTGCTTGTTTCAAGATTGAACAAATACGTGCGTGTGCATATTGCGCATAATACACAGGATTATCTTGAGACTCTTGTTTTGCAAGTTCCATATCAAAATCAAAGTGTGTATCTGGACTACGCATTGTTAAGAAATAACGAGCCGCATCGACACCTACTTCATCCATAATTTCACGTAATGTAATTGCATTACCCGTACGCTTACTCATCTTGACTTCTTGTCCGTCTTGCATTAAACGTACCATTTGCATTATTTGAATTTCAAGGCGCTCACTGTCTACACCAAAAGTTTCTAGTGACGCTTTTAGACGATTAATGTAACCGTGATGATCTGCTCCAAATAAGTTAATAAGCGTGTCATTGCCACGTTTTATCTTATCAAAGTGGTAAGCAATATCTGGTAAGAAGTACGTATAATTACCATCATTTTTAATTAATACTCTGTCTTTATCATCTTTAAAGTCTGTTGTACGTAACCATGTCGCACCGTCTTGGTCATACGTATATCCAAGTTCAGACATCTTATCTAATACTTCAGTGATTTCATTTTTTTCATATAATGACGTTTCACTAAACCAATTATCGAAGTGTGTATTAAAGTCCGCTAAGTCTTTTCTTAATTTTTCCATTTCATAATCGACGCCTAGTTGTCTAAATGTCTTAATGCGTTCATCTTCTGATAAATCTTTAAGTTCAGGTTGTTTTTCTGCTAAATCTTTACCAATATTGATAATGTCTTTACCATGATAACCACCTTCAGGCATTTCAAACGAATCATCGCCAAGTGCTTCAAAGAAACGCGCTTCAATAGAACGTGCTAAATTCGTAATCTGATTTCCTGCATCATTAACATAATATTCTCTCGTTACATTGTAACCCGCTGCCGTTAAAATATTCGCAAGTGTATCACCTACAGCAGCATTACGTGCATGACCAATATGTAAATCACCAGTAGGGTTTGCAGATACATATTCTAATAAAATATTTTCGCCATTTGAATGTTCTGTACTTCCAAATTGTTCCCCTTTATTAATTGCTTCAGTGATGATTTCAGTTAAGTAACTGTTGTCTAAATAGAAATTAATAAAACCTGGTCCAGCAATTTTCACTTTTTCAACATTAGCTGCGGATGTGTCTAAGTGATCTACAATAGCTTGTGCAATTTCACGCGGATTACGTTTCGCAATTTTTGTTAGTACCATGGCAATGTTTGTTGAATAATCTCCATTGGCATTATCTTTTGGTATTTCTACTTTGATTTCTGGAATTTCACTCGCGTCAGCAAGTTGTGCTTTAATAACACTGTTATTAATTTCTTCAATCAATGTTTGTTTGACTTGATCAATTATATTCATCTACGATTGCTCCTTATAAGTGATTTCATATTGATATGTGCCCATTTTCTCGTCATCTTGTATTAAATCATAGTGTACTTTTAATTTGCCACCATCATCCATCACAAAATGTAAAATTGAATGTGTGCGTACAGTTAATGGAATACGTCCACCATTAATTTCGTATAGCGTCATCGTGTCTGCACCTTCGACAAAATGCAGATTCATATTAATTTCGCCTTTGCGAATAATTTTTACGCCTGACGATTCTATTTTGACAGTAACATTTACAGTGATATTATCAATTTCTTCTTGATATCGTATAAATTCTGCATTACGTTTTTGCCAAGAGCCTTGTGTTTTTACTGTGAATTTCTCTTTATTATCAAACTGTTTCACAACTTGTTTCGTTTGGATATCAACATTGTTTTCCAATGTACGTTTCACCCTAATCTTTTAAAATAATACAGACCATTATAGCACATATGATAGGCGCATTACAGATACGAAATCGTTTTTCCTTGTACAAACATGTTGGCTTGCAACGTTATTTACTTCTAAAAAAGCCGGGACATAAATAATGTCCCAGCCTATATATACCATGATTAGTTTTCAAGTGCTTCATGTAGCGCTTTTTCCGAATTGTTCCACATGTCTAAATCATGTGTTTGAAGAAAATCCTTCAAGACTGCCTTGTTTTCCTCACCAATATGCTCAATTTCAATTTGATGTTTCATAGATTTATCCATCATATTGACATGTTCAGACATGCTTTTATATCCTCTACGAATACTTTTGTTCACTAATAAATAACAACCTGTTACACCGGCATAATACGGCCCATGCTCGCCTCGTTCAGTTGTGACCCAACACAACCAATACTCTTTGGCTTCTTCACCTTCGACCGTTTCTTTATCGTTAATCCACTTAACACCTTTTTCCACGCTCGAACGCGCGTGCATACCACCAATGTCGATAAATGCTTCTTTATTTTGCACATCTATAAAGACAGGTGCTACATTATCTAAACTAATCGAACCAATATTAGTTCCTTTATGTCCATCAAGCGGATCATTTTTAATGATATTAAATTTAAAGCCTTTGTTTTCAGCCACAATTGCACCTCCAATGTGTATCTATGCATACTATGATTATCTGCTAATTATTGTACTATCTATATGATTAGGAATTCAATTCATCTAAAATACTATTTATTGCGTTTTTAACTTGCTCATCTTCAATTGCTGCGATACGCTCTTTCGGATAATACAACTTATAGTCTTCTCTATTAATCCCCGTGATACTGTGAATGACCAATGATTGACTACTTATTTCACGAATTTTGCCATTGCGTTTTAATAGGTGAATCGGTTGGCGATCTGAGCCAGGTCGATCATAGTCGTATGGTAAATCCGAGAATGATTCACTGACGAAATAATAATTAGGATCAATATCTCCTTGTATAAAGAGATCAGTTAATTCAGTAATTGTAATAATGGAACCATCGAATGGCATATATTTAAATAAGTCTCTATTAATAAAGCGGCGAGATAAATCGCTTAATATTTCATCTTCTTCATTAATCCATGCTTTCAAATAGTAAAGTACAACGGATTCATCTAAATCAACGTATTGCTCTATCGTCATTGCTTCTTCAAAAAACGGTACAAAATCAGTTGGGTACATTTTAAAGGTATAACCTTCATTATATAATTGCTTCGCACGTTTCAAACAATTATTTAATAATACTTCCCCACCTCTACTTACCGGATGGAAGTAGATTTGCCAATACATTTGATAACGACTCATGATGAAATTTTCAACGGCGTGCATTCCACTTTCTTTAATCAGCACTTCATCTTTTGAGGGACGCATTAATCTAAGTATGCGTTCCATATCAAATTCACCGTATGAAACGCCTGTGAAATAAGCATCACGTTGCAGGTAATCCATTCTATCTGCATCAATTTGTGAAGAAATCATTGAAATAACTAACTTATTGTCATGTGTTTTATTAATAACATCGGCGACTTGTTGTGGAAAATCATCCGATACACGACTTAACACAGCATTGACTTCTGTAGAACCCGTAATAATTGCTTGTGTAAATGCTTCATGATCTGTATTAAATATTTTCTCAAAACTATGTGAAAATGGGCCATGCCCTAAATCATGCAATAAAGCCGCGCATAACGCTAACGGTCTGTCATCATTGTTCCAAGCTTCACGACCATTAAATGAATCATCAATAAGTCTACGTACGATTTCATAAACGCCTAGCGAATGTCCAAATCTGCTATGTTCTGCAGTATGGAATGACAAATACAGTGTCCCTAATTGTTTGATTCTTCTTAAGCGTTGAAATTCTTTTGTCTTGATTAAATCCCAAATAACTTGATCTCTGACATGAATATATCTATGAATCGGATCTTTAAATACTTTTTCCTCTGGTAACTTTTGCGTTGCATAAGCTGTAAATGTCAATGTAGTCCTCCTATTCACGAGACTAGAACATGTTATTTTTCAACGTCTCTTTCATCGTTTTGGTTATAAATTATAAAAGTCTATTGTCACGAATTCGATTGAGCCGCGTTGAAATTCACTTATTTTATTATTTGGTTTCTACACCACTCATTAGGTTAGTTTTACGTAGCAATGCTAAATCCATAGCTTCCCCATACATGACATGTGTATACGAACGTATTTTTTCAAATCCTTTTTGTTCATAGAAAGCCACTGCTTCATCATTTTTATTATCAACTTCTAAAAAGACTTCATTATACTGATCTTTAAAGTAATCTAGCCCTTCTTCTAATAACTTAGAGCCATAACCATGATGCTGCCATGATGGTCTAACATAATGCGCTGATAAAAATAATTCTGTCCCATAGATAAACGTTGCGAAACCAATGATTTCGTCTTCTTCTTCCACAACTAAAAATAATTGATCTTCTAAGCGTTTAAGTAAATGCTGTTCATTATATGAAGCAGCTAGTAACTCATTAACTGTTTTAGCCGCATATATATTTAAGTACGTATTATACCAAGCTTTCGTTGCTACATCTCTGATGCCTACAACATCTTCTGGTGTTGCTTTTCTAATTTTATGCATGTTGCTCTCCCCCTATTTAAGATAGGTAATAATAGCTACATTATATCATATCTTTAATATTCAAAATACTTTAACTATCTATACAAAAAAGGTTTGGGCAATTTGAAAAATCACCCAAACACTCTAATTAAATTTATGATTGATCTAACGTTTGCTGCCATTCTTTAGCACGATTCAATGCGTAGACGTCTTTTTGAATATCTCCTGGTCTCTCAGCCGTTCCAATGATATATCCGTCTAGTGTAGCTCCTAAAAATTCCAGACTATATTTGATTTGTGTAATACATGGTTTAGCCTTAACCTTCGGACAATCTCCACCCACAATAATCAATCTGAAATCTTTTTCCGCCATTTTCGTTCTAAAATCGCTATACTTAGGATCCATCATAGTTTCAGACCAATGATCTATAAATGCTTTTATAGACGCTGATACGCTATACCAATAGACTGGAGATGCAATAATCACCGTATCACTCTCCAACACTTTGTCTATAATTGATTTATAATCATCGTCATAAGATGTTATATGCTTCCCATCATGTCTAACATCTCTAACTGGATTTAATTGGTATTTTGTTAAATCTATCCATTCGTAGTCATGTCCATCTATGGCCATCTTAGTTAAATGCGCAGTATTACCTTCTGGACGACTACCTCCAAATAAAACTGTGATCATAATATGCTCCTTCTACTACCGTTTTAAAAGTATCCCAAAAAATTCATAAATATGCATTTCCATAAATTAACTAAATATATTTGATAATTCTACACTAAAATTCAGAATTACTAAATAGTTTATATAAAATACTATTATTATTTAAACTATTTGCTCAAAAATAGAAGCGATATATCATACAATCCATGTATATCTTTTAATAAAACATTATAAAAATAAATCGTGAGTAATCAAACTTAAATACTCCCCACTGCTAGCTATTTTCCAGGAAATAATTCGTTGATTTTTTCAATTTCTTCGTCCGTTAACGTAACATCTAACGTCGTTAAATTATCGACCACTTGATTTGGACGTTTAGCACCGGGAATCACAATATCAAGCGATGGCTTAGTTAAATAATATGCCAAGACAATATGTGCAACATCTACGCGATGATTTTCTGCAATGCCACGTAATTGCTCTATTTTATCAAGGTTTTCTTTAAAACGTTCACCTTGAAATTCAGGATTTTTAGCACGTATGTCGTCAAATTCTGCATTCTCGTTGTACTTACCTGCAAGTAAGCCTGATACCAACGGGAAGTAAGGTACAAAGGTAATGTTATTAGCTGACGTATAATCAAAAATCGCTTCATTTTCACGATTAAGTAAGTTATATTCCATTTGAACAACATCAACATAACCATCTTTATTCGCTTCTTTCAACTGTTCTAAGCTGAAGTTAGATACACCAATGGCTTTAATTTTACCTTCTTCTTTTAATGCCTGTAATGCAGCTACCGCTTCGTCTTTTGGTGTGTTTTCATCTGGGAAATGAATATAATATACATCGACATAATCTAGTTGTAGGCGCTGTAAACTTTGTTCCACTTGTTTTCTTAAAAACGCTGGATCATTAGAATACTTTTCGTTTCCATTATCATCAATATAATGCGCCCCTTTAGTAGCAATCGCAAAATCTTCTCTCGCAAATTCTTTGACTGCTTCACCAATTAATTCTTCAGAACGTTCCGGCCCATAGATATATGCCGTATCTATTAGTGTCATACCATTTCTAATTGCTGTACGAACAATTTCTTTCCCTTGTTCTTCATCTAAATTATTATAGAAATTATGTCCACCAACAGCATTTGCACCTAATGCCACTGGCGTCACTTTAACATCTGATTTTCCAATTTGTACTTTTTCAGTCATATTTATCTCGCTCCTTTTATAAATATCAAATCTGACATCATTACTTGTCGTCGTGTTCTAAATTCAGAACATAATGCTTTCCATGAATGCCATTGCGCACAATAACAAGTTTTAATATTTACTATTTACCCTTTTATATTGAATTTAACAACTATCTAAGGACAAATCATCTAAGAGCCAGTTTGTATATCTATAAGACTATCTATTTCAAATTTATCACGTCATTATGCCACCTTAAATCATTTTGCTCAACTGCTTAATACTTAATCCTTTAACTTTTTATAATAACTAAAAAAGTTGCGATTTCATCTAATTCCTTAGACTAAACCACAACTCAATTGCGCCGTTTTATATTTAATTATTGTGCACTTTTACGTTTGGCAAGTTTCTCTTTTAATTTCTTATCTTGCTCTTCTTTTCGACGTTTACGTTCTTCATTTCGTAACCTTAGACGTTCCTCTTCCTCTGGGTCTCTCGGTTTTTGCAGTTGCTTAACAACTTTATCCATCAGTTCATCTTCAGTGAGTGCAGCAAGGGGACGATTGTTCACAAAAGCAAATGTCTTGCGACGACCAGGACCACAATATGATTGGCAACCTATTTCGATTTCTGCATCTGGGTCTAATTTTGTTAATTTTTTTTCAAGGGATTTACAGTTCACACCTTGGCAGTCATCACAAATCAGAAATTTATTTTGCACCTACAACCTCTCCTTTCTCAGTGTTCACACCTCATACGTCATTGTATAACAATCGACTCTATATTTTTATGCGTGCTCATTTCAGTATCTTTAACTCTAATTATTTTACGCTCTTTTGATAAAATTTCAACCTTTAAAATCATTCCCATGTTGCACTTTTACTATATATTATTCTTTGTCCAAATATGTCTACATAAATTAAAAACAGTATGCCCTCGCTAGATAAGCATACTGTTTAATACACAACCATTTTATTGACCGTGATATATATTAAATTCTAATGGTTTCACTTCGTTTTCTAACCATTCTTTGTAAATCAGCTGTTTATTTACATCACTGTTAATTATAGTAATACCACAGTCTCCACCACCAGCGCCTGATGTTTTAGCAGCGCCTCCATGTTTTTCAGCTATAGAGCATAAAACTTTCAAATGCGCAGTTTCTATATCAATCGTAGCCTCTTTATCCATGGATTGAATAATTTCGCGATTCGTTCTAATCATCTGTTGGACACCTTTAATATGGTTCGTCTTAAAAGCATGGATAAGCTTTTCAACACAGAGGTGAGAACGCTCTAGGAACTTACCATAAAACGTAGGATCCGCCTTCAAACGTTTCACTTCACTCACGAGATGATGTGAAGATGCTGGTGAACCCGTCCATCCAATTAATACTTCCATATTTTCAGGTGGTTGTAATGGCTCTATGTGCAAACCGGGCCAATTTTTATTTAACACATCATTAACAGAGGTATCTTCGATTTGTTGAGAGACCCATTCATGATCAAATGTACTATATGCTAACCACCCCGTATATATACTTACTGCAATGTCACCACATGAACTTAAACTTTGTAATTTCATGTTAGCGATGACTGCTAATTTGTATATATAAAGATTTGATAAATGTGTTTCATAAAATTCATTCAATGCTTTTACAACAGAGACAAGTACAGCAGCACTGGAGCCCAAACCATATTTATGACCATTTGCATCATCTAAATTACTATCAATCGTTAAGTTAAAATGTTTCAAAGGTATATGATTACTGCGCACATACTGTTCAAACACTTCAATGGCAGTAATGACGTACTTCAATTGCTTTGCTGCATGTACATCTGACACCACAATTTTATCTTCATGTCTTTGGAACGTTACAGGATCATGATGTAATGTCTTAGAATGTATTGTGCCTTGAGATGCAGTCGCGTCTTCTATTGCGGCCGTTACAAACCGATCCACTGCAATTAATACAGATTTATAGCCAGGTTCTGTGACTGCATATTCACCTGCAATATAAAGTTTACCTGGTGCTTTAACTTGAATCATGTTATCTCTTCCTTACTCAATAATTTCAACGCCTGTACTTGTAATGTCGCTCGCAATAATTTGTTCTTCACTAAATAATTGATGTAATGCATCTATCACAGCTTGTTGATTTTTCTTTTCTACTAAAATTTTCACATTTGGTCCAGCATCCATTGTAAAGTAACAAGGATACCCAGCTTCTCTACATTGATGCACAACGTTCATAGCGAGATAACTATCATCTACCATATATGTAAATGGTGGTTGTGCACCTAAATTTGTAGCATGCATACGCAATCCATTTGCCTCAATGACTTCACCCATTTTTTTAAAGTCCTTTTGTTTAATTGCATGTTTAACAGCAGTGATATCTTCATCTACGTGGTCTAACCAATATTGGTAAAAGCGTGAAGTGTCTCGTGTTAGAGACATGCCCGCACGGCTAGAAACTTTTTTCGATTTATTATTAATCACAACAAAAATCATTGCTAAATCATCTTCCCAATGATCTGCTTCAATAGGAAAACTGTATGATGTAGCATCATCATACCCTTTTTCCCATTCTACAAAGCCACCGTAGATACTTCTTGACGCTGATCCAGAACCTCTACGTGCTAATCTGGATAACGCTTTACCAGATAATCCAAGGTTTAAAGCTTTGTCACACGCAGCTGCTAATACGGCATAAGCACTTGCTGAAGATGCTAAACCGGCAGCAGTAGGGACATAATTTTCACTTTCGATGCGTGCATACATCGTTGTCTCTGCTTGCGCTCTAACGATATCCATATAGCGACTGATTTTTTCTGCTTCTTTACCTTCAACCATTTCGCCATTCAATACCAAGATATCTTTAGTATATTCAGGGTCAAAAGTTACTTTCGTCTCAGTATAAAATCGCTCTAACGTCACAGACAAGCTATTGTTCATAGGAATAATATACGTTTCGTCTGCTTTCCCCCAATATTTAATCAGTGCAATATTTGTATGTGCACGTGCTTTACCACTATTCACCAACTTAATTACCCTCCTAAGTACTCAATCCAAGTATGATGTGCGCCCAATTGTTTGGCTGAAGCAGCAATTTGCTCTGCCGTTTCTAAATTAGAAGCAAGTACAATCATACTTCCACCACGGCCACCGCCAGTTAATTTCCCAGCAATTGCTCCATTTTCTTTACTAACCTTCAATATTTCTTCTATTTTGTCATGACTTACTGTTAGTGTTCTCAAATTATCTTGACACAAATTAAAGATTGTAGCTAATTGTTCAAAGTTATGATGTTCGATAGCTTCACTTGCCTCATGTACAAGTGTACCAATATGTTCAACATATTGCAGATATGCACTATCTGTTTTACATAAATTATGTACATCTTCTACTGCTTGTTTAGTAGAACCGCGTACGCCAGTATCGATTACAATCATATATCCATTTAAATCTAAAGGTTTAAGCGTTTGAACCGACCCTTGTTTAAACCATACGGGTTTATTTGAAACGATTGTTTGGGTGTCGATACCGCTCGGTTTACCATGCGCAATACGTTCTGCCCAGTTAGCTTCTTCAATCAACACTTCATCCGTTAATGGCTCATTCAAATAATCGTAACTCGCGCGCACAAAAGCAACCGCCATAGCTGCGCTAGAGCCTAAACCTCTAGACGGTGGCAGATTTGTATCAATCGTTACCTTTACTGGTGTTTCAATATTATATTTTTCAATAAAGCGAGTAATCACCGCTTTTAAATGTTCCGGTGCTTTATGTAATGCACCGTCAAATACATCACTCTTAATATAAGAATCTTTCAAGTCTGCTAGAGATTCTATTTTTGCTTTTACTTTTCCAGTTGTAAATGGAATCGCAATTGCTGGTTCACCAAACGTAACGGCATGTTCACCTATCAAAATCACCTTGCCATTCGCTTCCCCGTATCCTTGTTGTGCCATATTTTCAATCACCTTTAGTTTTTTCTTTAAATTTATGTGAGTTCACACGTTCAATTACACTTTATATGCCCATATTTAATCATTCATTTAATATATCTGTGCGCTATTTCCCAGGAAATTATATACATGTTTCAGTCTAACATGCGAACGCTAGAATGATGTCATGTGATTTACACCACACTGTCTATTAGCTTTATATATTCTTTTATCGCTAATTTTGCACCAAAACTAACATTACCCGTTAGTTATCCATCGATAACACTAAAATGCTACTGTTGCATCACTTTGTTAAAATACCATTGTATATTATCTCATAAATTTCATATATTGCCATACGACTCTAGCCATATTTTACTAATTTAAAATGCTCAAAAAGTAATTTTCACCACAAAATTAACACCTGATACTAATTAATGTCCGCACTTTTTCATTATAAATTGCCTTTACTACATATTCACAATGTAACATTTTATAAAATGCACTTTATTCGTTTTTAAAATTTTAAACTATACTTTCACTATATTACTTATTTCAATACTATAATTCAACAAATATAAGTATCTACTATTAGAAATTTCTTTATAAATAAGAAAAACCAGAACACCTACCTTTACGGTCAAGTAAGTATTCTGGTTCAATTATAGTTTAATCCATAGATTGATTTATTTTTGCATTTCGTTCAATCATTTTATCAAAATAACCTTCGTAACGTTGCCATTCATCATCTGATATAGGTTCCATATTCAAACGGCCCCCTAAATCTTTGATGGCATACAATAGTTGGAACATCACATCTTGAACTGTAATTGTTCTATTTAATAGTGTTTCTAACGATGCCATACATTGTGGATCAATATCTGGATACGAAAACTTTGTCTGTTCTCCTTTTAACGCATGTGCATAAAAAGATTTCATCATATCTGCACGTTCACTGCCGTCTCCTTCGACGCATAAATAAATTTGAACAGCAATGCCACCACGTACACGTCTTTGTGAGATGCCTGCAAATTTTTTCCCATTTATGCTCAAATCAAATTTACCCGGGCAATAAGATTGCTCAATTTCATGCGTTTCAATCTCGACATCTTCATCTTCAAACATTTTAGCAATCAATAAATACATCACTGAGAATGCTTCATCAATCGTCACATCGTGTTTCCCTTTGATGAGTAAAGAAATATTGAGCACACCTTGATCCAAGACCACACCAAGGCCGCCTGAATTTCTAACAATCGCATTATAACCACGTTCTTCAGTAAGATAGCGTATACCATCTTGTAAATGCGGCAACCTTGAATCATGAATTCCTAAAATTACTGTATGTTGATGTACCCAAGTGCGTACTACACTGCATGATAAGTCTTTGCCGACACTTTCTGAAAAAGTATCATCAAAAGCAAAAGATTGCATTGGCGCTAAACCCGAAGAATGATCTATATAGCGCCAATCTGCACCGTTAAAATATTTACTTGCAAGGTCCATTATTGTAATGATTGCGCAGCTGTGATTATTGATAAATTGTATACGTCTTCTGTTGAACAGCCACGAGATAAATCATTCACTGGTGAGTTAAGTCCTTGTAACACTGGACCTACTGCATCAAAGCCACCTAAACGTTGTGCAATCTTGTATCCAATATTACCCGCTTCTAAACTTGGGAATACAAATACATTTGCGTCACCTTGTATCTTAGCGTCTGGCGCTTTTTTCTTAGCAACTTCTGGTACGATTGCCGCATCGAATTGGAATTCGCCATCAACAATAACGTCTTCAATGTTATCCGCTTCAATTTTTTCTTGAGCTAACGCAACTGCATTAGATACTTTTTCAACATCATCTGACTTCGCAGAACCTTTTGTTGAGAAGCTTAGCATAGCAACACGCGGTGTCATACCAAAGCTTTTCGCTGATTTCGCACTTTCTACTGCAATTTCTGCTAAATCTTGCGCTTCAAGTGTCGGATTAATCGCACAGTCACCGAAAATATATTGTTGATCATCTTTAATCATGAAGAATATACCAGACGTTTTAGATACGCCAGGTTTAGTTTTAATAATTTGTAATGCTGGGCGTACCGTATCACCTGTTGAATGCGCTGCACCACTTACAAGTCCATCTGCTTTACCTGTATAAACAAGCATTGTGCCGAAGTAGTTTACATCTTTCAACATTTCTTGAGCTTGTTCCTCAGTTGCTTTACCTTTGCGGCGTTCTACAAATGCAGAAACTAATTCCCCTTTTAATTCACTTGTTTCAGGGTCAATAATTTCTAAACCTGAAATGTCAAAGCCTTTATCACTCGCTAAAGCTTTTACATTTGCTTCGTTACCCAATAATATTGGAGCTACATAATCCGTATTTTTTAATTGTGTTGCAGCTTCCAACACACGCTCATCTTCACCTTCTGGCAAGACAATTTTCACATTTTTACCTGTAAGTTTTTCTTGTAATACATCTAATAACGTCATTAGGGTGCCTCCTCAAATTTCTTTTCATATGATTTTACGTTTCTCATTATACGTTATTTTCCAACAGAATTCCATGTCACCAATTTGTAATCATTTGCTTATGTTTTAAGGGTTTCTTTATGGTAAAATTTTGAAGTGAAGACATAGAACTTTTCATAAATAAAGGAGCGATTTAAATGCCACAAGCACCAGAAACATTAGATGGATGGTATAGTTTACATTTATTATACGCAATTGATTGGTCAAGTTTACGTTTAGTACCAGATGAAGAACGTCAAACACTCGTAACTGAACTACAATCATTTTTAAATAAACATCAAGAGGCACGTACAAACCATGTAGGTGATCATGCACTTTATAATATTACTGGTCAGAAAGCGGACATACTTTTATGGGCATTACGTCCAGAAATGAAAGATTTAAATGCTTTTGAAAATGAATTTAATAAATTAAGAATTACTGATTTCTTAATTCCAACATATTCCTATGTTTCGATTATTGAGTTAGGTAACTATCTCGCTGGCAAATCAGACGAAGATCCTTATGAAAATCCTCATATCAAACCGAGATTATTCCCTGAGTTACCTCAAACTGAATACATCTGTTTCTATCCAATGGATAAACGACGTAACGAAACGTACAACTGGTACATGTTACCATTAGAAAAACGTCAAGAATTAATGTATGCACACGGTAAAATCGGCAGAAAATATGCTGGCAAGATCAAACAATTCATTACTGGTTCTGTTGGTTTCGATGATTTTGAATGGGGTGTCACTTTATTTGCAGATGATCCTCTACAATTCAAAAAAATCGTTTATGAAATGAGATTTGATGAAACAACTGCACGTTATGGTGACTTTGGTAGTTTCTATGTAGGCAATATTATTACAGAAGATAGCTTACCAACATTATTCAATTTATAAACTATATAGCTTTAAAAGCACAACACAACAAGCTAAGACATGATGCATGTCTTAGCTTGTTTTATTATATGTATACTATTCGTTAAATTTTATGAGGCTGAGACATAGTTTAAATGCCTCAGCCTCGTCTGAATGTAGTGTGTTTGGGAGAACTTAACCACTACTTAATTTAAAGATTAACTGTTGTACATTGTCGCTACCCAACATACATTTGTAACAGTTAACTAATACTATTTTAACCTATTTGAAATATTTGAAACATAACCGCATTAATTTAATCCTTTTAATTCCTATTCTTTCTATTTGTGATTCATATTCCAATTCTAATAACAAATTCCAATAATAAAATGTTACAATAAAAAATATTACTTTAAGGTTAACACTAGTGCGATTACCGCGCATGGCGCTAGCTAAATAAATTATAATTGGTGATTAAATGACGATATATAATCAAGCAATAGAAAGTTACGATGAAAAAATGGCAAAAGATGTCATCATGCTGGCAGGCAGAATTTTATTAGAATCTGGTGCTGAGGGCTCTCGCGTTGAAGATACTATGACACGCATTGCAACGACTTTAGGACACAAAGAAAGTAATAGCTTCGTAACAAATACTGTTATTAACTTTATGCTTCATGATGAGTCCTATCCGCGTATGTACAGAATTAGAACACGCGATACAAATCTTCATCGCATTTCACGTACGAATGGTATTTCTAGACGTCTCGCAACAGGTGACATTTCTTTAGAAGATGCATTTCAAGAATTACAAAAGATTTATAATGAACAAAGTATTAAAAATCACTATCTTCTATATAAATTTATAGCTGCTGCGGTCATATCAGTCAGTTTCTTATATTTGCAAGGTGGTTATTTAATTGATGTATTTACCGCACTACTCGCAGGATCATTAGGATACATCGTTGTAGAAGTATTGCAACAAAAATTACATGCACAATTTATCCCAGAATTTATAGGTGCACTTGTGATAGGTGGTATTTCCATTATTGGTCACAGTCTGATACCTGGTGGATCCGTCCCAACAATCATTATCGCTGCCGTCATGCCTATCGTTCCCGGAGTACTTATTACGAATGCTATACAAGACTTATTTGGTGGCCACATGCTCATGTTCACAACCAAATCATTAGAAGCACTTGTAACTGCCTTTGGAATTGGTGCAGGCGTTAGTACAATACTTATTATATTTTAGGAGCAATGTTTATGTTTTGGATATTAAACTTTATATTTAGTTATACTGCTTCCCTATTTTTTGGTGTTATATTCGATGTGCCAAAACGCTTATACAACACTGTAGGTATCGTAGGTGCTTGTGGTTGGATGGTTTATACATTCTTTTTCGATGGTTTAAATACACATACGATTTATTCAAGTTTCTTCGGCAGTCTTGCACTTGGTTGTTTAAGTCAAGTGATGGCTCGATCAAAAAAAGAGCCTGTTATTATTTTCATGATTCCTGGTATCATTCCGCTTGTACCAGGTGGCCTAGCTTTTGATGCTACAAAAAACCTAGTGCTTCTAGAATTCAGTAAAGCCATTAACACAATGCTTGAAGTGACGCTCATCGCTGGCGCAATCGCACTTGGACTGTTATTTGCAGACCAATTATCAAAACTCATTATTTCCGGTACAAAAATACGTAAAAAAAGAGTTTAAGCCACATGTAAATAGCCACATCAACTCTGATTTTAGAGCTGATGTGGCTATTTTTTCACACAATCATAAATTCCTTTTGTTTAAGGTGTCATACTTTTTTGAGCAAAAGACCAATTATCTTCTTTTAGTCAAAACGTTCTTTCTTTACTTTATTACAAAGATGATGTCGATGGCACTTGATTTGTTTTTTGATGGATAAAATACGCAGGTATCAATAAAACGATTAGTGCAATGACTGCAACTGAAAAGCCAGCATGATATGCAGTTAATTCATTTGGCAGATTCACAGACATTGAATGTATGACAGTTGCTACAACTGTTGCAATAAGTGCTGAACCAAAGCTAGAACCAATATTTTCTATGATATTAATTCCTACACCCGCTTCAGATAATTTTTCTCTTTCTAATCCATAATATGCAGAACTTGTCAAAGGCAACATCACGCCACCAACTGCACAACCTCTTACAAATAAGATGAGCCCAATCCAAATGCTTTGTGTATGACCAGAAATAAACATAAATGGAACAGATGTTATGAGTACAATCATCGTACTAATAAGTACAATGTTTCTCCCCCCATACTTGTCTATAATTTTACCAATTAAAGGACGTGTAATTAACATACCTAGTCCTTGTGGCATTAGCATAATCGCTGTTTCAATTGCATTGAAATGCTGAAAACGTTGAAAGAATAGAGGCAATATAATCATTGGACCTAATATTGCAACATTAGCTAGAAATAATCCTAAACTACAAGCCAAAAAATTGCGAGATTTAAATAGATTTGTCGGTAAGACTGTATTGTACTGTTTCATACGGTTATAAATAATATAAACTATAATACAAATCACCCCAACGATCATATTGATATACGTCACTGGATTATTAAATGAACCGAACTTGGATGCTTGTACTAAACCATAGAGTAATGTCACGCTTATCAATGCTAAATTCATTATACCTATAAAATCCAATTTCTTTTCTTTATTAACTGGTGAAAAGTTTGGCAATCGTTTCATCATAATAGGCACTGCAACAATGGTCACAAAGATATTTATAAAAAAGATCCAGTGCCATGTTGCAAAATGAATAATCACCCCACCCAGTACCGGTCCAAAGATAGGCCCTAATATCATAGGTGTGCTAACAATCGCAATGACTCGACCGATATACTTTTGTCCTGCAATCAATACTAACATCGTTGACATTAATGTCGTTATCACACCTGCACTAAAGCCTTGCAACAACCGGAAACTAATAAATGTAAATATATTCCAGCTCAATCCTGTTGCCAATGAAGTTATACCAAAACCAACGACTGCTGAAATAAAAATATATTTACTATTATATTGATTCATTAACCACCCCGAAATAGGTACTGCAATTGCCAATGCTAGTAGATAGCCCGTAATACCCCACTGAATCATACTTAACGTCGTATGAAATGTCTGAGTTAAATCTTTAATTGCGATATTGATCATTGTAGCATCAAGCATTGGCGTAATCGCACCAAGCGCTATTGCCCAAGCAGCAATCATTATATTTGTAGGTATTTTATCTATAGATTTCACGTGTTCATGCTCCTTTTGTTTCTTCGTCAACAAAATATTACTCTCGTTTCGTTTCCTTGTCAACAAAATATTCACGTTAATCTCTATAAGTCATTGTTATCTATTTATTCAAGCAAGATTATTCCACTGTATTTACGAAACCATATTTTCATAGTACTAGTTAAATAAAATGATATTGTTCAAATGCTCTAAGTAATGATTTTAGCAATTTCTATCTATTTTTCTTTATCATGTATTTCCTTTTCCAAATGTGCATTGTAATGATTTAAAAATGTCATCATCGCTTCATATTGATCATCTGTGATGGTATTAAAGACTTGTGCATCACGTTGTTTAAACTCTTTATGTAGCTGTTCATGCGTATTAAATGCCTCGCGTCCTTTATCTGTGAGTTTAAAGTAAATCTCTTTTTTATTATCTGGATTTTTATAACTAGAAATTGCATCTTTTTTAATTAATTTTTTAGTTAATTTACTGATTGCACCACGTGTCATAAATAATGTTTGAGCAATTTGGCTCACATTCGGCTGTGCACTGTTCTCGATGGCCTCAATACAATGGATTTCAGTCGATGTATACCCTTCTAAACGTGATTCCATTACTGGTTTATTAAGGTAAACAATTTTATCATGGACATTTTTAATATTCGTTAGTAATAAATCTTCCTTATTCATAAACCTATCTCCCATACCTTGATCATTATTCTTCTTTATTATGGATTCAATATAATAAAAAAACAAGCAGCATACCATTAAGGCTTGCTACTTGTTTCAAAATGCTATTTATTTAGTTTTCTATGCTATATTCGTAAAACAATCATAATAAAATCTATTTATTCGTGTTTTCTACCTTGTTCTCATTAATTAAATCTACAATTTCACTTTCTGAACGGTTTAATATCAATTTGCTCAATTTATCATTATCCATCAATTTCAATTTAGGATAACGTACAGCAAAGAAGATTAATCCAATCACGAGCCATCCTCCTAATGCAATATAAGAAGGAAGTGACAGTGATGCTGGTGAACCAGGTACTAATAATAACAATAAGAAGATAAATGAAACAATCGTACCTAATATCGCAAACGTCTTATAAATCGGACCATAAGTATTGCTCGCTTTATTATAGCTAAATAATTTAGCTGCCGATAAACATGTAATAAAGTATGCAATAGACACACCTGTCGAAGACATATCTACAATCCACGTTAACGCTGTACGCCCTAACCATGGCGCAATTAATGTTACCGCAACTAAAAAGATAATTGCCACATATGGCGTTTTATATTTCTTATGCAATTTACTAAAGACAGAAGGCATAATGCCTGAACGTCCCATCGAGAACAATAGACGACTTGAACTCATTAAAAAGCCATTCAATCCAGTAAATATTCCCATCATAATTGCGATTGCTAATACCGCCAAGCCAATATATCCAAAGGCTTCTTGCGTCACAGCACCAGTTAACCATAAATTACCATTTAGGCTCTTCGCATTTGTGCTCAACCAACCAGTATATAAAATCATTAACACATACGTAAATGCCGCAGCTAAGAGACTATATACAATTAATTTAAATGTTTTATTTGGTGAAAAATCAAATTCTTCTGCCGTTTGTGGTATATTATCAAATCCGACATATGCCCATGGCGCTACTGCTACAATCATTATTATAGAAGTAAACCAACCTTTTTTTTCATTTGTTAAAGGTTGTAAATTTTCTAAAGAGAAATTGCCTCCAAAGAATGAACCGAAGAACAATAGTAAAATTGTAATAACCATCGCAACACAGAAGTAATACTGTAGCGAACCTGAAACGCTCGCACCTTTAATTGCGATAAACATAAATACAATTAATAATAGCGATGCTATCAAGATTTCAGTAATATAGACGTCCCAACCTGCAATGGTATATAATTTTCCAGTTTCTAACACGTCCGGTAGTAAGAATTTAATCAACAAACTGAATGCCGTTGCGTTGAGTGCAACCACACATATGTAACCAAAAGTTAAAAACCATGAAGAAAAGAAACTCACATATCTCCCAAATCCTAAAAAACTAAATGCAAAGGCACCACCTGAAACTGGGAACCTTTCAACTAATGCACCATAACTTACAGCTATGAGTATCATCAATAGCGCACCAATAACAATACCTATCGCCGCTGAAATTGGCCCCGATTGTCCAATCCAGTCACCTGGTAATATAAATGCACCCCATCCTATACAAGATCCATAAGCAATTGCCCACACAAACTTTTCAGAGAGGTTTTGCTTTAAATCTCCTCTATCTATCTGTTTATCATTTTGACTCATAAAAAAATTCACCTCGTGAGTTGTATTATACCCCCAAGATGAATCCTATAACAAATATAAATCTATAATTTAAATGTACCAATGACTAACATCAACCAGCCTACGATAAATAGTACGCCTCCAATTGGTGTAATCGCGCCAAGAATACGGATTTGCGTTAACGCTAAAATGTAGAGTGAACCACTGAAAAATACAATACCAAAGAATAATAGCCATCCTGCCCAATTAACATTAATAGACGTCGTACCACTAATGATACCAATAGCCAGTAGACCTAACCCATGATACATTTGGTACGTAGTCGCTTTTTCCCAAACTGACATATATTTGTCGGATAATTTATTTTCTAAACCATGTGCACCAAATGCACCTGTACCAACTGCCATCATCGCATTTAAGGCACCTAATATTATAAACACTTTCACCATAATTGTTTCACACCTATTCTTGTTAAAATTTTAAAAATCAAAAATTGAGTCACCATTGCCTATATTGTCATCCGTAACTAATTTATCGGAAGACAAGGTAGAATTAGAAGTCACATTTGAATTATTTGTCCCTGACACTTTACCACCCATTGCTCTAATTTCTTCATTAGAGATACCTTGAGTGGTCTTTGTCGATTGCTGTTTCGTTGATGATGGAAATGACGCCGAAACATTAAAACTATTATCACTATATGTTGCTTTTGTCGTAGTTTCTGTGACTAACGACGTTAAGGTATGAATCGCGTACATATGTTTTTCAAAATCCGCTTGAGTGCTCGCTTCATCTGCCTGTACCAATTCTTGTTCTATCAATTGAATTATTTTGTCTTTTTCCATTTTATGCCTCACTCTCACACCACTGCACGGGTGGAATGCCATTTTCTTCTAAATATGTATTTGCTTTTGAATAGGGTTTAGAACCAAAGAACCCTCGATATGCTGATAATGGACTTGGATGTGGTGACTGAATAATATGATGTTTTGATGTATCAATGAGCTTGATTTTTTGTTGTGCAGGTTTGCCCCATAATATGAACACAACATGATTCAAATGTTCTGATACCGCTTGTATGACTTCGTCGGTAAATATTTCCCAGCCAATATGTTTATGAGAATGCGCTTCACCTTGTCGTACAGTTAACACTGTGTTTAATAAAAGTACACCTTCACGCGCCCAATCTTGTAAATGTGGTGATTGTCTGACACAACCAATATCCTCTTCAAGTTCTTGATACATGTTCCGTAATGATGGTGGGAATTTCGCATCGGGTTGAACTGAGAATGCTAAACCATGCGCTTGCTTTGGCCCGTGATAAGGATCTTGTCCTAGTATAACTACCTTTACCTGTTCAAACGGAGTTAAATCAAATGCCTGATAAATATTTTCTCTATCGGGATATACTGTCTGTGTCGTATATTCCTTTTCTAAAAAATCATGCATCTCACTAAAATCATGCTTCGTTGTTATGTCGTGAAAAACGTCCGACCATTCCATGTCACTCACCTCAATGATATATTAACATATAAAGTGGTACTTTCTCGAGGGCGAGATTAGTATTAGAGCGACTTTTGTTTTTTAGTCGCTCTTATGCATTTGAAACCTCAAATGTATTCCTTCTTTAGGGAATGTATTCCTTTATATACTTTTTTGCTTCGCAAAAATTATAAACGCTACTTCTTGTTTCAACAAGTTTAGTAGCGTTTATGCATGGCCTTCAATGGCTAGGTATTCCTTTACTTTTTGAGCTTTAGATCAGGTAATCCTTTTTCTTCTATGTGAGCGAGCATATGACTTATCCTTACATTTCACAACATATTTCTTCAACTTTGTTTTGTCGTAGAAACTATTTCACATAGCCAATTCCTCCCATTCAACCTTCCTTTATTTTGCATACTTGATAAACGTGGTATGATACATGTAAAAGATATTTAGGAGTGAAATTCCATGGCATTGAAAAAAACATTAACAATTGCCGGTTCAGATACAAGTGCTGGCGCTGGTATGCAAGCAGATTTAAAAACATTCCAAGAACTTGATACTTACGGTATAGTAGCGTTAACATCTATCGTGACAATGGATAAAGCATCATGGTCTCATGATGTAACACCAATTCCATTCGATGTATTTGAAAAACAATTAGAAACAGCAATTTCAATTGGGCCAGATGCAGTAAAAACTGGTATGTTAGGCACACAAGAAATTATTAAACGTGCTGGCGAAGCATTTGTTGAATCTGGTGCAGATTACTTTGTAGTAGACCCAGTCATGGTATGCAAAGGGGAAAATGAAGTGCTCAACCCTGGTAATACAGATGCCATGATTGAACATTTACTACCAAAAGCAACTGTTGTCACACCAAATTTATTTGAAGCTGGACAACTATCAAACTTAGGTACTTTAAAATCTATAGAAGATATGAAAGAAGCCGCTCAAATTATCCATCAACAAGGTGCACAACACGTTATTATTAAAGGTGGTAAAGCGCTAGATCAAGACAAGTCATATGACCTTTACTATGATGGAGAACAATTCTATCAATTAACGACAGACATGTTCCAACAAAGCTATAATCACGGTGCAGGCTGTACATTTGCTGCTGCAACTACAGCCTATTTAGCAAATGGCAAATCACCTAAAGAAGCTGTGATTGCTGCTAAAGCATTTGTTGCTTCTGCGATTAAAAATGGTTGGAAGATGAATGATTTCGTTGGTCCAGTAGACCACGGAGCTTATAACCGCGTTGAACATATTGATGTAGAAGTTACAGAAGTATAAAAATGAAAAAAACGCACACTCGAAATTTTGAGTGTGCGTTTTTCTATATTATTACTTTAATTCTAATATTGATTTCATGCTACTTTATGCACCATAACCGCCATAACCAATATTCACTTCAGTAACTTTGCTATTTGTCATTTCAAAGTACACTGCTGCGCCTTCTTGGCTTGGTTTATAATAATAAACACCTGAACCTTTAGATTTTTTCTCCGGTTCTTTCATTTTATGAAGTTCACTACCATATGCTTTCTTCACTTGGCTATATGTTAGGTTTCTTGTTATAGGTATATTTACATTGCTCGCTGTTTTGTGTTTTTTAGAATAACCCGAAAACGCTTGATCATATTTTTTAATTGTTGTATTTCCTGTAGTTTTACTACTGATTTTCACACCATTAAATGTAACGTTGTTATATTTAACTCCATTTTTAAATTGTCCATTTAGTAAAAAACTAGGATTATTACCTGCGTATCCATCATAGTGATAATAAGGTGTTGTTGCTGCTTGTGTTTCATTTTGTGATACGTCTACGTTAGAAACGCTTACGCCTAATGCAGTCCCCAATACAATGCTACCAGCTACAAAAGTCTTTGCAATCTTATTCATACTGTATCACTCCATTCCTTTTTTTGAATCATATTATGTTATGTTACGATTCGATTACAATGTTACGGCAGTATTACCTAAAGTGCAAATTTAAACTAAAAGAAACAATATTATACACACATTTTAATGTAGTGCAAATCTTATTAAATCAACACTTATGACCTCCTAAAATGATTTTAATTGAATTTTCTAATAATATACGACGTTAGTCCTATTTAAAGTTGATACTACAGACTCATGTATTTCGCATAGATTTCTATTATTATATGTAGTGTAGAGAGATGAAGGAGGGAACACAACATGATTATCTACAAGAAAGCTTTTGAAAATGGTAACCCAATATATGAAATTATCACCCAGACTTTCAAAACAATTTCTGTTAAATTCGATGAAAGTTTCAACAAGACTGAATTATATAAGTTACTCTCTCTACTAGAAAATGACATTGATAACATGAAATTGAGTTACTAGTTTCATTTTCAACACATCCAAGATGAAACAGAAATGGCAATAAGCGAAACCAGAAGAAACGATATACAATTAACTCCCCTTATTAAGAAATATGTATTAAAACAAAAAAGTATGTTTAAGTTGTCCCCTTAAACATACTTGAATAAAACATCCCTATAAACACACACCCTTAGTGGTACATGGTTAGACAAAGATTGTCCCCTTTGTTTGCTTGGAGAGTAACCTCGAAGCAGTTCTAACTCATGTACCACTATTTTTATGCATAAAGTACTTTAAATTCTTCGCAGACCATCATTGAAGTTTCATTAAATTCAATATCTAATGACGCATAATAAGGTTTGAAGAAGGCGACGTGTGCTTCACGCCAATACGCTAATGATTTGTCCCCTTCTCCTTCGAGAAATGCATGCTGCTTTGTAACTTCATTAAAAGGTACTTGATACACGCGCGTCGTTTGAATAACACATTGTGGATTTCCTTGTTCATTTAGAATTACGCTAATTTCTCCAACTTCAGGCAATTTTTCGCCTTCTACTTTATAGGTCTCATAACCACTTGTCGTCGCAGTTTTTTCACCTTTCTTAACTAAATCAGCTAGTTCATCTTCATTAATTCCAAAAGACCATGCTTCAAATTGCACGCCCTTATATTCTGGAAAAGTCTCTATAAATTTTCTCCAATATTGCTCAACAGATAATGCCATATCCATCAGCCTCATTTCATTGTTATTAATATAAGTTCAACCATAACATATAATTTTTTTATTATGTAAAGATAATCGTTTAGCTTTATAAATTTACAATAATCAACAATTGTTTAATAAAAAAATTGCCGCAACATCTTAATGACGTTGCGGCAACACATTCCTCGGATTCAAGATATTTATTTAAACACGCTTATCTTTCGCCCACCATAAAGCTTTATCAGGATTATTTGCGTAGTAATCAAATTCTTTATCATTTTCAACATTCGGATAAGAACCCTTCAATGATTTACCTGACGTACTAACATGTAATAATGTAATGACAATGATACCGACAATACTCATTGCAGTTAAATAGTAAGCTGGTGCCAATGGATCTCCAGTCTTCGCAACGAGTGAAGTGGCAATTAATGGTGTAGTCCCACCGAATAGAGATACAGAAACATTAAATGTTACTGCTAATGTTCTATATCTAATATGTGTATAGAACATGGTTGGTAACGAACCTGGCATTGTTCCTTCATATGTTGATAGGAAGAATCCTAAGACAAAGACACCTACAATAACAAAGACAATTGAAGTTGATTGTAAAAGTACAAAAGCCAAGATACTAAATACAGCTGTACCTACTAATCCTATTAAGAATACATTTTTCTCACCAATTCTATCTGCAAGACGTCCAAACATGAGTGCTAATGGAATCATGACCGCCATCACTAATGTAATTAATATAGAGACAGTTGCACTATCCATCTTCACAATTTCTTGTAAATATGATGGTAAGTATGAAGTTACCATATAATTCGTACAGTTAAAGAATGCAACTGCAACAAAACATACAATAATATCTTTATAGTAATATCTTATAATTGTTAAGAAACCAACATTATCTCTTTTTGGCTTCGTTGCAATTTCATTTTCAAATACAGGTGATTCTTCTAATTTTCTTCTTAAATAAAAACCAAATATTCCTAAGAATAACCCTAAAATAAATGGAATTCTCCAACCCCATGTTGCCATTTGATCCTCACTTAAAAAGAAGAACAATAAACCACTTAATACCGATGCCGCAATATAACCAGACAATGTCCCGATTTCTAAACCAGAACCAAGCGTATTACGTTTTTTATCTGGAGATGATTCAGCAATATAGACCATTGCTCCTGCATATTCTCCACCTGTTGAAAATCCTTGTAAAATTCTACCGAGTAAGAGCAATATCGGTGCCCAAACACCAATTTGATCATATGTTGGTAACAACCCAATAAGTAACGTCGAGAACGCCATCATAATAATGGTTGTTGTCAGTACTACTTTTCTACCGTATTTATCGCCAATAATACCGAATATGATACCACCGACTGGTCGAAGTAAGAATGCAATTGCAAAGGTCGCAAATGTAAATACCATTTTCAGTTGATCATTTTCTACTGAACTGAAGAAGTTCTGTCCTATGATGACTGCTAAATATGAGTATAGACCAAAGTCAAACCATTCCATTGCATTTCCGATACCTGTAGCAAACACAGTTTTTTTAGCTGTTTTCGCATCTACCTTATTTATGTTACTTTTATCAAAATCATTTTCATAATCCATGAATATGTCCACTCCCTTAATATGTTACATAATTATACGGAGTAAATTAATATTGTCAAACTGTTTTGCGATTCAAAAAGTATTATTCATAAATTTTTATACATAAAATGTATATTAAATATGACATGTCTTTTTATTTAAAAACATTTTTATATAGATATTTTATATGTTTGGACATCGTTTTCTATTTTTAATTTTTAAAAATTTTCATCCTAATTTTCCCATATTCATTCGACACAATCACCTTATTATCAGCGTTATACTTATAATTAATAATTTCATTTATTTCAATACTTTCCACATATTTAATTTTAAATGAGGACCAATCTAATTGTAGTTGTGAAATTATTAATTGTGCGACCATTTGTCCAGGTGCAATTTGATCGTGTATAGGATTTTGATCATTGGTTAATTTCAAATATTGTTCAACTGTTTCTCTTGTTATTTGAATCATTTTAAATTCTCTCCATGAAAGTTTGAGTAATAGTTATACAGTTATATTCATTTTTATTAATTTCTAATTTTAAGATATATTTCATAAATTGTCGTACTTTCTTCTGTTCTATTATGTAAATTTTTGCTAAATAGTGTGAATTTACTTCTAAATCATATATTTGAGTAACTTGGGTTTCTTTCAATAATATTGCTTTTTTCATAAATGACTGAAACAATTCAAACTGGGGCCATAATTTGGCACAATATAATGGCGGTACTAGATTAGACGGAGAAGTATCATTAAATAATTGTTTATATGCATCTACTTCTTCAACATCAAACTGGATTATATTAGCTTCATGACCATCGTTCAAATAGGGCTGCATTTCCCATTCCTCCCCCAATTCCCATCGTAGCAATGGTTCTGTTATGATTTTCCATATAAAATAAACGTGTCACCAGTGCAGCACCACTCGCACCATAAGGATGACCTGTAGCTATTGCCCCACCATGGATATTAAGTTTCTCAATAGGAATATTTAATCTTCTCTGACTCGCTAAGACTTGCGAAGCAAAGGCTTCATTTAATTCCACTGCGTCAATATCATTCATATTGTATTCACTATTAGTCAATAATTGCGTTACTGCTGACACAGGCCCAATGCCTAAGAGTTTTGGATCAACACCCACAGTCACACCTAATTTAAATGACAAACCACTCGTAAATCCGTGGGCAAGTGCCGTTGTTTTATCCATAATAAGTAAAAGTACCGCACCATCATTCTTCATACAACAATTACCTGCAGACACAGAACCACCTGCTATTAATGGTTTCAATCGGCTTAGTAATCGTTCATCTAAATGCGATTTAATGCTCTCGTCTTGATGTAATGTTTCTCCTTTCACACGCATTGGAAGTATTTCTCGGGAAATAATGTGTTGTTGGTACGCCTTAATCGTTTTTCTATGACTTTGATAAGCGTAGCTGTCTTGATCCTCTCTGCTAATATTGTATGTTTGCGCTACATTTTCAGCTGCTTCAATCATGGATGGGTCTTGACCATCGGGTGCAAATGATGCCCGCTCATAAAATTCAGGTAACTGCGTCTCGTAGACAGATTGCGGACGCTTAATCTTCCAAGGTGCACGACTTGTACTTTCTACACCACCTGCAATATAAATTGAACCTGCACCAGATTGAATCATTCTGCATGCTTGCATAATTGACTCTAATCCAGAACCACATTGTCTATCCACGGTAAGTCCAGGAATTTGTGTGTTCAGTCCTGCCTCAAGTAACGCTTTTCTCGCAATATTGCCACCATTACCAATGACATTACCTAAGATAACATCATCTACGTCAGCCATAGTTTCAGGGTATTGCGCTGAAAAATAATCAAATAATGGCTTCAATAAATTTTCTGGTTCTATATGTTTGAACGCACCTCCATATTTACCAAATGGTGTCCGTTTTGCTGCTACTATGACAATATCTTTCATATTTTAAAAATCTCCTTTCATATAGCGCTGTTTCATTGTATTACGTGCAATTTTCCCACTTTGTGTATAAGACATTTGTTGTATTTTAATTATTTTTGATGGTATTTGGTATCTAGCCAAGTGCTTGCTAAAAAAGGCACTCATCTCTTTATAAGCAATTTTGGTCTTACCTACATAAAGTAATACTGCAATTTCTCCAAACTTCGAATGTGGCTCACTCAACAACACCACTTCATCTATTTCTGGATAAGCTTTGGCAACATTTTCTATCTCATGAGGATACACATTTCGTCCCCCAATAATCATGCGGTCATGTTGCCTACCATGTAAATACAAATAGCCCTGTTGATCTATAGAAGCGAAATCTCCAACACTAATCCAATCGTTTTTACTAAACTCATCCAAAACATACCCACTAAATGTCATATCACTTCTAATATTCAATTGTCCTATACCTTGTGAATCTTGCTGTTCAAGTTGAATTTCGACATTTGGAAATGGCTTACCAACAGATGCTGTGGGTGCTTCATTATGATAGTTATAACTAATAAAGCTTGCTTCTGATGTTCCGAAAAATTCAATAAGCAGCGCATGTGGAAAATATTTATACACTTTCTCTCTGACTTGATCCGACAATTTATCACCTGTAGTAAACACATAGCGCAATTTTTGTATGGCTTTGTGAGCATCAAAGCATGCAACAAGCATCGTCGGTACAACAAATAAGGCACTTGCGTTGTCTTGTGGCTCTTGGCCTATTGCTTCTAATAATAACCATCCATCAAACTGTTCTTGACCAATAAAACTTCTCCCACTATATAAAGCAAACACACACACAAATAGTGATAGTGAATGCGATAATGGTCCAGGTGCTATTAATGTATGTACCGTATCTTTCATTAAGGTTTCGGTCGCCTCATAGGATGCAATCCACGAACGTTCATCCCGATAATATGCTTTTGGCAGACCTGTCGTTCCAGAAGTAAATCCAATATGTAATAAGTCTCGACGCCATTCCAATACATTGTGAAGTTCATCCGTAGCTGTTATTTCTAAATCATCATTAATGAGATATGGAATGCTGTATTGCGCCACAATCTGATCAATTTGCTTTTGGGACCATCGAATATCAATGACACATGGTACACAGTCGTGCTTCAATAATGCCAAGTATAAGATCATAGTCATTCTAGGTTTCTGAACGATGAGCCCCACAAAGCTCTCCTTAGGTATTTGAGTTAGTTGTAGCTCAAGTCGATTGATTTCATCGTTAAGCTGTCCGTATGTAATTCTATCTGACCCAAAACACAAGGCACTGCGATTAGGTGCTATTTTTGAAAAATATTGTATCTGCTTTAGTAATTTTGGCATCTTCATCCCACTCTTTGTAAACTATTATATAAATCATGTTAACATTACGACCTAAATTTCGCTCGTTTATTAACTCTAAGTTTAATCAAAAATCAAAATGGCGCTCAATGTCATAACCATCCCATTTTTACGGCATATTAAATCTTATTTTTGCCTACAATAACCATTTATATTTCAAAATCAGTCTCATTGTGGTTACCAATCCCATTTTTTTATATAATTAACAGAAAACCCTGTTAAACTTAGTGTTCGATTCCATAACCTTTCATCCACTATCTAAAATAAATTAAAAAAATAGCTGCGAAACTAACCTAGTTCATAGATTGCTTCGCAGCTTAAATTAATTTTTGGTTTTTAATATAGATTCAAATTTAATACACTATACTTCTGTTATTCTAAATTTGCATGATTCTGTTGCATCATCGTTTCATCTATTTTGAGTTTAGGCATCAAATCTAAGACAATACTATCTAAAAAGATTTGTGATGCTTGCTCAAACAAACTACCTAATGGTTGTGATGAACCTTCAGCATCGTATTTAGTGCCTGCTGGCAATTCTATTACTGCATCAGCACGTTCGCCAATATCCGAATCTGGTTTTGTTGTTAATAGTACAACCTCAGCACCCACATCTTGCGCTTTGTCTGTCAGTAATTTTAAGTGTGCAGTTGAACCAGAGCCTGAAATGACGATAAATAAATCCTTTTCAGAAATTGAAGGCGTCGTTGATTCACCAATGACATGCGCTCTTTTTCCTAATTGATTCAAACGCATTGCAAAACCATTAGCCACAAAGCCTGAACGCCCTTTACCTGCTACAAAAATCTGTCTCGCGTCAACGATTTTTGATACAAAGGTTTCAGCTTCACTATCTTTTATATGGTTAAGTGTATTTGCTAATTCATCTAAGATTAGACGATAATTTGTGATCTCAGTCATATTATCTGCCTTCAATCGCATCTTTACATTGTTTTGCTGCTGCAACTGGGTCGTCTGCATTCGCAATTCCGCCACCAACTACAACTAAGTCTGGTTCTTCAGCCACAACTTCTTTAATAGTATCTGGTTTAATACCGCCAATTACTGCAACTTTAGAATTATTGATAACTGATTTTACTTGGCGAAGACTTTCTAATGGTGATTCACCTTCAGCTTGTAAATCATAACCTGTATGCACCGCAATATAATCAGCACCTAATTCATCTAATTCTTTTGCACGTTTTTGTAAATCTTGCACGGCAATCATATCCACTAATAATTCTTTGCCATTTTTATGTGCTTCTTCAACTGCAGCTTTGATTGATGCGTCTTCAGCTACACCTAAAATCGTAACAACATCTGCGCCAAATTTAATCGCTTGGCTCACTTCGTAGTCTGCTGCATCCATAATTTTCAAGTCTGCTAAGACCTTAACGCCATCAATATTATCATTTAAATGTTGAACTGCTGGTAAACCTTCATTAATAACAATTGGTGTACCAATTTCTACAATATCTACATAATCTTTAACTTTATTTGCAAGTTCTGCTGCTTCTTCTTTATTTAATAAATCAATTGCAAGTTGTAATTCCAATATGATCCGTCCCTTCTTGAAATAAATGATTAAAGTCCTTTAATGACTCTGATTATTTAAAATCTTTCACTTAAAATGTCTACCCGTTTCTTAAAATTTAAAACGATATGCTATGATCTTGGTGCCGCTTCGTCATCAACATAAATTTCAACATTTGGATGAGCGTGTAAGATGGATGCTGGAATATCACTATTAACCTCGTTACGTGTCAACTGCTCTATAGCCGCTCTTTTCTTTTCTCCAAATGCTAACAAAATAATTCTTTGCGCTTTCAAAATCGTAGATAATCCCATGGAAACTGCTTGTTTCGGCACTTCATTTTCATTATTAAAATAGCGACTATTGGCACGAATTGTACTTTCAGTTAAATTCACAACATGTGTCGCGCTATTAACATCTGTACCAGGTTCATTGAAACCGATATGTCCATTTTCACCGATACCTAATATTTGGATATCGACTGGTCCTATTTGGTTAATTAAAGCTTCGTATCGTTGTGCTTCAGCATTTAAATCATCTGCATTCCCATTTGGAATATGTGTTCGTTCTATATTAAAATGCGGATATTGCTTAAATAACATCTTATCCATATAACTGTGATAACTTTGCTCGTGTTGCGTATCGAGCCCCACGTATTCATCTAAATTAAACGTTTCAACGTGACTGACATCCAATTGATTTTTGTGCAATAAATCCACTAGAAATTGATACATGTCTACCATTGTACCACCTGTAGCCAATCCCAATTTACTGTGGCTCTGTTGGCTCATTTGCTTATATAATTCGCACGCCACATAGAACGAAGCATATCTACGTGTCCCAAGATTTGTTATCTTCATTTACATTACCCCCATAAATTAGTAAATACTATCGAACTTCACAACTCTTCTATTACAAGATTCATTATACGTGTTTCTTTGGCGAATTAAAGCAATTGAAATCTATAACTCAATTACTATAAATAATAAAGAATTTCCCGATAATTGAGCAGAGTGATACATTTATTATCACTTTTTTAGTAAAATAGATAGATAAACAAAAATTCACGCATAATTTATAAAATTCACTTTTGTGGTAGAAAATGTAGTCGAGTCAGTTTAAACTAAGACATAGACTATTTTCAACAAATATTAAATGAAGACTATTCGATAAATGAATTTTAAATACAAGGAGGCTATCATTTGGAAAAAATAGACCCATCTTACGTGCAATCTTTACTTTCATCTTTTGAAAATAAAGCGGTCTACCTGCATGTTGAAACAACAAATGGTGCATATGCCGCACATTTTGATCAACGTGTATTTAATGCAGGCACCTTTTTACGAAACATACAAGTTACCTTTGAACACGCACAACTTAAAGGTGGCAACAAAGACCCATTTCGCGTTGGACTTAAACTGAAAGACAATGGTTGGGTATATGTTCAAGGTTTAACACATTATGAAATCAATGATAATGGCGAATTTCTATTAGCTGGATTTAACTACGAAGGACAATTGGCAGCTGCTCTAGAAATTAGCACGCAACCATTTAAAGCTTAAGGAGGGATATATCATGTCAGAGGAACGTCAAGTATTAGTGATTTTTCCACACCCAGATGATGAATCTTTCTCATCTGCTGGCACATTAGCACGCTATATTGATAATGGAGTACCGGTCACATATGCATGTTTAACTTTAGGTCAAATGGGCCGTAATTTAGGAAACCCACCTTTTGCAACACGCGAAACATTACCGGATATTCGTGAAAAAGAATTAGAAGACGCAATGGATGCAATTGGCATTACAGATTTACGGAAAATGGGATTGCGCGATAAAACTGTAGAATTTGAGCCACATGATGAAATGGATGCAATGGTCAAATCATTAATTGATGAATTACAACCATCTGTCATTATTTCTTTCTATCCTCAATTCGCAGTACATCCAGACCATGAAGCCACGGCTGAGGCAGTCGTTAGAACAGTAGGTCGTATGCCCGCATCTGAAAGACCACGTTTACAACTTGTAGCATTTAGTAATGATGCATCTGAAAAATTAGGTGCCCCTGATATTCTAAATGAGATCAGTGATTATAAAGAGGTAAAACTTCGCGCATTTGAGGCGCACGCATCTCAAACAGGACCATTCCTGAAACAACTGGCAACGCCAGAAGTGTCTGGAGAAGCTCACAGTTTCTTAGAAGTAGAACCTTATTGGACTTATAACTTTGAATCTTAAGTGGAGGCAATAGCATGACAGAATTTGACTTATCTACACGTGAAGGTCGATGGAAACATTTCGGCTCCGTTGACCCAATTGAAGGTACGAAACCAACGATTAAAGAAGAAATGAAAGACTTACAAAGCACAAATAAAAACTTTTTATTTGAAATTGAAGAAGTAGGTATCAAAAACCTAATTTATCCTGTATTTGTTGATCGTTTCCAATCAGCTGGAAACTTTAGCTTTTCAACAAGTTTGAATTTAGATGAAAAAGGTATCAATATGAGCCGTATTTTAGAAAGTGTCGAAAAACACTATAATAACGGTATTGAGTTAGACTTCGATACACTTTATCAAGTATTACGCAGTTTACAAAAAAATATGAATCAAAATGCCGCTGGTTTAGATGTTTCTGCAAAATGGTTCTTTGACCGCTACAGTCCAGTGACTCAGATTAAAGCTGTTGGTCATGCAGATGTCACTTATGGTTTGGCTATCGATCAAAAAGATGTAACGCGCAAAGAAATTACGATTGAGGCTGCAGTCACAACGCTCTGCCCTTGTTCAAAAGAAATCAGTGAATATTCAGCGCACAATCAACGCGGTATCGTCACAGTTAAAGCTTACATTAATAAAGATGCAGCTTTGACTGAAGACTATAAAGATACGATTTTAGATGCTATGGAAGCAAATGCAAGTTCAGTATTATATCCTATTTTGAAACGTCCTGACGAAAAAAGTGTTACAGAACGCGCTTATGAAAATCCAAGGTTTGTTGAAGATTTAATACGCTTAATTGCTGCTGATTTGGTAGATTTTGAATGGCTAGACGGATTTGATATCGAATGTCGTAATGAAGAATCAATTCATCAACATGACGCATTCGCCAAACTAAAATATAGAAAATAATATACATTTTTTTAATATACAAGCGAGTGGGACATCTATTTATGTCCCAGACTTTCTTAACGTAGACAACCCCTTCGCGAAATACTGCGAAGGGGTTATTTACGTTTTATTTGCCCGTAATATATTTTGAGTTGTAGTCGAATAATTATAATGAAACTTCAATACCCTTCTTGTTAAGTTCAGCATACCACTATACGTAATTCACATTTAACACCTAATCCATCCCTTTTAATTTGAAATATTAATAATTAATGTTTAGCAAATACATAGTATCGTTTTACTATACAAACATATTGATTAAGCCAAAGAACTATGTATAATAAAATTACAAAACATAGAGCCTATTACGAAATGTGTATCACTTTACAGCTATGATATTTGGTTGTGATTGTGAGGTGATAACACATGACAATTAATATTGAGATAAACCTATCAATTGCATTACAGATTATTGGAACTCTATATATTGTTTATAAGTGTAACAAGGTAAAAAAATAAGCTCCCGTTATTAGAGTAACGAGAGCACCTAACTGAATAGGCTGATTGTGATACATATTGTGAGTTTGAGACCTCTGTAATATGTGCTATGTTTTTGCACCTAGTCTTTGGTTGGCAGCCTGGCTAGGTGTTTTTTCTATCTATTATAGAAGTTCCCACATTTACATGTGACTTCTGTGAATTCATAATATCATGATATTACATGAAAATCTAGGGAAATCTATACAAAGGGTATTGACTTTGAAACTAGCGCTGGTAAAGTGTTTAATTCTCCTTTATTTTTACGAACTTAGTTCTTTGATGTAAAAAGTATTAACTATCACCTTTTTCATCAATTTAAATTAAATTACAGTTGAATTGTACCATCTTGCACATGCAAAAACTATCTTTATATCGTCTCACTCATGATACGTTCTTTTTTCTGTAATCCTAGGAATTAGGACAGAAATAAAATTTTATAAAAAGATTTCGTTGTCCCAACCCTATTTCTTAACTAATAACTGCGTTTTACATGTAAATTATTTTTTAAACAAAATTTACTACTAATTTGTCAGTGTAAAATTTTGATGCTCTTGATTAAAATAATAGCTATAAAATTCTCGATTATTAAAAAATTTTAAAACAATGCATGTAAAGAATTAAATTTAGCTAATGTCATTTATACAATTTTCATATTAAAATTATTATGCAGAAATTTTATTTCATTTTTACTAAGTTTAGTGAAACTATTTATGCATTTATGATAGAAGTTTCATCAATGAATCACAGCTAAGAAATGTTGTACTTCTTAAAATATCTCTTTAAAATCTCAATTCTAAAAACACAATATTTGAAACGTATTTTCCAAGTGACATTTACTATATTCATGAATGTACATATATAGAATTTATCAAATTAGTTGGCCCACTAGTTTGATGCCCTTTGAACTATTTGAATTAACCTCAAAGTATTTACCACATCAATCACAAACTACACTATTTAAAATGATTAAAAACTCTGCATGATCTACCAGACTAAATCAATTTTTTAAACTGCTGAATTCTTAAATTCAACCGTTATTTAAAATGGAGTGAGAAGACACCTATGAATACAATTTTATATGAAGAACATCGTAATCTTATCAAAAGAGCAATAAAACAAAATTTAAAATTGAGCTTCTTAGAAATTATTATTTTAGATAAACTTAAATATCTCAATAAAGTGAAAATAGACGCTGTAGAACTCAAAAACAACTTAAATATTGATAACACACCTATTTCTATACAAATTAATAATTTAAGTCGTTTAGGCCTTTTCAAAAAATCTCGAGATGAACATGATGAAAGACGCATTTATTTATATGACATTGATTTTAAACGTATTAATGAAATATTAGAACAATATCAGTTGATTGTATCGTCAATAATTACCATAGAATAAGACAACAAAACATATTTAAGCCACTCAAATACTGTTTATTACAGAATTGAGTGGCTTATTTAGTTACACTTATTATTTTAAATGTTCGTACGGACTATTTTTAACAAAAGAGATAATTTGGTCCACAAATAAGCGTGCACGTAATTGAAACTCTTCGTTATCTAAATAAAATGTACCGTCCTCTAATTTTTTATAATCTGTATCATGTGTTGCGATTTGTGTTGGTACAGCGATACCTAGAAGTGAACGTACAATCAAACGTAAATGTGATAATGGTTCAGAACTCACGATACCACCACTGTTACCAATTAATCCTACAGGTTTCATTTTAAAATCATCCATCGTTAAATGATCGAGTGCATTTTTTAATATACCTGAGTATGAACCATGATAATTTGGGCTACCCAACACGAAGAAATCCGCTTCACGCGCCTTTGTTTTCAATGTTTGCAGATTTTGTTTATAATCTTCGCTAGGATTTGAAGCTCCAGAAACATCTAATTGATGTATTGGAGATTCTGCTAAATCAAAGATATCTACTTCAAAGTCATGTTCTTCAAAGTGACCTTTTAAATATTGAGACAGTGCCGTTGTATGCGAACCTATTTTGGCACTACCTACTATGATTAATCCTTTCATTACTAATTCCACCTCATACTATTTTTGGTTGTTATCTTGAAGTAATTTCATAATTGCTTTACCCACACCACTATCTTCATTAGATGTAGTTGTATAAGCAGCAATTTCTTTAACTTCTGGAGCTGCATTATCCATAGCAACTGAATAACCAACGCGTTCTAGCATAGAAATATCATTCATATTGTCACCAATAGCCATCACGTTGTCCATTTTAATATTAAGACGTTCTGCTATTGTCTCTAATGCTATCCCTTTTTGAGCATCCGAATGCGTAATTTCAATATTACCTCGAGATGATGATGAAATAGCAAGACTTTCTGATTGCGCCAATTTTTCACTTACGCGATCAATTTTGTCTAAATCGCTATCAAAAGCTAATATTTTCATCACAATTTCACCAGGCGTATCTTCAATTTTGTCGTAGTTTTCTACAACTTTTAACGTGCCGTTGTCGATACGTTTTTGAATACCTGCTTTAATTTTCTCGACATCCGCTTTTTGACCTGCACGTTCAGCAATATCAATATAAATTTCCAAATCACGTTGTGGGTTTTCAGTATATATTCCTAAATTTGTATACACTTGATAATAAATATCTTCGTGCTTCAATTCTGTCGTAATTCTATTGATAAGTTCTCGATTTAAATTAGATGTACTCATAATATTAAACGACTCATCTCTAACTTCTGCACCATTCAAACAGATATAAGGTAGTTTCAAATCTGTTTGATTTACAGGTGCATTCGCTTCATAAAACGCACGTCCTGTCGCAATAACGACTGTAATTCCTTGAGATTGTGCATATTTGATTGCCTTAATATTCTCTTCTGATATCTCATGTGCCGCGTTTAATAACGTTCCATCCATATCTGTAGCAATTAAATTGATCATTTATTTACCTCTTTCCTTTGTAAAATCGATAACACAAAGATAATGACATTACGTGCGAATTCGCCACATTTTTGTAACATAATCATATTCTACCAAATGTTTATACATTTGTATTATCCTCTGTTCGACTGATTTTCTTTTGTTTTCTTATATTTTTAAAAAAGTCTGTTAGCAACTGACTGCATTCTGTTTCTAAAATGCCTGTCTCGACATGTGCCCGATGATTAAATCGAGGCTCTTGTAAAAGGTCCATGAGACTCCCAGCACAGCCACCTTTCGAGTCTTTCGCGCCATAGATAACATGCGGAATTCGACTCATTACGATACTTCCTGCACACATCACACATGGCTCTAATGTCACATATAAGCGACATCCTTCTAATCGCCAACTTTGAACTACCATAGCTGCTTTACGAATCGCGATATGCTCGGCGTGTGCAGTAGGATCTTGTGCAGATTCACGTAAATTATGGGCCCGTGCAATAATTTCATTATCTTTTACAACAACCGCACCGATTGGTACTTCTCCTATGTCGCCTGCTTTTCTAGCTTCTTCTATGGCAGCCTTCATATAAAATTGATGATTTGTCATGTATCTCACACACCTCACATATGGTACAATATTTATTGTCTATTTTAACATTGGAGCGTTTAATATGAAAAAACAATTTATTGCTGTGGAAGGCCCGATTGGCGTCGGCAAGTCTTCTTTAACACATAAACTGAGTCAAACTTATAACTTTTATGAAGAAAAAGAAATTATTACAGAAAATCCTTTTCTATCAGATTTTTACGAAGATATTTCAAAATGGAGTTTCCAAACAGAAATGTTCTTTTTATGTAACCGATACAAGCAATTTCAAGATCTCGCATTAATTGAAGATGGTATTGTTAGCGACTATCACATTCATAAAAATAAAATTTTCGCAAACAACACCTTAACTTCATCAGAATATAATAAATTTTCAAGAATCTATGATATTTTAACAGAAGATTTAGAAATGCCTAATATCATTATCTTTTTAGATGCTGATTTAGCAACTTTAAAAGCACGCATCGCACATCGTAATCGTAGTTTTGAACATCAAATCGCCGACGACTATTTATTAAATTTAAAACATGACTATAATGCATATTACGAATCTTTAAAAGCTGATGGTGCGCGTGTCATCCGTATAGATACAACACAACTTGATTTTATGAAATATGACAAAGATTATCAATATATTTTAGAATTAGTGAACCCACTGATTGGAGGACATGAGTATGAATAACTATGGTATCCCGCAAGATGCTATTATTACAATCGCTGGTACCGTTGGCGTTGGTAAATCCACCCTAACGAAAGCTTTAGCGGATCGTTTTAACTTTAGAACATCTTTTGAAAATGTAGATCATAACCCTTATCTAGATAAATTTTATAATGATTTCGAACGTTGGAGTTTCCATCTACAAATTTATTTTTTAGCAGAACGCTTTAAAGAACAAAAACGTATGTTTGAATATGGTGGTGGCTTTATCCAAGACCGTTCCATTTATGAAGATGTCGATATTTTTGCGAAAATGCACCAAGAACAAGGCACGATGAGTCCTGAAGACTTTGAAACGTATTCGCAATTATTCAATGCAATGGTTATGACACCGTATTTCCCTAAACCAGATGTGCTCATTTATTTAGAATGTGATTACGACGATGTTATACGTCGTATCCAACAACGTGGCCGTCAAATGGAAATCGAAACGGATGCAACATATTGGAAGAAATTGTTCCAACGTTATGAAGACTGGATTAGCGAATTCAATGCCTGTCCAGTTGTGCGTGTAAACATCAATGAATATGATTTACATGAGGACCCAGAATCATTAAATCCTGTTATCGATAAAATTCGCCATGTCATTCAGACATATCGTAAAGTCGATCAACGTTAATCTTGATATAAAATGGCACGAGGCTAGGACAACATATTTGTCCCAGTCTCGTGCTTTTTGGGTTACGCTAGTCTTATTATTTATTCAATCGGACTTCGGTTAATTATCTTTTCAATTTCATCGTCGGTTACGCGTTTACTATAATACTGATCAACTGTTTGTGATAATCCGTACGCACTCGCTTTATCTTGATCTGCAGTGCCGATATATAATTGACCTTCTGTGTCTTGGTATAAATCAAATACTGCGCCAGCATATCTCGCTTCCTGTTGTAACATGTATAATTCATCAATATCTTCACGTGGCACGTGCTTATAATAAAGTGTATGCGCCGTATGTTTACTTGTTTCCGCCTCAAAACCATTTGCTAAAGCGTGCGCATCTTCAGTCACTAATTTAACTTCATTGCCATTAATGTCTACAACTTTATATGTTTCTGATTGATAATCTGCATATTTTCCATCTATCATCCAATCACCTCATTATCATATGAAACTGGAACACAGTTAAACTGTATGTCTCGAGCACATCGCTAATGCTATATTAGCTTAGCCAACTACTTATTTAATATCTCTACAATTTCATTGGCCGTCTTAACAACATAATCCGCCTGTGTGAATTCATGTTCTAGTCCTACTCCTGTCAGTACAGCAATTTTCAAACCTAACTTGGCATTAACACCCGTTTGAATATCATTAGCTGTATCACCAACAATAACAACATCCTCTGGCGCTACATCGTACTGCTGAAACAATGGATTCAACACTTCTGGATTAGGTTTTTCAACTGCATCCGCTTCCGTAGAAATCACAACATCAAAGAAATGTGCAAAATCAGTTACTTCTAAAAATTGCTCCACACCTTTTTTAGAATCACTCGTTACGATTCCCATCTTATATCCTTGATGTTGTAACGTTTTCAAGGTTTCTGACATACCTTCAACAACTACATTTTCTGGCACTCTATTGTCTACTAACGTTTGACTACGACGTTGTGCCCATTGCGTTACGTCTTGATTCGCTATATCACAAAAGGCTTGTATCATCTCATCCAGTGCACCTGAAGCCATAATTGTTCCTGGTAATATTTCATCATCTACTACACCTAGATGCGCATATGCTGCTGACTTATCTTCAATACTGTGCTCATATGTTTCCATAAAATCATCGACAAGTTGTAATCCAATCTTCATCCAACTGCGATCAAAATAAATTATCGTGCCATCTTTATCAAATAAAATCCACTTCATTACGTGAACAGCTCCTATAAATTCCTAAGTTAAAATCTATTATCTATTATATTTTAATACAAAATTGTTTCACTAAACAAATCATGTCCTTTAAACATTTCTTATTTTAAAATAATGCAAAGTTGCAATGCTTATTGGTTGTGTTAGGATATAATCAACAACAATATATATTGTGTCATACATTCAACAAAAACAAATGGGTGTTAAAGATGGGTTATATCATTGTATTTATTATCGTTTCTTTAATTATTGGGGTTTATTTTTCAAAAAGAGACAAGCCAATGACGCCTTCAAGTTGGTATAAAGGTATTGCTATACTTGCCTTTGCTATGGTTATCGTAAGTGGTTTTTATAGTGTAGACGCTTTTAAGCAAGGATTTAAAGAGGGCATGAAAGAAGAAAGTGCTATAGAAGATGATTCTAAATAATTTTTAATGAGAGTGGGACAGAATAAAATTTTCTAATAAAAATTTCTTTGCCTCACCTCGGCAAGTATGACTAAGTTTGAAAAAAGCATAATATAAGCGTTTTTCAATTCCTATTAACTTTTATGAACTTTTAATAGTGGAGGTTATGCAATGAATAATGAAATGAAAGACTCTATATTTTGGAAACCAGGCTTCATACCTGTGTATTTCATCGCGGCATTGCTCCATTTTTCACTATTTTATTTCTATATTCGTACTAATAACTTTTCTATTTATTTGTTGATTTTCCTTTTAATTGGCTTAGGTATCGCCTCAATCATCTATAACGCTAACCCTAAAAATTGAATATCTTATCAAAAAAACAAGCTAGCGACGAATTAAGTAATCGTTTCTAGCTTGCTGCATTTATATATTAATATCTTGGAACAACGACTCTCCAACCTTGTGGATCTTCAAGTTTACCACTTTGAATACCAGTGTAATTATCGTATAATCGTTGCGTAATTTCGCCTGTTTCATTATTGTTGATTACAATTTCTGTTTCTCCGTATTTTAACTGACCTACTGGAGAAATCACGGCTGCTGTACCTGTACCAAAGACTTCAGTCAATTCACCTTTATTATGTGCTTCAATGAGTTCGTCGATAGATACTTTACGTTCTTCCACTTCATAGCCTAGATTCTGAGCAAGTTCAATGACAGTTTTACGTGTAATTCCTGGTAAAATACTGCCGTTTAATTCAGGCGTTACCAGTTTGCCATTCTCAACGAAGAAGATATTCATACTACCTACTTCTTCCACATATTTCTGCTCAACACCATCTAACCATAATACTTGGTCATAGCCTAATGCTGTAGCATTCGATTGCGCTAATAAACTCGCTGCATAGTTACCTGCAACTTTGGCGTAGCCCACACCACCACGTACTGCACGTACGTATTGGTCTTCTACATAGATTTTCGTTGGATTTAATGATGCACCACCATAATATGAGCCTGATGGTGATAGAATAATTAGTAATTTATATGAATACGACGGACGCACACCTAAGATACCTTCTGTCGCAAACACATATGGACGAATATATAATGATTGTCCTTCGCCTTCAGGTACCCAATCACGTTCAACATCTACTAATTGTTTTAATCCTTCTAGTAGTACTGCTTCGTCTACTTGAGGCATATCTAGACGTGCCAATGATTTATTAATACGTTTAAAATTCTCTGATGGACGGAATAAATCAACTTCGCCGTCATGTTTATATGCTTTCAAACCTTCAAATACTGATTGACCATAATGAAGGCCTTGTGCTGCTGGAGAAATTTCGATTGGACCATAAGGCACAATCTTTAAATCATGCCAACCTTGATCAATATCATAGTCGAAACTTAACATATAATCTGTGAAGTATTTTCCAAAACCTAATTCACTTGGATTTGGCTTTTCTTTTAGCGTTTCACGTTGTACAAACTTAATTTTTTCTGGCATGATGATTTCCTCCCAATGTTCATTTCTTAAGTAATATATTAAATTATACCAATCCAACGTTTGCTGTTCAATAATTTTCAAAAAATTTCAAATACAATAACAATAATGGTGCCATAAAAACTATACGTTGTATTACACCCCAAAATAATATCCGCTTGCTTAAAAATTAAAAAGCCTGGGACATAAATAGATGTCTCAGGCTCGTGTCAAATTAGGCAGTAGATGACTGAATTGAAAATGCGCTTATATCAAGCTTTTTTCAACCCTAGTCATCTTTGCCGGGGTGGGACTACGAAATCTTTAATATAAAATTAGATTTCTGTCCCACTCCCTATGCTTTTTCTTTTGCTTCAATAGCTTCTAACATAACTTTTGTCATTTTATTTAAATCGTATTGTGGATCAAAGCCCCATTCAGCTCTCGCACAACTTACATCGATACTATCTGGCCAGCTATCTGCAATCGATTGTCTTACTGGATCAACGTCATAATCTAATTTGAAGTCTGGATAATGTTCTTGAATTGCTTCTTTAACCATTTCTGGCTCAATACTCATACCACTTAAGTTATAAGCGTTACGGTTAATTAATTTAACACCGTCCGCTTCCATAAGTTGAATAATGGCATTAATCGCATCATCCATAAACATCATGTCCATAAATGTATCTTTAGCGATAAAGCTTGAATATTTTCCTTCTCTCACTGCTTGGAAATAAATATCTACAGCGTAATCTGTTGTACCGCCGCCTGGCTCTTTAATATGAGAAATCAATCCAGGGAATCTCACACTACGTGTATCTACACCAAATTTGTCAAAGTAGTATTGGCATAATAATTCACCAGCTACTTTATTCACACCGTACATAGATGTCGGACGTTGAATTGTCACTTGAGGTGTATTTACTTTCGGTGTTGACGGTCCAAATGCGCCGATTGAACTTGGAGTGAAGAATTGTAATCCATGTTCACGAGCAACTTCTAACGCATTCATTAAACCGCCCATATTTAAATCCCATGCAAATAATGGATTTTTTTCAGCAGTTGCCGATAATAATGCAGCCATGTGCATCATTGTATCTGGTTTGAATGATTCAACAAGTTCATTCATACGTTCTCTGTCTGTTACATCTAATATTTCAAATGGTCCATCAGCAATGGCAGCGCCTGCTTCAGGTTCTCTAATATCTGTAGCTAAAACATTATCATTCCCGTATAATTCTCTACATTTTACAACTAATTCAGTACCAATTTGTCCTAATGCACCAGTAATCATAATTTTTTTCATATTTCTATCTCCCTTGTATATTACAAAAAATGTAATGTATTTCTGAAGTGGACAACACTCTTATTTTCACTCACATTATACAATAAAAGCGCTTTACTGTATACATTGAGTGAACAATTCTATTGGATTTTAGCAAGGTACATCGCTAATGTCTAATATTTTACGGCTACAAAGGACGATTTTTTTTAATTACTTATCTTGCTATTTATCTAAAAACATCAGCACAGGTCCCCCACTTACACTTACAAATTTGACATATTTTGCCGATGTTGATATAAGATATATATTAAACGTTTTTGGAGATGATAATATGTTGCACAAAAATGCCACATTATTAATACAAAGCAGACGATTTAAGTAGTCGATGCTTTGTAAGCAATTTCCTTTTCACAAAGCATCTTTCTTATGCATACAGACAAACAAGATGTGAAAGGAATTTTAAAAATGAAACCACAAATACAACCTTATCAATTTAATTATATAAAAGAACGTATCGCTCACTTAGTCAATGTCTATAATTCGGTGAATGATCCCAATACGGTTGCTTCTATTAAAGACGTCACACGCGAGGAAATCCTTAACACATTTCCAACGCCAGATGCGACGATTCACTCAGAAGTAGAAAAATTAATGAATGTTCAATTAACAAAGGGCCAAGCAGAAAAAGTGTTAGAAACATTACAATCCTATGTCATCCCGTTTGAACATCCGACTAAAAAGCAAGTCGATAAGGTATTTAGGAAAATCAAAAAATTAAAAACACCACTAATCAGTGAAGAAATCCTTAAAGAAAGTACCTTCATTGGTTGGAATGATATTGCTTCAAACAGAAAATATATCATTTATTACAATACATTAGGTCAACTTGAAGGTTTTCATGGTGATATTTCAAACCAAACAGTCAAAGGCTTCTGTTCAATTTGTAATAAAGAATCACGTGTTAGCCTATTTATGAGAAAAACACGTACAGCCAATGATGGACAATATACTAAAAAAGGCGACTATATTTGTTTCGATAGTACAGTTTGTAACCGACAAATATCAGATTTATCGCATTTCCATCATTTCTTAAATAAAATACAATAACTTAAAATAATCGCGCTTATTGGGAGTGGGACATCGAAATCTCTTTTAGAAATTGACTTCTGTCCCACTTTTTTTATAGGCGCTATTTTATTTTCTTAAATAGTTGATAAATGTTTGTATCGTCCGTGCATTACTTCTATCTGAATGAGAGATGGCTGTAAAATAAATATAATAATCAAATGGTGCACCAATCGGCAACGTTTCAATCAACCCATTTAAGATAAATGGATCATCTTCTAACATCAAACTAGATACAATACTGACACCTAAACCTTCTGACACCGTTTTGATCAATACACTCGGATTATTGGTACGAAATACGATTTTTAAGGGGCCATTTTCTTCTTCAAATTGTTTGAAATTATGGTGATAGAAGTTTCGATCATATAAAACAAACGGATAGGCACTGATGGACTCCATTTGAACCGTATCTTGTAACGCTAATTTAGATTTTTTAGGAACTATCAACTTAAAATCTGTAGCAATATTCAATGCATGCATATCAATTTGTGGACCAAACGTTTCCGTTTCTGTCTTACCAATTAGTCCTATATCCACCGTATTCATCTCTATCATTTTCAATATTTCATCACGATCACTTTCAATGACTTCTACTTCAATATGCGGATAATCTTGTTTAAACGCTGATAATGCTTTTGGAACAATTTTGTTAAAAAGCGTTGGTATCGTTGCAATTTTTAATGAACCTGAAATGTTTGCATGTATCGCTTCAACTTCCGATAACAGTTCATCTTGCGCCTCTAAAATATTAATCATACGTGGAATTAACTTCTTACCAATATCTGTTGGCAACGTCCCTTTACGCGACCGTTCAAATAGTTTAGCGTCTAACTCCGACTCCAGGTTGGCAATCGATTGACTCATTGCAGATTGACTAATATGCATTGCTGCTGCAGCATGGACGATTGATTCAGTTTCATATATTTTTTGAACGTATGCGAGTTGTTCAAAATTCATTTACTCACCTCTTTTATATAAGCGTTACTTATGGAAATATCAAAAATACTAATTTTACATTAGCATATATTAATCATTATAATAAATAGTACAGACAAAATAGTTAAAGGACGGTTATTATATGTACGATAAACTCTGGTCGAAAGACTTTATCTTTATCACATTGGTCAATTTCTTAATGTATTTAATTCATTATACATTAATCGTAACAGTTACCATATTTACAATAGATAAATTTCACGCATCTGAAAGTATGGGCGGTTTAGCTGCCGGTATTTTCATTATTGGTATGTTATTCGGACGGCTTGCCGCCGGACGCGTGATTGATTATTTACAACCCAAAAACGTATTACTCTTCGGTATCATTTGCTCCATTATTACAGTCGGATTATATTTCGCAATTCATAGTTTAGCGATATTAATGATTGTTCGCCTATTGCATGGTATCGCATTTGGATTAGCATCGACAGCAACTGGTACAATTTCATCTAGAATTATTCCTGAAAATCGTAAAGGCGAAGGGATCGGCTATTATGCACTGAGTGTTCCAACCGCATCTGCTATTGGACCATTTTGTGGAATTATTTTAAACCAACGTTTTGGTTTTGAATCAATATTCGTAGTTAGTCTCGTAATTATACTTATTGCATTTATCGCTGCGTTATTTGTAAAACGTTTACCAAAAGCACAACCTACTAAAAGTAATAATGCTGAAACAAAAGGATTGGGCGCTTATATCCAAAAAGAAGCACTACCAATTTCATTTGTCATTATCTTCGTGGGTATTGCTTATTCAAGTGTGCTATCTTTCTTAACGGTTTATACTGAACAAATCAATCTCGCTACTGCATCTAGTTTCTTCTTTATTGTTTATGCAGTCAGCACATTTGTGACACGTCCATTTACCGGTAAAATTTATGATAATTACGGCGAAAATAAAATCATGTATCCTGTATTAATCAGTTTCACACTTGGCTTAACACTTTTAGCGCTAACACATACAAGTCTGTTATTACTCATATCAGCAATCTTTGTAGGTATTGGCTACGGTACAATCGTTCCAAGTGCCCAAGCCATTGCTATTCAACAATCACCTAAATCGAAAATTGGATTAGCAACGTCTACATTCTATATGTTCGCAGACTTTGGTGCAGGCATTGGTCCATTTATTCTAGGTATTCTCATCCCATTCATGGGTTACCGCAATTTATATGTCACAATGGCCATACTCGTTATCTTTTCAATCGTACTTTATTACTTTATGCATGGTAGAAAAGCGACTCGTTAACGAAACATTTGGTTACTTCAGATTACAGCATAGTTTAAACTATAAACTACCTAAAGAACTTTAATTTAAAGATAGTCAATTTTGTGTTGAACTAGGGTCTTCGCAAGCACTACAAAAGTAAAATAGACGATTAAATCATATCAAAAACCCCTCACTACGCCGAATAGTGAGGGGTTTAATGCATTAAATGCAGGTTGTCTTGATAATTAGCCTTTTAACTTTTTCACAAGTGAAGACTTTAATCCGACTAAGCCGATTTTATCAACCTTAGCGTCTATATCATGACCGTCTTCTGGTTCTACGATACGGATACTTTTCACTTTAGTACCTTGCTTAATGACAAATGATGTACCTTTTACTTTTAAATCTTTAATTACTGTTACTGAGTCCCCATCTTCAAGGACATGACCATTTACATCTCTTGTAATTTTTGCTTCTTCATTCTCACTGTTTTCAGCAGCTGACCATTCATGGCTACACATTGGACAAACAAGTAAGTTGCCATCTTCATATGTATAGCTCGAGTCACATTCTGGACAATTTGGTAAAGTATATTCCATTATTAAACCTCCATTAAATTGTTCTGTTGCGCATAATCTACCATATTATAAAATATATAGCCTATTTTCTCCACAATTTTTACAAAGTTTTCAATCTCAGCCAAATATTTATTTTCAAATATTCCACATAAAAACCACATAAAAATGTTTAATAATGTTTTTAAGTGGAAAAGTACTGGTGTCACAAATCATAAAGGAGGCTTTTATAATGAGTAAATTTGATGATTTTAAAGACCAAGCGCAAGACAAAGTAGACGAAGTGAAAAACGATAAAGACAAACAACAAGAAGTTAAAGATCAAGCACAAGATAAAGCAAAAGATTTAAAAGACAAATTTTAATAATAGATAACGTAAATGATTTAGTTCATTAAAAAAACATCGACCAAGTACATATCGTACTTCGGCCGATGCTTTTTTATATGTCTTATGCTTCTAATTCAAGTTGTTGTGCGATTTCTTGCTTTTTACTATCAAAATCACAATCACTTTGATCAATAGGTTGCCCGGTTTCTGCTACGCTTTTTATGCTTTCCATTTGAAATTGCCAACCTGAGAAATCGAGTACAATATGTGGAAAGGCATACGGTAGAAATTCATCAAATACGAGAATCGTCTGATTGCCCTCACCAATTACATCAAACCTTACTGTTCCACTATCCCAAGTATAACCAATCGCTTCATTGTCCTCGAAGGCAGTGATTTCCATTTCCATATCGTCTTGCCCTTCCATGTGAAACGTCATTTTACCGCCCACTTGTCGTGATTCAAATGCTAACTGCGGAAACCATTGTTGTATACCTTCTGTAGTACTTAGATAATGAAAGACCGTTGCAACATCTTTGTCGATTGTGATTTTCAAGGTTTGATATGCACCTTGATCATCTTTCGAATATACAGCATCCATATCATTCTGCCCCTTTCGATTAACAATACATAAGTTGTTCTGCATTTCGTAACTCTATCATGCTATTCCCGGCTTAATCCATTTTAATCTTGGAATCAGATTGATTCTCCAATTCTAATTTACGCGCTTTTCTTGTATATCTTAAATAAATCAAACCTAATAAGATAAACCATAATGGCGATAATACGACACCCATTCTTGTATCAGGTACGACTAATAAGATACCCAACACAAAGACAAAGAATAGTTGCACCAATCGAGCCGAGTGCACACCGCCTGGTAATTTAAATTTACTTTTTGCATGTGATTTAGCATGTGCTTTAACATATTTACTGTATGAATGCATAATAAACATCCATACCACGACTAATAATATTGTTGAAATCGCAGTTACATAAAAGAATACTTGTGTTGCATTAGGAATAAAATAATTCAGTAACACGGTAATGGATAATAATAAACATGTCACTAAGATTGCTATATATGGCACACCTTTTTTATTTGTTTTCATTAATAAATGGTGTGTTTGTTTTTTCTCTGATAAACCAAACAAGATTCTACTGTTTGCAAAAATACCACTATTACACGCTGATGATGCTGCCGTTAATACGACAAAATTAATTAAACCAGCTGCAAATGGTACCCCGATTAATGCAAATAAGCTCACGAATGGACTGTTATTTGGATCAATATCTTGCCATGGAATAATTGACATCATAACTGCAAGCGCACCTACATAGAATAATAAGATTCGAATTGGCACACTGTTAATCGCTTTCGGAATTGTTGTCTCTGGATTCTTAGTTTCACCGGCTGTAATACCAAGTATTTCAATACTTGTAAATGAAAATACAACCATTTGGAATGACATGAAAAATCCGGAAGCACCATGTGGGAATAGTCCACCATTATTAAATATGTTAGATACACCCGTTTTCCCGTAAGGTGTCTGCATTGCAAACACAATCATGACAATACCAACGACAATTAATGCAACAATCGTCAATACTTTGATAATTGCAAACCAAAATTCTAATTCTCCAAACATTTTCGTACTTGTTAAATTAAACGCCATCAGTATCAAAATACAAGATAAAGATGTAATCCAGTTTGGTAAATCTGGTACCCAAAACTCGACGTATTTTGCCACTGCTGTGATTTCCGCCATACCTGACGTAATCCAAGTTAGCCAATACGTCCATCCGGTTACAAATCCTGCAAACGGACCAATTTGATCATGAGCAATATCGGCGAATGTCTTATACTCTGTGTTAGATAACAACATCTCCCCCATTGCACGCATGAACATAAATAATACAAAACCGACAATAATATAAGTGAGTAGAATAGATGGTCCAGTTAAACTAATGGACTGCCCAGCCCCTAAAAATAAGCCAGTCCCTATGGCACCACCAATCGCAATAAGTTGAATATGTCTATTGCTCAACTCTCTATTCAAAGTATTTGTCATAAATCTTGCCCCATTCAATTGTTTTTAAGCATCATCAAACCCATATACTTAGTTTATTAGCCCCTTTGTTTCATAAAATAAACTAATGTAATACATACACGTATATTTCTCAATAATGCTTGGTTGTATAATATTCTTTTTTTCTGAAAATTACAACTAATGATATAAATAAATTTTAATAACAATGTATTATTAGCCCTTTTGTTTTTTATCATTTTAAAGAATTAAAATATCAAAATAAATAATTAATTTGTCAGTCAACTACTTTAATCACATTCACCTTCTACTACATTTGTTTGTTAGATGTTCGAATTTTCAGATTTATTTGAAATGCAAATTAATAATCTATATACTTATCTACAACAAAGGGGAGGAAATACATGATGAAGAACAATATTTATGGTAATGTACCTTGTTTTTTAAACAGTAAAAATCTCACTCAAACAAACACATTAGATACAGATGTCATCGTATATGGTGCACCTTTTGAAGGAGAAAGTACATGGGGAGACTACACTGGTGTCGAATTAGGACCGAAACAAATCCGTGTATGCTCTGCGCGATACAGTCAATATTTACCAGAATTAGACCATATTGATATTAGTGAACACCTGACTATGGGAGATGCTGGGGATATTCCATATGTTGCTCACGATAATCAACAGAGCTATGACAATATTACGGATTTTGCCAAGAAATTATGGGAAAGCGGTAAATTCTTAGTTGGTTTTGGCGGCGAGCATGGCGTAACATATCCTATACTTAAAGCGCTCACAGAAACTGGGAAGAAAGTCGGTATTATACATTTAGATGCACACTACGATAATATGCCTGATTATGAAGGTGAAGCATATGCACGTAACACACCTTTTATGCGATTATACGAAACGGAAGGTATACGCAATGAAAGCATTATTCACACAGGTATTCATGGTCCACGCAATAAACCAGCTACTGGAAAATATGCTAAAGAAGCTGGTGCGGTCACTTTGACCATCAATGACATTCGTGAAGCTCAAGATTTAAAAGCCTATGCACGCAATATTTATGCACAAGCACAAAAGGATGTCGATGTGGTTTACCTAACGATTTGTAGTGATGTCTTAGATTTCGCATTCAACCCAGGTGGCCCTGTCGATGGCAATGGATTAAGTTCCTATGAATTATTGACGATGATTCATGAATTTGGCCAACTCGGCCTTTGCGGAATGGATTATGTTGAAGTCTATCCAATGATGGACACCAATCAAAACTCAGCACACTTTGTCTCTACAGCAGTCTTATATGTACTCGCTGGCCACGTCGCTTATTTAAATCAAACAAAATAATTGAGGAGTGGTTACATTGTTCAAAGATGCTAAGAAGATTCTACGTTCAATTGGCCCTGGGATGATTATCACTGCCTCATTTATTGGACCAGGCACCGTAACAACAATGACGCAAGGTGGTGCTGGTTTTGGTTATAGTTTATTATGGGCAGTCGCTTTTTCTATTATTGCGACAATCGTGCTACAAGAAATGATTATTCGCCTATCGCTCGTTACACGTGAAGGCTTGGGTGAGGCGATACAAGATTTATTTAAACATAGCATTGGCAAACTCATCATTGTATGGTTTACATTAATTCCCGTTACGATTGGTTGTGCGGCATATATTAGTGGTGATTTAATAGGTACTTCGCTTGGTGCTTCTTATTTATTACATTTGCCTGAGCACTGGGTTGCCCCTATTATCGGTGTCATCATCTTACTCATTGGATTATTTGGCAATTATCGCTTTTTAGAGAAAATCATGCTTGTACTTATGGTAATAATGGGCATTATTTTTGTAACCACAATGATCGTGATTAAACCAGATATTACTGGTATTTTAAAAGGTATGTTTATCCCTTCAATTCCAAATGGTTCTATCATAACTGTCATCGCACTTATAGGAACGACTGTAGTACCTTATAATTTCTTCATTCATTCCACAGCAGTACACGAACGCTTTGGAGATATAAAAGAACTCAAATACGCACGTTGGGATACAGTAATTTCAATTACGATTGGCGGTATCATTTCAGCTGCTATTTTAATCGCTGCTGCTACTTTAATACAAGGTAAAGAAGTAACAAGTGTCATTCAACTTGCTGGACCACTCGAACCTGTACTTGGTAATGCAGCGCCTTTCGTGATAAGTATTGGGTTATTTGCAGCAGGTCTTTCTTCTGCCATTGCTTCACCTACAGGCGCCGCTGCAACAATAAGCAGCTTACTTGGCTGGCAAGGCGGTATGGAGAGCAAGAAGTATAAAGCTGTATTTACAACCATTATCATCATTGGCATTATTACGTCTGCATTAGGCTTTGAACCGCTTCAAGTTTTACTTGTTGCGCAAGCACTTAATGGTATTATATTGCCCATTGTAGCCATACTGATCTTTATTATTATTAATAAGAAGAATCTTATGGGGCATTACGTCAATACGCTGTGGCTCAATCTTCTCGGCGGCGTTGTTGTTCTTGTCGTATCCTTCTTAGGTATCTACAGTTTGGTCGATGCTATTAATAATTTCCTGTCGTAACAACACATATATTTCCATAGAAAAACCACCTCTGCCTATATTTTGCTGACAGCGGTGGTTATTTTTATATCATGCTAAGATGCAATCTGTTACGCAAATTTTATTACGCATTTGATTCTGTTTCACATAAGTGTTTTAAACCTTTGAACATCATTTCATAACCTGCTTCTGTTTGTGATTTCGCATCACTTTTAGCTTTTTCTATTTCTTGTTCACTTTGCTTATCATCTATTTGAACTTTTATACCGTGATTGAATTTAACTTCGGTTTCGTCTTGTAAATCTATAAATTCTACCGTGATGATATCTTCTAATTCACTAAATTGTGGCATTTTAAATGAAAATATTAATTTATAAGGTTCTACGATATCTATATACGTGCCAATCGCTCTATATTCTATGCCATCTCTTACGTCCACAATTTCCCAGTCACCATTGACTTCTAAAGTGTTTTCCGCCACTTTATTCGTTTGTGGCATTGTCATAAACCATTGTTTAAATAACTTCGGTTCCGTCCACGCTTTAAATACTGTTTCTATATCTGCTTTCACTTTAAAAGTCATATCTAAATTTACAATTTCCCAGTCCATTACAATCACCCTCTCATTAATCTACCAATATCTATCTTACTGTTTCATTACCTATTTTGATTAAAATAAACGTATCTTAATTTTACACAAGCACTTATCAACGTACTGAATTCAAAACATCAATACCAAAACTCAAAAAAAGAAGCTAAGACCACAAATTGTCTTAGCTTCTAGCCTGCTATATTAAAAATTTCTTTATTGTACTTCAGTTCAGCATTAAATATTAATAACATTATAAAAAAATATACAATCTAAGCGTTACACTCTAATAAATAATAAAGTTGCCAATATTAAATAGAGTACAAAGCATATACCGAAACCTATTTTATTCATCACTATCAGCGCAATATATTCTCTAATAAGCGCTGTCGGTAAGAAATAATAGGCAGTTGGTGAGCCAATACCATGCGCTTTCAAATTCGCTTTTTTAGAATAAATCGCAGCACGTAAGACATGATAGTTATTTGTCGTAAATACGATTGTTTTATCATCAATTTGTTGTTCATTTCCAATATGTTGTTCTATTTTCTCTTTAGAAAACTTCATATTTTCAAGTGTTGTTGTTGACTTATCTTCAATAATCACTTTATCTTCTGGAATACCTTGTTTATACAAATATCGTGCCATTGCTAATGCTTCTGGTATCGGTTCATCAGGACCTTGTCCACCTGATACAACCATATACGCATTGTTATTTTTATAGTAATATTCAATCCCCTTATCTAAGCGGCTTTTCAATAACGGCGTAACTTCTTCGCTCCGAATACCAGAACCAAGTGTTATAATATAGTCCACTTTTCGTTTAAAGGCTACAAATTGATAAAATATCGAGTGAAGTAAATAGAGTACAAAGACAAATGTAAACAGTAAATCAATTAATTCTATATGACGGATTGTAATATTAAGTGCAACACTCTTAAAATTTCATAAAAAAATGCCCATAAACGGCACTCTATTGTAAGATGTTAATAACC
>NZ_JBOIRQ010000018.1:0-54370 GCF_051413795.1 Staphylococcus caeli | reverse complement strand
TCAAACTCTCCATAAATGAATTATGATGTTTGATTAGCTCATAAAATACTAATTTGTGTTATCTCTAACACTTGTTTTGAACCAACAATTTTAATGTTGCGTTCGGAATTAACGTTGACATATTGCAATTCAGTTTTCAATGTTCATTTTTTCAGTTGCTTTAATATATTATCATTTTGTTAATAACTTGTCAACAAAAACTTAATATATTTAACTAGCAATTAATACTACCTTAATAATATTAAATTATTATTTATATTATTTCAAGTATATTTTTTACACTTTTCAAAATTTCTTTTGACTTGTGATATCGCCGTTTTTGACGACTTTTATATATTATCAATTATATAAATGAATGTCAATATTTAATTACTATTTTTATTTCCCTTTGCAACAAACACAATTTCAAATGTTTGCCACAAGAAATTATTCTACCATCATTCTAGAAAATTGCAATAAAAAAGTGGATAGAAATTAAATTAATTTCTATCCACTAAATTCAAAAATCCTATTTCGTCGTTTTCGTAATGATTTGTTGTGCCATATTCTGATATATTTCTCCTAATCGATCATCTGCTTGATAAATTGAAGGTGCAAAATCTTTTGGATTCCATGATGGTTGTTCAAGTGGTAATTTACCTAATAAATCAGTTTGGAGTTCCTCGGCAAGCTTTTCGCCTCCACCTGTGCCAAATACATATTCTTTATTTCCAGTTTCTTTACTTTGGAAATAAGACATATTTTCTATAACACCTAAGATCGTGTGTTCCGTATGTTTAGCCATTGCACCAGCACGTGCTGCGACAAATGCTGCTGTCGGATGCGGTGTCGTAACTATTATCTCTTTACTTGAAGGTAACATGGTATGAACATCTAGCGCAATGTCACCTGTACCTGGTGGTAAGTCTAAGATTAAATAGTCTAAATCTCCCCATCTCACTTCTACAAAGAAATTCGTTAACATTTTTCCTAGCATAGGGCCTCTCCATATAACTGGTGCATTTTCTTCTACAAAGAATGCCATTGAGATGACTTTAACGCCATGTCGCTCTACTGGTATAATTTCCTTACCTTGTACACCCGGTTTTTCATCTATACCCATCATATCTGGAACACTAAATCCATAAATATCTGCGTCGACGAGTCCAACTTTCTTTCCTTCTCTTGCTAGTGAAACAGCAAGGTTAACTGCTACTGTAGATTTACCTACGCCGCCCTTACCAGAGGCAATTGCAATAAACTCAACTGGATTATCTTTAGATAACAAACCTTCAATTGTTTGGTTCTCATTATTGCTTACACCACGATATTGTTCCACTACTTCACTAGGTAACTCTTCGAATCGAATACCAACAGTGTTTGCCCCATTTTCTTTAAGTACTTCTACTATAGCCATTTGTAAATCTAATTGTGGTTGACCACCTAATTGAGCCATAGCAACTTTGACACTAACATGCTCTTTCTCTTCTTTAATTGAAACTTCAACGATTCCATCCGTTTCTTTTAATGGTACATCTATAATTGGATCTTTTAATTCTCCAACTAGCGCTTTTACTTGCTCTTTCGTTAACACAAAGCGTCCCCCTCTTATTTAAATATCAATTACATTCTAACAAACAAAACTAAAGTTTGCTTTAAATACTTTGTCTCTAGTATAAATATAATTCACATAATAAAAAAGCAGTTAGCTCAATTCATTCTTCTAGTAGAATAAATGATTAACTGCTTTAATTGAAACACAATAATATACATCCTCTATCTATATGTTAAAACTCGATTATTATCTGTTTTTCTGATTTAAATTCTTACTGTCTGGATAAAAGATTTCTTTGCATATAAATAGCAATCCAATAATCAATACGATGACCCAAAAATCAATATTTATATATGCATAATGAACATGTACGATGAAATAAAATAGCAACGTAGTTACTGTAAATGTTATAAGTTGGTACGTTAATCCTTTAAAGTACGGATTTTCAGGTAATTTCTTTCTAAAATAATCCATAAGATTTTCAATTATAAATAAGTTGAAATATCCCAACACAATGTAACTACCATAATAGATAAGATTGTCATAGAAACTTTTGTTGTATCCAAAATAAGCTAGATGAAAATAAATTAATATTCTACTTAAGCCATACAAACCAAATCCCAAAAAAGTTAAAAATATTGCGCCAGAAATAATAAATACTGAAAGTACAATAAGCGTTGTTAATAAATATCTTAAATATTTCATTGCTTACTGTCCTCCCTCTCTTTAGTAATCTATCACTTCACTACTCACAAAAATATTTCTTATTAGTCGATTTTTATTTTACCATTATAACAACTTACTACCAACTACAGACAATTAATAAGTAAAATTTACATAATAGCAATTAAAACTTCACAATATTTAATTAATGCGAATGTTTCATTTTACTTCTATTCACCGAAAACCATAAAACCACTAAGATTAATAGTATGAACAAACTAGTTATAATAACATTATGAATATGCAATGTTGTAAATACGAAATTCATAGCATAAATATATCCCATTATTGTTGCGCCAATAGAATTTCCAAGACTTTTTGTTAAGGTATATAATGACATCATACGTTTCATATTTTTTGGTGAAGTTTCTTCTTGTGTAATCACACTATCTTTTGTATAAACAGTACCAAAGCTCACTCCCGCAAGTAATAAACTAAATGCGATAAAAAGTGGAGAGTGTGTACCTATTAGTACTAAACTTCCGCACAGCATTAATGATGCAAAAGAACTTATGTATAGTACTTTTTGTGAAAGTTTGGCTTCTATTTTATCTAATGAAAAGTTAAGCATAAGCCATGCAATTGATATAGGAAATATCACAAAACCACTTTGTAACGGCGATAAACCGATGTTTTCTTGTAAATATATAGGCATGTATAAATTATAACCCATTAATATGATTGCATATGCAAAGTCAGTAAAGAATATCAGAACAATCGTTTTATTAAATTCTTCTACAGGTATAAATGGTGTCCTCTGTTTTTGTTCATATTTAAATAACATAATACCTAAAACAATGACTACTATGATTGCAATTACATTAAAGTACAAATGAGACTTATTCATAACAGCAAAGATCAAACCAAATACACAAATATAGAATAGTGATAATCCTTTTACATCTAGTTTTTTAGTTGTTGTCGTCTGTTCATGTTCGAAGTGGAATGTAAATATTACGAGAATCATTGCCAAAATTGCAATTGGTATATTTACAAAAAATAACCAATGCCAAGTAGCAATCTCTAAAATACCTCCACCTAATACTGGTCCGATTATACTTGAAATCCCCCAGACACTTCCTACAATCCCCATTATTTTATATCTTAATGGTATTTCAAAAGCTAACTTTGGCACAATTTGACTTAATGCCATCATTACACCGGCACCTAGGCCTTGTATAAACCTTGAAATTACAAGCATAGTAAAGGTACCACTAAGCCCTGAAAACAAACTTCCTAACATAAATAACATTAATCCAAATAGAGTAATATAAATTATTTTTGTACGATCTAACATTTCACCCACTATAGGATTAGCAATCACAATAGCCATAAAATAAACAGCAAAGATTAATGAGATAGACGTAGACACATTCAAATTTTCTTTAATTGTTGGCATTGCTAGTGACACAATTGATGTTTCTATTGCTGACATAAACATAATTAATATCAACGCAACGATAATACCTAATGATTTTAAGTTCATATAACTTTCCTACCTTTGTATCTTTCATGTCGAATTAATAACAACTTAATCATGATTATTCTTTAAGTTCAATAACATTTTTAAAAAATACGACTACTGACCTATTAAAAAGTCATATCAATCTAAAAAATACTGTTAGTAAAGCCAATTGACTTTACTAACAGTATTATCCTAATTACATAAAGTAAATTATTGCTATAAAATGAAATACCGAAGCTATAACAATAAAGAAATGCCATATCATATGAAAGTACGGGCGCTCTTTTTGAGCATAAAACCATGCCCCTACAGTATATGAAATACCACCAAACAATATAAAGAGCATAAATGCTAATGACGAATCGAAAATAATAGTAGGTAAAAACAATACTCCAATCCATCCCATTACTAAATACATGATCAAGCTAAGTTTATGATTCACATTTTTAGCCAATGACTTGTATAAAATCCCCCATATCGTGATGCCCCATAATACAACCATTGCAGTCCATCCCATCCAACCACCGACTAATGTGAGACAAATCGGAGTATAGGTACCTGCAATGGCAACATAAATCATACTATGGTCAATAATTCTCAATATAAATTTATGAGATGAATGATTAGGCATTGCATGATATACAGTGGAAGAAATAAACATTAAAAAGATACTTATAACGTAAATTGAAACACTAAATGCACCTAAGACACCAAAGTTCAAAAAACTATGTATCGCTGCATATGGTAATACACATAATGCGATAAATGCAGCTACACCATGCGATACTGCATTTCCAATCTCTTCACCAAAGGTTAGTGGAATAATATCTTTAAATGCTTTAGTAACTTTATTATCAGCCTGTACTGAATCAGACATTCTGCATCCACCTTCTTATATCATTTTCATTCGTTTTAAATCAGCTGTAGCTGTTTCAACGCTATCTTTGCCTTCTTTGTTCTTAAGTGGAGAAAACTCTTCCTCTCTCGGAACTTGTAATGTCGTAAAACTATGTGCATATTGGAAGATATCAAAATAGAATAGTTCAAATTTTAGTGTTGGCTGTTCTATTACACCAAAATCATCATCCAATTGTTTCAATTTTTTAATTGCTAAATGATATGGTAATGCATTATCGACTACGTCATTAATAAATGAAAGCTTAAATGAATGTACGCCAATATTAGCATTGTTAAATTCATTAGCAATTTCCGGTTCTAATTCTGAGTATTCTAATACAGTGTCTTTATGATTCGTATTAACTAATCTTCCAACACTTTCTCCATGCTTAGGTTGTATTGATTTCGTAGTAACATCCATATCATTGTGATATGTATATCCAGCAAACAATGGATCTAAAACTTTAACAAGCACGTTGTCTATATTATTTAAAAACACATATGATACACCACTGTCTGTCATTTCTTTTAAATAGCCTGCTTTTTCAAGTGATTTAAATACACCACCATTTCCGTTTGGGGTTTCTAAAATATTTCCATCTGTATCTAAAACCAATTTACCTTCTTCTGATAATGCAACTATATTATCTTGTATAAAGAAATGCACATGCTCTTTATCGTAGCCAAAGTAATTTTTAGATTCAAAGAAAAGTTGTGTCTCTTTATCATTGATTTTACTAGTCATGATGTACCAATCGACAAATTGTCCAGTTTGTTCTTTTAGTGCTAACAACTGTTTCGCTTGAATTTCAAATAAACTTACATCTTCAATTTCAAATGAACCTTTTGGTCCTTTATAACCTAACCTTGTCCCTTGTCCACCTGCCATTAATAGTACAGCAAATTTTCCTTGTCTAATTGCGTCTAGTCCAATTGATTCATATTTCTCGATATCTTCGTCTGACAATGAGGCTTTCACATCATATTTCACTTCATTTACAGAAGAAACATCATCAATCATTTTCTTATTTACGTATAAATCATTATATAATTTTTCAATTTCAGCTAAATTCAATGTATCTATTTTCTCAGATAACTGCTCTTTTTCATTAGTACTCATTAATTTTTCAAATTCAACAAGATGTTCTTGATTAAATTTTTCTAAAGTTTTCTTATCTAACATAAACTCTCTCCTCAATATCCCGAATGATTAAATAAAAATTATATCTTATTCGAACCCCGGATATATAATTTCACTATATGTACTCTAAATGATTATGAAACATTGTACAACCATGAATGATAACCAATGCGTAAATAATTGATTGAAGTATGGTTGAAATAAGACATAAATAGCACCTATAGTCAGTGCACTAGCCAATGAAATATCCACAAGGCCACCAGTTTTAAAAGTCACAGGAAATTTAACACTTATTGGTATTGGATAAAACAATTTAACTCCTTTTGGCGTTAACATGTCTAGTATAACATGTGAAAGCAATCCAAGAATAATTGTTATTAAATAATGGTATGGAGTCTGAATCAAATGCAGTAAACAAGCAATAATACAAACAAATAACAAAGAATGCGTAAACGTCCTATGTCCAAAAAGTAATCTTATAAAAAAACTGATGACTTTAAACTTTCTACCAATTTTACTATGAGTATGACAAATATCTGGAAATAAACTAGATATGACTGCAAGCGTAAGCATTGTGGTTGATGTGAATAAATCAGTTTTGAAATATTCAATCGCAAGTGTACCGACTAATAAGCCGCACGATGAATGAGTTTTTCCTGTCATTTTTATTTCTCCTTAATTATAGCAATATTTTAGCATATTCCCCCTCATCATGCGAACATACTTTCGTTAAATTTTTGAGTATGTCACATTTTCCCAAAAGTATCACATAATTACTTGAAAACGGTTGCAACATGTTGTATGATAAAGCTACAAATTATTTAAAGGATGTGTTCTAGTAATGGTAATGACAGTAAAAAAAGATAACAATCAAGTAAGAATTCAATGGAGAGTAGCAGATATTAAGATTCCAACAGATGAAATCAAAAACATTACACAAGATCAAAATATCCATGAAGTTCCAAAATTAGATAGAGAAAAAGTTTCAAGAATCGGCTCTACTTTTGGTAAAACAAACCGTGTTATCATCGATACTAACGACCATGAATACATTATTTACACGCAAAACGATCAAAAAGTTTATAACGAATTAACTAAATAAATTATCATAAATCTTTGATTTTAAACTATATGAAGCGATGAAGTGCGCACACAGTACTTCATCGCTTTTTTATATTAACTGTCTAATTAATCAAAAACATCCGTAATCAATAATGGTTATCAATTACATTTCTTCAATTTCGGTGCTATACTAAAGCCATAATATAGAAAGAAGGTGTTCACCATGTACGTAGTGACGAATAGAATTGATGTCAAAAAAGGATTTGCAGAGAAAATGGCGCCTAAATTTACACAAGGTGGCAAAATTCAAGAATTACAAGGATTTCATAAGATTGAGGTTTGGCTCATAGACGATGAAGCAGACTATGATCAAATGTATATAAATACTTGGTGGCAAACAGAAGAAGATTTCAATCATTGGTTGAATAGCGATGCATTCAAAGAAGCATATGCAGGTCGCTCCAACACGAAAAATGAAGAATCACCTGTACTGGGTAACAAAGTAGTAAAAGCGACTATTTTGTCAGAACTTACAAATTAAAAAATATAAAATAATATACTAACTATTAATATATATAATGCATAACAATAACAAACCAGAGGTAATGTGTAATCACACACTACCTCTGATTTTAATTTCATTCAAAATAATTAGGCAACCTATTCAAAATTCAACCTCTAATTGTACTTATTAATTAAAATAAAGATGCGCCATTAAAGCAATAATTGGTAACGCGATAACTGTTCTAATTAAGAATATGGCAAAGAGTCTAAAAATACTAACTGGTATTTTGGACCCTAAGATCACGCCACCTACTTCAGATAAGTATATTAATTGCGTAATACTTAACGCTCCAACAACAAATAATGTAATGTTGTTACCCACACCTTCTATCAAAATAGACGGTAAGAACATATCAGCAAAACCAATTAATATTGTTTCAGATGCTTGTGCTGCTTCTGGGATTTGTAATAATTCTAAATATGGAACAAACGGTTTACCTATGATTGCAAAAAGTGGTGTATATGTAGCAATAATTGTCGCAAGTGTCCCCACACTCATGACTACCGGTAAAATAACAAACCACATATCTATAACTGTCTTGAATCCAGCCCCAAAAAATGATTTAAATCCAGGTGCTTTGATACCTGTTTCAGTTGCCATATCAAAACCATGAGCTAAAGCTGTTTTATTTTCTGGCAGTTTCTCAGTTCTCATTTCTTCTGAAACTTCTTTTGAATATTCATCTTTAATTGACTTTAACGGCCAAATTCTCGGTAAAATAAACGCACAAACTAAACATGCAACAATAACCGTTAAGTAAAAATAGAAGAAATGTTTTTGCATATGAACAGTATCTGCAACTACTATCGCAAACGTCAATGAAACAACACTAAATGTTGTTGCTATAACTGTCGCTTCACGTCTAGAATAAAATCCTTCCTCATATTGTCTACTAGTAATTAATACCCCTACCGTTCCATCACCAATAAATGATGCAAGGTTATCTACTGTAGAACGACCTGGCAATGTAAACAATGGTCTCATTATCGGCCTAAATATTGGCCCCAATAATTCCAATAACCCATATTCCATTAGTAGCGGTAAAAATAATGCAGCAAAGAAAAATACTGTCACTAGAGTTGGTAATAGACTTTCAAAGACAAGCCCACCAGTATCTTCAGAATAAATAACTTCTGTTCCCATTTTCAAATACGTCATCCATACAAAAACAACTGCAAGAATTCTTAAAATCAACCATACCAATTTCACATTAAATGCGTTGTACATTAAACCATTAGGTTTCAACTTATTTTTGAAAACGGTAGAACATAAAACAGATAAAATACCTGATATTGTGATAATTAAAACGATAATTAACGGCATTGCATTTCCAATTAAGTCTTTTAATAAACCAGCCAAATATGCTACGGGTAAAGACGTTTGTTTCTCACCGTCTTCTGTCACAGTTATAGGCACTAAAAATAGAATAATACCAATTAAAGACATAATTATAAATTTGAGACGTCCGCGCAAAATTTGTGATTTGCTATATTTGTTCACTATATTCCCCCCTTAGGTACCAAGTTCATTTAGTAATGTAAAAACAACAGATATAATTATACCTTAAAGTGTATAATTATGTAAATAAATAAATCACAATTTCCCCCTATGTTTTATAGTAAAAAAAGTAGAATCAATTCCCTTTGCATAGAATTAATTCTACTTTATATGAAAGCGTTTACTTTTGCAATTTTTTTCTGAATTTTCTTTACTTTAATTAAAATAATTTAAATTTTCCGCAATAAGAATAAGAAATATGGTACACCAATTATGGCTACAATAACACCTACAGGTATATCTATAGGTGGATGAATCCCTCGAGCTAAAGCATCACTAATCGAAAGTATAAGTGCACCTATTAAACCAGACATCATCGTAATGTGAATATGTTTATGTCCAACAATTCTTCTAGCTATATGAGGAGCAATCAAACCAAGAAAGCTTAACCCACCTACGACAGAAATTGATGCACCAGCCAAAATAACTGCCAATAATAATAAAATCATCTTAATTTGCTTTACTTTGGTACCAAGTGCAGTAGCAATATCATCACCCAGCGTTAATATATCTAACTGATGACAATAATAATATATGATAGGTAAAGCGATAATGAACCATGGTAAAATAATCCAAACGTGTGACATATTGTGACCGTATAAACTACCAGTCAACCATACAAGCGCAGTATTTGCATCCATTGGGTTACGAATAAGCAAATATTGAACAATTGCTGTACAAATTGCACCAATCGCTAAACCTATTAAAGCTAATTTGGAACCTTTCACGTTAAATTTCGAGATAAGTATGCTTAAAATTATACTTATAGACAATGCCCCAACGAACGACCCGAAAGGCAAGACGAATAATGGCGCTGAAGGGAATAGCATGATAATCGTTACTGCTGACAAACTGGCACCTTTCGTAATACCAATGACATCTGGAGATGCAAGTGCATTGCGAACAACACCTTGTATGAGCGCACCTGAAATAGCTAGACTGCTGCCGACAATAATAGCTAATATCATTCTTGGAATACGGTATTCATTTAATATAAAGTTGTCTTGAAGTATTAGACCCTTAACCGCTTCAACAGGATTTAACCATACTGCTCCGACAGATAGTGAAGCAATTGCAGAAGCGATCAATAATAGTACGACAATACCATATCGCATTGCTAGTCGACTATTCACAGTCTATCAACTCCTCTCGTTGTAATGAATAAGAAGTACAATGCACCTATAAATGATGTGACAATCCCTACTGGAGATTCAAACGGAAATGCGATTAATCGACTCATAACATCGGATAATAATAATAAATCTGCACCTATAATCATTGTTAATGGAACCATTAATTTATAGTCTGCACGAATATGATGTTTGACAATATGTGGCACGATTAATCCAACAAAACCTATAGGCCCTGCAATAGATACAGATGTACCCGCCAACACAATAACTAATAATCCCGTTAAAATTCTAACCAGTTTAACGTTTTGACCTAATGATGTTGCTAAATCTTCTCCTAATTCCATGATTGTCAATTGTTTAGCTATCATGATTACACCTATAAAGGCTAGAACAAGCCAAGGTATAATGCCTATGACTTGTGGCCATGTAATTGTAGATAATGAGCCTACCAGCCAGAACATTACTGTAGTCGTAGCATCTTCATTGAGAAGAATAATACCTTGGGTCATACTTGAGAAAAATAAATGAATTGCCATACCTGCTAATGCTAATTTAACTGGCGTCATCCCTTTTGTTGATCCCGATAAGGTATAAACGGTTAGACCACCAATAAATGCACCTATAAAAGCTAGGATAGTTGAATATTCGGTGAGCACTGGGGCTAGCATTGTGATAAATACAATAACAAATGATGCACCAGCGTTCACACCAAATATTTGTGGTGAAGCCAACGGGTTACGTGTCATTGCTTGCATTAACAGACCTGCAACACCTAAAGCTGCACCTATAAATAAACCTACCAACATTCTTGGCATTCTGACATTATGTATTAAAAATGTTTGCTTTGTTTGTTCATGAAACCATGCATAATCTAGAAAATCTTTAAACTTGATGTGGGATGCACCCACACTTAAATTAAAGTATATAATGACAAAAAGCGCACACACACTCACAATAAATGTGAGTGCTGTGCGTTTTTGTATTTGTTTTTCTACTAATTTGGTTTGGTTAATGCTATTTGATTTAGTCATTTACCTGTCACCCTACTTTTGTTGTTGGTCGTTTTTCTCTTTTTTAGAAATTTCTACTAGTTCTTTTGCAATTTCTTCAGAAGAAATGATACCACGTGCGCGTGCCCAAGTATTTCTATCTACTACAGATACATTATCTTTTTTCACTGCATCTAAATCTTTCCATACTGGGTTGCTTTCTTCTTTTTTGAGATTAGGATCATTCTCACCTTTGTCTGCCATAATAATCATTCGACCAGGATTAATATCTGATAGTACTTCCGAATTCAATTGTAAGTAAGGTCCTTTCAAATATTTAGAAAGATGATCAGTTTTCGTTTTATTTAATGCATTATTAAATCCTAACTCTTTTAATAACTCGCCGACATATGTATTTTCTGGGTGAGCTAATAAACCTGACTTAGATACTACAGCTGGTAAGACTTCTTGAGATTTATCAAGTGTAATTTCTTTACTGTATTTGTCCATCAATGCATCATGTTCTTTCAATCGTTCTTTACCTTTGTCTTCTTTACCGACTGCTTTCGCAATTGTTTTAAACGCTTCGATATTATCTTTATAATCACTATCAAAACTTGGTAACATGATTGTTGGTGCAATCTTTTCTAAATCTTTTTGAATGCCTTTATGTCTATTACTATCAGCAATGATAAGGTCTGGCTTCTGGTTACTAATTTCTTCTAAGTTCGGTTGTTTACGTGCACCGACTGATTTATAGTCACCGATTTCTTTACGAATTGGCTCTAAAATTCTATTCTTATCACCATCGTCAGCTACGCCTACTGGTTTCACATTTAAAGCAGCCAATGCATCCACAAATGAGAATTCTAACGCAACGACACGTTTTGGATCTTTAGCCACTTTAGTGGTACCACCGTCATGTTTAATTGATACACCATCTTTAGCATCACTATCTTTATTTGATTTACTTGACTCTGTATCACTGACACTACCACAAGCTGCCAATAATATCATTGTTAAAGTTAAAAACAGGATACCCATAATTTTATAACTATGTTTCATCGTTTTCACTCCTTAGATATGTATAAGTTCATATCTAATTTTATTGATAATGATTCTCAATGTCAATATTATTTTTAATTATTTTATTAAAATTTATATGCGCTTTGTTTTCTGTGTATTTATATTGTGGGAAAGTTGATCAATTGCTTTATCATACACATAGTATTTCTCTAAGTTATTCATATACATACTTTGTGCTAACGCTTTATAACCTAAGCTAAATTGAATCTTATCTCCACTTTGATAATGCTCTTGGTTCCATAAGTCAATCATGACATGATCACTTGTAGCACCAATAATTTTAATATGATGATGTAAAGGTACTATATTTTCAACATCAGTATCTAAATTACCTATGTCTACGATTGCTTGCAAATATGGTCGACCAATAGCAAGATCCATACGTGGTTTTATTTCAACTATTTCAGCTTCTAGCGTTATTGCATTTTGATAAAGTGAGGCAATCGGTTGGTTTGTCGTTGTTTCTACACCTCTAAACAATGTTTCTCCCACTCTTAATTCATTTATTTTTCCAAAATCGCGATATAACATTTGTGGTAACATACTAGAATTCCCACCAGAAATAATTTGAAAACGCATATTTGTTTCCTGTTCGACTGAATCTACGAATTGATTAATCATAGCGACATCTTCTTCAGTAGGAATGATGGATTGAAAGCACATAAAGTTAAATGCTAAACCAACAATGTGTATGTGATGCATATATAAAATTTCATTAATATTATGAATGACATCATATGTAAGTATACCTTCCCTACCATCTTTCCAATCGACCATTAACATTACTGAATGTTTAACACCCAGTTGTCCAGCTATATCATTTAATTCGCGAATTGTTTCTAATTCTGTTTGAATACTTATTTCAGTATGTCTTACCACCGATTCAAGTTCTTTTTTGCTAGTATTTCTAATCATCATAAACGATAAATCTTCGTCGCTACTTTTCGTAATATTTTCAATACGTGCATCTGCAAAATGTGTAAGTCCTATGTCTTTTAATATTTCAACAATACGCCGGTCGCCACCGACACATTTAATAACAGGCGTAAAGCGCATTTGATGTTGTTGAAATAATAATGACAGTACTTGCGCATTATATTTAATTTTAGATAAATTGATTTGTACTTGAGCCATAGCTTACACCTCTTTATATAATGGATTGTTCAAATCAATCGTGACATACTGCTTTACTTTACCTTCCATTCTCATTCGCAATAGTGCCTTAACAGTCAGTTTCGGTCCAAAAAGGACTTGCCTTAATATATCCGCATGTGCTTTTTCTGAATCGATTGCACGTTCTGTAATTTCACGAATCACGTTAAACAATTCATCCTCCGTAACAAATTCATATTGCGTAAAATGATGAATGAGTTCTGCAATTTGATTTTGTATCACTGCATGTTGGAATTTCGCGATGACCGCTTCGATATTTTCGGCAATTAAACTGGTATTCGTTATTTTTAAATTTGGTCGTTGATGTTGTAATGTCTGTAAATCGATTCTCGAGCCACCTAAGTCTCTAACGATAAAGCGCATTTGATAATTTGGACCTAAATTAACGATAGTATTCTGCATATGTGCTTCCAATGCCACACCATAATCTTGTATATAAGCGATTAATGGTTTTATCAATGTTTGTGCATAAATACTCAAAAATCTTAAAATACTATCTTTTGATACACCATCACTCACCCAATTCAAATAACTATCTACAGTTACCTGGTTATCTACAGGATTCTTATTAACTAAACTAGCTGTTACTAATGTAATACCATTATCCGCAATGTATGGTTGATGCCTTACAATACATGCTAAATGACGCGCATCATCTGCATTTGTATTAGCATGTATACCAAAAGGTTCCATCGCTACTTGTAATTCTGGATAAATATCTAACATATCTTGCAACTCATAACTTAACGTAGGACCATCGACTGTCGTAACAGTTGATACTGTTCTAATAGCACTTGTTGCTTGAACATTGACTGGTAATTTAATATGAAATGGTTTGTCGATTAACTGCATCGTTCTAAACGATAATGTTGCTTTAGATTCCACTTCAAATGGTGTTGGAATTAATCGTTTCTCCTCTATCCATTGTGCATATTTAGTTGAAATGACGTGTTCATATTGCCAAGGATGTACAAGTATTACACGATAGTCATTCAATTCCAGTTCATGTGGTGCCAAATAAGCTTTTAATTTATATCTGTATTCTGGTAATACAGTATCTAACATATAGGCATCATCACCTTCCATAGATGTCACTACACAATCATTTTTGTGAATGAGCATCAATTGAAGGCTTATAATTTTTTCAAATTCTGGGGCATAGCGCTTCACTTCATCTGTCGTTAAAGGCAATTTCGTTTTTGACAACGGATGCGTTGGGTGACCTTCGACCACAAGACTTTCAGAATAGCTTAAATCATTAATATGGTCACTATCTTCCATATGTTGAAGCCATGAGAAGAAATTGATTGTATCTGGCATTTTTGAAAATTTCAATGTGGCGTGAATTAGTGCTTGTCTATGTTTAAAATGATCGTACGTCAAGGCAAATCCTTCTCTACTCGAACACAATTCATCTGTTAAACGCTGACTAATTGCAATCGCAAATTGCGTATCCAATAACTTAAGCAACAATTCTAATGACGTAATCTCTTCATAGTAAGTACCTTTGATATAAGTAATCGGACCATTAAATGTATAACGCTCCATGGCACTTTTTTTCACTTTATTAATTGACAGTACTTGCCCTTGATATTGCAATTCAACAGAATGATCATTTTCATTAAAGTGCATATTTTCAGGAAAAATTTGTTCTTTGATGATTGCGTTAATGATTCGATATTGTATATTTCTGTCTGCCAATTGCCAAATTGTTTGATTCATATTGTACTGCCTCCACTTTTTCTTTGTTTCAAAATTACACTAAATACTAATGCAATCATCAATGTACTTAAACCTATTATAATAAATGTCTCAACAATACCTATCCATTCTGTCAGAAAGCTCATAAGTATGGCACCTAATGGAATCATACCTCTATCCATCATGACTACACTCAATATTTTCCCTCTATGTGCTTCATCTACTCGATGTTGAAAGTATATCCGATTTGCCGTACGCGCCCATTGACTAAATAAACCGATAAAGAACAGCGAGATGAAGAAAATAATCGTATTACTCACAATTGAAAATAAGAGTGAAACACCAAATAGTACAGAACTTAAATAATACATTTGCACTGTTGATATTTTCTCTAAAATATTAGGTAAAATTAATGTAGCTATGATGCCACCAATAGCGCAACAAGTCATAGCACTACCAAATATTGCAACTTGGTTTGGAAATGTTTTGTCTGTTAGTACTGGTAATAATGTCGTATATGTAAAACCTGTTGCCATAATGAGTAGTGACGTCAAAAATATTCTGCCACCCGTTTGGTTTTCTTTAAAATAATTAATGACATATTTTAAACTTAACTCTGAACTTTCTTTTGTCATTATATTCCTGTGAAAGTCTAATGGTAAACATAGTAGCAGTGCCATTAAGTAACAAAGAGCTTGTGCTGCAAAGCCCACTTCCGCATGATAAACTGCCATGATTAATCCAGCGATAGCTGGTCCTATCGAACGGCAGATATTTATAATAAATGAATGATAGGACACTGCTTGCGTTGTCGTAAACCTATCGGAAATATCTGGTAATACAGCCTGACGTACAGGTGTTTCCACTGCACTCAATATCCCTCGACCGAGCGCATAACAAAGAAACACAATTATAGGTAACTTTGTACTTTGGAATGTTAGAATACATAGTAGTGTTGTTAAAATAAACGAACTAAAGACTGTTATTCTTAATAGTTTTCCCTTTTCACAACGATCTGCCAAATTCCCTGCCCAGACACTTATGAGTAGAATAGGTACGAGTCGGAAAAAATTTATCAACCCAAGATAAATTGCGTTATGATAGAGACTAAATACATACCAATTTAACGTAATATGTCCAATCCAATTTCCTAAAAACAGTAGGAATGAGCTAGGAAAAAAATACTTTGCCATGAAATTCCTCCTGTATTTTAATTGATAATAATTATCATTATCGATATTATGGATTATACAAATAACTTATACGTTTGTAAAATAATTTTTTAGAGGTGCATTATGAATTCTATAAAAAAAGATAAAGATTTAATTTATAATCTTACAGATGATGAAGCACAAGCTTTGTCGTATTTAAATACGCTCAATCCTGAGTGGGCGAATCATTTTAAATCCATATTACTCCTAAGTCGTGACAAGATTACACAACGCCTTGTCTCTTCTTTACATAGAGAAAATTTAGTGAATAGTCGTGAATATAGTGCAGTTATTAATGCACAAACACTAAAATTTACTATAGAAACAGATCACACTGAAATTTTAAAAATAACTTTTCCACATTCACAAAAAATCCTATATGCACCAATTTCTGGTCACCATGCTTTCGATAGAATTGATGTTGAAGGACCATTTTATTTTGAAAATCACAGTAAAATACAACGTGTATTACATCCAAATGAAGTGTTAGATTGCATTCTTACTGAAGCACCCCACCTTGATAATGCGGCAAGTTATCAATTTAAAGAAGATATTAATAATAGCTCCGCAAACATGGCAATTGCATTAAGTTATCAATCTCTGACTCTCGACGGCTATAATAATCCTATTTTTGATTTAATTGCCAATGCATCCGACAGTTATTTAGCTTCAGAACAAAGTGTGATTGAAGGTCATCCGCTTCACCCAGGTGCAAAATTGCGCAAAGGTATGACTCCAGAAACAGCCATTGCTTATTCTTCTGAGTTTGCAAATACTATTAAAATGCAATTTATACTTATTCATCAAAGTATTGCTAAAGTTGAGTCATTAGATAAAAATTATAATGCATTAGTATATGATCAATTCGAAGGATTATATGATATTGCACAACAGACAGTTGGACATGAACAAATCGAAAACTATTATGTAATGGCAGTACATCCTTGGCAGTATCAAGCAGTTTTATATCAGGACTATGCAACTGAACTTGAAATCAATCAAATCGTTCCTCTAAATTATGAAATAGATTATTTTGCTGGACTGTCATTCAGAACATTAATGCCTAAGTATCCAAAGTGCTTACCGCATATTAAATTATCTACCAATGTTCATATTACTGGTGAAATTCGAACTTTATCTGAACAAACAACAATTAATGGGCCACAAGTCACTCAAATTTTAAATGATATCCAAGCTAATGATGCGCTTTTTAAAAACATTAACGCAGCAACAATAGATGAAATGGCAGGTATTCATTTTTACAATCCCAAAGATGATGAGACACTTCAACCTAAAAAAAGTGCCCAATTAGGCACACTGTTCAGAGAAAATATTTATAATTTGATTGCACCACATACAGTACCAATGATTCCATCAAGCCTGGTATCGCAATATGCCAATAATCTTGAAGCACCTATTGTGACATTAATTAAAAATTATACAGCGTCGCAACAAATAGATTGTTATGAAACGGCAGCCTTAACGTGGATCAAAACTTATAGCCAAGCTTTAATTGATTTAGCACTACCACTTTATGTCAAATACGGTATAGCTTTAGAAGCACATTTGCAAAATTCTATTGCCACATTTAGCAGTAATGGTTTAATCCATACATTGTATATTCGTGATTTTGAAGGCTTACGTATTGATGAAGCTTATTTAAATACAATGGGCTACCAAACGACGACGTTTCACGAAAAATCGCTTATTCTGACAGATAGTGCTCAAACTGTTTTTAACAAAGTATTCTATTCCAGTATCCAAAATCATTTAGGTGAACTCATTGCAACCATTGCACAATCATCTGAAGATATTTCTTTAGAAACTCAGATTTGGACGATTGTACGAGCAAAATTGGTTGAAAAGCTAGATGATATCGCTGCTACAATGGATGACAACGATAGGATTCAGCAGATTGCAGCCACACTCTTTGCTCCTAAAATTGATTATAAATGTGTTACTACTATGCGTTTAGAAGATGAAGCTGATTATTATACTTATATTCAAGTTGATAATCCTTTATATCTAGAAACACATCATTAAACACAAAAAAAGAGTCCGGGACATAAATAAACGTACCGGACTCTTTTCAATTAGGCAGTAGATGACTGAATTGAAAATGCGCTTATATCAAGCTTTTTTCAACTCTAGTCATCTTTGCCGGGGTGGGACTACGAAATCTTTATTAGAAAATTAGCTTTCTGTCCCACTCCCATTTTTAATTGGTCAATTAATGATTATTGTAAACCTTTGTTCTCGTTACCTGAGTTTTGGCTTTTTTCATTTTTTTGTGACCATTCTTTTTTAGTCATTACGTCTTCAACGCGCATGTTAACTTCTACTACATCAAGACCAGTGATATATTTCACTTGTTCTTTAACTAAGTCAGTAACTTTACGGAAGATTTTTGGTGCAGATTCACCATATTCTAAAACAACTTTCAAATCAACAGCTGCTTGTTTTTCTCCAACTTCAACGCTAACACCTTGTGTTACATTGTTGCTGCTTCCGAATGAGTTAGAAATGTTATCAACAAATCCGCCTTTCATTTCTAAGATACCACTTACTTCGCGAGCTGCGATACCAGCGATTTTTTCAATAACTTCATCTGAAAATGATAATTTGTTAGAAAATTGAGGTTCTTGGTTTTGTTGTTCTTGTCTTCTTTCTTGCTCTTTCTCATTCACACCTGTTTGGTTGTCATAAGCTTGTTTCGCTTTGTTGTTATCTACTGCCATAATACATTCTCCTTTACTGTATAAAATTTATATTTTTTATTATTTTAATCAAAAATCTTGTTTCCTAATCAATTAACTCCATCGATTAAGGAAATTTAAAAAGTCTTGCTTACGGTCTTTAGTATACCCAATTCCAACTCCAATGAAACATAATACTAAAATTAAAATTGTGCTCCAAAAACCTAATGTTAAGAACAATATTGCAATGATTAAGAATGCTAAGAAACCGATAATTCTCCATTTAAATGTCTTGAAAAATTCAACCACTTCTTGCGTAGAATCTTGTCCATTTTGGTTATTATTGTTAGCCATGATAACCCTCCCTTACAACACACGTTTGCCTGAGGTTTTTTGATCTCTAACATTAACCTCTAATTTAGATACAGGCAATTCTGTAAAATGTTCTACATTCTGCTTGATGTCATTTCTAATTTCTTCCGTTAAAGATTTAACTTGAACATCTCCAGGAACAAAGAAATCTGCTTTTAATGCGATATGTGATTTCTTCTTCTTGTTATAAAGTTTTGCAATAACGTTCGGTTGACGTATTTGATCATATTTTGTCAATGTATCGTAAGCTGATTTTTCAACCGCTTTTCTCGAAACATAAATGTGACCATCTTCAAAATCTTTATAAAGTCCAGGTTTTCTATACGTAGGTTTAAACAAGCTGAATACTAATATGAGACCTATTACAATGAGTAATGCTGCCAAACCAATTAGAGTTGGTTCGAACCAATTAAATTGCATAAAATAATCTTGGTATTGGCTAATTCTTGAATCTTGTATATACATAAAGAGTAAAAAGCCAACGATTACTACAATTAAAAGGCCAAGGATAAAATTCTTAAGTCGTTTCACCTCGTATGACACCTCCTATGCTTAAATAATATGTACTTGTCATATAGCCTTAATACCCCCAAAAAAATTCTTAGAAACATTTTTATTGAATTTTATTTTTAACTTTTTGGAAATGTAGAGGACAAGTACTTTTATTTTGATAAATCCTTATCATTCGTGTGAGCGTCTTCTTGATGCGATTTACGATATTGTAAAAATTTATCATCAGAAACAAACAATTTATTACTTGGTCTTGGCTTCTCTATCGCTAATGATTTAAAGAGCGACCAAATCATTAAAATAATGACCACAGAAAATGGTAATGCCGCAATGATTAATAAGTTCTGAATCGATTGAGTTCCGCCAGTATAAATCATAATCATTGCAAATAATGCCAAGATAATGCCCCAACTTACTTTTACAAAACCAGATGGGTTAATGCTTCCTTTTGAACTTAGCATGCCAAGTACATACGTTGCTGAGTCTGCAGATGTAACAAAGAAAATCATAATTACCACTAGCGTAATAATACTTAATAGGAATCCTAATGGAAAATGTTCTAATGTTGCAAATGTGGCTGTTTCTGTTGCCTGTTTTGCAATATTTGCAATTCCGTTTTGCTGTAAGTAAATAGCTGAAGCACCAAATACTGCAAAGAATAAGAAACAAACAACTGCTGGCACAAACAATACGCCAAGAATGAATTCTTTAATCGTTCTACCTCTCGACACACGAGCAATAAAGATACCTACAAATGGCGCCCACGAAATCCACCAAGCCCAATAGAATATCGTCCATTGCTGTAGCCATTGGAATTTTTCGCCACCAGATTGTGGAATACGTAAACTCATATTAAAGAAATTAGCAATATAATCACCAAATGAGTTTGTAAATGTATTTAAAATATTCAAAGTCGGTCCAACGCAAAATAGCACTATTAATACTACAAAGGCTAAAATCATATTAATATTACTTAAATTTTTAATACCTTTGTCGATACCTGACCATGCCGACCATGTAAATAATATCGTTGCGATCACGATAATAATCACTTGCGTTCCAAAGTTTGAAGGTACATTAAATAGGAAATTCAAACCTTCGTTTATTTGAAGTGCACCGAATCCAAGTGTTGCTGCAACTCCAGTCACAGTGGCTATAATGGCTAATACATCGATTGAACCACCTATTGGTCCACGCATCATTTTAGCTCCAAGAATTGGCGTTAATGTTGCACTGACTAAACCTGGATAACCTTTATGGAAATTGAAATAGGCAAATACAAGTCCAACAATGCCGTAGACTGCCCAAGCATGAACACCCCAATGGAAAAATGAAAACTGCATCGCTTCATTAATCGCCGTCTGCGTCCCTGCTTTATGTAATGGCGTTAATGTAAATGCATGACTTATCGGTTCAGCAGTTGTCCAAAATACTAAACCAATACCCATACCTGCACTAAATAACATTGCAAACCATGATTTTAATGAGAATTCAGGATCTTCTCCCTCTTCACCTAACGTGATTGATGCGTATCTTGAGAATAATAGATACACACACACAATTAAAATAAATAGTACAAGTAATAAATAATACCAGCCAAAATTGACTGCAATAAAATTAGTTATATTTTGAGTTACAGTTTCTAGCTGTTTAGGCAAAATCGCTCCATATATTACAAACAATGTACAGATTGATAATGCTACCCAAAATACGACCGTTAACTTATTTAATCGCATAACAAATATACACTCTCCCTTAGTTTATATAACACTCATACCCTATCTTATTGTGTTTAAGCGTATCACCAGTATATGCGCTCAATCTGTTATATTTTAAACAACCTATTAAAATCTCATACAAACAAAAACACCTTCTAACTAGCTTGGATACTCCAAAGATTAGAAGATGTTTTTACTATTATGCTATTTATTTATAATTTAATCACTAGTTTGCCAATCATACTTTGATTTTCTAATTTAACATGCGCCTCATATAAATGGTGCACAGTAAGTCCATTGACAACTTCAGTGACCGTTGGTTTATAAATGCCCGCTTCGACCTTTTCAGTCATATCCATTAAATAGTCTCTGTGAACGTACATATCTTCCGTTTCGTGCAATGGACGTGCCGACATAAACTCATGTGTAAAGGTGATACTTTTTTGTTTTAATAAATTGAGGTCCTGTTTATCTTTAAAAGCGACAATCGTAGCAATCGTACCTCTAGGTTTAACAAGCTCAATCATTTTTTTATAATACATATCCGTATCAAATGTACAAAATACATAATCGACTTCACTTATTTCATATTTTTTGAATTCCTCTGCTAAATCATTTTTATGATTAAGTACAATTTCTGCACCCATTGTTTTAGACCATTCTATTGTTTCTTCACGCCCAGCAGTTGTAATCACATGTAATCCATAATACTTAGCAATTTGTGTCGCAATACTGCCAACGCCACCTGCACCATTGATAATTAATATAGATTTACCACTGTTCTCTTTTGGATTTTTTGAAATTTTGAAAACATCAAATAGTGTTTCATAAGCAGTCAATCCAGTTAACGGCAAGCTTACCGCTTCAACATCCGTCAAATTTTGAGGTTTTTTAGCAACTAATCGTTCGTCAACGACTTGCACTTCTTGATTAGAACCTTGATATTTGGGAGAGCCAGAATAATAGACTTCATCACCAATGTTAAAGTGACTCACGTCTGGGCCAACAGCTTCGACGACACCCACACCGTCATAACCAAGTACACGTGGCGCTTGTTCGACAGGTGTTTTTCTTATTTTTGTATCAACTGGATTAACGCTAACTGCATGTACTCGAACGCGTAACTCATGCGCTTTCGGCTCTTGTTCAGCTGTTTCATATTCATAAAATAAATTTCCTTCATCTAAATTAAAATTGCTATCTGCACCAATCGCTTTCATGGTATGCATCTCCTTTAATTATCACGCATTATCTGACACTTTTACAACTTGTTTTCCAAAATTATCACCAGTAAATAAATTTCTAAATGCTTCTGGCAATCGTTCAAAACCGTCCTCAATAGACGTTTTAGTCTTAATCTTATCTTCTTGAACCCATTGAGCCAATGCTTGACTTGCATTCGCAAAATCATCGGCATAATTTGCCACAATAAATCCTTGCATCAAGGCTTGCGCTTTTATAATAATAGGTTGGATACGTGGGCCATATTCAATTTCAGTATCATTATAGTTAGAAATCGTGCCACATACCGGAATACGTGCAAATTGATTTAAGTGTTGCATCACTTCATCCGCAATATCTCCGCCTACATTTTCAAAATAAACATCTACCCCATTAGGTACAGCTTCAGCTAATTGTGCTGAAAAATCTTCGGCTTTATAATCAACACCTGCATCAAATCCAAGCGTTTCTGTTAAATATTGCGTCTTCGTTTGTCCACCAGCAATACCAACAACATATGCACCTTTTAATTTTGCGATTTGTCCTACTACTGATCCTACTGCACCTGAGGCAGCAGATACGACAACTGTTTCACCAGCTTGAGGTTGACCAATTTTCAATAAACCATGATAGGCTGTTTGCCCTGTCATGCCTAATACACTGAGATATAGATATAGTGAAATATCCGTTTGAGTCACTTTAAGTGCTTGTTTCGCTTCAATATTCACTGTTTTTTGCCATGGAAACATTCCAGTGACAATGTCGCCTTGTTCAAATCCCTGTGCTTTAGATTCTGTCACACGAGCAACTACATGCCCTACGAGTGGTTCGTCAATTTGGAATGGCGTAACATACGATTTGGAGTCACTCATACGTCCGCGCATATATGGATCGACCGAAATATATAATGCCTCTACTTGAATTTCATCATCTACTGGATGTGCCACCTCTACATCTTCATATCTGAAAATCTCTGAATTCGGCATGCCTTCAGGTCTCTTTGCTAATACGACACGTTCTGTTTTCATTATATTACCTCCATTCACTCTTTGATATCATTCTATATCTATACAAATGTGCAAGCAATCAAATCGCTTATGCAATGATAAATCACCATGTTATGCTATATTTATAAATTTGGAAAATGTTTACCGTCAGATTGGGGATAGTTAATTGAAATTAAGTATATTAGATTATGTGCCTATATTTGAGGGTCGTGATGCAACACAGGCCATAAACCACACAGTAGAATTAGCCCAAATAGCTGAGCGTTTAAACTATCATCGCTATTGGGTCGCAGAACACCATCAAGTATTTTCTGTGGCATCTAGTGCTCCAGAAATGGTTATGATGTCACTTTTAGAAAATACCACTAATATACAAATTGGTAGTGGTGGTGTCATGTTACCGCACTATAGTGCTTATAAAGTGGCCGAAATATTTAAAATTATGGAAGCACGCCACCCACATCGTGTTAATCTTGGCACAGGTCACTCACCTAGTTTTAAAAATGTGAATCAAGCTCTGAACGAATATAAAACCGAAAAAGTAGATTATCTTACGCAAATTAAAGATTTAATACATTACTTTAATGATCATGCGCATATGAATCACCGACACAAAGACTTGTACGCTACGCCACGCATCAATACCAAGCCAGGGATGTTTATTTTAGGGACAAGCAAATCCAGTGCTACACTTGCCGCACAACAAGGGTTACCATTTGTTATTGCAAATATGGGTCAAAACAAATCTCACCTACAATCGGTTATCTCACATTATCGCAATACATTTAGCCAACAACATCCTGAGTTACAATCATATGTGATAATGAGTACGTTTGTTATTACAGCGGATAATGATGCGCAACTAGAAGGTTTATCCCGTGCCTTTCATTTATGGCTATTGCGCATTGGCTACTTAGATCAACCTAAATACTATCCATCCATTGATTACGCAACACACAGAGACTATTCAAAACGAGAATTAGAAAAAATAAATCAACAACAGAACCGTGTCATAGTTGGTTCACCAAATTCTGTAATAAAAGATTTGAAATCAATGGTGACAATGTATGAAGTCGATGAAATTATGATTCAACCACACGTCTATGGTGAAGACAATCGGGAACAATTACTAAAATTAGTTGCACAAGCAAATTCATAAATGACAAATTAAAGGCCAGTGTCACTCATTCTAATAGAACGGTAACCACTGGCTTATTTGTTGTATTTAATTATTTTTCAGTTCCCCATAAAAATGAATTAATTTTATTTATAACAACTGAATTATCATGCAGTTCGCTATGCTCCGCCTTTGGACCTGTCACCTTATATGTTTCGTAACTCGCAATATTCCCACCTAATAAATACTCTAATGCTCTAGATGAGACATTCGTCACACGACCATCTGAATATGTACCATCTTTTAAATCACCGTATATATTCAAGACTTGTGCAGTATTCGGATAATGCGATTTCATGTCTAGTAATCCACGATATTCTTTTAACATTTCATTGGGTTTACCTTCACTGTCTAACGTAATATCCAAATCGAGACCATTTATACTTACTTCCCCATTGAAATTCCCTGCCAGACTTACTTGCTTATTTAACTGTGGTAAATGCGAATCGGAACCATACTTTAGCATATAATAACTAAATGATTGATTTCCCATTGAATGCGCAACAAAATTAAACTTATCGAAATGATACTCCGCCATTGTAGCAACAATGACATTTTCAATCCATTGTGCATTTTTTTCTAAATCTTTATTTGAATTGTCTTCAAGTATAATATCGATAACAGGATGCTTAGATCGCGTCTTTAATTTGCCATCAAATGTCACCATTCCATTTTTAGAAACATTAGCCTTCACTACTTGATCTGCCGATTTCGTATCGATCGCAGATTCTACCAAATATTTCATAGAATTTTCCGTACCTACATAACCATGTAGGTAAAAAGTCGGAATCGTAGCATCATTCGTTTGTTTTAATTTTGCTTTATTATTTGCGATTAAAAATGTAAAGGTGACAGTCAGGATTACTATCGCAATCATTAGTGCCAGAGTTATATAACGTTTCCCAATTTTCCGTTTCATAATCACATTCCCCAAATTTAATAATTACGTATACTTATTATATGTTAAATGTGTAAGATTGCCACCTTTAAGTACTTTTTAAATTAGCTGTGGTTTTAAATAAATACAAAAAAACGCCCCAGCCAATGCTGGAGCGTTGAAACGTTGATTCTATATAAACACAAATCTGAATGCGAAAGAATTTCGCAACAGTTTGGCAATATTAACGTTTTGAGAACTGTGGAGAACGACGAGCTTTTTTAAGACCTGGTTTTTTACGTTCTTTCATACGTGGGTCACGAGTAAGTAATCCAGCACGTTTTAAAGAACCTCTGTATTCAGGATCTGCTTCTAATAATGCACGAGAGATACCGTGACGAATTGCTTGCGCTTGTCCAGTGAATCCTCCGCCATGAACGTTAACTAATACATCGTAGTTACCTTTAGTTTCTGTAACATCAAATGCTTGGTTAATGTCTAAAATTAATGATTCGAATGGTAAGTAGCTACGTACATCACGTCCGTTAACTGTGATGTTACCTTCACCTGGTACTAAACGTACACGTGCTACTGAGTTTTTACGACGGCCTGTGCCTCTATATTCAACTTGTGCCAATGTAATTTCCTCCTTTTAATTAACCACGTAACTCGTAGTTTTCTGGTTGTTGTGCAGCGTGTGGATGTTCAGCGCCACCATATACAAATAATTTTTTACCTTGTTTTTCGCCTAAACGAGTGCTTGGTAGCATTCCTTTAATTGAGTTTTCAAGTAAACGTTCTGGGTTTGTTGCTTTTAACTCACCAGCAGAAATTGATTTGATTCCGCCTGGGTGGTTTGAGTGACGATAGTACATTTTATCGCGCTCTTTGTTACCAGTGAAATGGATTTTTGAAGCGTTGATGACGATTACGTAATCACCTGTATCAACGTGTGGTGTGTAAGTTACTTTATTTTTACCGCGTAAAATAGCTGCTACTTCTGATGATAAACGACCAAGTGTTTTACCTTCAGCATCAATAACATACCATTTGCGCTCAATGTTTGATTCATTAGCCATAAATGTTTGACGCATATAATTGTCCTCCTAGAATAAATAAATGTTTCTCGTTTAATAGTTGTATACTGTTTAAAGCATAGATTTCATTTATTTTGTTAATTGTTTGTTTCTACGTGCTTCTATATCGTGTTACACAATAAGATTCCGGGGCTTATCGTGGGTGATATAAAACAATACCGTTAGTTATCGTATAATTTTTCTGTCGTTTTGTCAATGTAATTTAGTGATTTTGTGATGATTTTTTTTGATGTATTTTTATATCTTTACCAAACTCTTGTATTAGCTCAGATGGTGTTAAATAAATCTTCTCTAAATACAGTCCTTCTGCTGGTGCAGTAAAGGGTACTTGATTACGATCTTTCGCTTCTAATAGTGTTGGTACCTCGTTTGGTAGACGCTTCCCTTTTCCAACTTCTATTAAAAATGCAATCAGTACACGCACCATATTATATAAAAAACCTGAACCTGTAACGATATAATCAAAACCTGCTTCTGTACGTTCAATACGACTTTCATAGAGCGTTCGCACTTTACTTTCAACTTCAGTTTTTTGCGAACAAAACCCTGTGAAATCATGTGTACCAATAAAATGTTGCGCTGCCTCATTCATTGCTTCCAAATCTAATTCATCACTCATAAAAGTCTTCAAACCACTTAAAAATGGATCTTTATGCGCAGCTTGATATATTTTATAGCGGTAAGATTTACCTACGCAATCATAGCGACAGTGAAAATCTTCTTCTACAAAGCGAACATCATTCACATACACATCGTCAGGTAAAGCACGATTCATAGCATATTGCCATTGTTGTGCAGGAATGTTGAGGTCTGTATCAAAATGAAAATACTGTTCTAGTGCATGTACACCCCTATCGGTTCTGCTGCTTGGGTGTATACGAACATCTCGTTTATGCATACGCTTCAGTATTTTTTCAAATTGTTGTTGGACGGTCCTACCATTTTGCTGTATTTGAAAGCCAAGAAACTGGCTCCCTTGATATGAAATATTTACTAAGACACGCATGCTTATTACACTCCTATATATTTTAAGCCAAATAATATGATTGCGATTGGAATTAATAATAACAATATTAAGCTATCTTGCCATTTCCACTGCAACCTCCGATAACTTGTTCGTTCATGTTTTGTATCATAACCTCTTACTTCCATCGCAATGGCTAAATCTTCAGCTCTCTGAAAAGCAGAAATAAATAGCGGTATAAAAAGCGGTATAAATGCTTTAAATCTATTGATTAGTCCACCAGAGCTAATCTCAGAGCCACGAGACTTCTGAGCAAGTATTATCTTATCTAATTCGTTCATAAGCGTTGGAATGAACCGTAACGCAATGGACATCATCATACTCAACTGATGCACTGGAATTTTCACAATTTTAAGTGGTGAAAGCAGTTTTTCGAACGCATCAGTTAAATCAATGGGGCTTGTGCTCAATGTCATAATAGTCGAAACCATTATAATAAACATTAATCTTAACACAATATAGATTCCTTCTAGCACGCCATTCATATCAATAGTGATAAAACTCAATTCGAATAGCGTAGTTCCTCCTTTGGTGAAAAACAAATGCATGAGAAACGTAAACACTAAGAAAATCCATATAGGTGTGAGTCCTTTGACTAAAAACCACAATTTAATATGGGCAAGTTTCATAAACGCAAGAATTAATACCAATAGCCATAAATATGTACCAAATGAATGCGCAAAAAATATTAAAATAATAAAAATAAAGACAAATATTAACTTTGCCCTAGGATCGAGTCGATGTATTTTAGAATCTAATGGCAAGTAGCGGCCAATGATAAATTTATCTTTCATCTTTTTGCCACTCCTTATACATTTCAATAAATTCAGCTTCGGTCAACGCAACCTTATCAAACTCATATTGATGTTTATGTTCAATGTCACGTTGCAGTTTAACAATATCTGGTACATCTAAATGTAAATGACTTACATATTGTGTATCACTAAACAATGTTCTAGGATCACATGTTTCCACAAGCTGCCCTTGATTCATTATTTTAATTTCATCCACATAAGTTGCAACATCATTCATTTCATGGGTAACCAAAATAATTGTTTTGTTCTGTTCTAGTTGTAATTTTTTAATAATTTCCATGATTTGTTTTCTACTCTTTGGATCAAGACCTGCCGTAGGTTCATCTAATATTACGATGTCAGGGTCCATCGCTAAAATTGATGTAATTGCAATCTTTCTCATTTGTCCACCTGACATTTGAAAAGGTGATTGCTGAAATATATCTCTATTGAAACCAAAATCCATCAATAATTGAAATGCCCTTTCCTTTACTTCTTCTATAGGCATTCCAAAATTTTTAGGTCCAAATAAAATTTCTCGTTCTACAGAATCCTCAAATAATTGAGATTCTGGAAATTGAAATACCATCCCTATTCGTTTACGTACTTCTTTTAATACTTTGTCTTTAGTTTTATGTGTGATTGTAATATCATCTATTTTCAAATTACCTTCCGAAGGTTTCAGCAGTCCATTCAGATGTTGGATAAGTGTTGATTTACCAGAACCTGTTTGCCCAATAATGGCATAATATTTTCCTTGTTCAAAAGATGTGATTATATTTTGAATCGCTAAATGTTCAAAGGGTGTGCCTTTTTGGTAAGTATAGCTTACTTGGCTAAATTTAACTGTCATAGTTTATTTACCAACCCTTCATACGTTATGTAATCTGCGCACCCTACTAATGCTCTATGCATTCTTATTGAAAAAGGCAAATCTAGTCCAATTTGTGCTAATTGATCACCATCATTAAAAATTTCATGAGGTAATCCTGTTTGATATACTTGTCCTTCATTTAATACGACTAAGTAATCGGCTTCTGCTGCTTCTGTAAGATCATGCGTTATGGAAATAATTGTAACTTCTTTTTCATCTTTTAAACGATGTATTAACGCTATAAGTTCTTTTCTACCTTCAGGATCTAACATTGAAGTTGCTTCATCTAAAATGATAATGTCAGTTTCAAGAGCAAGCACACCTGCAATTGCAACTCGTTGCTTTTGGCCACCTGAGAGCGATTGTGGCTCATAATCCAATCTGTCTAACATTTCTACATCTTCAAGTGCTTGAGGCACTAATTCATGCATATCTTCATATGAGACACTATTATTTTCTAATCCGAATGCCACATCAAATTCAACAGTCGAACCTACGAATTGATTTTCAGGATTTTGAAAAACAATACCTATATGTTTTCGTAGTTTGTTTTTGTTTTCCTCAGTAATAGTCTGTTCATTTAAATTAACCGATCCTTCTAACGGTGATTCAATACCTACCATTAACTTTGCAATTGTAGACTTACCAGAACCATTATGACCAACGATAGATGTCCACTTGCCTTTGGGAATGTCAAATGACACATCTTTTAGTGCAAGAGATTCATCACTATTATATTTAAAAGAAACATGTTTAAATGTAATAATATTTTCTTGCACATCCATATCATTTGCCTCCAAAATTTTATCAATTTTAATAATACACCTTATCTATTTTACATGAAATCGCGAAGTTTAGAAACACTTCTAAACAAAGTTTAGTTAGTGTTTCTTATGCATTCGCTTTAGCGAAGGTGATCCTCTATTCACTTCTAAACAAAGTTTAGTTAGTGTTTCTTATGGGAGTGGGACAGAAATCATTTTTCTAATAAAGATTTCGTTGTCCCACCCCGGCAAGGTTGACTAGGATTGAAAAGTTTACCTTAGCTGTAGCTCAGGTATGAGTCTCACTAAATTAATGAATTAAGCAGTGAGACTTTATATTTTCAATTCAGTCAACTACTGCCTAATTAAACATGAACCTAGAACATTTATTTTATCTCAGTCTTAATCCTCTATTCACTTCTAAACAAAGTTTAATATATGTCATAAGGGTTATTATTGCTTCGCAATTGCATAAGACCCCCTAAATTCTAAAGAATTAACGTCTGAAGGATTACTATTGCTTCGCAATTGCATAAGACCCCCTAAATTCTAAAGAATTAAGGGGGTCTTATAATATAAAAAAGCGCGCACCCCATCATATTTTGAGTTCACGCTTTAAATTTTATTAAGTTGTGATGGGGTACTCTGAGCTAGACAATATTTGTATGTGGCAAACATTATCGTTGCACTCATTTGCTTTATATATAGTAGTACGCATATTTAAATTAAACTAATTCAATAATTACTGATTCAGCACCGTCTCCGCGACGAGGACCGACTTTAAGAATACGAGTGTAACCGCCTTGACGTTCTGTATAACGTTCAGCAACTTCACCGAATAATTTTTGTAATGCAGTTTGAATAGTTTCATCTTCGTTTAAGATTTCAACGTTACGTAACGTTTTAGCAGCTTGACGACGAGAAGCTAAATCTCCCTTTTTACCTAAAGTGATTAATTTTTCAACAACACTACGTAATTCTTTTGCACGCGCTTCTGTTGTTTCAACACGTTCACTAACGATAAGTGAAGTAGCTAAATCACGTAACATTGCTTTACGTTGATCAGAAGTACGACCTAATTTTCTGTAACCCATGAGTTAACCTCCTTTATATTAATCTTCTTTTCTTAAACCTAAACCTAAGTCTTCAAGTTTATATTTAACTTCTTCTAAAGATTTACGGCCTAAATTACGTACTTTCATCATATCTGCTTCAGATTTATCAGCTAATTCTTGAACAGAATTAATGCCTGCACGTTTTAAACAGTTATAAGAACGTACTGATAAGTCTAATTCTTCGATAGACATTTCAAGCACTTTTTCTTTTTGATCTTCTTCTTTTTCAATCATGATTTCAGCATTTTGTGCTTCATCAGTTAATCCAACGAAGATATTTAAATGTTCAGTTAAGATTTTTGCAGCTAATGATACAGACTCTTGCGGAGTGATTGAACCATTAGTCCATACATCCAAAGTCAATTTATCAAATTCACTACTTTGACCCACACGTGTATTTTCTACAGTGTAGTTTACACGTTCAACAGGTGAATAAAGTGAGTCCACTGGAATTACACCAATTGGTAAATCACTAGTTTTATTTTGTTCTGCTAATGCGTAACCTCTACCCTTATTAGCAACTAGACGGATTTTTAAGTGTCCACCTTTTGAAACTGTTGCAATTTTAATCTCAGGATTTAAAATCTCAACATCACTATCATGAGTAATGTCACTTGCAGTTACACCGCCTTCATCTTTCACATCAATTTCCAAAGTTTTGTCTTCTTCAGAATAGATTTTTAATGCTAATTTTTTGATGTTCATAATAATAGTAGAAACATCTTCAACAACATTATCTATAGCTGAGAATTCATGTAATACACCTTCGATTTCAATGTACTTAACGGCTGCACCTGGTAATGAAGATAGTAGGATACGACGTAAGGAGTTTCCTAGTGTAGTACCGTAGCCACGTTCTAGTGGTTCAACAACGAACTTACCGAATTTAGCATCATCACTAATTTCAATTGTTTCAATTCTAGGTTTTTCGATTTCAATCATTTACAAATATCCTCCTTGATTACGTCGACTTGATTTGTACTGTATTTCTCAGTGACCTGCGACAATAACAATAAAATTATACGCGACGACGTTTTGGTGGACGACAACCATTATGTGGTACTGGAGTAACGTCACGGATTGCAGTTACTTCTAATCCAGCTGATTGTAACGCACGGATAGCTGATTCACGACCTGGACCTGGTCCTTTTACAGTAACTTCAACAGTTTTCAAGCCATGTTCCATAGCTGATTTTGAAGCAGTTTCTGATGCCATTTGTGCTGCAAATGGTGTAGATTTTTTAGATCCTTTGAATCCTAGTGCACCTGCTGATGACCATGATAACGCATTACCAAATTCATCAGTAATAGTTACGATTGTATTATTGAATGTTGAACGGATTTGAGCCACACCATTTTCAATATTCTTTTTCACTCTACGTTTACGAGATACTTGTTTACGTGCCATTTAAATTTTGCCTCCTTTACCTATTATTTTTTCTTGTTAGCTACAGTTTTAACTGGGCCTTTACGAGTACGAGCATTGTTCTTAGTTTTTTGTCCGCGAACTGGTAAGCCACGACGGTGACGGATACCACGGTAAGATGAGATTTCCATTAAACGTTTAATGTTTAAGTTTTGCTCACGACGTAAGTCACCTTCTACTTTATAGCTGTCAACAACTTCACGGATACGACCTAATTCATCATCAGTTAAGTCTTTAACACGAGTTTCTGGTGATACGTTAGCTGCTTCAGCAATTTTGTTAGCTGTAGTAGTACCGATACCATACACATAAGTTAAAGAAATAACAATACGTTTTTCACGTGGAATATCTACTCCTGCAATACGTGCCATAATTATTTACACCTCTCTTTATTAGCCTTGTCTTTGTTTATGTTTTGGGTTGCTACAAATTACCATTACTTTACCTTTACGTTTAATGACTTTACATTTTTCGCAAATTGGTTTTACTGATGGTCTTACTTTCATTTTTAAACCTCCCTATATTATGGAGTGACGATTATTTATAACGATACGTAATTCTTCCGCGTGTTAAATCATACGGAGACATTTCTACTGTTACTTTGTCGCCAGGTAGAATACGAATATAGTTCATTCTAATTTTACCACTAACGTGAGCTAAAATCTCGTGACCATTTTCTAATTCTACTTTAAACATTGCATTTGGTAAAGTATCTAATACAGTACCTTCTAATTCAATTACATCTTGTTTAGCCATTAATTAACTTCCCCCTTTATGAAATAGTTGGTTATCGTCAAAAATCAACTCTAACCATACGTGTCTATAAGTGTTGTTAATCAGTTTAACTAATATAATGAATTACGTAATCGCATTGTCACTCTTATTTAATTATACCTTTGGCATTACATAGACCGTACAAAGTTGATCTTATTTTAAATCTTCTAAAATATCGATGACGTCTTTTGTAACGACTTTAATATCTCTAGAACCATCAATGTTTTTTAACACGTCTTTATTATCATAGAACTCTAAGATAGGTTTAGACTGTTTAACATTGACGTTTAAACGATTTGCAACTGTCTCTGGGTTGTCATCTTCACGTTGATATAATTTACCGCCGTCAAGATCACAAATGCCATCAACTTTTGGAGGATTGAATACAAGATGATAAGTTGTTCCGCACTTTTCACAGATCCTACGACCAGTAAGGCGGTTCATTAATTCTTCTTCAGGTACCTCTATATTGATAACTGCATCAATTTTTCTATCTAATTCTTGCATGATATTATTTAATGCTTCAGCTTGTTCAATAGTACGAGGAAAGCCGTCAAGTAAGAATCCTTTTTTCGCATCGTCTTCAGATATTCTATCTTTAACAATGCCCACAGTAACTTCATCAGGGACTAATTCTCCACGATCCATGTATGATTTAGCTTCTTTGCCTAAACCAGTCTCATCTTTAATCGCTTTTCTGAACATGTCGCCAGTAGATATGTGTGGAATTGGGAATTTCTTAACAATTTCACTCGCTTGAGTTCCTTTACCTGCGCCAGGTAAACCCATTAAAATGATATTCATAAATGCCCTCCTACAATTTATCTACCACCAAAGCCTCTATAATCTTTTTGGCTCACTTGAGCTTCTAGACTTTTCATTGTTTCAATCGCTACACCAATTACAATTAGTAAACTTGTACCACCAACCTGAATAGATTGAGGTAAGCCCATTACTTTAGTTGCAAAAATTGGAAGAATCGCTATTACTGCTAAGAATATTGATCCTACAAAAGTTAAACGATAGAGAACTCTAGTAATATATTTTTTTGTTTGATCACCAGGTCTAATACCTGGGACATAACTTCCTTGTTTTTTTAGGTTTTCTGCCATCTTTTCAGGATTCACTTGGACAAACGCATAGAAATATGCAAATGCTATGATAAGCACTACATATACAATCATACCGATATTATTCGATGGATTTGCCACATCTGAAACTTTTTGCGCCCAACTTGCGTCAGGGAAAAACAATGTCAATGTTCTTGGTAACAAGAAGAATGCCATTGCAAAGATAACAGGAATAACACCTGCAGAGTTAACTTTTAAAGGTAAATAAGTTGCTTGTGAACCTAATCTCTGTGCTGATTGTTTCTTCGCATATTGAATTGGAATTTTACGAATAGCTTGTAATACGTATATCGCACCAACCGTCAATAGTATCATTCCAATAATTAAGCCAATTACTTTCAACCAAGCCATAGAAGTATCATCTTGACCCACAAAGGCCTGTTGATAAAACTGTATCAAGGATGAAGGTAATGAAGACAAAATACCTGCGAAGATAATGATAGAAATACCATTACCAACACCAAATTGAGTGATTTGTTCACCTAACCAAATAAGGAATGCAGTTCCAGCTGTTAATACAACAGCGATTAATAAATAACTTAAAACTGATTGATCCATGATCAATTGACCTTTTAAGTAGTTATTAAATTGGAAAGCCATACCAATTGATTGGACAAACGCAAGTATAATCGCAAAATAACGTGTTACGTTATTAAGTTTCTTTCTACCTGCTTCACCTTGTTTTGCCCACTCTGAAAACTTCGGAACAATATCCATTTGCAATAACTGCATAACGATTGAAGCAGTTATATAAGGCATTATACCCATGGCAAAGATAGAAAAGTTCTTCAAGGCTCCGCCACCAAATGTATTTAACAAATCAGTGACACCTTGAGAACCTTGTTGACTGTCAAAAGCAGCTGGGTTCACACCAGGTGCGGGAATATAAGTACCTATTTTAAAAATTACTAACATTGCGAGAGTAAAAAAGATCTTATTACGAACTTCTTTTGTTTTAAAGAAGCTCACAAGCGTTTCAAACATTAGATCACCTCGTGTGCTCCGCCTTTTGCATCAATAGCTTCTGCTGCAGATGCAGAGAATTTGCTAGCTTTAACTGTTAGTTTTTTATCAAGTGAACCATTACCTAGTATCTTAATACCAGCTTTTTCACTCTTAACTACACCAGATTCTACTAATAAAGCAGGAGTTACTTCAGTACCATCTTCAAATTTATTAAGTTGGTCTAAGTTAACAATAGCATATTCTTTACGGTTAATGTTAGTAAAACCTCGTTTTGGTAAGCGACGGAATAATGGTAATTGACCACCTTCGAAGCCTGGTCTTACACTACCACCTGAACGTGCTTTTTGCCCTTTTTGTCCACGACCACTAGTTTTACCGTTACCAGTAGCAGCACCACGTCCAACGCGGTTACGAACTTTACGAGAACCTTCTGCCGGTTTTAACTCATGTAATTTCATTTCGGCACCTCCTTAAATTTATTTTTCTTCTACTGTCACTAAGTGACTTACTTTGTTGATTTGCCCACGAATAGCAGGGTTATCTTCAACAACTACTGAAGAGTTTGTTTTTTTCAAACCTAAAGCTTCAACAGTTTTACGTTGTGTTTCTGGACGACCTATAACACTACGAGTGAGGGTAATTTGTAATTTAGCCATAACTTATTTTCCCTCCTTCTTAATTGTATAATTCTTCTACTGATTTGCCACGTAATTTCGCAACATCTTCAGCATTTTTAAGGTTTTTTAATCCGTTGATTGTAGCACGAACCATGTTAATTGGTGTATTTGAACCTAAAGATTTACTTAAGATATCAGTGATACCTGCTAATTCTAATACCGCACGAACAGGGCCACCTGCAATAACACCAGTACCAGGTGCAGCTGGTTTCATAAATACGCTACCTGAACTGAAACGTCCAGTAATTGTGTGAGGTGTAGTACCTTCAACACGTGGAACTACAACTAAATCTTTTTTAGCTGCTTCAACTGCTTTTTTGATTGCTTCAGGTACCTCTTGTGCTTTACCAGTACCGAAACCAACGCGACCGTTTTTATCTCCAACTACAACTAATGCAGTGAAACGGAAACGACGACCACCTTTTACAACTTTCGCAACACGGTTAATTGTAACAACGCGTTCTTCAAATTCTTTCGCTTCTTCTCTACGAGCCATGTAAATGTCCCTCCTTTAAATTAAAATTCTAAACCATTTTCACGAGCTGCATCTGCTAAGGCTTTCACACGGCCATGGAATAAGTATCCTCCACGGTCAAATACGATAGTTTTAACGCCTTTTTCGCTAGCTCTTTTAGCTACAGTTTCGCCAACTTTAGCTGACAATTCAACTTTAGAACCAGATTCATTTGCTAATTCTTTTTCTTGAGTTGAAGCTTGTGCTAATGTTTTACCGCTTACGTCATCTATAACTTGTGCATAGATGTGTTTGTTTGAACGGTAGATGTTTAAACGTGGCTTCTCAGCTGTACCAGCTAATTTATTACGTACACGTGCATGTCTTTTAAGACGCACTTTATTTTTATCAATTTTGCTGATCATCTTAATACTCCTTTCTTCTGAAAGTTATTTATTATTTACCAGTTTTACCTTCTTTACGGCGAACGTATTCACCTTGGTAACGAATTCCTTTACCTTTATAAGGTTCTGGAGGTCTTACTGAACGAATGTTAGAAGCGATTGCTCCAACTTGTTCTTTAGAAATACCAGCAACTGTTACTGTTGTGTTTTTCTCAACACCGAAAGTAATACCTTCATCAGCTTTGATTTCTACTGGATGAGAGTAACCAACGTTTAAGATTAAGTCTTTACCTTGCATTTGAGCACGGTAACCTACACCAACAAGTTCAAGTGTTTTTTGGTATCCATCTTTAACACCTAAAATCATATTGTTAATTAAAGCACGAGTTGTACCATGTACTGTTCTATCATCTTTAGAATCAGTTGGTCTTACAACTTCTAAAGTGCCTTCTTCTTGTTTATATGTCATTCTTTCATTCATTGTTCTTGATAATTCACCTTTAGGACCTTTAACAGTGATTGTGTTACCTTCAACACTTACTGTTACGTCGCTAGGGATGTCAATAATTTTTTTACCAACACGACTCATGTTATCGCACCTCCTTATTATTTATTATTACCAAATGTAACCTAAGATTTCTCCACCGATATTACGTTTTCTAGCTTCTTTATCAGTTACTACACCTTCAGAAGTTGAAACTAATGCAATACCTAAACCGTTAAGTACTTTAGGTACTTCGTTAGCTTTTGCATAAACACGTAAACCAGGTTTTGAAATACGTTTTAATCCAGTGATAACACGTTCATTGTTTTGACCATATTTAAGGAATAAACGGATAACCCCTTGTTTATCGTCTTCAACGTATTCTACGTTTTTAATGAAACCTTCACTCTTTAAAATTTCAGCAATTTCTTTTTTAATGTTTGAAGCAGGTAATTCTAATTTATCGTGACGCACCATGTTTGCGTTTCTTACACGAGTTAGCATATCTGCAATTGGATCGTTGATTGTCATTGATTGTTGCCTCCTTTCAGACTATTTTCTATTACCAGCTAGCTTTACGAACGCCAGGGATTTGGCCTTTATAAGCTAATTCACGGAAACAAATACGGCATAATTTAAATTTACGATATACAGAATGTGGACGACCACAGCGTTCACAACGCGTATATTCACGTACTTGGAACTTTTGTTTTTTTTGTTGCTTAGCAACCATTGAAGTTTTAGCCACTTAATTAGCCTCCTTTAGAGATTATTTGTGAAATGGCATACCGAATTGTGATAACAATTCACGAGCTTCCTCGTCAGTGTTAGCAGTCGTTACGATAACGATATCCATTCCTCGTACTTTACTTACTCGGTCATAGTCAATTTCTGGGAAAATTAATTGTTCTTTAACACCTAAAGTGTAGTTACCTCTACCATCGAATGCAGTTTTAGATACACCTTGGAAGTCACGTACACGTGGAAGTGATACAGCAATTAATTTATCTAAAAAGTCATACATTCTTTCACCACGAAGTGTAACTTTCGCACCGATTGGCATACCTTCACGTAAACGGAATGTTGCTACTGATTTTTTAGCTTTTGTAATTAAAGGTTTTTGACCAGTGATTGCTTGTAACTCTTCTACAGCATCATCTAATACTTTAGTATTTTGTACAGCGTCACCGACACCCATATTTACAACGATTTTTTCTATTTTTGGAACTTCCATTACTGAACTATAGTTAAATTGTTTAACTAAGTTTTGAGTAACTTCAGAGTTGAATTTTTCTTTTAAACGGTTCACAGTGGATCCTCCTTTCAATTAGTTATTAATTATTAGATTTAATTTCTTCGCCTGATTTTTTAGCGATACGAACTTTTTTACCATCTTCGACTTTGTAACCAACGCGTGTAGGTTCATTCGTTTTAGGATCTAATAACTGTACGTTAGAAACATGGATTGCTGCCTCTGTTTCTAAGATTCCACCTTCAGGATTAAATTGAGTTGGTTTTTGGTGCTTTTTGATAATATTGACACCTTCCACAACGACACGGTCTTTTTTAGGTTCAGTTGAAACAACTTTACCTTCTTTACCTTTGTCTTTACCTGCGATAACTTTTACGTTGTCACCTTTTTTGATATGCATGTGTGGCACCTCCTTAAATTTATATATTTATAAATGTTTTATTAAAGTACTTCTGGAGCTAATGATACAATTTTCATGAAGTTGCCTTCACGTAGTTCACGAGCGACAGGTCCAAAAATACGAGTACCACGTGGGCCTTTGTCATCACGGATGATGACACATGCATTCTCATCAAATTTGATATATGAACCATCGTTACGACGTACGCCTGATTTAGTACGTACTACAACAGCTTTTACTACTTCACCTTTTTTGACAACGCCACCTGGTGTAGCATTTTTAACACTTACTACGATAACGTCACCGATGTTAGCTGTTTTACGACCAGATCCACCTAATACTTTAATTGTAAGAACTTCACGTGCACCAGAGTTATCTGCTACTTTTAATCGTGTTTCTTGTTGGATCATGAGTTAAACCTCCTTTATCTTCACTATTTAATTAAATAATTACTGATTCTTCAACAATTTCTACCAAACGGAAACGTTTAGTTGCTGATAAAGGACGTGTCTCTTGAATCTTAACTGTGTCCCCTAATTTAGCTGAGTTGTTTTCATCATGAGTTTTGTATTTTTTAGAGTATTTTACTCGTTTACCATATAACTTGTGTGTTTTGTATGTTTCAACAAGTACAGTTATCGTTTTATCCATTTTATCGGAAACGACTCTACCTACATAAACTTTACGATCATTTCTTTCGCTCACTTTAGTAACCTCCTCTTTCAATTGAATTATTGATTCGCTTTACCTTGTTCAATTTCTCTTTCACGAGCAACAGTTTTTAGACGTGCAATCGTTTTTCTTACTGTGCGAATACGTGCAGTTTCCTCTAATTGACCTGTAGCTAACTGAAAGCGTAGGTTAAAAAGCTCTTCTTTTGAAGATTTGATTTGCTCTTCGATTTCTGAAGTGGTTAAGTCTCTAATTTCCTTAGCTTTCATTTTGTTCACCACCCAATTCTTCACGTTTTACAAACTTAGTTTTAACTGGAAGTTTGTGACTTGCTAAACGTAATGCTTCACGCGCAACTTCTTCGTTAACGCCTGCGACTTCAAATAAAATTCTACCTGGTTTTGCTACTGCAATCCAGCCTTCTACTGCACCTTTACCAGCACCCATACGTACTTCTAAAGGTTTTTTAGTGTAAGGTGTGTGTGGGAAGATTTTAATCCAAACTTTCCCGCCACGTTTCATATAACGAGTCATTGCAATACGAGCTGATTCGATTTGACGAGATGTGATCCAAGAAGTTGTAGTTGCTTGTAAACCATACTCACCAAATGTTACATAGTTACCGCCTTTAGAACGACCAGTTGTTTTAGGACGATGTTGACGACGATATTTTACACGTTTTGGTAGTAACATTATTATTTTCCTCCTTCACTAGTGTTCTTAGTAGGAAGAACTTCTCCACGATAAATCCATACTTTGACACCTAATTTACCGTAAGTAGTGTCAGCTTCTGCATGCGCATAACCGATGTCAGCACGTAGTGTATGAAGTGGAACCGTTCCTTCTGAATATTGTTCAGCACGAGCGATGTCAGCTCCGCCTAAACGACCTGAAACTTGAGTTTTGATACCTTTAGCACCAATTTTCATTGCTCTTGTAATAGCTTGTTTTTGTACACGACGGAATGAAGCACGGTTTTCTAACTGGCTTGCAATATTCTCAGCAACTAATTTTGCATCTAAATCAACTTTTTTGATTTCGATTACGTTGATGTGTACTTTTTTGCTTGTTAAAGCGTTTAATTTGTTACGAAGTTTTTCAATTTCTGAACCGCCTTTACCGATTACCATACCTGGCTTACCAGTATGAATAGCGATGTTGATACGATTAGCAGCACGTTCGATTTCTACGTGAGAAACTGATGCTTCTTTTAATGCGTTATCAATAAATTTACGGATTTTTAAATCTTCGTGTAATAATGATGCGAAGTCTTTTTCTGCATACCATTTAGCTTCCCAATCACGGATTACACCAACACGAAGTCCGATTGGATTAATTTTTTGACCCACAGTGTTCCCTCCTTAAAAAATGTATTAAGCTTCTTTAGCTTCTTCTTTACCGTCACTTACGACGATTGTAATGTGGCTTGTACGTTTGTTGATCGCACTTGCACGTCCTTGTGCACGTGGACGGAAACGTTTTAATGTTGGTCCTTCATTAGCATAAGCTTCTTTAACTATTAATTCATCAGTATTCATGTCATAGTTATGTTCAGCATTTGCTAAAGCGGACATTAATAATTTTTCAACTACTGGTGATGAAGCTTTGTTTTTTAATTTTAAAATTGCAATAGCTTCTCCAGCACTCTTGCCTCTAATTAGATCTAATACTAATCTAACTTTACGAGGTGCGATTCTTATTGTTTTAGCAACCGCTTTTGCTTCCATTGGAATTTCCTCCTCTACCTGTTAGAAATTATCTTCTAGTTTTTTTGTCGTCTGCAGCGTGACCTTTGAATGTACGTGTTGGTGCAAATTCTCCTAATTTGTGACCAACCATATCTTCAGTTACGAATACAGGCACATGTTTACGTCCATCATATACAGCGAATGTATGTCCGATAAAATCAGGGAAAATAGTTGAACGACGTGACCAAGTTTTGATTACTTGTTTTTTCTCGCTTCCGCTTTGAGCTTCAACTTTTTTCATAAGATGATCATCAGCGAAAGGTCCTTTTTTAATACTACGAGCCATAGTGGCGCCTCCCTTCTTATTGTATGCGTGCAGCTATTAAGCCGCACACGTAAATAAGTTATTTTTATTTTTTCTTACGTCCACGAACGATAAGTTTGTCTGAAGATTTTTTACCACGACGAGTTTTCTTACCAAGCGTAGGTTTACCCCAAGGTGACATTGGAGATGGTCTACCGATAGGTGCACGACCTTCACCACCACCGTGTGGGTGATCGTTAGGGTTCATTACAGAACCACGAACTGTTGGGCGAATGCCTTTCCATCTAGAACGTCCTGCTTTACCAACGTTTACAAGTTCATGTTGGATGTTACCAACTTGACCAATAGTAGCACGGCAAGTTGAAAGAATCATACGAACTTCACCAGATCTTAATCTAATTAAAACGTATTTACCTTCTTTACCAAGTACTTGTGCACTAGCACCAGCTGAACGAGCGATTTGTCCACCTTTACCAGGTTTCAACTCGATGTTGTGGATTACAGTACCTACTGGAATGAATTGTAATGGTAATGCATTACCTAATTTGATATCTGCATTTTCACCGCTTTCAAGTACTTGACCTACTTTAAGGTTTTTTGGAGCGATGATATAGCGTTTTTCACCATCAGCATAAACTAATAATGCGATGTTTGCTGAACGGTTTGGATCATATTGGATTGAATCAACTTTAGCGTTGATACCATCTTTATTACGTTTGAAGTCAATAACACGGTATTGACGTTTGTGTCCTCCACCGTGATGGCGAACTGTCAATTTACCTTGGTTATTTCGTCCCGCTTTTTTCGGTAGCGGTTGTAATAATGACTTTTCAGGTGTAGTTTTTGTGATTTCAGCGAAATCTAAACTAGTCATATTACGACGACCATTAGTAATTGGCTTATATTTTTTTAGAGCCATTGTCGTTTACCTCCTTATTGGTAATTGTATTTTAGTTGAATAGATCGATTGATCCTTCTTTTAATTTAACGATTGCTACGCGTCTTTTGTTTGTATAGCCTTGGTAACGGCCCATACGTTTTTTCTTTGGTTTGTAGTTAATGATGTTTACATTAGCTACTTTTACATCAAAGATTTCTTCAACGGCAATTTTAACTTGTGTTTTGTTTGCACGAGTATCAACGTCGAATGTGTATTTGTCTTCAGCCATAGCAACTGAAGATTTTTCAGTGATTACGGGGCGCTTAAGAACGTCTCTTGCTTCCATTATCCGAGCACCTCCTCAACTTTTTTAGCAGCTGCTTCTGTGATTACTACACTGTCAGCGCTTGTGATATCTAGAACGTTTAACCCTTGAGCTGTAGTTACTTGAACACCAGGAATGTTACGTGCTGATAAAGCAACGTTTACATCTTCTGATTCTGTTACTACTAATACTTTTTTAGGTTGTTCTAAGTTAGAAAGTACAGTTTTGAATTCTTTTGTTTTAGGAGCATCTAAGTTTAATGCATCTACAACAGTTAAACCTTTCTCTTGTACTTTGAAAGATAATGCTGAACGTAATGCTAAACGACGCATTTTCTTAGGCATTTTGTATGAGTAGCTTCTTGGTGTTGGACCGAATACGATACCACCACCACGCCATTGTGGCGCACGAATTGTACCTTGACGCGCACGTCCTGTACCTTTTTGTCTCCATGGTTTACGTCCACCACCACGTACTGCTGAACGATTCTTAACAGCATGAGTACCTTGGCGTAATGAAGCACGTTGTAAGTTAATTGCTTCAAAAAGAACGCTGTTGTTTGGTTCGATTGCAAATACTGCATCGCTTAGTTCAACTGAACCTGATTTAGTTCCATCTACTTTTAATACATCATAATTAGCCATTATGCAATTCCTCCTTTCGTTGTAAATTATTTATTACCTTTGATTGATGATGTGATTTCTACAAATCCTTTTTTAGGACCTGGTACATTACCTTTTACTAAAATAACATTGTTTTCAGTGTCAACTTGAACTACTTCTAAGTTTTGTACTGTTACAGTGTTACCGCCCATACGTCCAGGCATTTTTTGTCCTTTAAAGACTCTTGAAGCATCTGATGCCATACCTACTGAACCTGGTGCTCTATGGAAATGAGAACCATGTGACATTGGACCACGTGCTTGATTATGACGTTTAATGGCACCTTGGAAACCTTTACCTTTAGATACGCCTGTTACATCAATTACGTCTCCAGCTTCAAATGTATTAACTGAGACTTCTTGACCTACTTCGTATTCATCAACATTAACGTTTCTGAATTCACGAATGAAGCGCTTAGGTGCTGTGCCTGCTTTTTTAGCATGGCCTTCAGCTGGTTTGTTGGCATATTTGCTAGATTTACTATCTTTTTTATAAGCTTTTTTATCTTCATAGCCTACTTGGATAGCGTTGTATCCATCAATCTCTTCAGATTTCTTTTGTAATACAACGTTTTGGCTTGCTTCTACTACTGTTACTGGGATTAAATCACCGTTTTCTCCGAAAACTTGTGTCATCCCGATTTTTCTTCCTAAGATTCCTTTGGTCATCGAAAGTCCACCTCCTAATTTTTTCTATTATAATTTGATTTCGATGTCTACGCCAGATGATAAGTTTAAGCCCATAAGAGCATCAACTGTTTTTGGTGTAGGGTTAACAATATCGATTAAACGTTTATGTGTACGTTGTTCGAATTGCTCACGTGAATCTTTGTACTTATGCACGGCACGAATAATCGTGTAAACTGATCTTTCAGTCGGTAACGGAATTGGTCCAGATACATCTGCACCAGAACGTTTCGCTGTTTCAACAATTTTTTCTGCTGATTGATCAATAACTCTGTGATCATAAGCTTTTAATCTGATTCTGATTTTTTGTTTTGCCATAATTTTCCCTCCTTATTCGTCTACATTTAAGTGATAGACTTCTCCACGAAAACTATCTCACACAGCGCCATGGCAAAGCGGCCGGGTGTGTCAGTAACCTTTCGCTTCATCGCGTGTTCTTAAAGTCCAACATTAGATATGATACATGATAAACAGTGATTTATCAAGCTTTTATACAAAAGTTTTGAAACTTTTTGTCTAACACATACTTTGTTATTGTACTTGATTACGTTATTCACTTCAACCACTTTTGAAAATTTTTTCGTATTACTAGCAATTTTATCTTTCATAGCATTTCAAATTATTATTCTAAACAAGAATTATCCTATATAATGGAATATGTTAGGTGGTGAATTTTTATGAAAAGTGGTATTCGCACTGTATTATTAATTTTAAGCATACTTTTAATTATTAGCGAATTAGTTTATGGCATCCCCTTCTTGGGTGGCAGTATAATTCTTGGATTTGGTTGGCAACCGTTATTAATCAATGCATTTTTATATTTTGTGATGGTAATTATATTAATGGTAGATAAACAAAATTCTATTAAGCCTATGTTATTTATTCCATTAATGGGAATCATCGGCTCCTTCTTGGCTTTTATACCTGTAGTAGGTATGGTTGTCCACTGGGCATTATTTATTTTAATGTTATTTTTTATATTTATTTTATTGTCAGCGCCATTATATGTACCAAATAGAAATGCGAAAGTAATTTATACTGTAGACAGACGTAACAAAAATTAATCATTTGATGTTTCAACTTACAAAGATGATATTTTTATTTAACTGGTATGTACCCTATATAATAGAAGAAACGATTCAATATAGAACGTTTTAATTATATTTCTTCGCTAATTTAAATAAAGTTAAAAAGCAAAAGCACATTGTTAAAGTGTCGATTATCGACATAACAATGTGCTTTTTAATATGGTTTTATTATCCGTGAACAAAAACAAAGTATAATATAAATAGAATCATTAATGCGTACATGATTGGATGTACTTCTTTATGACGTTTTGAAATTAACATCGTTATAGGATAAAAAATGAATCCACATGCAATACCAGTTGCTATTGAATATGATAGCGGCATCATAATAATCGTTACAAATGCCGGTACAGCAACTTCAAATTTCTTCCAATCAATTTCGGCAAAGTTCGCTGCCATTAATACACCAACCACGACTAATGCCGGTGTTGTCACAGCGCTTGTAACAACTTCCATGAGCGGACTAAAGAATATAGCTAATAAGAAACAGAATCCGGTAACAACACTTGCAAATCCTGTTCTCGCTCCGACAGCTACACCTGAACTCGATTCAATATATGAAGTAGTTGTTGTCGTACCAAAAATCGCTCCGACTATTGTCGCTAATGAATCTGAGAATAATGCGCGACCCGCGCGAGGCATTTTATTATCTTTCATAAAACCAGCTTGTGTAGCAACTGCTACAAGCGTACCTGCTGTATCAAAGAAATCAATGAATAAAAACGTGAGAATAACAATTAAAAATTGGACAGTGAGTAATTGACCAGGATCTTTGAATGCTTCAAATGCTGCACCAAAAGTTGGTTCAATACTTGGTATTTGTCCTACAATAGCACTTGGTGTATGTATAAGTCCTGTTAACATACCGACTACCGACGTCAATACCATACCAATAAATATTGCTCCAGGCACTCTAATTGCATACAAAATCACTGTACTTATAATACCAAATATTGCTAATAGTACAGGTCCATCAGTAATATGGCCCAAAGTTACAAGTGTCGAATCATTTTTGACTATAATACCAGAACTTTGTAGTCCAACAAATGTTATAAATAATCCTATACCGGCAGATACGGCCATTTTCATCTGATAAGGTATTGCATTAATGATGGTTTCTCGTAAACCTGTCATTGTTAGTATAGCGAAAACTACCCCCGAAAATAGTACACCTGTTAAACCAACTTGCCATGGTATACCCATCGTTAAAACTACAGTAAATGCGAAAAATGCATTTAAGCCCATACCTGGCGCTAATGCAATTGGATATCTCGCAATTAACCCCATAAATAACGAACCAACAAATGCTGCTAGTGCCGTAGCAACAAAAATAGCACCCTGATCCATTTTCATATTTTCAGAAACACCATCAACACCAGCTAAACTAAGTACTTGAGGGTTAACAGCTAAAATATAAGCCATAGATAAGAAAGTTGTAAGCCCTCCAAGTATCTCCTTCTTATAGTTCGTTCCATGCTTTTCAAACTTGAAATACTTTTTCACGGTTAGTTCTCCTTTTTTTAAAATACTTTCACATTCTAATACCAAATCAACTTTTTTACAATAGCAAACACGAACTTTAGTTATAAATATTCGTTATACGTTCGATTATCTAGAGTTTCAAGCCTTTTAAAGCATCTTGGAATGGATTGTTTTCTAAACCATCATCATTATTCATATATTTTTTGAGATCTTTTTTGTTTACTTTATCTGATTTCTTATTTTTATGGCGTTTGTCCATTTGTGCTTGTGTTTCCGTGTGACCACATACACAACGATACACCGCTTCTTTCCCTCTTCCAAAGAGTGTCATTTTCTTATGACAATTTGGGCAACGTGCATTTGTTTTACGTTGGACATTTTTCTTCGTTTTACATTGAGGATCTTGGCATACAAGCATTTGTCCATTTTTCGTTTTCACTTTAATCATAAACTTCCCACAAGTTGGACATTCTGTAGTAGTTAAATTATCGTGCTTATAGCGTTGTTCACTTGTTTTTATTTCTTCAACAACTTCATTCGTAAACCTCTTCATTTCAGAAATAAACTTGCTGACGTCATATTTCCCTTGTTCAATCAATGACAGTTTTTCTTCCCATTCTGCAGTAAGCAATGGCGATGTTAGTTTCTGTGGTGCTAATTCAAGAATTTGTTTTCCTTTAGAGGTAACTTTTATCTTTCCATCTCGAGATTCTATCGCATTCATATTAAACAGTTTTTCAATAATATCGGCTCTCGTCGCAACTGTACCAATACCACCTGTATCCTTGAGCGTTTTATTGTGTTTTTTATCTTGAAGTTCGAAGAATTTCTGAGGACTTTCCATCGCTTTCAATAATGAACCTTCATTAAAATACGGTGGCGGCGTTGTTTCATGCTGTTCTATTTGTGTTTTAGTTACTTTTAATGTTGTGCCCTTTTGCAGTTGACTTATTTCAGCAGCAACTTTTTCATTATCTTCATATACCGCTTTAAATCCGAGCTTCGTTGTAACTTTATCTTTGAATGAGAATTTATAATTGCCTATTTTTAATTCAATCGCTATCGCTTCATATTCATGAGGCGGCATTAAATTTTCTAAAAATCGTTGTGCAATCATCATGTAAACTTTTGATTCACGTTGACTTAATTGGCTCATATCCGGACGCACTTCTGTTGGGATAATCGCATGGTGATCAGAAACTTTACTGTTATTCACAAACTTCAACTTCGCTGAAAATGAATTCGTCATTTGTTGTTTCGCTAGTGGTTTAAGCGACGTTGCCATAATTGCTTGTAATCTGTCTTTAAGTGTTCCCACCATATCATCCGTTAAATAATTTGAGTCTGTACGAGGATAAGTGACAAGTTTATGGCGTTCATATAATGCTTGTAATGTATTTAAAGTTTCTTTAGGCCCTAAATGGAAACGTTTATATGCATCTTGTTGTAAATCTGTTAAGCTATACAATTGCTGTGGGTATGCTTTTTTGTGTGTTTTGTTAATTGCTTCTATCTGAGCTTGTTGGCCATCAATTTCTTTTTTTATTTGCTCAAGGACTGTTCGATCCATATGAGATTGCGGAGTTTGACATTGGAAAGTCAGACCACCAGCAGTCAATTTCATCATATAGTAAGTTTGAGGCTTAAATTGATTGATTTCATTTTGTCGCATTTGAACTAATTGTATCGTCGGTGTTTGCACCCTGCCAAGTGAAAGCTGTGCGTCATACTTAGTAGTTAATGCACGTGTCGCGTTAATACCCACAATCCAGTCTGCTTCACTACGTGCTAATGCAGCTTGATACAAATGATTAAATTTGCGACCATCCTGAAGTTTGTTAAACCCATCTTTTATTGCTTTATTCGTCACCGAACTAATCCAAAGTCGCTGTATTGGCTTTTTGGTATGCGCTTTATCCAATATCAAACGTGCTACTAATTCGCCTTCACGCCCCGCATCAGTAGCAATGATAATTTTATTGACTTTATCGCTCTTTATTAACGATTGGACTGTAGAAAACTGTTTTCGTGTTTTTCTAATTACGACCGTTTTCATCTTATCAGGTATAATTGGCAGATCAGAAAGTTTCCATTCTTTAAACCTACCATCATATTGTTCAGGTGTTGCATTTGTTACAAGATGACCTAACGCCCATGTAACAATATATTTATTATTTTCAAAATAACCGTTACGCTTTTCATTTATATTTAACGCATTTGCAATATCTCTACCTACTGAAGGTTTTTCAGCAATAATCAGTGATTTCATAGTTTCGCCCTTTCAAATTCTAATATATTCTACATTGTAACATGTATGTAGCACATCATAACTTCCATTTCATGTAAAAAATTCTTATAATTGACTTAACTGAATAACTTACGGAGGTATTGTTATGAAAATTACGCAATTAAATAATTATGAGCAGATTGTTACTTTTATAAATAACGCTGATTACCATTCGGCTTCTTACTTATACAAACTACCACAAGAACATGAAGATGTTGAAGAAACGATAAAACAAGCAATCATTGACCCAGGTGTGTTTGCGCAATTAAATGATCAAAACGATATCGAGATGCTAATCCTTGCATTTAAGTACGAGGACAATAAATATAAAGTTATTGGTCCTTTTGTAAAAAAATCAGTTTCACTAACAAATGATGATTTCAAATCATTATTCGCAGCATTGGTTCAAGGTAAACCCGATACTGCAAATTTCAACTTTTCCTTTGAAGAAAATGAACAAGCTTATACACCATACATGAAAGCAATTGAAGCTTCGTATAGTTTTACTGATTATCATCTCATATCAACACAAGATGTTGGTACAGTAGACCATGCACAAAACATTACTGATTACCGCCCAGCCTATTATCGTTCTTTTAAAAAGCTACATGATTATACTTTTAAGCACGACGTCATGACCGCTGATGAAATCACTGTATCTCTAGATGAACACAACAAGTTATTTGTTTTTATGTCTGAAGGTTTACTCAAAGGGTACCTTTATATTCAAATCTTCCCTTCTACTAGAAAAGCTGAAATCAAATATTTTTCATCACATGCAGATTATAGGTTTATGGGGATAGCATTTGATCTTCTATCACACGCATTACAGTTTGCATTTTCTAATTATGATATTGATAGGGTTTATTTTAAAATTCGAAGTAAAAACAATACACTTGTTGAACGATTCCATGAATTAGGATTCAACATTAATTATGAATATAAAAAATTCAAATATGTTGCTGCTCATCTTTAATAAATAACGATAGTCTAAAAAAATACACTTTTAATTTAATTAGTATCACTAAATACAAAAATTAACCAATTATCATTTATTATTTTTTACTATCTTATTGTTTTGCTTTAAACTAGGTTTCAATAGCAGTCATTACGATTGCTTAAAGGGGAAAACAAAATAGAAAGAGTGAGTCAAAATGGATTTATTAATTGCGTTGTTACCCGCATTATTCTGGGGTAGCGTTGTTTTAATTAACGTACTGGTTGGTGGCGGACCATACAATCAAATCAGAGGGACAACATTAGGTGCACTGATTATTGGTATTATTTTACTTCTTACTGGTAATGCAAAGTTTGATAATTTCACAGTGATTATTGTTGGATTAATCTCCGGTGCATTTTGGGCACTTGGTCAAGGTTATCAACTTAAATCAATTAGTTTAATTGGTGTCTCTAAGACAATGCCAATATCTACTGGCTTACAATTAGTTGGAACGACATTGTTTAGCGCTGTGTTCTTAGGTGAATGGAGTACTAGTACACAAGTCACACTTGGTCTCGTATCAATGGTATTACTTGTAATTGGTATCGCGATGACATCAATCAAAGGTAAACGTGAAGCCTCAGATAGTAATAGTAATTTTGGTAAAGCGATACCTATCTTACTCATTTCGACCGTAGGCTATGTTGTGTATGTTGTAGTCGCACAAATATTTGGTGTAGATGGTATGAGTGCCCTCTTCTTCCAATCAATCGGTATGGCAATCGGTGGCTTGATTCTTTCTTCAAAACATGAAACATCGATTAAAAGTACAATTTGGAATATCATCCCTGGTGTCGTTTGGGGTATCGGTAACTTATTTATGTTCTACTCCCAACCTAAAGTTGGTGTTGCAACAAGTTTTTCATTCTCTCAATTGTTAGTTATTGTATCTACCCTAGGTGGTATTTTCTTATTAGGAGAACGTAAAGACAAACGTCAAATGATTGGTATTTGGGCTGGTATAGTACTTATTATCATCGCTGCATTTATTTTAGGTAATTTAAAAGGTTAATTATAATTTATTCACATACAAACATCATGAAGTTTAGAACATAGGACAATGGTTGGTTGATTCAACAATTTAACTTTCATATCCTACTTGTTCTAAACTTTTTATTTCATTTACTTATAAGGAGGCGTCAATATTGTTTAAAGAATTAGAAAATAAAGTTGTTGTTATCACTGGTGGAAGTAGTGGTATCGGTAAAGCCATGGTCGAACAATTCGGTAAAGAAAAAGCAAACGTAGTCATTAACTATCGCTCAGAAAAAAGCTTAGACGCAGTCGCAGAATCCATAAAGATCATCGAAGACGCAGGTGGTAAGGCAATCAAAGTACAGGCCGATATATCTAAAGAAGAGGATGTAAATCATCTTATAGCATCAGCAGTTTCTGAATTCGGAACATTAGATATCATGATTAACAATGCCGGTTTTGAAAAAGCAATTCCCACACATGAAATGCCTTTATCAGAATGGCAAAAAGTTATAGATATTAATTTAACTGGGGCGTTTATGGGCTCCAAAGCGGCAGTAAATCAATTTTTAAAAGAAGATAAACAAGGTATCATCATCAATACATCAAGCGTTCATGATAAAATTCCTTGGCCGAATTACGTTAACTATGCTGCTAGTAAAGGCGGTTTAAAATTAATGATGGAAACGATGTCCATGGAATATGCGCAATATGGTATTCGTATTAATAACATTTCACCTGGTGCTATTGTTACCGAACATACGAAGGAAAAATTCTCTGATCCAGAAACGCGAGCTGAAACACTTGAAATGATTCCAGCAAAAGTCATTGGCGATGCACAACAAGTGGCAAACGTTGCACGCTTCCTCGCATCTGACTTAGCAGACTATATTCATGGCACGACCATCTATGTTGATGGCGGCATGACAAACTATCCTGCATTTATGGGTGGTAAAGGATAAATAAGAAACTAAAAGGTTGGAAACAGACAAATGAAATCCTTGTCTATTTCCAACCTTTTTTGTTATACATTTGCAGCTACCCAAATATCATAATATCTTATGACCACTATGATACAAATAATGCTTGATAGATATACAGAATTATAATACTAATGACAATCGTTAAATTTGTAACCATTCCAACAAGGGGTAATGTTTTATATTTAAACTGTATAGAATACGGAATTATAGCAACACCTACTGGTAAGAGCCACGCTACTTGTAATGTTGTCTTAATCATTTGATCGTCTACAGGTAAGAAATAATATACACATAAACCTGCAATGATTCCGAGTCCATAATGTGCCGCTATATATTTAAGGGCAATTGGTAAGAACCGTCTATCGATACTAAAATTAAGCATAAGTCCAAGTAATATCATTGATAATGGCATGTTTGCACCTGATAGCACGGTAAAGAAATCGATCATTGGTTTAGGAAAATGGATATCCAACATATTTAAAATAAACATAATGATATAGGTCATTAATGGTACAGATTTTAAAATATTTTTCCCTAAATATTTAAAATCAAAGCTATCCCCAGCGCTACTAAAATAACTGCCTACAAAGTAAGTTACGCCAAACATAATAATAGCTCCACCGATATCCGCCATGCCAAAATAGATCATTCCAGTTTTTGGCCAAATTGCTTCAACTAGTGGGTATGCAAATAGTCCAATGTTAAGTGATGCAATCATCATGCCTGTGGCGCCACGAATTTGATTATCATATTTTATAAAGAACCAAATAACAATGACTTTGGCAACCACTCCATATAGAATCATCATTATAGGTAAGATGGACAGTGATATATCTAATTCAGCTTTATTTAAGTTTACAATTACTAAAGAAGGCAGAGTAACATTCAATACTAACGTAGAGAATACTTGGCTATCGTTAGCTTTAAAATAATTAATTCGTTTAAGTGTGTACCCTAATGCGATGAGTAAAATAATAATGATAAATTGTTGAGTCACGCTAATGCCTTCTTTCACTTCGTTATTTCGTTTTCATGCTACTTTCATACCTTAACATATCAATTGGTTGTTTTAGAAGCTTTCAATTCCATGATATAATACGAATCAATTGATAAAGATAATTTACTATTTAAAGGAGTGCGTATCCATGGACTTAAATGAAAAATTAGCTGAACTTAAATATGATTATGTTAGATTACAAGGTGACTTGGAAAAAAGAGAGTCTGTAAACCAATCAGTAGATCCACTTGTCAAACAGCTAGAAGATATTGAACAGGAAATTGCAGCGGTTCGTTCAGAAATTAGACAAAAAGAACATAAATAACATTCTAGTAAATCTATTTTTAACATGCTAAGATTAATGGCGAACAAAGAAAGGAAGTTAATTCATGCAACTATATCTTATCTTTTTACCGGTATTGTATCTTATTGTTGCTTACATAAGTATATTTAAAATGGATACAATTATCACACGTATATTGCGTTTTATCATGGCATTGCTATTATTATTTGTAGTCGCTTTGACGACAATGTCTTTCCCAGCAATCAATTGGTGGGTATTTGTCATCTTACTACTGTTAGTTGGTAATGTTGAAGTTACTGCCTTTAAGCACATTAAAAAAGATGCAAAGGCAATCCAAATTTTAAACATTATAAGTGTTCTTTTATTTGTTATCTATGCTATTTTAACATTAGTATTATACTAATAAAGCATATTTTGGCAAGATATATACTGACATAAAACGGATTGGCGTGTGAATCATTCATACGCTAATCTTTTTTTATGATGAATTGTCAATTTAACTGCAACAGACTTACAGTGAAAATTTCATAAGGTGTACACCAATTAAGACACTTTCTTGGTCGATG
>NZ_JBOIRQ010000017.1:0-56328 GCF_051413795.1 Staphylococcus caeli | reverse complement strand
TTGTGGTTATTAACATCTTACAATAGAGTGCCGTTTATGGGCATTTTTTTATGAAATTTTAAGAGTGTTGCACTTAATATTACAATCCGTCATATCAAAAAATATGAACCTACTAATATTGGTGATGTAATAACTAAAAAACTAAAACTAATTATCAAGTCAAAGATTCTCTTCAACATTGGATCTCCTCCCATTTTTTTCACTAATCAACTTGACTAAAAACTTCAAGTTGTTTTTTTACTACCTCAGTTTCATTATAAATATTTTTCGCTCTTATATAGCTTGCCTCTTTAAATTGATTCAATTTAATTTCATCATTTGCTAATTCTTCTATTTTATTTGCAATATACATACTAGCTTGTAAAGGAACTAAAAAACCATTTTCATTTTCAATTACTTCTTCTCTTGAACCTCTTATATTTGTAGCTATAATTGCATTTTTCATTGCCATTGCTTCAATAATAGACCTTGGCATACCTTCTCTATACGAAGGAAGACAATATATATCACTTAACGCTAAGTATTCGTTAATATTAGAAATTTGACCTGTAAAAATAATATTTTTCTCTTTTTTATACTTTTTGAGTAGTTCAAGTGTTTCTTTATCTCTTTCGCCTTCAGGTAAATCACCTATAATTATATATTTTATATTATTTAAAGATAATTTCTTATAAGACTCTAATAAATCTAATATACCTTTTTCTTTTACTAATCTGCCAATAAAAGTAACAACAATATCATTTACATTAATATCCAATTCTTTTTTAATGGCATTTACAGAATCTTTGTCTATAAATTCAATATTAAACTGACGATCTATATCTATTCCATTACTAATATGGAGATAATTATTTTGTTTAGAATTTTTCAAAAAATTGTTTTGTACAGCTGTATTATAGTCTTCTTCACTTTGTGTAAATATATAATCTGTAAAGTACTTACCAATAAGTTTTTCAATATTAAAATAAAATTTATAAGTCTTTAATGACATACCTTCATGGAAATAAAATCCATGTGCTGTATATATGATTGTTGGGACACCAGCTATTTTAGCCGCAATTCGCCCTAAAACCGCTGCTACAGGTGTATGAACATGTACAATATCTGGTTTGATTTGTTTAAATAACCTTACCATTTGCAAAATAGATTTCATATTGCCTATTGGATTTATGCTTCTGTCAATTTTTATATTATGATAATATACGCCTTGTTTTAGTACCTCATTTTTTTGAGTGCCAGAAGTACTCACACAATGCACCTCTAAGCCGTTTGCAACACTAGCTTCATTCAAGGCTTTCAAAAGTTTTATATGAGTCATTTCAATTGCGGCAATTTGCACAATTTTCAATTTTATAGCCTCCAAAGTTTTTGGTTCATCTGCACATCTTCACTGTTAATGTTACCTTTAATATCTATTAATACGCCATTTTCTTTTGCCAAATTCAAATATTCTTTAACGTTGTCAATATATTCCTTATGAGGAACTGCAAATAACAATACATCTGCTGTTTCTAATTCATTTACATCTTTCAAATCTAATCCAAAGAACTTTTTAGCTTCTGTTTTATCTGCTTCGACATCATTAACAGTTACTTTTAATCCGTATTCTTTTAATTCTTCAATGATATGAATAACTTTTGTATTTCTTAAATCAGGACAATTTTCTTTAAAGGTAAGTCCTAATACATTTACAGTCGCTCCTTGAACTTCTAATCCTTGCTTTAGTAATTCTTTAATTACATTAGAAGCTATATATTGTGCCATATTATCATTTATTCTTCTTCCGGCTAAAATGACTTCCGGATGATGACCTACTTCTTGAGCTTTATGAGTTAAATAATATGGATCAACACCGATACAGTGCCCTCCAACTAAACCTGGTTTAAAGTTTAAGAAATTCCACTTCGTACCTGAAGCTTTTAATACTTCGTTCGTATCTATATCTAATTTACCAAATATGATTGCTAGTTCATTCATCAACGCAATATTGACATCACGTTGCGTATTTTCAATGACTTTCGCCGCTTCTGCTACTTTAATAGAAGACGCTTTATGCACACCTGCTGTTACTACAGAGCTATAAACTTCTGCTACTACATCTAAAACTTCTGGTGTTTGTCCTGAAACGACCTTTGTAATCGTTTCGAAAGTATGCACTTTATCTCCAGGATTTATTCTTTCTGGTGAATAACCAACGTAAAAGTCTTTCCCACATACTAAACCTGAATATTTCTCCAGTACAGGTACACAATCCTCTTCAGTCGCACCAGGATAAACTGTAGATTCATAAACTACAATTGTATCAGGCGTAATAACTTTCCCCACTGTTTCACTTGCTTTTATTAATGGGAATAAATCCGGTTTATTATGTTTATCAATTGGTGTTGGTACTGCAATAATAATGAAATCTGCTTTCTTCAAATCTTCTGAATTTGAAGTGTATTCTATATCAGTATGCTTTAATTTTTCATCCGTTACTTCATTAGTTCTATCATATCCATTTTTCAACTCTTCAATTCTTGACTCATTAATATCAAAACCAATGACTTTATGTTTATTCCCGAAAGTAACAGCTACCGGCAATCCTACGTAACCTAACCCTACAACTGCAATTTTTCTATTCATAATAAAAACGCTCCCCTTTATTTGTAATATCCTAAATACCAATCCACAAATTTATTTACACCATCTTGAATCGTTGTCTCTGGTTTGAAATCGATGTCTCTGAATAAATCATCTACATTTGCATATGTTTCTGGTACATCCCCTGGTTGTAAATCCATATAATTTTTCTTAGCTTCTTTTCCAAGTTTATTTTCAATTGCTTCAACAAATTCCATTAATCTAACAGGGCTATTATTCCCAATGTTATAAACTTTATAAGGTGCATAAGATGAGCCAGGATCTGGATTAGCACCTGACCAATCTTTATTTGGTGATGCTGGTTTCTTAACAAGTCTGCTAATTGCCTCAACAATATCATCAACGTAAGTAAAGTCTCTCATCATGTTTCCATGATTATAAACATCAATCACTTCATCGTTTACAATTGCTTTGGTAAATTTGAATAGTGCCATGTCTGGTCTACCCCATGGTCCATAAACAGTGAAGAATCTTAAACCTGTTGTTGGCAAGTTATATAAATGACTATACGTGTGTGCCATTAACTCATTTGATTTTTTCGTCGCTGCATATAGGCTAAGTGGATGATCTATATTATCTGATGTACTAAATGGTTTGCTTGTATTCGCGCCATATACTGAACTTGAAGAAGCATAGATTAAATTTTTAATATTTTGATGTCTACAACATTCAAGCACATTCATAAAACCAACAATATTAGCATCGATATAAGCTCTAGGATTATCAATACTGTATCTAACACCTGCTTGTGCAGCTAAATTCACTACAACTTCAGGTTGTTCATCATCAAACACTTTAGTTAAATCATCATAATCTTCTAGTTTCAATTTATAAAAAGTGAAATTTTCTTTTCCAATAGATTCTAATCTATCTTCTTTTAAAGAAACTGAATAGTAATCATTTATACTATCTACACCAACAACATCATGACCTTGACTAATTAATTTTTTCACCAAATGTGACCCGATAAATCCTGCAGTACCTGTGATTAGAATTTTCATATTTAAATCTCCTTCACTTTTTTGATTGGAACGCCAACATAAACACTATTACGCTCAGTATTTTTATTCACAACTGCTCCAGCACCTATTACATTTCTTGTCTTAATAGTGTTGCCACCTAATATTCTTACTCCAGCTGCAATCCAGACATCATTTTCGATGATTATTTTTTTAGGATCCACTGGATTATATTTAATTGGATGATTATTGTCAGTCCATGTATGATCTGATGATATAATCGTGGCATGATTAGCTATTGAAACACTATTTCCAATTTCAATCTCCCCATATGCATCTATATAACTATACGCATGTATACTTACATCATTACCAATAGCTAATTTATTAATATTTTTTATAGTTATATACTTCCCTACAAAAACATTTTTCCCAACACTTTTTGCATATTTATTTAAATATAAATATCTATATAATATTGCCACTTTTGATTCACTTAATGAAGATAAATCCCATAATATATTAGAAATCCCTTTAGGAATTAAATTATATGGTTTTTGCATAATTTTTATAATGAAATATAATTTGTTTTTCATATCATTTACTTCCCTTGAAAATATTTTTTATAGTAAATATACATAACATACGAAATAGGTAAACAAAATATTGAAAATAAATATGATAGTTTATTCTTAAACTTAAATTTACTGTCCAATTTCAATTCAATCCAAGAAATATCAAAAAGTAAAATATTTTTTACTTTTTCATTTATATTTGGTAATTGTTTACTTGCAAACTTTCTATATTCACAATAATTTTCTGCAGATTTAAAATAATTCAATTTTACTTTACTACTAATACCATCACTTTGATATTCGACAAATTTTGTTTTTGTATTTGATAAATGAAAATTATAATATTTACTATATTCAAATAATTGATAGGATGGTGGCATGTGTTTAGATTCACCGAATTGTGGAAAAGTCATATACTTAACTATCTTTGTTTTAAACACATAACATTTATCTCCCTTAATGTGATATTTATATCTTAAGTCTACCCAATTAGCACTTTCTATATTGGGTAGTAACTCACCCACAACATTTCCATTTTCAAATGTATCAAGTGATATTAAAGCATTTATTTTACTATCCTCAGCAAATTTTCTAATAATAAATTCCACGGCGTTAGAATAAAACCAATCATCACTATCAAGACAAGTGAATAATTCACCTATTGCACTTTTCAAACCTACATTAGTAGCTATATGCTTTCCACCATTATTTTGTTTTATATATCTAATTGAAAATTTTTCTGTCACAAATGTTTTTACTAATTGTTCAGTATTGTCTGTAGATCCATCATCAACAATTAACCATTCAAAATCGTAATTAGTTTGATTTAATAATGATTCAAAGAGTCTAGGTAATGTATGCGCTCTGTTATACGTTGGTGTGAAAATAGTTAATTTAGTCATTTATTATCTCCTAACTGATACAGTATGCTAATAAATTCTTTGCCTTTATTCTCAGGAACACGCTTATTATTATGAAGTTCGCTTTTTATTTTTTTATACAGTTGCTCATCTTCACATAATTCAATAATTCTATTAGCTATTTCATTTCCGTTCATATTAGTAATGAATCCATTTTCACCATCTACAATTTGTTCATAGACTGTTTCAAAGTTAGTAGCCACAACAGGTATTTCATAATAAAGTGCTTCATCAATTGTGTTTGACTTGCCTTCAAATCTAGAAGGATGTACTAAAATATCCATTTTTTTAAGTACGTTTCCCGTATTGAATTTAAATCCTATTGGCAAAACTAATTTTTCTAAATTATTTTTTAGTATCTGTTCTTTTAACCATTCTTCCAATTTTCCAGTACCAACGATATACCAATTGAATTTTATTTTTTGTTTTTTCAAAATTTTTGCTGCTTCAATTAATAAATCTAAACCTTTACCATTGTCTAATCTACAAATAGTACATAAATTCATATATTTAGAATCTGTATTAAAATTTTCACTCTCTATATTTTCATATAGTTTAATCGGTAAACTGTTATAAAAAACACTAGGTTTAATATTAAAGATTTCTTCAAAACGCTTAGCAGTCATATTTGAAACTGCTAGCATTCCACTCATTTTCTTGAAATATTGATAATCTAAATCATGGTTTCTTTTCAATACTTTGTAATCTGTTCTAATCCATCCTATTTTATGTTTGGCATTAATGTAATCCTGAATAAAATAAACAGAATGACCTCCAGAAACACCTATCGCAAAATCATAAGTTTTTTCAAATTCAGATGTGTTCCATTTATTATTTACCCAAAAATTTTGCTTTGCCTTAGTATTATCTTGTAGCTTTAGTTTACTTTTTAAAATAAATAATAGTACTTTTAATATGAATATAGGCTTATCTATATTTGATATTATATTTTTAATTATTTTACTTTTATCGAGCATTAATAACGAATACTTGCTATGAATTGGAACTTCATTTACATAATCTGGCAAGTAACTACTCAGTTTATCTTGCTGATTCATAATCATTAAATCTGCTTCAATCCCATGGCCTTCTAACTCATATAATAAGTTTACAAGACTTTTTTGGGGGCCTCCAAAATTAAAATTATTTACAACAAAAAGTAACTTCATTTTTCCACTCCTTTAGCAGGTATACCTACTACAGTTTGAGAGTTTGCTACATCATTTAGCACTAAAGTCATAGCTCCAATCGTTGCATTATCACCGATTTTCACATTGCCTATAATCGTAGATCCTGCCCCAATAAAAACATTATTACCAATTACCGGCGTTCCCCTTGTTCCTCTACCACCAATAGTAACATTTTGTTGTATTTTACAATTTTCACCTATGACCGCACTTGAATGTATTACACAACCTAAACCACTATGTGCAAAAATAGTACCTTCACCAATTTTGACACTACGTGGAACATCACACGCAAAAATAAGTCTATTAAATTGTTGCATCAATCTAGGTACTATAGGTACATTTTTACTATAAAGCTTAGTCATAAGACCAATTGATTTATTCATTAATGATTTCTTTGTCATTTTTCTCATTCCTTATATCTTTTATAACATACAATACCCAATACCAATTATTATGTACTAACTGTACTATTAATAAAGGTAAAATTAGGTACATCAAACTTTTTTCCAAAAACACCAAAACAATGACTTGTACTGCAACCGTTATTAAAGCAGATATCATAAATTGCCTATAGTGAGGTATTTTGTTTTTTGTCGTTAAAAACGTCGTGAATAAAATTTGATTATTATATAAGAATCGATATACTATGATTAAAATAAGTGGCCCTAATGGCAATAATTTATAATCAGTTCCTAATATTTCTAAGAAAAATCCACCTAACAATACAAACAGTGTAAAAGCTACAATATTGAATATATAGTTGGTAATCATTGATTTTCTGAACAAAATTATAAGTTCATCAAATTGGTTTTTTACTCTTAAGTAGTTGAATTTAGATAAATATGTATTAAAATACGAATTTGATAACATTAAAATTAACGTAACAATTTGATTTACTAATCCAAATTGTCCTGATATTTTCAAAGATAAAAAGTAAGAACATATAATAATTGGAAAATTCACAATTAAATAGTTAGATAAAGACAAAATACCTGTCTTAACTGTATTTGGCAATAAAGCTTTAAATATTTCTTTATTGTACTGGAATTTTATTTGCCCTTTGGTTGCTTTGGTTTCATTTGAGTATCTATAATAACAGATTGACTGTAATACGCGGTTTATAATAACAGACAATAAATATGCTAAAGAAACACCAACAATACCGTAACCAAGCAACAAAAATAATACCGATAAAACAAGTTGTGCTACTTTAGTTACTACAAGTATTTGATTGTACAGTTTTATTGCACCGATACCTTTTAATAAAGCATTCCAAAATGAAAATGCAATATTTAAAATTATTGAAACCATATAAAACAGCCAAGCAGTTAATGCAGTATATAAATCAATTTCACCATTTGTGATTTTCACTAAATATAACGTGCCAAAACTGATGAAAATGATAAAAATCATTAACCCCATAGCGTAATATATAAATTTCACAGTGCTTAGCACTTTTACAAAATATCCAATGTGTATACCATTATTTTTAACTTCACTTGAATCATAGCCTTCACTTTGAATCGTTTTCGCTCCAGACCATAAATAACTAATATTTCTTGCTATGACCGTTTGAAAACCAAAATCAATAAGCATTGCTAAACCATAAAGAGATGTAAATGTATACCATAAGCCGAGCTCAGCAGAATTTAAAAATTTTAATATAATTGGAAGTAGCATGATATTGACACCTTGAACCATCGCTAAACTTATGTAACTCCATGCTACATCCACTTTTCCAATATTCATTTCACTACACCTTCTTAATCACTATCATTTTATTCATGAAAGCAATAATTAATAATATAAGGAAAAAGTTTGTAAAGAATGAAAGCTGTATTGTTGCATTAGCCATATAAAATAATGCTAGTTTTATACATAAATATGACATGATATACATCTTAAATACAGAATCACTATTATAAATTTTCTTATCAAGCAACATCACTAAAATTATACTTACTATTGAAAATAATGGTGCTAGATAAGGACCAAAATATAAATAACCTTGACCTATCATAGGTAAAATTTGATCTGACACTAAAAATCTACGATAGAATGTCTCATTGAACGCAATTAATGCACTTTGATGTTGTCCAAACAATGAATTTAAAAAGATAACAGACCTAAACAATTCTGAAATAATTGCGTTGGCTTGAAATGGTTCATATATATGACTTGTATCCATAGCATGTGCAACATTTGAAACACCTGAAAAATACAATTGCAAATCAGTATTCATTTTTTCAAAAGTGCCACCACTATGAGCGGATGATGCAGCATTTGTAGATGTAATTGTATTCTGCTTAAGTAAAGTCGATACACCTATCAGAAGTAACGACATACATACAGAAATAAAAACAATAATCTTTCTATAATTTTTATACAAAATGAAAATTGTAAAAAAACCAGTAGTTAAAGGTAAGATAATACTAAATCGGCTTGTTCCCGAAATAAATGAACTTGAAAAACCAACAACTAGAATTGAGAGTAATAAAAAAATGATACTTTTATTTTTCTCATACATTTTATAAATCCAATTTAATACACCTATAGTTACAACTACGTGTGCTAATTGAATTACTAGAAAGTAGATTGAGACTGCATCAACCGCATCTTTACTCTTTAATTGAGAAGCAGACCATATAAATGTATACCTCCCTAAAATATCTGGATTAAGTATCAAAATTATCATACTAAATATTACAAACGCCCACCCGAACAAATTGGGTTTAGCTTTTATTGTTCTAAAAGTAGATTCTGCAGTATAAAACCGTTTATGCATTAAACTAAATGTGAGCATTACCGCTAACATTTCAAATAGCATTAAATTAATAGCTATTGTCTGTGAACCTATAGACGTAGAAGTACCTAGATTAACGTTCACACCATATATGGACATTAAAAACGGTGAAATAACATATCTGATTAGCATTGTTATATTAACGATCGTTATCCCCACATTAATGAACATATATTTACTAAACATAGGTAACAATAAATATAAACACATAAATAGAAATGGGAGTGCTATTAAGTTTTGAGGCAATTGTAATTTACTGACTAAAATAGATATTATACTGATTAAAGATAGTACTACAACTGTAATTCTATAAAAACGTATCATATTATAACTTCCTATTAGCAAATTCTATTAATCTATCTTTTGCTTCATTTGTATTTGTAAATAATTCGTTTATAAACTCAATAAGCTCATCTTTAGAAACACTTAAAGCTTTACCACGATATATTTTCTCATATACCTGTTCTGAATGAATTTCATTTTTATTTAATAATTCTTCAAATAATTTTTCTCCTGGTCTCATACCAGTAAATTCAATACCTATTTCTTCTTCTTTTTTACCACTCAACCTAATAATGTTTCGAGCTAAGTCTACAATTTTGACTGGTTGTCCCATATCTAATACAAAGATTTCTCCACCTGTAGCAATTGCTCCAGCTTGTAATACCAACCTAGAAGCTTCAGGGATTGTCATGAAATACCTTGTCATGTCTGGATGTGTAACTGTTACTGGCCCACCATTTTCAATTTGCTTTTTAAACAAAGGAATAACTGATCCCCTTGATCCTAATACGTTTCCAAATCTCACGGCTACCAAATCAGTTTTTTGATTTTCATCATTTAAACTTTGTATAAACATTTCAGCTACTCTCTTAGTTGCGCCCATAACGTTTGGTGGATTCACTGCTTTGGCTGTAGATATCATGACAAATTTATTCACTTCTGCAAATATTGCAGCTTCTGCAGTATTTTTCGTGCCTAAAATATTGTTTCTCATAGCTTCAAATGGGTTCGCTTCCATAAGAGGTACATGTTTATGCGCCGCAGCATGGTAAACAACATACGGACGATAATTCTTCATTATTTGCTGTAATCTAGGCTTATTTTGAACATCAGCAATTACTGGAATAATTTCTATTTTATCTTTATAGATATTTGTTAATTCTTGATGAATCAAATAGATACTATTTTCTCCATGCCCTAAAAGAATTAACTTTTTAGGCCCGAATTTACAAACTTGTCTACAAATTTCAGAACCGATTGAACCGCCAGCACCTGTAACCAATATTGTCTTATGAGAAAGTTCGTTAGATATCATCGCCATATCTAATTCGACTGGATCTCTTCCTAGTAAGTCCTCTACATCAACTCTTTTAATTTGGTTGACTTCTAATTCACCTGACAATACTTCTTCTATATTAGGCATTTTAAATAATTCTACGCCATCAATATTACATATATCATTAATTTCTTGTAACCTGCTTGCATTTAAAGTAGGTATTGCTATGATGATTTTTTTAATATTAAACTTCTGTGCTAAATCTGGTATATCCTTAATATAACCTTGTACTTTGACACCTTCAGTTATTGTGATTTTTTGTTTGTTTTTATCATCATCAACTGCTAATACTGGCTCCATCTTCATGTCTGAACTTCTTAACATTTGACGAATTAGTAAAGAACCCCCTTGACCAGCACCTACAATAAGTGTGGGTTTCTTCTTCACACTTTTACCAATGATATACTTTCTGTAAACTCTCCAAAATAGTCTGGAACCACCAATGAAAATCAAATGCATCATCCATGTAATAAAATACAATCTGAAAAATGGGCTGCTACCAGTAATCAAAGACACTAATATGATTGTCGTAATTAATGAACTACTTACTGCTTTAACAACCAATATTAATTCATTTACACTCGCATACTCCCACGCCCTATGATATAAATCAAATAACCATGCAAAGACGTGGTGCGAAAAGAACAATATAATAGATGATAAAATTAATAGTTTGAAAGTATAACTTGCGAAATACGGTTCTAAAATAGAGTAGCCCAAAAATACTGATAATGTCACAATTAATGAATCAATTACTATCAACATTATTAATCGTGATTTTGCTGAAATACGCGTCAATTAAATTCCCCTCACTCAATTTTCTATAATATGCCAAACCATTTTTTTTGCTTATAATCTTGAGTTGGAATTTGTTTGGTTATTTTTTTATCATTAATCACTAAATCTGCATTATTTAAAAAATCATTCATTTCTTCATGATAATTTTTCAATTTCTTGCTTTCCCACATCGATTTCATAATAAATGGTCTTGCTTCAACACTATGAGCATCTGATGATACAAAATGTGTTAAATTATTTTCAATCATTTGTATTGCTAACGCTCTAACTTTTTTTCCCATGGAGCCATTTAAAGAAGATGAGGTGATTTGACTTAATGCACCACCGTTTATTAACTCAAATAACAAATCTAAATTCTGAGCAATTGCCTTATTTCTTTCAGGATGCGCTATTATCGGTACATAGCCCATAGATTGAATTTCATAAAATAATCGCTGTGTATACTGTGGAACTTCATTAGATGGCAATTCAATCAACAAATATCTTGAGTTATTGATTCCAATAACTTCACCTTCATTAATGTTATTAATGATTTGATCTGTAATTCTGATTTCTTGTCCTGGGTAAATATTTACACCAAGTGCTTTTACGCCCTCAAGCGCTTTTAAATCATCAATTTTCTGTTTAACTTTTGCTATCGGATTATCGTATCTAGTATGCAAATGATGTGGAGTAGCTACTATTCTTGTAATTCCTTCATCATATGCTTGTTGAATTAATTTAATTGCATCTTCATCTGTTTTAGGTCCGTCATCGATATCAACCAATATATGATTGTGTATATCTATCATCTCTACTCATCCCCATAATAGTAGTAATAACTTGATCCTTTTTCGACTGTCATTTTATTTAATACGACTCCAATAACTTTTCCACCTGATTTTTCTAACAATTGCTTTGCTTTTTTAACTTCACCCTTATCATTTTTCGATCCATCAATAATCATTACGCAGTCTTTTACATTTCTAGCATATAACTGTGCATCTGTTACTGTTGTAACTGGTGGTGTATCAATTAATATAAAATCATATAAACCACTTAAATTTTGAAATAATTCTTTAAAACGTGTTGCTGCAATTAATTCTGATGGGTTAGGTGGCACCGGACCAGATGTTAACACACTTAAATTTTCAATATGAGTCTCTTTAATAGCATCTTTTTGCAAAGCTTTTTCTATAATAAGATTTGACAGACCACTATGATTAGTTAAGTCAAATATGTACTGTTGTGTCGGCTTTCTCATATCACCATCGATAACTAATGTCTTATATCCCGCTTGGGCATATGTAATTGCTATATTAGCAGTAACCGTACTTTTACCTGATGCTGGTTTTTCAGAGGTTACTAATAAAGACTTAATTTCACTATTAGCGCCAGAAAACATAATATTAGATCTAATACCTCTAAACTTCTCACTTATTGTAGATTTTGGATTGTCATAAACATATAAAGGTGATACTTTTCTTTCTTTTTTCTTAGCCATTATATAGTTACCTTCCTTATTTGAATTTTTGAATAGATCCTAATACTGGAACGTCCAATTCTTCTTGTACATCCTGTTCATTCCTAATACGTGTATCAAAAATTTCTTTAATTGCAATAATTATTATTGCTACAATCATCCCTAATACAATACCTAGTAGCGCATTAACTGTCATTTTAGGTTTTGTTTGAGTTGCAGTTCCATCAGCTTTAGATAAAATTGAAACATTATCTATATTCATAATTTTAGGTGTTTCTTCACTGAAAACTTTTGAAAATACATTCGCTATTTTTTCAGAATCATTCTTATTTGAACTTTCAACAGCTATATTTAAAATTTGTGATTCTGTTTCGTTACTTGCAATAATCATTCCTGATAATTCTTTTGCAGAGTATGCACCCTCTAATTCTTTTGATACTTTATCAAGAATACGTGGACTTGTTGCTATCTCAGAATATGTATCAAACACTAAAATCAATAATTAATTATTTTAAAAAAACAAAAAACGTGTAACAAAAGTTACACGTCAGACTGTCGACAAAGTCTCCGACTTTGTTGGCAGTTTTTTATGCACGCTTTCCGCGGGCACTGCCTTAGCCTGTAGTCTTCGGCTAGTGCTATTCCCGCAGGAGTCGGCATAAATCACTGCCAATATTTCACAAAAAATATTATAATATATGTAAATTAAACAGTGGTGGTGTTTATTATGTTGAATAAATCAATTGATAAAAGAGATCAATATGAAATGATTTCTATCTCTGAATTAGTCCCTAATAATCATTTATTACGTAAAGTCGATGCGATATTAGATTTAAATTTTGTGTATGAACTTGTCGAAAACAAATATTGTCTCGATAATGGTAGACCATCTATAGATCCTGTGATTTTAGTGAAAATATTACTCATACAAAGATTGTTTGGCATTAAATCAATGAGACAAACAATTAAAGAAATAGAAACAAATGTAGCTTACCGTTGGTATTTAGGATATAGCTTTTTAGATAAAGTACCTCATTATGGAACTTTTAGTAAGAACTATACACGTCGTTTTCATGATACAGATTTATTTGAACAAATATTTGAGAAAATACTAGAAATAGCTATCAAAAATAACTTAATAGATCACTCATCTTTATTTATTGATTCTACGCATATTAAAGCAAATGCAAATAAGAATAAATACCTCAAAAAAATTGTAAAAAAAGATGCACTTCACTTCCAAGAAGAATTGGATAATGAGATAAATGAACAAAGGCGAGCACAAGAAAAAAAGCCAATAAAAAATAAAAGCAAGGAGGAATATAAAACCAAGAAAGTAAGTACGACTGATCCAGAATCCGGATACTACGTTAAAGGCGAGCGAGAAAAGCAATTTGCTTATAGTTTACACGCATGTGTAGATAAAAATGGTTATATTATTGATAAGCATGTAACACCTGGTAATATTCACGATAGCACACAACTCAAACCAATGATTGAAAGATTAGAAACCAAGCAGATGTTACCTATCACATTAGCAATTGATTCAGGATATAAAACACCTTTTAATGCCCACTTTTTACTTGAAAAAGCAATTGTACCAGCAATGCCATATACGAGACCTAAAGGAAAACCTGGTTTTTTTCAGAACAAAAGATTTCATCTACGATGAACATTATGATACTTATATTTGCCCTAATGATGAAACTCTATTATATAAAAGAACAATGCCAACAGGACACAGATTATATGTGTCCGATGGTTCAATATGTCGAAATTGCCCACTACTAAGTAAATGTACTGAAAATAAAGATGCCATAAAACAAATTAGAAGACATGTTTGGCAAGATGATTTAGATATAGTTGAAGACTTAAGGTTTGTGGATACAATTAAAAAACAATATAAAATGCGGAGTCAAACAATAGAGAGAAGATTTGGCGATGCAAAAGAGCAGCATGGTATGCGATGGACGAGATATAGAGGATATGACAAAGTTTCCATGGATACCACGCTAATTTGTGCTGCCATGAATCTTAAAAAAATCGCAATGTGGCTAGTAAAAAGACCAGTAATGGTCTGAAAAACTACTACAATTTTTGAAAAACTATATAAATGGAAAATAAACAAACCCTTCGCGTCTATTTGCGAAGGGTTTGTCAACGTTCTGACGTGTAACAAAAGTTACACGTTAAATACTATATTCTTTATGCAATTTCGATTTGGAAGCGACGTACGACTGTGCCATCTTCTAGTGTAGATGATTCTATTTCTTCTCCACCATTGTGCTCAATTACTGCTGCAGAAGCTTTATTATCTACTTCGCATGTGACAAGTGCTTCTTGGACACCAATTCTTGATAAATAGTCCAATGATTTCTTCAGAATTTTATTTCCGAATCCTTTGCCACGTTGTGACTTGCGGACGCCATAGCCAACATGGCCACCGATAGTCTTCAGCTTTTCATTTAGATTATGACGTATATTTGCTGCCCCGATAATTTCATCATCGTATATTAGGAATAATGTTGTATTGTCTACAAATGCATCATGTGATTTGTTGTCTGCGAGTACATGTACAAGTTCGTCGAAATCATTATATTTGGTGATATTTGTGATTTCAGGGACAATTTTTTCATCATGATCAATCCATTCTCTCATATAATCACAATACATTAGCTCATCACCCATTGTTAATTCTCTAAATTCAACCATGTTAACACTCCTTCCTTTCTCGACTTATATATTTAGTGGTTCATCATGAGTATTTATGTAATACACATAATGATCGGTCCATTGTTCATTTTCAAAAATGAAACCTTTGCGAATGCATTCAAATTGGAAACCTACTTTTTCAATTAAGCCTATAGACGGTTGATTATCCAAATTAATATGCGCTTCAATTCTATGAAAATGCAATTTCTCTTGTACTTGTTTCACCAATTCTCTCAATGCTTCAAATGCATAACCTTGTTGCCAATACTGATTATGAATAAAATAGCCAATTTCAGCCCATTGAAAATGATCGCGACTTAAATTCTTTATATTTAACATCCCAATATGATGCCCTGCTTTGTCAAATATTCCAAAAATATATAAATCGTCCGCTTCAATTGCTTTCTGTTGCCTCGCAACGAGTGCCGCAAACCAGGGCTCCGTTGCATCTGACATATCAATTTGACCTTTATCATGTCTATATTGCGCTAGCTTGCGATTTACAAAGCCATGCAACCATGACGTATAATCACTTTCTTCCAACGGTCTAATGATAAGACGTTGTGTAGTGAATTGCAACCCCAAATTTTTCGTCATTCAAAATCCCCTTATTCATTAATCTTCTACTATTTTTTCCCATTAAAACAACCATCACCATTAGAACTCGCCCTTATCTTACTTACAACCTTATATAACCTAATCCAGAATGTCTAAAACTTTAAATACCATTGCTAGATGTTAGCAAGTTCTATTTTACTATTACTCCTATTTAAGCATAGTTAACATATTATGCCAATATTCTGGATTGCTAGTGGTAATAATCACCTATACTTATATTTGTCCTTAGCAGTCTATTTCACATCACTTAATATCTGTCTTAATATTTGAGTTTCAGACATTTCCGGGGAAATACACACTTCTCCCTTTACTTGCAGCGTATCATGTTCGACGAACCACCTTGCCATTGCTACTTCTCCAAAATCAGTATCTTTCTTTGAATGATGTCTACGTACTGTTTCTTCAAAAGGTAAATCAAAGTAATATGCGTGTGTTTCAACCTGCTCATGTTTGATAAATGAATCTAACATCTCTCCATATTTTGCTTTATTTAAAATGCCTTCTAAAATAATAAACTCGCAATGTTGTATCCCGAAGGCCAATATCTCTGCTATCAGCGTTATCGCCAAATTACCAGGTCGATCATGCACATGCAGCATTTGCCGCCTAACGATATCTTGCTCTACTAATAAGACGCCTTCGTCATCTAGTTCATGCTGTAACTTTCGTGCAATTGTTGTCTTGCCACTGCCTGAATTCCCTCGGATAATTATGAGTTTGACCATGTGCATGTTCTCCTTCCTATTGAAAATGCTAAAAAACGCTCGAAGACCATCATAGCTCCGAGCGTTCATCAATTTTCAAACACGACGATATTTGTATACCGTATGCTTTATATCAAAAATTATTTAATTGTACCTAGTTCTTTACCTACTTTTTCAAAAGCAGCTAAAGCTTGTTCTAACATTTCTTTTGTATGTGCTGCAGTCGGCATGTTACGAACACGACCAGTGCCTTTTGGTACTGTTGGGAATACGATTGATTTCACGTATACACCTTCATCTTTAAGACGGCTACTAAACGCTTGCGTTTCTTTTTCATCACCGATAATTACTGGTGTAATTGGTGATTCAGAATCGCCAATATCAAAACCTAATTTTTGTAAGCCTTCTTTAAGGTAGTTACCATTTTCCCAAAGTTTGTCATGCAATTCTGTAGATGCCATTAATTTTTTCACTGCAACTGTAATTGCTTTTGTATCTCCAGGTGCTAATGAAGTTGAGAATAAGAATGGTCTAGATTGCGCTTTTAACCAATCAATAAGTGATTGTGTACCAGCTACATAACCACCGACAACACCAATTGCTTTAGATAACGTACCAATTTGGAAATCAATTTTATCTTGTAAACCAAAATGTTTCACTGTGCCGGCACCTTTACCCATAACACCTGAACCATGTGCGTCATCGACATATGTGATTAAACCAAATTCTTCAGCAATTTCTACGATTTCTGGTAATTTAGCAACGTCTCCGTCCATACTAAATACACCATCCGTGATGTACATCACTTTATTATATTGACCTGATTCTACTGCTTCTTTGGCTTTCGCACGTAAGTCATCCATATCGGAGTGATTTACACGAATAATCTTCGCTTTAGATAAACGACAACCATCAATAATAGAGGCATGGTTTAACTCATCAGAAAGAATTGCGTCATTTTTGTTCATAACAGCAGAAATTGCTGCCATGTTACAGTTGAAACCTGATTGATAAGCAATCGCTGCTTCTGTACCTTTAAATTCGGCAAGTGTTTGCTCTAATTCATCATGCACATCTAATGTACCATTGATTGAACGTACTGCACCTGCGCCTACACCATGTGTATCAATAGCATCTTTTGCTGCTTGTTTCAAATCTTCATCTGTTGCTAAGCCTAAATAGTTGTTTGAAGACAAGTTAACATATTTTTTCCCATTAATTGTAATTTCAGGGCCATTCGCACCCTCAATTGTATCTATTTCATTATATAATCCATTATCTTTTAAATATTGGATATTTTCATCTAAAAATCCGTGTAGTGATTGAACCACTGCAAGTCCCCCTTTTGGAATTATCATAGTTTTCAAGTTAATCATACCTTATTTTTATTGTTGTGGAAAGTAGAATAATTATATCGCAGAAAGCGTTTACTACAATTTAATTTATCAACACTCAATTGCGCCTACAGATACGTATTATAAAGTGGTATAATAATTAAAAAGCTTAAGGAAGAAGGGTTGAAGTTGTTTGATTGGTTTCAACTAGCACAACAAAAAGAAAGTAGAATGATTCAAATACGTCGCTATTTACATCAATATCCAGAATTATCGTTTGAAGAATATCACACACACGACTATATTGTGAATCAGTTGAGTCAATTATCGTGTGACATACGTACACCAGTAGGTCGCAATGGTATTGTTGCTACATTCAAAGGTCGTGGCGATGGCCCCACAGTAGCATTACGTGCCGACTTTGACGCTCTACCAATAGATGAACTCACTGACGTAGATTATAAATCTAAAAATCCAGGTGCTATGCATGCATGTGGACACGACGGACATACTGCTATCCTATTAGGTGTCGCAGAGATTATTGAACAACATCGCAATTCATTAAACGGGAATGTTGTATTGATCTTCCAATATGGTGAAGAAATCATGCCTGGTGGCTCTCAAGAAATGATCGATGATGATTGCTTAAAGCATGTTGATAAAATTTATGGCAATCATTTGTGGTCAGGTTACCCGACTGGCATGATATACTCCCGTCCTGGTGCAATGATGGCATCCCCTGATGAATTTAATATTACCATTCAAGGAAAAGGTGGACATGGTGCTAAACCTCATGAAACAATCGACCCGGTCGTGATTATGGCTGAATTTATTATGAGTGCACAGAAAATAGTTTCTCGTACCATTGATCCTGTCAAACAAGCTGTTATTAGTTTCGGTATGGTGCAAGCAGGTTCAGCCGACAACATTATCCCTGATACAGCATTCTGCAAAGGAACTGTACGCACATTTGACACAGAGGTTCAAAGTCATGTTATGACGAAAATGGAAAAACTATTGCAAGGTCTTGCTGTGTCAAATGACATTACCTATACGTTTGATTACATTAAAGGGTACTTACCTGTTCATAATCATCCAAACAACTACGAAATCGTAAAACAAGCTGCGAATGATTTGAATTTACGTTTTTATAAATCAGAATTAATGATGATTGGTGAAGACTTCGCGCACTACTTAAAGGTACGTCCCGGTGCATTCTTTTTAACTGGCTGTGGTAATCCAGAAAAAGATACCATGCACCCACACCATAGTCCAAAATTCAATATAGATGAAAAAGCAATGAAATACGCTACGTGTGAGTTCCTTAAAATTCTAGAACTTGAAAACGTAATTGTTAGAGCCACTTCGTAACTCTGTTACGTTAGTGGCTTTTATGCATGAGCTTTAGCTCAAGTATTCCTCTTGGTATTTTATTACTTAGTTGCTTTTATACACGAGCTTTAGCTCAAGTATTCCTCTGCTGGTGTTTTATAACTTTAACTATTCAATCATAAATTTATATTATGTATAAAAAGACCGTTGTCATGCGCTAATGACAATGGTCTTTTTGTTATGCTTAATTCTGCAATTCTATGATAACTTTGTTTGCATTAGCAATTGACTAATGCACTAAGAACCCCTAATTCACATAGTGAAGAAATTCGGTTTACATTAGCTAGCAGCTAATGCACTAAGAACCCCTAATTCACATAGTGAATAAGGGGTTCTATGAAAAAAGAGGCTCCCGAAGGAACCTCTTGAAAATTCTATCTAAGATAGAGATTTATATTATTGGTTGATTACTGTAACAACGCCTGATCCAACAGTACGTCCACCCTCACGGATAGAGAAACGAGTACCGTCTTCAATAGCGATTGGAGAAATTAATTCAACTTCCATTTCAACGTTATCGCCAGGCATAACCATTTCAGTACCTTCTGGTAAGTTAACAACACCAGTTACGTCTGTAGTACGGAAATAGAATTGTGGGCGGTAGTTAGTGAAGAATGGAGTATGACGTCCACCTTCTTCTTTAGATAAAACATACACGTCCGCTTTGAATTTTGTATGTGGTGTAATAGTACCAGGAGCAGCTAAAACTTGACCACGTTGTACGTCATCACGTGAAACACCACGTAATAATGCACCAATGTTGTCACCAGCTTCAGCGTAGTCTAATAATTTACGGAACATTTCTACACCAGTAACTGTTGTTTTGCTTGACTCTTCTTGCATACCGATGATTTCGATTTCTTCACCGACTTTGATTTGACCACGTTCAACACGGCCTGTAGCAACAGTACCACGACCAGTGATTGAGAATACGTCCTCAACTGGCATCATGAATGGTTTGTCAGAATCACGTTCTGGTGTTGGAATGAATTCATCAACAGCGTTCATTAAGTCTAAGATTTTTTGCTCATAGTCAGCATCGCCTTCTAAAGCTTTTAATGCAGAACCAGAGATTACAGGTACATCGTCACCTGGGAAGTCATATTCGCTTAATAAGTCACGAACTTCCATTTCTACTAATTCTAATAATTCTTCATCGTCAACCATGTCAACTTTGTTTAAGAATACAACTAATGCTGGAACACCAACGTTACGTGATAAAAGAATGTGTTCACGAGTTTGTGGCATTGGGCCATCAGCAGCAGATACTACTAAGATAGCTCCGTCCATTTGAGCAGCACCAGTGATCATGTTTTTAACATAGTCAGCGTGACCTGGGCAGTCAACGTGAGCATAGTGACGTTTGTCAGTAGTATACTCGATGTGTGAAGTATTGATTGTAATACCACGTTCTTTTTCTTCTGGAGCGTTGTCAATCATGTCATATGATTGTGCTACAGAGTCACCATTTTTTGCTAATACAGTTGCGATAGCAGCTGTTAAAGTAGTTTTACCATGGTCAACGTGACCAATCGTACCAATATTGGCATGTTCTTTTGAGCGGTCAAATTTTTCTTTAGCCATTATAAAATCTCTCCTATTCGTTAGAAAATTAATTTTTAAATTTATCTCTCATGACAGTTTCTCACCATCATGAGAAGATTGTTTGGTTTTTTATATAAAGGACCATACAGTACCTTTATAATGCATTTTTCCCAAAAAATCAATTAATAAAACTATAAGCTATCTAATTAAGCTTTACATGTATTGTACAGACAGAAGCCCTACAACACAAGTTTAATTATTCGCTTTTATTACCACTGTTTTTCTTGATAATTTCTTCAGCAATTGATTTTGGAACTTCAGCATAGTGATCAAAGTACATAGTGTAAGTACCACGACCTTGAGTGTTAGAACGTAATGATGTTGCGTAACCGAACATTTCTGAAAGTGGTACATAAGCATTTACAACTTGTGCATTACCACGAGGTTCCATACCATCAACACGTCCACGACGAGATGTTACATCACCCATGATGTCACCCATATACTCTTCAGGCATTTCGATTGTTACTTTCATCATTGGTTCTAAGATAACTGGATCACATTTTTTAGCAGCTTCTTTAAGTGCTAATGATGCAGCAACTTTGAAGGCCATTTCTGATGAATCGACATCATGGTATGAACCATCAAATAATTTAGCTTTAACATCAATTAAAGGATAACCAGCTAATACACCGTTTTCCATTGAATCTTTAAGACCTGCTTCAACTGATGGAATGTATTCACGAGGAACTACACCACCAACGATAGCGTTTTCGAATTCGAAACCGCCACCTGTTTCGTTAGGTGAGAATTCAATTTTAACGTCACCATATTGACCACGACCACCTGATTGACGAGCGAATTTACCTTGAACTTGAGCTGATGTTTTGAATGTTTCACGGTATGAAACCATTGGTGCACCAACGTTACATTCAACGTTAAATTCTTTCTTCATACGGTCTACTAAGATATCTAAGTGAAGCTCACCCATACCACCAATGATAACTTGTCCAGTTTCATCGTCTGTGTGTGCATGGAATGTTGGGTCTTCTTCTTGTAACTTAACTAAAGCTGTAGTCATTTTGTCTTGGTCTGCTTTAGATTTAGGTTCAACTGATAAGTGAATAACAGGCTCTGGGAAATCCATAGATTCCAAGATAATGTCATTTTTCTCACCACATAAAGTATCACCAGTACCAGTATCTTTTAGACCTACCGCTGCTGCGATATCGCCTGAGTATACTGTGTTTAACTCTTGACGAGAGTTAGCGTGCATTTGTAGTAAACGACCTACACGTTCACGTTTGTTCTTCGTAGAGTTTTTAACGTATGAACCTGATGATAATGTACCTGAGTACACACGGAAGAATGTTAATTTACCAACATAAGGGTCAGTCATTACTTTGAACGCTAACGCAGCGAACTCAGCATTGTCATCAGCTTTTGCGATAACTTCTTCTTCAGGGTTCTCAGCACGGTGACCAACGATTGGTTTAACATCTAATGGTGAAGGTAAGTAGTCAATTACTGCATCAAGCATTAATTGAACACCTTTGTTTTTGAATGCTGTACCAACAAGTACTGGGTAGAATTCTACATCAGTAGTTGCTTTACGGATTGCATCTTTTAACTCAGAAATAGAAATTTCTTCATCACCAAGATATTTTTCCATTAATTCGTCGTTAGTTTCAGCAACAGCTTCAACTAATGCCGCACGAGCTTCTTCAGCTCTTTCTTTATGATCTTCAGGAATTTCAATTTCATCAATTTCAGTTCCTAAGTCATTGTTGTATTTGAAACATTTCATTTCAACTAAGTCAATGATTGCTTCAAATTCATCTTCAGCACCAATTGGTAACTGAATTGGTTGCGCGTTCGCTTGTAAACGGTCATGAATTGTACTTACTGAATATTCAAAGTTAGCACCTAATTTGTCCATTTTGTTTACGAACACAATACGAGGTACACCATAAGTTGTTGCTTGACGCCAAACTGTTTCAGTTTGAGGTTCAACACCTGATTGTGCATCTAATACTGTTACTGCGCCATCAAGTACACGTAATGAACGTTCAACTTCTACAGTGAAGTCTACGTGTCCAGGTGTATCGATGATGTTTACACGGTGGTTATCCCATTCTGCAGTTGTTGCAGCTGATGTGATAGTAATACCACGGTCTTGCTCCTGTTCCATCCAGTCCATTTGTGAAGCACCTTCGTGTGTTTCACCAATTTTGTGGATACGTCCAGTGTAGTAAAGAATACGTTCAGTCGTAGTTGTTTTACCAGCATCGATGTGAGCCATGATACCAATATTACGAGTTCTATCTAAACTAAAATCTCTAGCCATGTATTTTTCTCCTTCCAGTATAACTGCGAATAAATACTATAAATATGGCGATGCCCTAAACACGCGCCGACGATAGTAAACTATCTTTGTGGAACATGCTCAGGGAAAAAGCTACTATCCTACCAGCGATAGTGAGCGAATGCTTTGTTAGCTTCAGCCATTTTGTGAGTGTCTTCACGTTTCTTAACTGCACCACCTGTATTGTTTGCTGCATCTAAGATTTCGTTAGCTAAACGTTCTTCCATAGTTTTTTCACCACGAAGACGTGAATAGTTAACTAACCAACGAAGACCTAAAGTAGTACGACGCTCTGGACGAACTTCTACTGGTACTTGATAGTTAGAGCCACCAACACGGCGAGCTTTAACCTCTAATACTGGCATGATGTTGTCGATAGCTTCTTCAAATACTTCAACTGCTTCACGACCACTACGTTCTTTAACGATGTCGAATGCAGAATAAAGAATTCTTTGTGCTGTTCCACGTTTACCATCTAACATAATTTTGTTAATCAATTTTGTAACTAATTTAGAGTTGTGAATTGGATCTGGTAATACGTCTCTTTTTGGTACTGATCCTTTACGAGGCATAATATAAATCCTCCCTTCCTATTATAGTATAATTTTTAAATTTATAGCGAAAATTTACGCAATCTTAAACTTATTTTTTAGGTTTTTTAGTTCCGTATAATGAACGGCCTTGTCTACGTCCATCAACACCTGAAGTATCAAGTGCACCACGTACAATATGGTAACGTACACCAGGTAAGTCTTTCACACGGCCACCACGTACAAGTACAACACTGTGTTCTTGTAAGTTATGTCCGATACCAGGGATATACGCATTGATTTCAATGTTGTTAGACAAACGAACACGAGCATATTTACGTAACGCAGAGTTTGGTTTTTTAGGTGTCATAGTACCTACACGTGTACAAACACCGCGTTTTTGTGGAGAGTTTAAGTCAGTAAATTTTTTCTTTTTACTGTTAAAGTTTCTGTTTAATGCTGGTGAATCAGATTTTTTTGATTTGCTTTGTCTTGGTTTGCGTACCAATTGGTTAATTGTTGGCATTGAATGTTCCTCCTTTCCTCATTTATAATCCCACACATCCAGGTGGTTCATTTTAAGGGTAAATAAAATTTAGTAAGAATAATTCTTACTAATCTCATTTTAATAATGCAACGATTGCTGCATTAACGTTTATACCTACATATTCTCCTAAAGCCTTTTTACTTTCGAAAAATGAGACAGGTATGTGTTTGTGATTGATTTGGCTTAACACGCGAGTCATAAGATGAACTTCAACGTCCTCAGCGATAATCAATGATGTCACTTGATCCTTATACAAAGCTTTGCGCGTTTGTTTCAGACCAATAACATAGTGTTGTTTGTTAAAGCGTGCAACTTTTTCATTAGACATATACATATCCTCCAAAGTTCTGCTTGCATCAACCTTAATAATAATAACACTTTCAATACGACTGAGTCAACTTTTATTCGCATTTTTTGATTAAAAAATATAAAAAACAAAGTGGTCAAAATATATAACTTCGACCACCTTGTGATTTTCTACTAAATATTAGATTTCAGTTGTTTGAACTTCTTCTAAAATTTCAGTATTTGGTGTTGCTTTATCGTATTCAACATCTCTGTAACGTCTCATACCTGTACCAGCTGGAATTAATTTACCGATAATAACGTTCTCTTTAAGACCGAGTAAGTTATCACGTTTTCCTTTAATTGCAGCATCAGTAAGTACACGAGTTGTTTCTTGGAATGAAGCCGCTGATAAGAAGCTTTCAGTTTCAAGAGAAGCTTTCGTAATACCTAATAATACAGGTTTAGCTGTTGCAGGGCGTTTACGCTCTTTAAATGCTTCACGGTTTGCATCAGTAAAGTTATGAATATCTACTAATGAACCTGGAAGTAATTTCGTATCTCCAGCTTCAATGATACGTACTTTACGTAACATTTGTCTTACCATAACTTCAACGTGTTTATCGTCGATTTCAACACCTTGCATACGGTAAACTTTTTGAACTTCTTTTAGTAAATAACTTTCTGTTGCATTTAAACCAGAAACAGATAAATAGTTCTTAGGTTCAATTGAACCTTCTGTAAGCACTTCACCACGTTCAACACTTTGGCCAACTTCTACTTTCAATCTAGAAGTACCAGAAGCTAGATATGATTTAGACTCATTTGCGCCTTTAATCACGATCTCTTGTTGACGGTCTTTGGCAAGCTTGATGTCGTCAACGACACCTTCGATTTCAGTAATCACTGCTTGACCTTTAGGATTACGCGCTTCGAAAATCTCTTGGATACGAGGAAGACCTTGAGTGATATCGCTACCTGCTACACCACCTGTATGGAATGTACGCATTGTAAGCTGAGTACCTGGTTCACCAATTGATTGGGCAGCAATTGTACCAACTGCTTCACCAACTTCAACTTTTTCACCAGTTGCAAGGTTTTTACCGTAACATTTTTCACATACACCATGACGTGTATTACATGTAAATGCTGAACGGATATACATTTCCTCTATACCAGCGTCAGTGATTTTCTTAGCAATTTCTGCAGTCACTAATTCGTCAGGATGGATAATTACTTCATCAGTTTCAGGATGACGAATCGTTTCTTTAGAATAACGACCTTCAATACGCTCGATAAATGGTTCAATCATTTCTGTACCTTCTTTGATATCAGAAACAAGTAAACCACGGTCAGTTCCACAGTCTTCTTCGCGGACGATAACATCTTGTGCAACGTCAACAAGACGACGTGTAAGGTAACCTGAATCGGCAGTCTTAAGTGCTGTATCGGCAAGACCTTTACGCGCACCATGTGTTGAAATGAAGTATTCTAATACTGTTAAACCTTCACGGAATGAAGAAGTGATTGGTAATTCGATAATCTCACCTGATGGTGCAGCCATTAGACCACGCATACCTGCTAACTGTGTAAAGTTAGATGCGTTACCACGGGCACCAGAGTCACTCATCATAAAGATTGGGTTTGTTTCTTCAAGTGATCCCATTAGTTCGCTTTGAATTTGGTCTTTAGCGTCTGTCCAAATTTCAATAACTGCGTTGTAACGTTCAAAATCAGTGATTAAACCACGATTGAATTGTTTCGTTACTTTTTCAACTAATTTCTCATGTTCATCTAAGATATCTTGCTTATCTGGTAATACTACGATGTCAGATACACCAACAGTAATACCTGCTTTAGATGAGAACTTGAATCCTAAGTCTTTCATTCTGTCTAACATCATTGATGTATCTGTGATGCTGAAACGGTTAAACACTTCTGCAATAATATTTCCTAAGAAATTCTTATTGAATGGTTTGATTAACGGTTGCTCATCAAAGTAAGCTTTTAAGCCTTCTTCACCAATTTCAGTAGGCGCGATGAAATATTTCTCAGGTGTTTTGTTTTCTAAGTTTGTTTGTGTTGGTTCATTAATATATGCAAATGAATCTGGAATGATTTCATTAAATATTACTTTACCAACTGAAGTTAATAAGATTTTCTTATTTTGTTCTTCAGTGAATGTTGGATTATTAAATGATCCAGCGTGTACACCAATACGTGAATGCAAGTGAACATAACCATTTGCATACGCTTTTAGCACTTCATTTGTATCATTATAAATTGTACCTGTATTCACAGCTTCTTTACGCTCTAAAGTAAGGTAATAGTTACCTAATACCATATCTTGTGATGGTGTAACTACTGGTTTACCATCTTTAGGGTTCAAGATGTTTTGTGCTGCTAACATTAACATACGAGCTTCAGATTGAGCTTCTTTAGATAACGGTACGTGGACAGCCATTTGGTCACCATCAAAGTCGGCGTTGTAAGCTGTAGTCGCAAGTGGATGTAAACGAATCGCACGTCCTTCAACTAATGTAGGTTCAAATGCTTGAATACCTAATCTGTGAAGTGTTGGTGCACGGTTTAAAAGAACTGGGTGTTCTTTAATAACATCCTCTAATACGTCCCATACTTCATCATCCATGCGCTCAATTTTACTTTTCGCATTTTTAATGTTTGTCGCAATTTCACGTTGAACTAACTCTTTCATAATGAATGGTTTGAACAATTCAAGCGCCATCTCTTTAGGTAGTCCACATTGATACATCTTCAAGTTTGGTCCAACAGCAATAACTGAACGACCTGAATAGTCAACACGTTTACCTAATAAGTTTTGACGGAAACGACCTTGTTTACCTTTCAACATATGAGAAAGTGATTTCAATGGACGGTTACCTGGTCCAGTAACTGGACGGCCACGACGACCATTATCAATAAGTGCGTCAACAGCCTCTTGTAACATACGTTTTTCGTTTTGAACGATGATGCCAGGAGCACCTAAATCCAATAAACGTTTCAAACGATTGTTACGGTTGATAACACGACGGTATAAATCATTTAAATCACTTGTTGCAAAACGGCCACCGTCTAATTGAACCATTGGTCTGATTTCTGGTGGGATAATTGGAAGTACATCTAAAATCATCCATGCTGGGTTATTACCAGAATGTCTAAATGATTCTACAACTTCTAAACGTTTGATTGCACGAGTAAGTCTTTGACCAGTTGCTGATTCTAATTCATCACGTAAATGCTTCAATTCAGCGTCTAAATCAATTTCTTCAAGTAATTCTTTGATACCTTCTGCACCCATTTTAGCAGTGAATTTGCCTGGGAATTTATCATAATATTCTCTGTATTCAGCTTCAGATAGTAATGTCTTTTTCTCTAATCCAGTTGGACCTGGATTAACAACAACATATGAAGCAAAGTAAATTACTTCTTCTAATGCTCTTGGTGACATGTCTAATAATAGACCCATACGACTTGGAATACCTTTGAAGTACCAAATGTGTGAAACTGGTGCAGCTAATTCAATGTGTCCCATTCTTTCACGACGCACTTTTGATTTAGTTACTTCTACGCCACATCTGTCACAAACCATACCTTTATAGCGTACACGTTTGTATTTACCACAACTACATTCCCAGTCTTTTGTAGGTCCAAAAATTCTTTCACAGAATAGACCATCTTTTTCTGGTTTTAAAGTACGATAATTAATTGTTTCTGGTTTTTTAACCTCACCAAAAGACCATGAACGGATTTTTTCAGGTGAAGCAAGTCCTATTTTCATATAATGGAAATTATTTACATCAATCAAGGAGCCTACCTCCTTCAATTTAGATTAGCTGTGCAAATTGATTGATTGCTCTATTTCAATAACGGAACAAACACTCATGAGGGGCACTTAAAATGCAACACCTCATGAGATTTATTCTTTTATATACTTAAATGCAATTAGTCTGTAATTTCTTTTTGTGATTGTGGTGCTTCTTTTTGTTGAAGATCCACTTTACGTTCAACGACATCGTCATCTTCATTATCTTGCATGTCAATTTCATTGTCATGCTCATCCATAATCTTAACGTCTAATCCTAAACTTTGTAATTCTTTCATCAATACTCTGAATGATTCAGGAACACCAGGTTTAGCAATATTTTCACCTTTAACAATAGATTCATATGTTTTCACACGACCTACTGTATCATCGGATTTATAAGTTAAGATTTCTTGAAGTGTATATGCAGCACCATAAGCTTCAAGTGCCCATACTTCCATCTCACCGAAACGTTGTCCACCAAATTGTGCTTTACCACCAAGTGGTTGTTGTGTAACAAGTGAGTATGGTCCAGTTGAACGTGCGTGTAATTTATCGTCTACCATGTGTGCAAGTTTCAACATATACATAACGCCGACTGAAATTCTGTTATCGAACGGTTCACCCGTACGTCCATCGTATAATACTGTCTTACCATCACGTGCCATACCAGCTTCTTCAATTGTTGACCATACATCTTCATCACTGGCACCATCAAATACTGGTGACGCAACATGGATACCTAAGTTCTTAGCAGCCATACCTAAGTGTAGCTCTAATACTTGTCCGATATTCATACGTGATGGAACCCCTAGTGGATTCAACATGATATCAATTGGTGTACCATCTGGTAAATAAGGCATATCTTCTTCAGGTACAAGTTTTGAAATTACACCTTTGTTACCGTGACGTCCACACATTTTATCTCCGACATGAATTTTACGTTTTTGAACGATATAAACACGTACTAATTGGTTTACACCTGGAGATAATGTATCGTCGCCTTCTTCACGGTTAAAGACTTTAACATCTAGAACAATACCACCTGCACCATGAGGTACGCGTAATGAAGTATCACGTACTTCACGTGCTTTTTCACCGAAGATTGCGTGTAATAAACGCTCTTCTGCAGTTAATTCTGTTACACCTTTAGGCGTTACTTTACCTACTAAGATATCACCATCATTAACTTCAGCACCGACGTAAACAATTCCACGGTCATCTAAGTTTTTAAGCGCACTATCAGATACGTTAGGAATATCGCGTGTAATTTCTTCAGGTCCAAGTTTCGTATCACGTGCTTCTGATTCATACTCTTCAATATGAATAGAAGTATATACGTCATCTTTAACTAGACGTTCACTCATAATTACAGCATCCTCGTAGTTATAACCGTCCCAAGTCATGAAACCAACAACTACGTTTCTTCCTAATGCCATTTCACCAAGTTCCATTGATGGACCGTCAGCTAAGATTTCGCCTTTAGTCACTACGTCACCAGAAGCAACGATTGGTCTTTGGTTATAACATGTACCTGTATTTGAACGTTTGAATTTAGCTAATGGGTAGCGATCTAATTCGCCCTCATATTCTTGGCCATCTTCTTCAATAAGTTGACGTACAAGAATTTCATTTGATTCAACGTGTTCAACACGGCCTTTACGTTTAGCAACGATTGCCGCACCAGAGTCACGTGCTGCCACGTGCTCCATACCTGTACCTACGAATGGTGATTCTGGATTCATCAATGGTACTGCTTGACGTTGCATGTTTGCACCCATCAATGCACGGTTAGAGTCATCGTTTTCTAAGAAAGGAATACATGCTGTCGCAGCAGAAACAACTTGTTTAGGTGAAACGTCCATGTAGTCCATTTTTTCTTTAGCCATAACTGTGTTATTACCACGGAAACGACAAACGACTTCATCATCTGTAAATTTACCATCTTCATCTAATTTAGAATTTGCTTGTGCTACCACATAGCTATCTTCTTCATCCGCTGTTAAATAGTCAATTTGGTCTGTAATTGAGTTCGTTTCAAGATCTACTTTGCGGTACGGTGTTTCAATGAAACCAAATTCATTTACACGTGCGTAACTAGATAATGAGTTGATAAGTCCAATGTTTGGACCCTCTGGTGTTTCAATTGGACACATACGGCCATAGTGAGAGTAGTGAACGTCACGTACTTCCATTTGAGCACGTTCACGTGTTAAACCACCCGGTCCTAAAGCTGATAAACGACGTTTGTGAGTTAACTCAGCTAACGGATTCGCTTGGTCCATGAATTGTGATAATTGTGAACTACCAAAGAATTCTTTAATAGATGCAATTACTGGACGAATATTGATTAATTGTTGTGGTGTTACAGAATCTGTGTCTTGAATAGACATTCTTTCACGTACCACACGTTCCATTCTTGATAAACCAATACGGAATTGGTTCTGTAATAACTCACCTACTGAACGTAGACGACGGTTACCAAGGTGGTCAATATCATCTGTAAAGCCAATACCACTTAATAAGTTAAAGAAGTAAGACATTGATGCGATAATATCTGCTGGCGTAATACATTTCACTTCAGAATCTGGTAACGCATTACCGATAACTGTAGTTGTACGACCTTCTTCATCATTAGGTACGTAAACTTTAATAGATTGTATTTCAACAGGCTCATCAATAACTGTGCCTTCTAATTCAAATACTTCACTGTTTGCATTTGCTTCAAGTACGTCTATAATTTCATCTAAATTACGACGATCAAGTACTGTACCTTCTTCAGCTACAATTTCACCTGTTTCAGTATTAACAATTGGTTCTGCTAATTTTTGATTGAACAGACGGTGTTTTAAGTGAAGTTTCTTATTTGCTTTATAACGACCTACGCTTGCTAAATCATAACGTTTCGGATCAAAGAAACGAGAATATAATAAGCTCTTAGCATTTTCTACTGTAGGTGGTTCGCCAGGGCGTAAACGCTCATAGATTTCTAATAGCGCTTGATCTGTATTTTCAGTACCATCTTTTTCTAACGTATTACGTAAGTACTCATTATCTCCTAAAAGATCAATGATTGATTGATCAGTTGAGAAACCTAAAGCACGTAATAATACTGTTAATGGTAATTTTCTAGTTCTATCGATACGTACGTAAACAACATCTTTTGCATCAGTTTCATATTCTAACCATGCACCACGGTTTGGAATAATAGTTGCATCGAAGTTGGTACGGCCATTTTTATCTAGTTTTTCATTGAAGTATACGGATGGTGAACGTACTAATTGTGATACGATTACACGTTCTGCACCGTTAATTACGAATGTACCTGTATCTGTCATTAATGGGAAATCACCCATAAACACTTCTTGCTCTTTTACTTCGCCGGTTTCTTTGATGATTAAACGTACTTTAACACGTAGAGGTGCTGAATACGTTGTATCACGGTTCTTCGATTCTTCTAAATCATATTTTGGTTCTCCAAGTCTGTAATCTACAAACTCTAAAGATAGATTACCTGTGAAATCTTCAATCGGAGAAATGTCTCTAAACATTTCTAATAAACCTTCTTCTAAGAACCAATCGTAAGACTTAGTTTGAATCTCAATTAAATTCGGTAATTCTAATACCTCTGAAATTCTCGCATAGTTTCTACGTTTACGATGTCTTCCATATTGGACAAATTGACCTGCCAAACAGATTCACCCCTCAAAAATTGTATGCTACTTCCACAAAACCAACTAATATAATTAGACAAAAAGAAAACGGTAACATACTTATGACACCATTTTCTATTTCACCTTATATACATTGTTAATTTATGCGTAAAAGTACACACTTATTGAACATAATTTTTTACATTCTATTACTATATCAGAATAGCATTATTTAATCAACCTTTACACTTCTTAAAATGTAATAGCCTTTACTCTTTTCTAATACTTCTACGTTATTGAATGTTTCTTGCATTTTACTTTTAGCTGATGGCATACCTTGCTTTTTTTGAATGACCACAAAAAGTTCGCCATCATGCGTTAATTTATCAAATGCTTCTTCTAAAATTCTGTGAACGACTTGTTTACCTGCTCTGATTGGTGGATTAGTTAACACGAAATCATAAGCATCATCTTCTACATTAGATAAACCATCACTTTCTTTAACTTCAACATTATCTATACGGTTTCTTTTTATGTTTTTTCTTGCTAATGAAAGCGCACGTTGATTAACGTCTACCATCGTTATTGCATGATGCGGAGATGTTTTTGCAATCATCAAACCGATAGGACCATAGCCACAACCAACATCAATAATACGTTTGGTAGGACCAGGCGGATATGCTTTCAAAAAAGTTCTCACTAACAAATCAGAACCGAAGTCTATTTTCCCTTTCGAGAAAACACCAGCATCCGTTACTAATTCAATGTTTTGGTTATCGTAGGAGTACGTAAAAAGCGTTTCATCACTTTCTACTTCAGGATTTTCATCATAGTAATGACTCATGACTACACCTCTTTTAATCTAATTGTTTTAGATTATTACTATACCCAACCTCTGAATACTCGATCAAAAATGTTCATATATTCAGCATGGATATATCAAATAAGACAAAACCCCGTTATCTAGATAACGGGGTTTTCATTTCTCAAAGATATGAGACTATCTATCAACAACTTAATCTCAACGTACCAAAGTAGTTGATGCATTAAGCCGTTTGAATAATCTGCAATATATAATTATGAGTAGTTAGGCAGCAAGAATTATTTTAATTCTACTGTAGCGCCTACTTCTTCTAAAGCTTCTTTAAGTTTTTCAGCTTCGTCTTTAGCAAGAGCTTCTTTAATTACTTTAGGAGCTCCGTCAACTAATTCTTTAGCATCTTTAAGACCTAAGCCAGTAGCTTCTTTAACAGCTTTAACGACTTTGATTTTAGATGATCCAGCTGAAGTTAATTCAACGTCAAATTCAGTTTTTTCAGCTGCTGCGTCTCCGCCTGCTGCTGCACCTGCTGCTGCTACTGGAGCTGCTGCAGTTACACCAAATTCTTCTTCAATTGCTTTTACTAAGTCGTTTAATTCTAAAACTGACATTTCTTTAATTGCTTCAATGATTTGTTCTTGATTAGCCATTTTAATATTCCTCCATTAATTTTAATTAGTTTATGCGCAATTATTCAGCGCTTTCTTCTTTAGAATCTTTTTCTTCTCCAATTGCTTTAACTGCATAAGCGAAGTTGCGGACTGGAGCTTGTAATACTGATAAAAGCATAGAAACAAGACCGTCGTGTGATGGTAATGAACCAACAGTGTTAACTTCTTCTGCTGTAATAACATTGCCTTCCATAACACCTGTTTTAATTTCTAATGCTTGATGTTCTTTTGCAAATCCTGCGATAACTTTTGCTGGAGCAACAACATCTTCTGTTGAAGTAGCAACTGCAGTAGGACCTACTAAGAATTCATCTAAACCGTCGATACCAGCTTGTTCAGCTGCACGGCGAACCATAGTGTTTTTCAATACTTTGTATTCTACACCAGCTTCACGTAATTGCGAACGTAATTCAGTTACTTCAGCAACAGTTAGACCACGATAGTCAACGATAACTGTAGATACTGAGTTTTTTAATTGTTCAGCAATGATATCAACTTCTTGTTTTTTTGCATCGATGATAGCAGACATTTAGACACCTCCATAGATTTTAGTTTTGGTGCTTTTAATTTTGAAATTCTAAAGTACAGCTACTGCTAAACTTTAGGCAATCCAATAAAAAAAGCACTTTCTACCCGTGGCAAAAAGTGCTTGAAAGATCTAAATTCTCACGTTCAAGTCAATTTTAGCCTCGGTAGGATTAATTTTTAAGTTATTACTAACTCCTACTGTCTTAGGTAAAATAATACATTAACCAATATAACTAAATTAATGTACTCTGTCAATATTTTTTTAAAGACTGAAAGCAAAACTTTCAGCCTTTAATATTTATTTTATGATAATTTGAAGCTTGAAGTATCGATTTTAACTCCAGGGCCCATTGTTGTAGTTATAGCAACAGACTTGAAGTACGTACCTTTAGCTGAAGCAGGCTTCGCTTTAGTTAATACGTCTTGTAAAGTTTTGAAGTTTTCAACAAGTTTGTCAGTATCAAATGATGTTTTACCAATTGATGCATGTACAATACCTGATTTTTCAGCACGGTATTCAACTTTACCAGCTTTGATTTCTTCAACTGCTTTTTTAACGTCCATTGTTACTGTTCCAGTTTTAGGGTTTGGCATTAAACCTTTTGGTCCTAATACGCGACCAAGTTTACCAACTTCGCCCATCATGTCTGGTGTAGCTACTACTACGTCAAAGTCAAACCAACCTTGTTGGATTTTCTCAACATATTCACCTTCACCTACGAAGTCAGCACCTGCAGCTTCTGCTTCAGTTGCTTTTTCTCCTTTTGCGAATACTAATACACGTTGTGATTTACCAGTACCGTTTGGAAGCACTACTGCTCCACGGATTTGTTGATCATTTTTACGAGTATCAATACCTAAACGGAATGCTACTTCAACTGATGCGTCAAAGTTAGCGATGTTTGTCTCTTTAGCTAGTTCAAAAGCTTCTTGTACACTGTAGTGTTTTAAGCGGTCGATTTTACTAGCTGCTTCTTGATATCTTTTGCTTTTTTTAGCCATTTCATGTTCCTCCTTTAGTGGTTTTAGCGGAATTTCCTCCCACATTTACTTGCTTTCACAAGCTAAGAGCAGATAACAGTGAGGCAAAGTTGTATTTTATCGTAGGGGCTAAAATAACCCTTTAATAAATGACATCTCACCTCATACTACGACAATATTGAACGCTGTCATCATGTTTGTCATTTCTGTCATCTGCTTCTATCGTCAATCTATGTTTTCGTTATTCATTAAAATTATTGAACTGTGATACCCATACTACGAGCAGTACCTTCGATAATACGCATAGCTGCTTCTTCGTCTGCAGCATTTAAATCTTGCATTTTTTGGTTTGCAATTTCACGTACTTGATCTTTAGTTACTGAAGCAACTTTGTTTTTATTAGGTTCGCCTGAACCTTTTTCAACGCCTGCTGCTTTTTTAAGTAGTACTGGAGCCGGTGGTGTTTTTGTAATAAATGTAAATGAACGGTCTTCATAAACACTGATTTCTACCGGAATAATTAAACCTGCGTCTTCTTGTGTACGTGCGTTGAATTCCTTACAGAATCCCATAATATTCACACCTGCTTGACCTAATGCTGGACCAACTGGTGGTGCTGGATTTGCTTTACCTGCAGGAATTTGTAATTTAACAACTTTTTCTACTTTTTTAGCCACGATGTGCACCTCCTTGATATCGTGATGTGGTCACAGGACTGAGTTTTGTCCTCCCACTCTTCTACATTTCGTGACGAAATGAACGCTCTATGAGCGCGACCACAGTATTATAACATTAATGTTTTATATAAAGCAATGGTAAATTGTAATTTTTTTATAGTACAAGAGAGACATCAAATTTTCCCTTCTCTTAATGTACGAGCTTTAACTCAGGTATTCTTGAACGTCATTTTCGGTTTGAAAGCCCAAGTAAAACGACACCCACACAATTAAAGTGATAAGTGCCGCCTATTACAAATACTATGCATTGCGTTTAAATTTATAGTTTTTCAACTTGATCAAATTCTACTTCAACTGGCGTTTCTCTACCAAACATGTCTACAAGAACAGTAAGTTTGAATTTATCTGTTTCAATTTCTTGAACTTCTCCAACTTGATTCGCAAATGGACCTGATTTTATTCTCACTTGCTCACCTAGTTCGATTTGAACATCAATTGTTTTTTCCTTCATACCCATTTGTTTAAGGATGAAGCGCGCTTCTTCCGGAAGTAATGGGTTAGGTTTGGATCCCGCACCTGCTGAACCAACAAAACCTGTTACACCTGGTGTATTTCTAACTATGTACCATGATTCATCAGTCATTACTAATTCAACTAATACATAACCTGGAAACGTCTTTTTAGTTAAAGTTTTAGCTTTTCCATCTTTAACTTGCGTTTCCTCTTCTTCTGGTATCACTACTCTGAATATTTGTTCCGTCATATTCATAGATTCCACACGTTTTTCTAAATTCTGCTTCACTTTATTCTCGTAACCAGAGTAAGTATGCACTGCATACCAACGCTTTGCGCCAACTTCTTCAGACATGTCGTCACTCCTATCTATTTAATTAACTCTATAATTCTACCAATTCCTAAGTCTAAGGCATAGAAGAACACTAAGAAAAATACTACTGTAGCTACCACAATGACCGTATACTTAAATAATTCTTCTTTTGTCGGCCAACTCGTTTTTTCCATTTCCGACTTAACGCCTTGGAAGAAATTCTCTTTTTTAGCCATTTATAAGACCTCCGTATAGTTCGTTATTCCTTATTTGCTTATTTCAGGCAACAAATCAAGCATATACAATACAACTAGCTCAATATGAACGTGTATAAACACTCAATTGCTTTTAATATATTTTTGTTATTTCGATTCCTTATGCAACGTATGTGCATTACATCTCGGACAATGTTTTTTTAGCTCTAGTCTAGATGTAAGATTACTTTGTTTGGGAACGTTATAATTTCTATTACCACACACTTCACAACTTAATGGTACTTTCTTCATTAGACTTCCCCTTACTCATTATAATACCAATCTACTATACATAACTTCTGAGTCAATTGTCAATCAACAATCATGTAACAATGCTCTAGCTGAGGGTTATTTTAAAGCTTAAATATCACTTCTTAATATAGCTTCCATTTTAAAATTAAGTTTCAATTTCATTTTACAACGTTGTATCGCATTGTAAACCACTTTGACCTGCATATCTAATGCAGTTGCTATTTCGTTAGGTTTATAGCCATTCAATAAGTAAACAACTACAGTTTGTTCTAAATGGGTTAAGTTGACCATACTTTTTTGTAATCTAATACCAATATCTACAGCAATAATATACGTATCTAGCGGTCGCTCACTCTTACTATAGTTATAACTAACCATATACTCATTAATTAACATCGACTGACGTTCGTAGCCATAAAGCTTTTGACGTAAATAATCATTTTTCACATTTTTAATAACTCTATTCACATAATGCTCAATAGGAATATCCGCTTCAAAATCAAAATGCTTAAATGCTCTGTATAGTTTAATAAGTACATCTTGGCATAAGTCATCTTGGTCATTTGGATGTATTGAATAATGCTTCAGCCGTAAACGAATTACAGGTAAAAACATCTGTAAAATCTGAGGCACGTCATTATATCTTAGACCTTGTTTATAATCGCTAGTTGTTTGTTCTTCGTTGTTAAAAGTTTCCTCTTGCATGACAAGTTCCTTTCTTCGTAAAAGTAAAGCAAGCATACCTGTCATGTTATTAAAAAATCAAACTGCATTATATTTATTTGTGATTATCACCGCGTCTAAGTTTCTCAAATTCTTCTAAAATTTCATTTGAAAGTTCGATACGGGTCCTAGGCTTTTGTTCATTAAAACCATCTAACTTCTTAGAAACAGATAACTCATTCTCTCTCAGGTCTCTCCACATTTCTCTTGAAGATACACGATACGCACCTGCACCAAAAATCGCATGCTGTTCGCTCATATCACTTGTTACAACTGTAATATGACGCGTGTGCTTATCGTACAAGTCATAAACATATCGTTCTATATAGCTATCTGCAGTTTCTTTTTCCTTAGTAAATATCGTTTTTACGCCATGATACATATATTCTGAATGTGCACCAGCTTGATCATAAGCATCAAATACACAGACAACTTCATCTGCAATAACTGCATTATAATTTGCAATTGCAGTAAGTAATTGGTCGCGCGCTTCTTCTAGGTTATCTTTTGCTATACGACTTAATTCTTGTGAGTGCCCAATCATGTTATATCCATCAATGATTAAATAACGATCCTTCATGCCTTATCCCCAATCGCATTTCTCTTGCGGAATACTTCATACATCATCAGACTCGCAGCAACAGATGCATTAAGACTATTCACATGACCTACCATCGGAATATTGATATAGAAGTCACATTTCTCTTTAACCAAGCGACTCATACCTTGACCTTCACTACCTATAACTATCGCAAGTGGCATGCCCGCATCCATTTCTCTGTAATCCGTAGAATTTTCCGCTTCTGTGCCTACTACCCAATATCCATTGTCTTTAAGGACTTCGATCGTATTAGCCAAATTAGTTACGCGCATCACTGGGATGTGTTGAATCGCACCTGTTGATGCTTTAGCAACAGTTTGTGTTAATGCGACAGAACGACGTTTGGGTATAATCACTCCGTCTACACCTGATGCGTCAGCCGTTCTTAATATTGACCCTAAATTGTGCGGATCTTCTAACCCATCTAAGATTAACACGGTTGATAGTTTATCTTGTTCTTTTTGCGTTGCTAAAAACGCATCGAAATCTGCATACTCATAAGGTGCGATATATGCCGCAATTCCTTGATGTGGCGCGTCAGATAAATTGTCGATTTTTGATTTTGGTACTGATTGTACTATGATTTTTTTACTATTTGCTAATTTTAAAATTTCATTTATTTGGCCTTTTTTGATTGTATCTTGTATTAAAATTTTATTAATTGTATGATCTGACACGATTGCTTCTTTGACTGCATGTCGACCAACAATAACGATTTCTTCCATAGTATCACTACCTTTCATTAACATTTTGGATGATGCACTCCAATAGTGCTGTTAAACGTTCTTGTTCTTTTTCCAAGTATAAATAGCCTATCACTGCTTCGAGTCCAGAACTTTTTCTATATGTTTGAATATCTGTATTTTTAGCCTTTGTATAACTCTTGGCATTACGACCACGGCGTACGATATCCAACTCTTCATCTGTAAACCATTCATTTTCAAGTAAAGCTTCTAACGTTTGTGCCTGACTTTTCGCAGATACATAACGCTTTGCTTCTTGATGCAATCCATTCGGCTTTGCTTTCAACTTCAATACAATATATGCTCTCACATGCTGGTCCAGGACCGCGTCGCCCATATATGCAAGTGTCAGTGGATTTAATAGTTTGTTATCCATATTAACCACGTTTAAATCTAACACCTTGAGGCGTATCTTCTAAAATAATATTTTGTGCTTTTAACTGGTCACGAATTTCATCAGCACGTGCAAAATCTTTATCTTTTCTAGCTTGGTTACGTTCTTCAATTAATGATTCAACCTCTTCATCCAATAATTCATCGCTATTTTCAGCTTTAAGCGGTACACCTAATACATCACTGAAAATTTGATACACTTCTTTGAAACGTTGAATAACTTGCGTAGAAGTTGTTTGTTCTAATACATATTTATTAGCTAATTTCGCTAAATCATACCACGCTGTAATCGCATTTGCCGTATTAAAATCATCATTCATTACTGTTTCAAACTGTTGAAGCACTTTATCAATTTCTAAAATATAAGCTTCTTGGTCTTCAATATTTGTAGCAATCGCTTCTCTTTCTACAATAGCTTGATAACTATTTCGTACACGTTCCAAGCCACTTTTCGCTGCTTCAACAAGTTCCATATTGTAATTAATTGGACTTCTATAATGCACACTAATCATGAAAAAGCGTAAGACATCAGGATCAATTTGTTTAATAATGTCATGCACTAATACAAAGTTTCCAAGTGATTTACTCATTTTTTCATTATCTATATTAATGAAGCCATTATGCATCCAATAATTTGCGAATGGTGCATGGTTATGTGCTTCAGATTGTGCAATTTCATTTTCATGATGAGGGAATTGTAAATCAGAACCACCTGCATGAATATCTATCGTTGCGCCAAGTTCATGGTATGCCATGACAGAACATTCTATGTGCCAACCCGGTCTACCTTCTCCAAATGGACTTTCCCAACTAATCTCACCAGGTTTTGCTTGCTTCCATAGTGTGAAATCAAGCGCATCTTCCTTTTGTTCACCTTGCTCAATACGTGCACCGACTTTTAAATCATTTAATGATTGGTGACTCAGCTTGCCATACCCATCAAATTTACGTGTTCTGAAATAAACGTCTCCACCACTCTCATATGCATAGCCTTCATCAACAAGTTCTTTAATAAATTGAATAATATCGTCCATATGATTCATTACACGCGGATTAGACGTGGCTTTTTTAACATTTAGAGCACCTACATCTTCATGAAAAGCTTTAATGTAGCGATCTGCAATCGTTTCTACAGATTCGTCTAACTCTTTAGAACGTTTTATTAATTTGTCATCTACATCAGTGAAATTAGATACATAAACGACTTCATATCCTTGATACTCGAAATATCTTCTAACTACATCATAATTGATAGCGGGTCTAGCATTTCCAATATGAATATAGTTATATACGGTTGGTCCGCAAACATACATTTTAACCTTACCTGGTTCGATAGGTTCGAACGTCTCTTTCTGGCGTGTTAATGTATTATATAATGTAATCATCTTGTATCTCTCCATTTCTTGTTTTCTCAAGTTGTTTTTCTAACTCTTTTAACTGCTCATAAATTGGATCTGGTAAATTGCGATGGTCGAATGTTTTTCCGATACGCTTACCATCTTGCTTAACAATATGACCCGGGATACCTACAACAGTTGAATAACTTGGCACCGTATTTAACACCACGGAATTCGCACCAATATTTACATTTGAATGAATTGTGATATTACCTAATACTTTAGCACCTGCAGCAATTAGTACATTATCGCCTATATCAGGGTGTCGTTTCCCTTTTTCTTTACCTGTACCACCTAAAGTCACACCTTGATAAATCGTTACGTTGTCACCTATTCGGCACGTTTCGCCAATGACTACACCCATACCATGGTCAATAAATAGACGTCTACCAATTTGCGCTCCTGGATGAATTTCTATACCTGTAAAAAAACGTGTGACTTGTGATATTAATCGTGCAAGTACGAATTTTTTCTTTTTATATAATTCATGTGCTATCAAATGACTCCATACTGCATGTATACCAGCATATGACGTCACAACTTCTAATGTTGTTCGTGCTGCAGGGTCTTGTTCAAACACCATATTCACATCATCTTTTATTCTTTTCAAAATTTTAAACAAGGTTGCTACCTCCTTATAAAAAAGCACCTCTAACTCAATTTGTTAGAGGCGCTTATGCACGGTTCCACTCTTATTTTTCATATAAGCCAGTACTTTCATCAATCAAACTAGTGATTACTGAAAAGCAACACAACTTACATGTACTCTTTAAAGTTATTTAATTCAAACTCAAAGGTGCATTCCGTAATTTCAGTGATGTGCTCACAGCAACCGCACACTCTCTTGACACTGTTCACCACTTACTAATCCTTTGGTAATTTCAACTATAATCATAGGTTGTTTAACATGATTTTTCAAGTGTTATCTATTTAACCTAATCTTTACAAATGTTTAGCTATTATACATATTTTTTCAAACGAGATAATACTTTATCTTTACCTAACACTTCGATAGTATTTGGTAATTCTGGGCCATGCATTTGTCCAGTTACAGCCACACGAATCGGCATGAACAACTGCTTACCTTTGATTCCCGTTTCTTTTTGTACTTCTTTAATTGTTTTTTTGATTTCTGCAGCTTCAAACGGTTCAAGCGCTTCTAATTTGTTGTATAGATGACTCATCAATTCTGGTACTTGTTTACCATTGATTATTTCTTGTTCGTCATCACCTAAGATTTGTTCATCACGGAAAAATAATTCAGATAACGGAACGATTTCTCCAGCATAACTCATTTCTTTTTGGTAAAGCGCAACGAGTTTACGTCCCCAATCTAAATCTGACTCACTAGGATTTTCTGGTAATAATTCAGCTTTGATTAAGTGTGGTAATGCCAATTCAAATACTGTTTCCGTATCTTTTTGTTTCATATATTGGTTATTAACCCAAGCAAGTTTCTGTTTGTCGAAAAATGCAGGCGACTTAGATAAACGTTTCTCATCAAAGATTTTAATAAAATCTTCTTTCGAATAGATTTCATCTTCGCCTTCTGGTGACCAACCTAATAATGTAATGAAGTTAAATAACGCTTCTGGTAAATAACCTAAATCACGATATTGTTCGATGAATTGTAAGATTTGTCCATCACGTTTACTTAATTTCTTACGTTCTTCATTTACGATTAATGACATATGAGCAAATCTTGGCGCTTCCCAACCAAATGTTTCATAAATCATTAACTGTTTTGGTGTATTGGAGATATGGTCGTCACCACGAATTACATCAGAGATTTCCATGTAATGATCATCAATAGCTACCGCAAAGTTATACGTAGGTACGCCATCTTTTTTAACGATGACCCAATCACCCATATTATTCGAGTCAAATGAAATTTCGCCTTTAACCATGTCGTCAAATGAATACGTTGTATCTTTTGGTACACGGAAACGGATTGATGGCTGACGCCCTTCCGCTTCAAATTGTTGACGTTCTTCCTCAGTCAAGTGTGCGTGTTTACCACCATAGCGTGGCATTTCCCCACGTTCAATTTGTTGCTGACGTTCTGCCTCTAATTCATCTTCTGTCATATAACATTTATATGCTTTGTCTTCATCCAATAATTGTTGAATAAGTGGGTTATAAATCTCTGCACGCTCTGATTGGCGATAAGGACCGTAGCCTTTATCTTTATCAACAGATTCGTCCCAATCGATGCCTAACCATTTTAAGTTATCAAATTGTGATGATTCTCCATCTGTTAAATTACGTTTACTATCCGTATCTTCTATACGAATAACAAAATCTCCATCATAATGTTTAGCAAATAAATAGTTGAATAATGCAGTTCTTGCATTACCGATATGCAAATATCCTGTTGGACTTGGCGCGTATCTTACTCTTACACGATCACTCATTATGTTCACTCCTGTTTTTATAATATTAATTATTATGTCGCATCTTATTCTCTAATTTCATGTTCCTAATAAACATCACATACTAGTCAAACGTCTGTTATCAATATTACATTCAAACCTACAATCTAACGCTCAACCAATGATTCGTTTATGATGCATCGCCTATTAATAATACCATAGCTTATTAATTTTTAAAGTATCTCTAAATAAACTTTTTCAACGCTATACTACCATCGCATCTATACTCTAACTAGCGCGGCAAGCATTACTTAGAAATACAATTTCGCTACCTATTGTAGCATTTTAACGCTAAATATGATAACACCGCGCTTATGTTCATGTTCGCTCTATGATAAATAGCTATTATCCAAACCGCTACCACATTAAAAAGGTTTCATGTGAAACTGTGACACTTCACACAAAACCTTATATAATTAATTTATTTTTTTCGCGAAAATAATTCTACCTGATGATGTTTGTAATAAACTAATGACTTCCAAATCTATATGTTCACCGATATGTTTTTTAGCATTATCTACAACCACCATTGTGCCATCATCTAAATAACCAACGGCTTGACCAGACTCTTTACCCATTTTCGTGAGCAATAAGTTGAAACGATCACCTTGATGTACTGACGGTTTAATCGCTTCTGATAAATCATTCACGTTCAATGCCTGTATTCCTTGAACATGGCACACTTTATTAAGATTAAAATCTGTAGTAATGATATGCGCACGATAGTGTTGCGCCAACTTAATCAACATTGCATCAATATCACTATGTGTCTTGGTCGGGTGAATAATTCGTGTTGGATGATTTGTATCATATAAGGAATTCAATATATCTAAACCACGTTGTCCTTTTTCACGTTTCACGCTATCGTTTGCATCTGCAATAATTTGTAGTTCGTTGATAACACCTTGTGGGATTAATATTTCTCCATCAATAAACCCACATTCGATAATATCTAAAATACGACCATCAATAATAGCACTTGTATCGATAATTTTGGGTACGGCATTACGTGCATTGATAGACATAGAACGCGCCATATTTTCTGGTAAAAATAGGAGCATCTCATCACGCTTACGTAAACCAAATTGAAAACCAAAATAACCTAAAATAATAGTGATAATAATTGGGACAAAATGGTTAATCACACTGTTTCCAATGATTTGAAATATAAAAGATATCATAACTGAAATAAGTAAGCCTATCATGAGGCCGATTGTTGCAAAAAGAATTTCGACTGCACTTTGACGCATAATGGTTTGTTCTAATTCTTTTAATGCATAAGTAGCTTTTTTAATAAACCAACCAAAAATCAAGAAAAATATAATAATCCCAAGCAAGCCATTAAAATATGTATTTGTTAATAATGGTAAGTCGCTCAGACCAGCATCATTTATAATTTCTGGTAGGAGATACACGCCCAAACTTGCACCTAAAATTATGTAGCACAAGATTACAATTAACCTTATCATATTCACAATTTAACACTCCTTTCTTTCTAAATTATTTTAACTTATCTTCTAATTTATATTTAGTGCTTTGTCAGTGCATATTTTAATGCTTCATGTACATTCTTTACACCTATGACTTTAATACCTTCAGGAAATTGCCAACCACCAATATTCGATTCTGGAATAATCGCACGTTTGAATCCTAATTTTTCAGCTTCTTGAACGCGCTGCTCGATACGTGACACACGTCGAACCTCACCAGTTAAACCAACTTCACCAATAAAACAATCTAAGCCATCAACAGTTAAGTCTTTGAAGCTTGAAGCAGTAGCCACGACAATTCCTAAATCTACTGCTGGTTCAGTAAGCCTTACACCACCAGCTACTTTGATATAAGCATCTTGTTGTTGCAATAAATAATTTTCTTTTTTCTCCAATACTGCCATCAACAGACTCAAGCGATTGTGATCAATACCTGTTGCCATACGTCTAGGGTTGTTGAATGTTGTTGGTGTCACCAATGCTTGAATTTCAATCAGAAGTGGTCTTGTTCCTTCCATAGTAGAAACAATCGTCGAACCTGGCACATTTGTCGAACGCTCTTCTAGGAACATTTCTGACGGGTTACGAACGCCTTTCAAACCTGTTTGTTTCATCTCAAAAATACCCATTTCATTCGTTGAACCAAAACGGTTTTTCACTGCTCTTAAAATACGATATGCATGATGCTCATCACCTTCGAAATAAAGAACTGTATCTACCATGTGTTCCAACAAACGTGGACCAGCTATTTGACCTTCTTTGGTAACATGACCAACGATAAACGTCGCTATGTTCATTTGTTTCGCAATATTCATCAAACTCTGAGTACTTTCTCTAACTTGAGAGACCGAACCAGGTGCCGAACTAATTTCCGGATGGAACACGGTTTGAATCGAATCGACGACTAACAAGTCAGGCTTAATTTGTTTAACTGTTTCGTGAATGATTTCTAAATCCGTTTCCGCAAAAACATTTAATTCGCTTGAATCTTCATCCAATCTTTCAGCTCTCAGTTTCGTTTGATTTAACGATTCTTCACCCGTAATATATAACACATTCTTAGATTGTGATAACGCTGCACATATTTGCAAGAGTAATGTAGATTTACCAATCCCTGGATCCCCACCAATCAAGACGAGTGAACCATTTACAATTCCTCCACCCAGCACGCGGTTAAACTCTTCTGAATTCGTCTTCACTCTTGGTGTCGTTTCATGTTTTATCTCATTTAATTTTTGTACTTTAGAAACGTTGTCTCGACTGCGCACGCCATGCTTTGGACTTGCTGCCTTTTGTTCAACAATTTCTTCCATTTGATTCCAACCACCACAATTTGGACATTTCCCCATCCACTTAGGTGACTGGTAACCACATGCCATACATTCAAAAATCACTTTCTTTTTAGCCAAAACAGCACCTCCATCTTTCCTTGAACAAATCTATTTTAAACCTCTATCTCTTTAAAAACAAATTTTATTCTTAATAAATTAATTCACCCAGTTTATAATCATAAAGCTTAGTAGAAATTTTAAATAATCATACTATTTTTCAAGTTATTGTTATAAAATACCATGCAGTGCATTTTAGTACCAATAATAATACAATTTCTATTGAAAAATTTATAATTATAGTACACGCGCCTCATATACTTACATCCAAAAACTAAAGAGCCTCCCAAATATGAATACACATATTTGGGAGGCTCTTTTAAATTTCGTTATACCTTTTTATGATTCTGTTGTTTCTTTTTCTTCTTTTGTATCTTTTCTTTCAGTAATATCATATTTGAATTCTTTGCCATCGTGATCAATTTTAACTTCTTTACCTTCAATTTGGTTACCATCTAAAATTAATTCACTTAGGTTATCTTCAACTGTTTTTTGAATGGCACGAATCAATGGTCTTGCACCATACTCTGGATCATAACCTTCTTCAGCAATTTTTTCTTTCGCCGCTTCTGTAACTGTAATATTGATATCTTGTTCTGAAAGACGGTTTGTAAGTTTGTTAACCATCATAGTCACAATTTGTTTCAATTCATCTTTAGAAAGTTTGTGGAATACAATGATATCGTCAACACGGTTTAAGAACTCTGGACGGAAAGCATTTTTCAATTCTTTCATCATAGTTTTACGAATTGATTCATAATCTTGACCTTCTGACGCACCGCCGAATCCAGCAAAACGCTGATCTTGTAATTCTTGCGCACCAACGTTAGATGTCATAATAATAACTGTATTGCGGAAATCGACACGACGACCTTTGGTATCCGTTAAATGACCATCGTCTAACACTTGTAACAGAATGTTAAATACATCTGGATGTGCTTTTTCAATTTCATCAAAAAGGATGACTGAATATGGTTTGCGTCTAACTTTTTCAGTAAGTTGTCCACCATCATCATGGCCTACGTAACCTGGAGGTGCACCAACTAAACGGCTGACAGCATGTTTCTCCATAAATTCACTCATATCAACACGAATCATGGCATCATCTTCACCAAACATAGACTCTGCTAATGCACGTGCTAACTCAGTCTTACCTACACCTGTAGGACCTAGGAAAATGAAACTACCAATTGGACGTTTAGGATCTTTCAATCCAGCTCTAGCACGTCTCACTGCTTTACTGATAGAAGTAACCGCATCTTTTTGTCCAATTACTCTATTGTGTAACGTATCTTCCAAGTTTAACAGGCGATCTGATTCCGTTTCATTAATTTTAGTTAGTGGAATACCTGTCCAACCAGCAATAACTTCGCCAATATCTTCTTCAGATAATGATGTGTTATCGCCATTTTGAGCATTTTTCCAATTATTATTTGCTTCTTCATATTGTTTTTCTAACTTCGTTTGTTTATCACGTAAGTTCGCTGCATTTTCAAATTCTTGCGCATGAACCGCGGCATCTTTTTCATTTTTAACTTGTTCAATTTGTTGTTCTAGTTCTTTTAAGTTTGGTGGTGTTGTATGACTTTTTAGTCTTACTTTTGAACTTGCTTCATCAATTAAATCGATTGCTTTATCAGGTAAGAAGCGATCTGAAACATAGCGATGACTTAATTTTGCTGCTGCTTCTAGTGCTTCATCTGAAATATTGATACGGTGATGCGCTTCATAACGATCACGTAAGCCTTTTAAGATTTCAATTGTATCTTCTACAGTAGGCTCATCAACTTGAACTGGTTGGAAACGACGTTCAAGTGCAGCGTCTTTTTCGATATTTTTACGGTATTCATCTAATGTCGTTGCACCAATACATTGTAATTCACCACGTGCCAATGCTGGTTTAAGAATATTTGATGCATCGATAGCACCTTCTGCACCACCAGCACCAACTAATGTGTGCAATTCGTCGATAAATAGAATAACGTTACCCGCTTGATGGATTTCTTCCATTACTTTTTTCAAACGTTCTTCAAATTCACCACGATATTTGGTACCAGCAACAACAGTTCCCATATCTAGTGACATTACACGTTTGCCTTTTAGTGTTTCAGGTACTTCATTATTAACAATCGCTTGTGCTAAGCCTTCTGCGATTGCAGTTTTACCTACACCTGGTTCACCAATCAATACTGGATTATTTTTCGTACGGCGACTTAATACCTCAATAACTCTCGTAATTTCTTTATCTCTACCAATTACGGGATCCAACGTACCGTCTTTCGCAATAACCGTTAAATCTCTTGCAAGACTATCTAGTGTTGGCGTGTTATTAGATTTACTTGCTTGTGCGTTTTTGTTACTCATTTCGGGGCTACCCAATGCTTTCACTACTTGCGCGCGTGCTTTTGTAATATTTAAATCTAGATTAGCAAATACACGTGCTGCCACACCTTCATTTTCTCTGATTAGTCCAAGTAAAATGTGTTCTGTACCAACAAAGTTATGGTGTAATTTTCTTGCTTCATCCATTGATAGCTCAATGACTTTTTTCGCACGTGGTGTATAATGTAATGCACCCATTTGCTCCTGTCCATGGCCGATGAGTTTTTCAACTTCTTCAACCACTTTTTCTTCAGTAATATCAAAGGATTCTAATACTTTCGCAGCAATTCCTTCTGGTTCTTTCATTAAGCCTAAAAGTAAATGCTCTGTTCCTATATTTGAATGGTTTAAGCGAATTGCCTCTTCTTGAGCATGTGCTAACACACGTTGTGCTCTCTCTGTTAATCTTCCAAATAACATTGCGTAACCTCCTAGTTTATATGTTCTCTTAATATATCGGCTCGTTTCTCATTAACTGTTCGTTCATCTTCTTCATCCAATAAAAATGGTGATTGTATCGCAACCATCAATTCATTGAATTTAAAATTATCTAATTCAATGTATTCTAAATCTATTCCTAACTTCACTTCACTCAACCTTAGTGAGGCCTCTTCCATAGATATCAGTCTACTATATTTTAATATTCCTAACGAACGATACACTCTATCTAACGTTTCAGTGTGATTATGGCGGTTCAATCGTTGTCGGATTTGCATTTCTTCATTAATAATTTGTTGAACAACTTCGGATAAACTTTCAATAATGTCTTCTTCATTTTTCCCAAGTGTCAATTGATTGGAAATCTGATATATATGACCATAAACTTGTGAACCTTCTCCATAAATTCCTCTAATCGTAAATCCAAAACGATTTATCGTTTGAGCGATACGATTCATCCGTTTCATGATAGCTAAACCTGGTAAATGCAACATGACACTTGCCCGCATACCAGTACCTATATTTGTCGGACAGGTTGTTAAATAGCCTAATGTTTCATCAAAGCTCACGTCTAATTCAGCATCCAGTCGATCATCAATTTCTGACGCTTTCTCATAAAGTGAAGATAATGACAAATCATTACCCATTGCTTGAATTCGAATATGATCTTCTTCATTCACCATAATACTTAATGACTCATCATCATTAAGCAATACAGCTGAAGCTGGTTGTTTAATTAATTCCGGACTAATAAGATGTTTCGCCACAAGTTTATATTTATTCTGCTGATCCATCGCGTCTAAGCGCTGAACAGTCAAATCGGGAAGCGCATCTTGTACTTCATTAATAACTCTATAACCATCTTGTTCAGATGGAAACATGAGCGGATGTACATAATTTTCAAGATTTCTTGCCAATCTTATTCTTGAGGACATTACGATTGGACTTTCCTCTTTATCTCGCATCCATTCACTCATATACGCACTGATGTCATTACTCATCACGTTTCACCTCACTTTGATCTCTCAACGCCTTGATTTCGTCACGTACAACGGCTGCTTCTTCAAAGTTTTGGGTTTCTATTAAGTGATTCAAATATGCAGTTTGTTCTTCAATTTGTTTTTTTAAGGCTAGTTTTCTATGTGATGATTTAGGTGTTTTACCAACGTGTTCTATTTGACCGCCTTGTACACGTCGTACTATATCGACAATGTCTTCTTTAAATGTCGCATAGCAATCCGCACAACCAAATTTACCAACATGTGCGATATCCTTTAATGTCATTTGGCAAGTAGGACAACGCTTTTCTTCTTTAAATGTAATTTCATCAAAATCAATGCCATGTTTTGCAGCTAGATGTTGCAAAATCTGTTTAACAACAAAAGCACCTTCAATATCATCTTGTGGTGCAATTTGTTGATTTTGCGTCCAAGGGTTACCACCTTGTGCACATGTAGCGCAAACCCATTTTTCATTGATGCCATCTTGACCTTTAACTGCCAATTTCACTTCCGCTTCATTTAAATGACAATTTTCGCATAGCACGGCGAACCACCTCGCTTTAATAATAATTTATAACATGTAATAAGCGTTTAATTATATTTGCACGGATGATATCTCTCGATAATACATCCATCTTCAAAGTCTCTCTATCAATAACTGCATATATCATTTTTGCTTCTCGTTCAGTAATGTACGCTTTATCTAATAGCCCATCAACAATATAATACGCTTGTTGTTGAGAAATGGATGGCCCGATTAACTGAAGCAGATGATTAATGTAACCTGTTTCGTCTCTGTTTTCTATCTTGGTGATACGGATATAACCACCGCCACCTCTTTTACTTTCAATCTCGTAACCATGCTCATTTGTAAAACGTGTCTTAATTACATAATTGAGCTGAGAAGGCACACAGTCAAAACGCTGTGCAATGTTCGCACGTTGAATTTCTACAACGTCTTCATTGGTGTCTTCAAATAATTTTTTAATGTATTGTTCTATGATGTCTGACATATTATGCATGATTATCACCTCTTTTGACCTTCTTTGACTATATTATATGACCAACTTTGACCTTTTTCAACCAATATGTTTTAGAAATTTTAAAATAAATATGTAAGTGCTATCAATTTTATTGTATTATAGATATTAAGAAAAATTAAAAGGGATGAATAACTTATGCATATTATTATTGGTTTAATTGGGATAGCAATCTTTCTTGCATTAGCGTTTCTATTTAGCTCAGATAGAAAAAATATCCGTTGGCAATACATAGGCTTATTACTTGTTATACAACTGGTATTTGCATTTATATTACTTAAAACAAAATTTGGTATCACAGTCATTGGCGGCATCTCATTTGGCTTTAACTATTTATTACAACAAGCTGCTCAAGGTGTGAATTTTGTTTTTGGCGGATTTGAATTTGTTGATCCAAAAAATCCACCGTTCTTCTTTAACGTATTATTACCAATCGTATTTATTTCAGCATTAATCGGTATTTTACAATATACACGTATTTTACCGTTAATTATTAATTTATTAGGTATCGCGATTTCAAAAATCAACGGTATGGGGCGTTTAGAGTCTTATAATGCTGTAGCTGCAGCTATTTTAGGACAATCCGAAGTATTCATTTCTTTAAAACATGAATTAGCTCACATTTCAAAACAACGCCTATATACATTAACTGCATCTGCAATGTCTACAGTATCAGCGTCTATCATCGGTGCATACTTTACACTGATTGAACCGCGTTATGTCGTAACAGCAGTCGTGTTAAACCTCTTCGGCGGTTTCATCATCGCATCTATTATCAACCCTTATAGAGTTGATCCTGAAGAAGATAAACGTATTGTGGCAGAAAGTAAAATTGAGAAACAATCATTCTTCGAAATGTTGGGTGAGTACATCTTAGATGGATTTAAAGTTGCCGTTATCGTTGGTGCTATGTTAATTGGTTACATTGCAATCATTGCATTACTTAATGGTGTCGTAAGTGCCATCTTCACTTGGGTTTCTGGTGGCAGTATTACTTGGGATTTCCAAACGCTAATTGGTTTCGTATTTGCACCATTTGCTTTCTTAATTGGTGTGCCATGGCACGATGCTGTACAAGCTGGTTCGATTATGGCAACAAAATTATTATCAAATGAGTTCGTTGCAATGCAAAGCTTGAACCAAGCGAAAGATATAAGTGACCACGCTAAAGGAGTTATCTCAGTCTTCGTTGTGTCATTTGCAAACTTTAGCTCAATTGGTATTATTGCTGGTGCAATCAAATCACTAAATAGTGAAAAAGGAGATGTTGTCGCACGATTCGGATTAAAACTATTATTCGGTGCAACATTAGTATCATTCATTTCAGCAGCAATCGCAGGATTTTTCATCTAAACATAAATTCAAAAAGCAGTAGGGTATATGCCCTACTGCTTTTTTCATGACTCATTTAATTATTTTTTGAACATGTGGGTTTGACGATTTTTTCAATGAAATATTGTGTCACTCTATAATCATCTGTAAGTTCAGGATGGAATGAAACGCCTAAATAGCGATCCTCTTGAACAGCTACAATCTTTTCACCAACCCTACTAAGTACTGACGCTTCTCCATGAGTTGCTTCAATATGTGGCGCTCTAATAAATACACCTTCAATATCTGGAGCAATCCCTTGCACATCTAATTCACTTTCGAAACTATCGACTTGTCTGCCAAATGAATTTCTTTGTACTGTGATATCTAGTTTATTTAAGTATCCTTCTTCACCCACTATTTGTTTAGCCAAGACAATCAAGCCAGCACATGTTCCAAACATTGGCAGTTCTGATTGTTGTAAAGCATCTTTAAAACCATACAAATCCATTAATCTACGTAATGTCGTAGACTCACCACCTGGTAAAATTAGACCATCAATCGTTGCTAATTGCTCAACGCGTTTAATTGCTACACCTTCATGACCACTCAATTCAATATGATGTATGTGCTCTCTCACTGCGCCTTGCAATGCTAATACACCAATCTTCATTTTACCAACCACGCTCTTGCATACGTTCTTCTAATGATAACTCATTGATATCTAAGCCTTTCATTGCTGTACCCAATTCCTTAGCTAAACGACCAATCAATTCATAATCTTGATAGTGCGTTGTTGCTTGGACAATTGCTTTAGCGAATTTTTCAGGATCTTCAGATTTAAAAATACCTGATCCAACAAAGACACCATCTGCACCTAATTCCATCATTAAAGCAGCATCTTGAGGTGTTGCAACACCACCAGCCGCAAAGTTTACAACAGGTAACTTACCATTTTCTTTAATATTTTTTAGCACTTCAAAAGGCGCCCCAATATTTTTAGCTTCTGTCATAATTTCATCATCGTTCATAACCGTTAAACGACTTACTTCTGAGTTTACTTGACGCATATGTCTCACAGCTTCCACAATGTTACCTGTACCTGGCTCACCTTTCGTACGTAACATCGCTGCACCTTCACCAATACGACGCGCTGCTTCGCCTAAATTACGACAGCCACATACAAATGGTACTGTGAATGTATCTTTACGCAAGTGGTATTCTTCATCAGCAGGTGTCAATACTTCTGATTCATCAATATAGTCCACACCCATTGATTCAAGTACACGAGCTTCAGTGATATGTCCGATACGACCTTTAGCCATAACAGGAATTGATACAGCATTCATAACTTCTTCAATAATTTTTGGATTAGCCATACGTGCAACTCCACCTGCAGCTCTAATATCAGAAGGCACACGTTCCAATGCCATAACTGCTACAGCACCTGCTTCTTCTGCAATTTTAGCTTGTTCTGCATTGACAACGTCCATGATGACGCCACCTTTTTGCATTTCTGCCATTCCTCTTTTTACTCTTTCTGATCCAGTAACTTTAGACATATATGTATTTCCCCTTTACTTAGTTGATTAAATTCATTTTAAAAGATAAACTGGTATTTAAAAAGGTACAATTTAAAAATAATTTAAGAGGTCAGTTTAAATGTCAAAATCACATTTATATATAAATCTATATGAAAATTTAAAGCGTCAAATTATTGAAGGTCAATATAGCTCTGGTGATAAGTTCCCTTCAAAACGTGCACTAGGACAACATCTATCTTTAAGCAATACCACAATTGAACATGCCTATCAATTTCTACTTGATGAGGGGTATATCTATTCAAAACCACGTTCAGGTTATTTTGTTTCAGACATCGAAACGCTACCTATAATTACTAAAAATAATACTCACACAATACAAAAGGTAACTAATGAACATTCGGATGATGGTAAAACACATTTCAAATATGCGTTTAACGTATCTGAAATTGATACTGAATACTTTCCAATGCAACAATTTAGAAAATACGCTCGTGATGTATTTGATGACAACCAAATTAACTTGCTACAACATGCTAATCCAGATGGAGATTGGTCATTAAGACAAGAAATCGCACATTACTTATTTAATAGCAGAGGCGTGTCTTGTCATCCAGAACAAATTATTATAGGTTCCTCAACTGAACAATTAATCAATTTACTTACCGACATACTTAACAAAGAGCAATTCAATATTGAAAATCCAAGCTATCCACCTATTAAGCAAGTACTTGATAAAAAGCAAATATCATATATGCAAGTACCTGTTGCCCAATCTGGTATAGATATGTCATATGTAAATAAATCTCAAAATAACATTACCTACGTCACTCCATCACATCAATTTCCTACAGGTTATGTTATGAATTTAAAAAAACGTATCCAACTTATCAATTGGGCACGTCAAAGTGAAGAAAGATATATTATTGAAGATGATTATGATTCTGAATTTCGTTATTTTGAAAAACCTATACCCGCACTTCAAAGTTTAGATACAGAAGATAAAGTAATATACATGAGCACATTTTCAAAATCTCTATTTCCTAGTTGCAGAATTGCATATCTTGTCTTACCTAAAAAATTATTAAATCATTATAAATCCATAGAAAATAAAGAAGGAAATACTGTACCAACACATATGCAAAAAATTATCGCTAATTTCATGCAATCCGGTAGTTTTGATCGTCATTTGAATAAAATGAGAAAAGTGTATAAAAATAAGCTTTCCTTAATTACCGAAAAACTTAAAAAATACGAAGATCAATTATATATTGATGGTGCATTAGCAGGTATGCACTTTACTTTAACTGTGACGAATGGTTTATCATTAGAACAATGTTTACTGAATGCCAAAAATAACAGTTTAAAAATCACACCATTCTCTCTCTATGATCCTACTGAATCGACTGTAAAATTCATACTCGGATTTGGTGGTATACCCTATTCTCAGATAGAAGCACATGCAGATGCATTAATAAAAAGCCTATGTCAATAAATGATGCGTGAACACCACTATGCCAAGAAAGCTATATTAAATAGATAAGTAATATTTTGAATCCGCTGATTAACTTTCATCATTCGATAAAGTGTTACTTTTCAATTTATTGAATTTAGTAACACTTATGCAAGCGGTTAGCCGCTTGCAACATTCGAATTGTGTACTCACTTCATATTTTTTTAATCCGCTAGTAAATTCCACACATTACGCACTACCTCACAATTTCATTATATATAGTAGTCCTTATGTATGAGCAAATGCTCTGCGTTCCTTTTTATTTACTCGTATCTTTTCTCTCTTTCGTGCTTTCCTTGCTCACTTACCACTTGTAAGCTCGCTTCGTCCATCGCTCAGTTCGGCAGCTTCAAACGCTTTCTCATATCAGTTTATTTTTAATTCTTCGACTCAAAATTAGCAATTCACATAAAAAAAGAGACCTCTCGGTCTCGGCTCATCGCATCCTATTAATGCTGCCTGGCAACGTCCTACTCTTGCGGAACGTAAGTCTGCTACCTTCGGCGCTAAGGAGCTTTTTCTGTCATGAGACAAGCGCTCGCATCTCTTCTCTCTTTCACGCTTTCCTTGCTCACTTACCACTTGTAAGCTCGCTTCGTCCATCGCTCAGTTCGGCAGCTTCAAACGCTTTCTCATAACAGTTTATTTTTAATTCTTCGACTCAAAATTAGCAATTCACATAAAAAAAGAGACCTCTCGGTCTCGGCTCATCGCATCCTATTAATGCTG